>JARGFQ010000020.1 GCA_029210565.1 Bacteroidales bacterium
GTTCAGGTCAAATTCTTCTCCATTTCCAAACTACATTAATCCCTGAAATTTTTGCTGCAATTAGACAGCCGCCTAAGCAGGGTGTGACTCTGGCCTGGTTAATAAAATACTTTGTAAATCATTAGAGGCAAATCTATCTGCACATAGTCCAATAATATCGGATTTCCCGAAAATCTTTAAATAAATTTGTTGCTGTCAAATTAGATTAGAAAGTACATCTTATTCTTAGGTACATTTTTTTTTCTTCATTCTTCTCATTCAGGGAATGACGCACACTGTTGAATGTAGGCTGTCATTGGTTTTCCCCGGCTTTCTCAACTCTGACAATTATTCGCCTGGCATCGCCGTAATAATAGGACTCCCTGATGTTGGAGTACCTGATGTCAACACCCATTCCTTTCATCTCCTGAAGCGTCTCAAAAAGAGTGCTTCGGCTTAGGCTCATCTTATTGGCAAATTCTTCCGGGGATCCGGTTGCCTTTAAGGCAATTAGTAGATCCATCCGTTGCAATCGTGCAATGTACTTGGACAACGACATGTGAATAGTTTTAGAAATGCAGCATCTCAAATTTAAAACTGTTTTTTAATAAAGTCAACGTTTTTGCTGAAATGTTTTATGGAATTTGCCGGAAGCAGGCCATTGAGCTGAATAATAAATTCATTATCGTTAAAATGCGGTTGTCATTAAAAATGATAAAATTAAATCGCAACGAAAAACTTGACTCATATCATGTCATAGCGTAAATTTACATATCAGCCATTGAGGAACGTCAAATCAAAACTATATGCCTATGAAAAAGACTGTTCTTTTCAGCGCACTGATCCTGCTCATTATTACCGGATGCAACCAGGAACCGGTGAACCCTGTCGTTGGCGCATGGGATCTGATCTACGCCAGGCAGGTGGAAAACGACTCAATACTGGCTACCTTCCCGGGTGACTACCAGGGAAGCCAGGTGAAAATGTGGTGCAACAACTACTGGATGTTTGCCGGAGAGGCGACACTGGACACCGTCACCACGGATAACTTCGGCGGCGGCTCCTATACGCTTGAGGGCATCGTTTACAAGGAGACAATAAAATACCACAGTAATAAAGACTATGTCGGGAAAACCCTCCGTATGAGGATCGTAGTTGAGAATGATACCCTTATCCAGGTATGGCCTGCCGATGAGCTGGGAGTGGTTGACAAAAGTAACTACAACAGCGAAAAGTATGTTAAGATGAAGTGAGCGGTTCCAGCCTCAATTCTTCTGCATCATATGAACCCGTTGGCGCCGGAGTGCTGCCCTGACTGATCAGGCTCCGTGCACCGGCCCGGCAGGGCCCTTGCCCGTGGCCTGCAGTAGCTTCTCATGCAGCTTTGCCGCCCAGGTCTCCACCTCATGACTGCGGGACTCTCCCTCCTTTAACAGTCCGAGCAGTATCCTCAGTTTGAACTTCGACCTCTCGCCGGGCTCAGCCTTCTGATCTCTGACACTCTCCCCTGTGAAGAAACCTTCACTCACGGGATGGACCATGCCGCGCACATGAGCCGTGTACTGCATGATCACCATGCGCGACTCGGCGCCCTTCTCCGATCCCAGTGCCGGTATGACAGTGAAAAGCGCAAGGGGCTTCTTCTTCAGCAGTGGCTGGTTGACCCTGACAAACTCCATCGCCTCGGGCATCCATCCTCGGCCTTGCTCCATGCTGCCGACAACGACTGCCGAAAAACCCTTGACTGTACTGACACCGCTCATGGGAAGCAGTGTAACCTCCGCCCCCAGTCCGGTCATCACCCTGGCGATGAGATCAGCCACACTTGCTGTCACACCTGCGCTGCCGGCAAAAGTGACAAGGATCTTCATCGTTCAGGTATCAGGTTTTAAGAAACCCAAAGGTAACAAAAAGAGAACAATTCTAAAATTCCGGTTACCCCGGCCGGAGTTCAGAATTCAGGCTTTTCTTACTATTTTTGCAAAAAGTGCGTCATGGCTATCCCCAGTTTTTTTAAACAGAATAAACCGCGCGGCTTTAACTACGTGCCGCGATATTATGACCCGGCGAAGGAGGAGCTGGAGCAGAGACGCAGGGCATGGAGCAAGGAGTCCTCCTTCGATGAAGCTGCAGGAGACAGGCCCCCCTCAGCCAACGCCCGGGGCGCAGAGCACGGAGCACAGGGCACAGAGGACAGGCCCTCCTCCGCTAAAGCTATGGAGGGCAGGGCAAACCAACCCTACCGTTCGAAGATCATGCGGGGTGACATGCGTAACCACTTCCAGAGAAGAAAGGAACGAGTCGAGAGACATACTACCATAAGACTTCTGGTCATCATTATAATAATTGTTTTGGTCGTCTATTTATACCTACGTTTTTAATCCCAGCAGATGAGTGACATTATCAGGCTCCTTCCCGACTCCGTTGCCAATCAGATAGCTGCCGGCGAGGTGATACAGCGGCCGGCCTCCGTGGTCAAGGAGCTGACGGAGAACGCCGTCGACGCCGGAGCCACAGAGATCAGCATCGTGATACGCGATGCCGGCCGCACCCTGGTGCAGGTGATAGACAACGGCCGCGGCATGAGCGAGACTGACGCCCGTCTCGCCTTTGAACGTCACGCCACCTCCAAGATCTCATCCGCCGACGATCTCTTTACCATCACCACCAAGGGCTTCCGCGGCGAGGCGCTGGCCTCCGTCGCCGCCGTCTCCATGACCGAGCTGCGCACCCGTCGCGAGGAGGATGAGGCAGGCACGCTGGTGGAGATAAACAACTCGCGGGTGATAAGACAGGAGCCATGCTCCTGCGCCGCAGGATCGGTCTTCAGCGTCAAGAACCTCTTCTACAATGTCCCTGCCCGCCGCAAGTTTCTCAAGACCGACAACACAGAGTTCCGGCACATAATAACCGAGTTCCAGCGTGTGGCGCTGGCACACCCGGAGATAAAATTCACCCTCATACACAACGACCAGGAGATATACCGTCTTCCGCAGGGCAGCCACCGCCAGCGCATCATCTCCCTCTTCGGCAAACATTACAACCAGAACCTGGTCACCGTGGAGACAACCACCACCATCATCTCCATCAGCGGCTTTGCCGGCAAGCCTGAGAACGCCCGCCGCTCTGCCGGAGAGCAGTTCTTCTTCATCAACAACCGCTTCATCAGGCACCCCTACCTGCATCGTGCGGTGCTGGAGGCATACCAGGGCATCCTGCCACCCGACACGGTGCCTGCCTATTTCATCTACATGACCGCCGACCCCTCGGCTATAGACGTCAATATACACCCCACCAAAACCGAGGTCAAGTTCGAGGATGAGCGTTCCGTATGGCAGATCATGCTCGCCTCCCTGCGTGAGGCCCTCGGCCGGTTCAACGTGGTTCCGTCGCTCGACTTCGGGCCGGAAGGCGCCGTGGAGATACCCGTGATCACCGGAGGCATGACTGCTCCGCCCCGGCCGCAGATAGAGGTGGACCATACCTTCAACCCCTTCGACGGCACGGAATACCGCCGGCCGGAGACGAAAAGGGATGGTGAGCATGACAGCGGCAATGCCCGCGGATGGGAGTCGCTCTTCACCATCACCGCCCGCAGTGAGCAGCAGGAAGGTACCGGAGCCGCAGAGGGTCAGCGCCGCTTCTTCCAGATAAAAAACAGGTATATAATGTGCCCGGTGATTTCCGGCATCATGATGATAGACCAGCGTAGGGCACACGAGCGGGTGCTGTATGAGAAGTACCTTACATCACTCAGCGACGGACCCCGCCCGGCACAGGTGTCGCTTTTCCCCGTCACCACCGAGCTGAACCCCGGCGACATGGTCATAGTACAGGAGATAAGCGACCAGCTCAGGACCATAGGCTTCGAGCTGGAGACAGACTCTGACAACAGGGTCACCATAAAGAGCCACCCTGCCGACAGTCGCAACGCCAACCCTCTGGCCATGCTTGTGACGCTGATAGCCGAATACCGCCAGACACTCTCCGACCCCTCTATCGGTGCCCGTGAGAGGGTGGCGCTCTCGATGGCGAAGGCAGCAGCAATACCCTATGGCATGCCGCTGACGCATACCGAGATGGAAGAGCTCTTTGACATGCTCTTTGCGTGCACCATGCCAAACTACTCACCCACAGGCAAAACGGTGATGAATATCATCACCCTCGAAGAGCTCGACAGAAGATTCAGCTGATTTTTCCTCAGAATGGCTAAATTTGCCGTCTGAAACAAGAGAATACCAAACTATGAACAGAATATTATCAGGCACGCCACCGGTGGTGAAGAACCTCATCATCATCAACGTGGTCATGCTGCTCCTCAATGAACTGCTGAGGTTCACCTCCGGCATCAATCTGAACGGGATACTGGGGCTATACTTCCCGAAATCGGAGTTCTTCGGAACATGGCAGATAGTGACTCACATGTTTATGCACGGCGGCTTCGTGCACCTGCTGTTTAACATGTTCGCACTGTGGATGTTCGGGAGGATACTCGAACAGGTATGGGGACCGAAGCGTTTCCTGCTATACTACCTGGTCACCGGATTGGGTGCGGCATTCTTTTTTGAGCTGGTGCAGTGGATACAGTACAACAAGGTGATGGATCTCCTCACCCCGGAACAGCTGCAATATGTGTATGACTCGGGCAGCGAGGCAGTCAGCCAGGGAAAGAACTTCACCGATGCGCAGATGGGAAGGCTTAACGCGATATTGAATGTACCCGTTGTAGGGGCATCAGGAGCCGTGTACGGCGTCCTTCTCGCCTTCGGGGTGCTCTTCCCCAACACACAGCTGATGTTCATCTTCCCGCCCATACCCGTCAAAGCCAAGTATGTGGTCATAGGGTATGCTGCCATTGAACTCTATCTCGCCATCACCAGTCCCGGCAGCGGCATAGCCCACACAGCACATCTCGGTGGCATGATCTTCGGTTATCTCCTGATAAGATACTGGCGCAAGACAACAAAAACACTCTACTGATGAGCATCTGGGACGAGATAAAGGGATCATTCAGGCGTGGTTCAGCCCTCACCAGGCTCATATACGTCAACGCGGGAATATTCCTTCTTATAAAGATCATTGAGGTCATCGGGGTGCTGTCTGCAAGTCCGGTCCTGGCCCCGACAGTTATCTCCTATCTGTCGGTCCCGGCTTCCATCGGCGCCCTGGCCCTGAAGCCCTGGACACCCCTCTCCTATATGTTCACCCATCAGGGTTTTATCCACCTCCTTTTTAACATGCTGTGGCTATGGTGGTTCGGGAAGATCTTCATGGGTTACCTCGATCAGCGCAAGCTCGTATCGCTCTACATCCTTGGCGGACTGGCAGGAGCACTGCTTTATATTGCCGTGTTCAACATCTTCCCCGCCTTTGCCGGCATGGTGCATGTATCCATGGCACTGGGGGCCTCAGCCTCGGTGATGGCACTGGTGGTTGCCACCGCCGTATACCTGCCTGACCTGGAGCTTCATCTCCTCTTCTTCGGCAGGGTGAAGCTGAAATACCTTGCGCTGATAACCTTTCTCATCACCTCCGTCTTCGACTTCTCTGTCAACACCGGGGGCAAGATAGCGCATATCGGAGGAGCCATGATGGGACTGGCCTACGGGTACAGTCTGAAGAACGGCACGGATATCGGGGCGTGGCTGAACCGTTTCATCGATTTCATTGTTACCCTCTTCAAACCTGGCAGAAGACGCATGAAGGTCACCTACAAAAATGCCGGCACGCAGTTTGATGCCAGGAAGACAAAGACGGATTACGAGTACAACGCGGTGAAGGCAGAGAGGCAGAAGGCCATAGACCATATACTCGACAAAATCTCAAAAGGAGGTTATGACAGTCTCACCAGGGAAGAAAAAGAGATCCTTTTCAGTGAAAGCCAGAACAAAGGATAGAGGGATAAAACGGTTTTCGCGAAACATCCTCCTGGCAGTGAACATGGTTCTTGTCATCATGTTGCTGGTTTCCTATCTATCCATCTTCGTCAACCCTGCTACCACAGCCATACCCGCTCTCTTCGGGCTGGCATATCCCTACATCGCCGCCGCGAACATCGCTATGGTTCTCTTATGGATAATTTTAAGGAGATGGTATGCCCTGATTTCAGCCGCTGCCATTGTGATCGGCATCGGCTACATACACAATTTCATCAGGTTCACCAATCACGGCAACGAAGAGCATCACGAGCTGAAGCTGATGAGCTACAATGTCAGACTCTTCAACTTCTACGAGGAGAGTGAGCATAATACTCTCAGCAAGATGCTGCAGCTTCTCAGGAAGGAGGATCCCGGGATCCTCTGTCTCCAGGAATACTATGTCAGGGGTGATCCCGCTGCCGGCGAGCGCAAGCTGAAGAGCGGACTTGGAGGAAAGTGGTCAACACACTTCAAACTGATAAAAAGCGGTGCTGCCAGTCGGTACGGCATCGCCACCCTCACACGCTACCCCATAGTTTACCGGGGCGATGTTGTCCACCCGGGTTCATCATCGCTTACCATCTTCACGGATATTGTTGTTGATACCGACACCTTCCGGGTTTATAACAACCACCTGCAGTCGTTCCGCCTGCGCCGCGTCGAAGGAACTCTTCTCAGCGACATCACAGGCGAGGTGCAGGGGAGATCCGTGGAGAGCCTCTCCGGAATATACAGGAGTCTCACGGAGGGTTTTGCCAGCAGGGCCCTGCAGGTTGACAGGGTGAGGAGGCATATCGAGAGCTCTCCCTACCCGGTCATCGTCACCGGCGATTTCAATGACACACCGGTATCATACACATACCGGCGTATGCGTCGAGGGCTTAAGGATGCCTTTGTGGAGGCGGGGTACGGTGCCGGTTTCACCTACCGAGGCAAGTATCCACCTAACCGTATCGATTACGTTCTCTACAATGATGAGATTGAGTGCACCGATTTTGACATTGTCAAGGTGCGCTATTCGGATCACTATCCTGTCATCGCCTACTTCAGGCGTCAGGAGCAAAAGGAAGCTTCGACAGGTCAGCATTCCCACCGGAAACAATAATCCCAACGCTCTTACCGCTGAAGAGCTCCCTGTTGGCCAGCACCGCCGCCAGCGGAACAGCCGCTGATGGTTCAACAACAATTTTCATTCTTGTCCAGATGAGGGTCATTGCCTCTATAATCTGACCTTCAGTCACGGTCAGGATATCGTCGACATTCTCCGTGATGACTGTGAATGTCCTCTCGCATAGCGATGTGAGGAGTCCGTCTGCTATTGTGCGTGGTGGCAGTGCCGGCTGTATGGCTCCGGCGTGCAGTGACCGGGCTGCGTCATCAGCCAGCAGCGGCTCGGCGCCGTATATCTTTGCCGCGGGAGCGAGGTGCCTGGTGGCTATCGCCGAGCCGCTGAGGAGGCCGCCGCCGCCCACGGGCGCGATGACCGCAACAGGGGCGGGTATGTCGGCCAGCATCTCCATCGCGGCCGTACCCTGACCGGCGATGATGAAAAAGTTGTCATAGGGGTGTATCATGGTGGCGCCGGTACGACTGATGATCTCTACGGCGGCGGCCTCCCGCGCCGCCAGCGTGGGCTCACAGAAGGTGATCTCGGCACCGTAGCCCGCCACCGCCCTCTTCTTCACCACGGGCGCCGAGGAGGGCATCACAATATAGGCCTTCACCCCCCGTGACACCGCGGCATGAGCCAGGGCGGCGGCGTGGTTGCCCGACGAGTGCGTCACCACGCCGGCGGCGCGCTGGCTGTCTGACAGATTCAGAACAGCATTCGTGGCACCCCTGAACTTGAAGGCACCCACCTTCTGAAAGTTCTCACACTTGAAGTAGAGCCTCGCACCGCTGATGACGTCAAGCTGCCGGGAGGTCAAAACCGGAGTGCGGTGAACATGCGGCGCAATCAGCTCCATGGCCGATTCAATATCTCTGAATTCCGGAATGAACATCATCAGTCAACGACTTAAAATAAGTAACGACGCCCGATAAGAGCGTCGTCACATAATAATATTCAGCTATTATCCCATTATGCTCCAGGTCACGGTCAGACCGGCCATAACAACCGAGACCATTGACATGAGCTTGATGAGGATGTTAAGCGAGGGTCCGGATGTATCCTTAAAAGGGTCACCAACGGTGTCACCCACGACGCCGGCCTTGTGCGACTCACTGCCCTTGCCGCCGTAGTTACCCTTCTCAATGAATTTCTTGGCATTGTCCCATGCGCCACCGGAGTTGTTGAGCATGCTCGCCAGCGTAAAGCCGGCAGTCATGCCTCCTATCAGCAGTCCCACCACACCGGCAACACCCAGCGTGAGCCCTATAGCCAGGGGAACGGCGATGGCTATCAGTGACGGAAGCATCATCTCGTGCTGTGCACCCTTGGTGGAGATGGCAACGCACCTTGCATAGTCAGGCTTGCCCGTTCCCTCCATGATACCGGGTATCTCGCGGAACTGGCGTCTCACCTCATCAACCATCTTGCCGGCTGCGCGTCCCACGGCTTTCATCGACATCGAGCTGAAGAGGAACGCCATCATGGCACCGATGAAGATACCGCCGATAAGCAGCGGATTGAACAGCGACAGGTCATATGCTCCCACAAAGTCCTTAATGTGAGCCGTACTGACGTCAACGGCAGTCATTCCTTCAGGTATTACCGAAGGCATTGTGCTCTTGTAGAAGAGCACATCGCCAATCTGCTTGTATCCTTCGACGGTGTCGTCGGCGAGGCGTCCGAGCCAGAGCTTGACCTCCTCCATATACGCTGCCACGAGGGCCATGGCTGTAAGAGCCGCCGAACCGATCGCAAATCCTTTTCCGGTTGCGGCTGTGGTGTTGCCAAGCATGTCAAGGGCATCAGTGCGCTCACGTACCTCCTTGGGAAGGTGCGACATCTCGGCGTTACCGCCTGCGTTGTCAGCTATCGGACCGAAGGCGTCGGTAGCCAGGGTGATACCCAGCGTGGAGAGCATCCCCACTGCGGCGAAGCCAATACCGTACACACCCGCTGCGAAGTCGTGGAACCCGCCGGCGAATCCGTATGCAGCAATGATGGCAATGGCAATGGTAAGGACAGGAATCCACGTCGACTGCATACCGACGGCTATACCTTCGATGATTGTGGTTGCCGGTCCCTGCTGTGTCTGTTTTGCAATGCCCCTGGTGGGCTTATATTCATCGGAGGTGAAGTATTCGGTCGACTGGCCTATGATGACTCCGGCAGCGAGGCCGGCGACAACGGCGCCGAAGACGCCCCAGGTTATCCATCCGGTGAATGCCATCACAGCCATGGCCACCAGTATCAGCGCCGAACTGCCGCCCGTGCCGAGCAGCAGTGCGTTAAGCAGGTTCTTCTGCGTGGCCTGCTCCCTGGTGCGTACCATATATACACCTGCTATGGAGAGCAGTATTCCTATTGATGCCACTATCATCGGTGCGATGACAGCCTTCATCTGGTCAGCGGCCGTCAGGAGCGGCAGGGCTGCCCCGAGTGCCGCTGTTGCCAGTATGGATCCGGCATATGATTCGTAGAGGTCAGCACCCATTCCTGCTACGTCGCCAACGTTGTCGCCAACGTTATCGGCTATGGTTGCGGGGTTACGGGGGTCATCCTCGGGGATGCCTGCCTCAACTTTGCCTACAAGGTCAGCGCCTACGTCAGCAGCCTTGGTGAAGATGCCGCCGCCGACACGGGCGAAGAGAGCCTGTGTGGAGGCACCCATACCGAAGGTAAGCATGGTGGCAGTGATCTCGATCATCTTCTGGTGTTCAGTGGTACCGGCATGAACGAAAGTCAGTCCCAGCCACTTCCATCCTTCAGCCATGTTCTCCGGGGAGAAGACCCAGTTGTTCAGGACGAGAAACCAAATTACAATGTCAAGCAGTCCGAAACCGACAACGATAAGGCCCATCACAGCACCGCTGCGGAATGCAATCTTGAGACCCTTGTTGAGAGATTCGGAGGCACCCTGGGCTGTCCTGGAGGAGGCGTTGGTTGCCGTTCTCATTCCCAGGTAACCGCAGAGGCCGGAGAAGAACCCGCCGGTAAGGAACGCTACCGGAACAAAGGGGTTCTGCACCCCCAGGTAGGCCAGTATCACAAGCAAAAATACAAGAACAATGAAGACCTTGAACACAACACCGTACTGGCGTCTGATGTAGGCCATCGCACCCTCCCTGACGTAACCGGCAATCTCCTGCATCCGGTCGTTGCCGGCAGGCGACTTCATCATGCTCCTGTAGAATATCCATGCAAAGAGCAGGGCCAGCACCGCTGCGACAGGTGCTATCCAGAACAAACTACTGATCATAAGCTTAGGTTTTTTAAGATTAGAGAGACAAAACTAATCAGTTTTTTCAGATAACCTAACCGCTTATTGCAGATATTACTTTTTGTTCTTCACATATTTATCGAGCCACCTGGTGTACTCCCAGTGCATGTGCAGCAACGACTCGCGGGAAGCGTAGCCGTGGGCCTCGGCAGGCAGCAGCACCAGCCTTGTCGTGGCTCCTGCACCCTTGAGTGCTGCATAGTACCTCTCACTCTGTATCGGGAAAGTGCCCTGGTTGTTATCGGCCATGCCGTGTATCAGCAGCAGGGGATCCTTGACCTTTGTGGCATGGGTGAACGGTGACATCTCAAGATAGAGCTCCGGGGCCTCCCAGAAGCTGCGACGCTCGCTCTGGAACCCGAAGGGCGTCAGTGAGCGGTTGTAGGCACCGCTGCGGGCTATGCCGGCAGCAAAGAGTCTTGAGTGCGAGAGCAGGTGAGCCGTCATGAAAGCACCGTAAGAGTGGCCGCTGGCAGCTACCCTCGCCGGGTCTGTGACACCCATCTCCACAGCCTTGTTTATTGCAGCCCCGGCATTTGCCACCAGCTGACTGACAAAAGTGTCATTGGGCTCCTGCCCTTCGGCACCTATTATCGGGAAGCTTGCATTCATGAGGATAGCGTAACCCTGGGTGACATAAACCAGCACCGAGGATGGACTCACCCTTGTGAAGCTGTACGGCGAGCCGCTTATCTGACCGGCTGTTGAGGGATCATTGTATTCGCGCGGATAGGCCCACAGTATCGTAGGTAACGGACCGTCCTTCTCCCTGTCGTAGCCTGACGGCAGGTACAGCATAAATGAGAGGTCAATGCCGTCATTGCGCTTGTATGTGACCAGTTCCCGGTGCACGCCGTCAAGCTGCGGATAGGGGTTCTCAAAATGGGTCACCTGCTTCAGGGTTCCCTTCTTCAGATCGCGGATAAAGTAGTTGGGCACCTCGTTGACCGACTGCCGGACGGTGAGCATCACCTGTTTAGCCGGGTCAATGAGCTCACTGACAGTCTCGTAATAGGGTGCTTCCGAACGCCACAGGCGGGTGGTCTTGCCGGACCTGAGGTCGTACTTGTCGATGAAGGGCCTGTCTCCCTCGGGAGATGCGCCCTGGCCGGAGAGATAGAGGCTCCTGCCCCTGTCGGCCAGCAGCAATACCTGTCTTCCGTAGCTGTTGGTCACGGTAAGGGGGAAGCCGGGGTTATTGTAACGGTCGTCAGAATTGATTTCGAAGATCTTCTTCAGTGTAGCCTGCGGGTCTGCCGGGCTGAAGGTGCTGGTTACCCTGATGCGGCTTTTTGAGAGCCCCTCGCTAAGCATCGCAAGATTGTCATTGCCCCAGACAATTCCCTGATAGCGCTTCTCCGTGGCAATGAACGGCACCGGTTCTCCTGCAAAGGGAGCATCAAGCATATAGACCTGATCGTGGTACTGCATCTCATTGGCATGATAGTTACCCTCATCCAGCGCCTCCACCCACATGATAGTTGCAGGCCTGTCGCTGCGCCAGCTGTAGTTGCGGGGACCGGGATTAACCACATCGTAGCCGCGTGGAAGGTTCTCCTGCAGGGGCTTATCGAGGAGCATGGTGACGACATTACCCTGCAGATCCCATATCTGGGTGGTTGAGGGGAAATAATAATAGGGTACTATATATGAAAAGGGCTTGTCGATTTTTGTTATCAGGAGATACTTACCGTCGGGTGAGGGCGACAGGTCAGTGATCATGCCACTGCTGCCTACAGCCGCGGTATTACCGCCGCTCCAGCGCATCAGTTCGGAGGTGGCATAATATTCAAATATCCTTTCGTCGTCAGGGTTCTTAATGAGGTCCTGGAAGGTGCGCGACTCTCCCCTGACGCCTGCGCTCTCCTGGATGGCCGGTCCCTTCGGCACCTTTGATGCCTCCGGAGCCTTACCCCTGTCGCTCAGAGTGCGCAGATAGACAATCGATCCGTCAGGAAGCCACGTCATAGTCCTCCTGAATATGTCATTCAGGCCCTCATCGATCTTGAGTGCGGTCATAGTCGCCAGATCGGCCATCCACAGCTCTACCGTGGCATCCGTGGTGTTGGTGAAGGCAAACATGCTGCAGTCGTTTGACCATGTTACCCCGCCTATATGGGGATCAGCCGGTACCCCTTTCAGCTCGCGAAGGTTGGAGCCGTCAATGTTCATGGCGGAGATCATTACCACTCGCTGCCCGCGGCTGCTGCCGTTGGTGGAGGGATTGAACCTGATGCCGGCAAGACGCAGCTCCGGCCTGGAGAGGTCGGCAATGGATGGCAGTTCAGGGCGTTCAAGCAGGAGAATGCTTTTATTGTCACGACTGACAAGGACGCCGGGTGTCTGCGGTGCGTCAACTATTGAGACTATCTCCGCGGGAGGAAGCTGGTATCCCGGGGTGTCCTGAGCTCCGACAGCCAGAGCCGATACGATGATGATGGCGGTGAGAAGAATTTCCTTTATCATGGCGGTTGTTTTAGCTTTGGTTCAAAATTATACTTATGTATTAAAGTATATATACCAAATAACAGCTATTATTGTTTTTTAACTTTTGCCGCCGTAAATGAGCGGCACAAGGCCAACGGAGAGCAGCGGCGACAATTATCCCGGCCAAACCGGAAAAAATATTTCATCATGGAAAAGGAATACGAAGATGATATCAGGAATGCCCTGAGGGTGTTGCGCGACGGCGGGGTTATACTTTATCCTACTGACACTGTATGGGGATTGGGGTGCGATCCTGCAAACGGTGAGGCAGTGAGAAGGATCGGTGAGATCAAGCAGAGGATTGATAAAAAGGGTATGATCATTCTTGTCAATTCACTGGCGATGCTGACACGTTATGTTGTTGATCCCCCTGATGTGGCCCTGCAGATGGCCGAATGGAGCGAGTCTCCCCTGACCGTCATCTACGACAGCGGGCGGGGAGTGGCTGACGGTGTGGCGGCCGATGACGGGTCACTGGCAGTGAGACTCTGCAGCGATCCTTTCTGCGATGACCTGATCACTGCTTTCCGCAAGCCCCTTGTATCTACCTCCGCCAACGTCAGCGGCACTCCCGCCCCGGCCTTTTTTGATGAGATAGCCGGGGAGATCAAAAGCACTGCCGATTATGTATGTCTCTGGAGACAGGATGACCGAAGCAGCACAGAGGCCTCTTCGGTCATCAAAGTGTCCGGGAACGGAGTCGTTAAGATATTGCGCGACTGACTATTTCGTCCGCACCTTGCCGGAGCCGGATACGGCTGCATCAATCTTCGGGTTGCCCGAATAGATGATGCTCCCGCTGCCGGAGATAGAAGCCCTGAGCATCTCCGTAACATAACAGACGCAGCTGCCGCTGCCGGAAATATTTGCCTCCAGCGTTCCCACCCTGGTGGCCTCTCCAAAATAGTCACCCGAACCTGAAATATTTATCTCAAGGCTTTCTATGGTGCCGCTTCCGGCAATGATGAGGCTGCCTGATCCTGAGATGGAGCACTCTGTCTCCTGCAATGCTACTTCTTTAAGAAATGCTTTTCCGCTTCCGCTGATACCGATGTCCAGGTCTCCCCCCCTGAGAGGGTCATTGACTGTGACCTTCCCGGATCCTGACACACCGATACCCTTAAGCTTTGGCATGGTGATACGCACAACGACCTTTTTGTTCCCGGAATCAAACCATTTGTCCCTCTTGATCCTGAGCTCATCCCCGTAGACCCTCGTATCTATCTCATGGATATATTCCCTGTCGCCCTCAAGGACAACGCTGTACTCATCCCCGATGTCAATTAACACTTCTCCAGACACAGCGAAGGCCACCTCGCTGAAACCGGAGACATTTCTTGTTTCCCTGTACGTATCCTGTGCCTGTGATACCTGGGCCGCAACGACCAGAAGAACTGCAAAAAGGATTGATTTTTTCATTCGATTTTATTTTTATTTTATTGGTCGAATAGAACTTCCATGAGATCAAATAATCAAACCTGTTGTGAGCTCTTGCTCATGCAAGTTTCATGACTGAACCATTTTCAAACTATCGGTTAACAGATTAAAGACGGCACCGCGGTTACAGTGCTGCATGATAACAGTGAAAAAGATGAATTAGTCGTTCAGACTGGTCAGTCCTTCAGGAAGAGACATCTCTATGATTTTTCTCCTTCTGTCCACCGAGATGATCAGGTCGGGGTGCAGGGGAACGAGTATCACCCCTGCCGGGGAGGCTACCTCGGCAAGCAGCTGTCCGGGGTTCCGTTTGACGGAGATAACCCTGCCGTTAAAGCCGCTGACGGTGTCGGTAAGGGTAAATCCTGCCAGCTCCTGTAACTCATCACTCTCTCCCGTCTCACCGGCGATGATAAGATCACAACCCTTGAGGGAGACGACTGATTCTGCAGTCAGGTAATCGTCGAAAAAAATAATAAGTGTATCGGGTGCAGGGCAGAAAGCCTCCCTGACAAAAAAGGGAACCGGTATCCCGTCTGTAACGACGAATACTGGTTCACCCTGTTTCGGTTCCCCTGTGATGCCGCCCTGCATCCTCACCACCACGGCTCCTTCATAGCCGTAGGTCTTTGTTATTCTGCCAACGGTTTTCACTGTCGGGGGTCGGGGGAGAGAAGCGCTTTATTCAGGCTTCTCAGTCTCTTCGGCACTCTCTTCTCCTTCCTCATCGGCGGGGGGCTCTGCCTCTTCTGCCGGTGCTGCGGCAGTCTCCTCTGCCTCCGGGGCGGCTGGTGCCTCTGCTTCTTCTGCCGGTGCTGCGGCAGTTTCTTCGGCTGTGGCCTTTACTGCAGGGGCCGCCTCTGTGGCGGCAGCTTCATCAGCAGGAGATGCCTCTTCTTCAGGAGCTGCTTCAGCTGCGACCTCTTCTGCCTCTGCTGCTGCTTCGGCCGGCGCTTCTTCAGCGGTCACCTCATCTGTTGCCTCCTCTTCCGGGGCTGCTTCTTCAACAGCGGTCTCTTCAGCTACAGCTTCAGTGACTTCGGTTTCGTCGGCAGCTTCTGCCACGGGCTCCTCTGCTGGTGCCTCACCTCCCTCGGCAGCTCTGGCGGCAGCCTCGGCCTCAGCGGCAAGTGCAGCGAGCTTTTTGGTATATTCAGCAGCCCTGGCTTCCTTGATCGCAGTCTCAGCCTCAAGCCTCTTCTGACGTGTCTCCTCGCCAATCTTCTCGATGCCTGTCTTCTTGGTCTCGATCTGCTCCTCCTTGAACTTCAGCCACTCATTGAAACGGCGGTCAGCCTCGGCCTCGTCAAAGGCACCCTTCTTTACTCCTTCAAGCAGGTGCTTCTTCATCATGACACCCTTGTACCTGAGGATTGCCCTGCAGGTCTCTGTGGGCTGGGCACCCTTCTGGAGCCAATCCAGCGCCTTGCCGAAATCGATCTCTATCGTTGCCGGGTTAGTGAGAGGATTGTACATTCCGATCTTTTCAATAAATCTGCCATCACGTGGCGCACTGCTATCCGCTACCACCACGTGGTAGTAGGCCTGCTTTTTGCGGCCCTTCCTAGCTAATCTGATTTTTACTGACATTTAAAATTTTCGGTTTAATTGATACCTGTTTTTTATGAGGGTGCAAATATATTACAATATATCGAGCTTACAAAAAATATCAGCTGCCGTCATGTTAATAAATAAATTGGCCGGGCAATGACCTTTTTGATATTTTTGTTTCCAGCCACCGGCACAGGTCAAAATCCCGATAAAATGTCTTCATTTGTTCATTTACACGTACATACACAATATTCCATTCTTGACGGGGCATCAGGAGTAAAGTCGCTTGTCAGGAGAGCTGGCGACCTGGGCATGGATGCCCTGGCCATCACCGATCACGGAAACATGTTCGGCGTAAAGGAGTTTCATGATGCGGCCACGGCGGCCTCCATCAAACCGATCATCGGGTGCGAGATCTATGTGGCACGCACCAATCTGGAAGACAAGACGTCCGTCGAGGACCGCTCCGGCGATCACCTGATACTGCTTGCCAAAAACCTCACAGGCTATCATAACCTGGTGAAGCTTGTCTCCGAGGCATGGATCAGGGGCTTCTACTACAAGCCCCGCATCGACAAGCAGCTTCTCCGTGAGCACAGTGAGGGACTGATAGTCTCATCCGCCTGCATCGCCGGCGAAGCGGCCCAGGAGATACTCTCGGGAAACATGAAGGGTGCCGAGGAGGCTATCCTGTCATACAAGGAGATATTCGGCGACGATTACTATCTCGAGGTACAGCGTCATGAGACCTCTGACCCGACGGCAGACACCACCGTCTTCCCGGAGCAGCAGAGAGTCATTGCAGCCTACCGTGAGCTGGCGGCAAAGCACAATGTGAAGATCATTGCCTCAAATGACGTTCACTTCATCATGGAGGATGAGGCCGAGGCGCACGACAGGCTCATCTGCCTCAATACCGGCAAGGATATCGACGATCCCAAACGTCTACGGTACACCAAGCAGGAATACCTCAAGAGCGAGGAGGAGATGCTGGAGATCTTCAGGGATATGCCTGAGGCAGTGACAAACACCCGGGAAATTGCCTACAAGGTTGAGTACTACTCTCTCTCCAGCGACCCCATCATGCCTGACTTTGCCATCCCCGAAGAGTTCCCGGACAAGGATGCCTACCTGCGCCACCTGACGCTGCAGGGCGCTGCCGGGCGCTGGGGTGATATCTCCCCGGAGCTGCAGACCAGGATCGATTTTGAGCTGTCGGTGATAAAGAACATGGGCTTCCCGGGATACTTCCTGATAGTGCAGGACTTCCTCAGGGCAGCACGCGAGATGGGTGTGTGGGTTGGACCCGGGCGAGGCTCTGCCGCCGGCAGCACTGTCGCTTACTGCCTGAAGATAACCGACATCGACCCGATCAAATACAACCTGCTGTTCGAGAGATTTCTCAATCCCGACCGCATCTCGATGCCCGATATCGACATCGACTTCGACGAGGACGGCCGGGAGAAGGTGCTGAAATATGTAGTCGACAAATATGGTCACAACCGTGTGGCCCACATCATCACCTTCGGTACCATGGCAGCCAAGATGGCCATCAGGGACGTGGCCAGGGTTCAGAAGCTGCCGCTGCCCGAAGCCATCAGGCTGACGAAGCTCGTTCCCGACAGACCCGGCATGACCCTCGCAACAGCATATGAGGAGGTGCCCGAGCTACTGAAGGAGAGGAACTCCAAAGAGATGCTGGTAGCACAGACGCTCAAATATGCCGAGGTGCTCGAGGGCAGCGTCAGACAGACCGGTGTTCATGCCTGCGGCATCATCATCAGCAAGGATGACCTGTGCGAGCATATCCCCATCTGCACAGCCAAGGATGCCGAGCTCTACGTCACTCAGTATGAAGGAAATTACGTGGAGTCGGTAGGCCTGCTGAAGATGGATTTCCTTGGCCTGAAGACACTGTCGATCCTCAAGGATGCCGTAGAGAATGTGCGCAAGTCAAAGGGCATCACCATAGACCTCCCGTCACTGTCGCTCGAAGACAAGGCCACCTATGAGCTCTTCAGCAACGGCGAGACAACCGGCGTCTTTCAGTTTGAATCCGTAGGGATGAAGAGATACCTGCGCGAGCTCAAGCCCAACCAGTTCGGCGACCTGATAGCCATGAACGCCCTCTACAGGCCCGGACCCATGGATTATATCCCTCAGTTCATACGGCGCAAACACGGCAGGGAGAAGATCAGTTTTGAGGTGCCTGCCATGGAGAAGTACCTGAAGGAGACCTACGGCATCACCGTCTACCAGGAGCAGGTGATGCTCCTCTCGCAGGAACTCGGGGGGTTCTCCAAGGGACAGGCCGACTCGCTCCGCAAGGCCATGGGAAAGAAGAAGAGGAACATCATGGACCAGATGAAGATTGAGTTCATTGAGGGTTGTCACAGAAACGGCTATGATCAGAACACCATCAACAAGATATGGTCCGACTGGGAGTCGTTTGCCGAGTATGCCTTCAACAAGTCGCACTCCACATGCTATGCCCTGATAGCCTACCAGACCGGATACCTGAAAGCCAACTACCCCGCGGAGTTCATGGCCGCAGTACTCAGCCGTAATATCAGTGACATCAAGAAGATCACCGTGATGATGGAGGAGACAAAGCGGATGGGTATCGAGGTGCTGGGCCCCGATGTGAACGAGAGCCTCCTGAAATTCACCGTCAACCGCAAGGGCAACATCAGGTTTGGCCTGGGTGCCATAAAGGGTGTCGGTGAAAACGCCGTCCTGCACCTGGTGGAAGAGAGGGAGAATAACGGCTCCTACAGTGATATATATGACCTTGTCGAACGGGTCAACCTGAACACCGTCAACAAGAAGATGCTGGAGGCCATGGTGGTATCAGGAGCCCTCGACGGCCTGCCGGGCATCACACGGGCGCAGTACTTCTCGGCAGACAGTAAGGGTATCAGCTTCCTTGAGAGCCTGATACGCTACGGCACAAACGTGAAAACCATACGCAACAGCAGCCAGCAGTCGCTCTTCGGAGAGACGGCAGGATTTGAGCTGGTGAAGCCTGAACCGGCACCGTGTGCCGACTGGTCGAAGCTGGAGAAGCTCAACAAGGAGAAGCAGGTTATCGGAATATACCTCTCGTCACACCCCCTCGACGATTACCGTCTTGAGATCAATACATTCTGCAATGCCACCCTTGCTGACCTGCAGAACCTCAAGGAATTTGCCAATCGCGATGTCACTGTGGCAGGGATCGTCACCGAAACAAGAAACGGCGTTACAAAAAATGGCAAACCCTTTGGCGGTTTCACGCTTCAGGATTACACTGATTCATTTTCCTTCCTTCTCTTTGATAAGGAATATGTCTCGTTCAGCAACTTCTTTAACACTGACTACCAGCTTCTTGTCAAAGGCAGAGTGCAGGGAAGGCACTATAACCCAGATGAGCTCGAGTTCAAGATCCGGGAGATATTTCTTCTATCCACCGTGAGGGATGAGCTGATCAACTCCATCACCATAAAACTGAAGGCAGAGCTCGTCAACACGGAGTTCATAAAGAACCTCAAGTCACTCATCAGCGACAACCCGGGAAACAAAACACTTAAATTCCTGTTGATAGATCATGACGACAAGATAACCGTTCCCCTGTTCTCGCGAAGCATCAAGGCAGGCATCACCGATGAGCTGATCGGATGGATTGAAGATAACCCGGAGCTTGATTTTAAAGTAAATTAGATATATTTGCGAACTCGGAACGAGATACAAACAAAAAATGATATAATATTATGGCACAACAAGTTAACGACAATAATTTTGATGAGGTTGTTCTTAAGTCAGACAAACCGGTGATTGTAGATTTCTGGGCAGAGTGGTGCGGTCCCTGCAGGATGATAGCCCCGTATATTGAGCAGATAGGCGAAGCATACAAGGACAGGGCGCTTGTCGTTAAGTGTGATGTTGACAGCTCTCCTGATATTGCAAGAAGGTTTGGCATCAGAAACATCCCCACGGTGCTCTATTTCAAGGGCGGTGAGGTTGTTGACAAGCAGGTAGGGGCTGCCGCCAAATCGGCTTTTGAGGCCAAGCTCACCCCTCTTCTCTGATCACTCATGAGAGTCTGTGTTTTCGCGGCATCGAGCAGCCGTATTGACAATGCATACCTGCAGGCCGCCGGTGAACTCGGTACCGCATTTGCCCGTGAGGGTGTTCATGCCGTCTTTGGCGGAGGCGGCATAGGCCTCATGGGCATCCTCGCAGACAACATGCTTGCTGCCGGCGGCAAGATCACGGGCGTAATCCCTGAATTCATGATAGATGAAGGATGGGGACATGCCGGTGTCAGTGACATGATCGTTACTGCCGATATGTCAGAGAGGAAAAAGACGATCTTCGCGATGTCTGATGCCGCAGTTGCTCTGCCCGGTGGCGTGGGAACACTGGAGGAGCTGACAGAGGTGATCACCCTGAAGCAGCTGGGGCAGTTCAACAAACCTATTATCATTGTTAACGTCAACGGCTTCTATGACCATCTTATAGAGTTCTTCGATTACATGTTCAGGGGTAACTTCATTAGGCTGGAGCACAAGGACATATGGCAGATCGTCACCACGGCCGAGGAGGTGGTGCCGGCCATCCTGAACTATACCGGATGGCATGCTGACCCGAAGGTGATCGCCAAAATTTAGTCCTGACCCCTAACTTCCAACCAGTAACTGAGGAATAGTCCGAGGCTTATCGCGGGTACAGTTAATTACGGTATCCTCGTTCCTATGAACAGGATATCGTCTATCTGGGAAGAATCTCCCATCCAGTCCCTGATGGCCTTCTCAAGAAGCCTCTTCTGCTCATCAACGGGGAGCATATATATCTCTGTCAGCAACGACCGTATGTTTACCGTCTTGAACTTCTTCTCCCCGGGGCCCCCGAACTGATCGGCAAAACCGTCGGTGAAGATATACAGCATGTCGCCCTTCATGACATCCAGCCTGTGGTTAGTAAAAACCTTCCTGGCCTGGCCGTCGATCATGCCTATCGGGAACCGGTCAGCCCTGATTATGGAAACCCGCCCGTCCCTTACATGGTACAGGGGCTGGTATGCACCTGCATACTCGACATAATGGTCAAGTATGTCATATGAGATCACGGATATGTCCATGCCGTCACGTACTGCCTTCTCGCTCCTCTGGAGCAGTGCATGTACCACCTCAGTGTTGAGGCGGTCAAGTATCTCTGACGGTTTGGTGATGCCGCTCTCCCTGACGATCTTGTTAAGGGAGTTATGGCCTATTATTGACATGAAGGCTCCGGGGACGCCGTGCCCGGTGCAGTCCACAGCAGCAATATACTGTTTGAACCCGCTGTCATACATCCAGTAAAAATCGCCGCTGACGATATCTCTGGGCATGAAGAGCACGAAGGTGTCATTGAAGAAGTTCTCCGGCGGGAGCATGGCTGCCTGGATCCGCTCGGCATACCTGATACTGGCGGTGGTGTCCCTGTTCCTCTCCTCGAGCTCGATGCTTTTTGTCACCACCTCGGCTGTCCGCTCGTCGACCTTCTGCTCCAGCAACTCCTTCTCATTGCGGAGAGCACTTTCCCTCCAGTTTATGAATATGTATATTGCGCTCAGAAGGGCAGTGATACAGAGTATTAGGAACCATGCGGTCTGGTAGACAGGGCCCTTGATGGAGAAGGCCAGCTCTACCGGCTCGTCGTTCCAGTATCCGTAGTTGTTGGATGCCCTCACCCTGAAGACATACCTCCCGGGACTGAGGGAGGAGTACATGGCACGCGTCTGGTCGGTGGTAACCCACTCTCCATCGGCACCCTCAAGCATGAACTGGTATCTGACGGTCTCCGGATTCACCAGGCAGATACTGAGGAAGTCGAAGATGATCCTGTTTTGCGTATGCGAGAGGCGGATGCCGTTATGCATCGGAAAGGTCTCATAGTTGACAAGCGTCCTCCAGATATGTGTCGCCGGCTCGGTCACCACAGGAGGCATCAGTGCGGGGTTGAGCCTGATGGCTCCGTTGGCCGTGCCAAACCACAGATCACCCCTGTCGTCGGCGAAGGAGGCGCCAGGCCTGGTCTCTATCCCGGTGAAGCCGCTCTTCTCCGTGAATGAAGAGATACGTCCGGTGGTGCAGTCGTACCTGTTAAGCCCGAGGTTGGTGCCTACATAAAGGTTGCAGTCAGTGTCAGGCTGCAGCAGGTTGACAGAGTTCATCAGCAGCCCGTCAGCCTCGGTAAGCTTCTTCCATACCGTATCATTTCTTAGTCCGTATAGCCCGTCTATGGTCCCTACCCACAGTGTACCGTCAGCAGTCTCACTGATAGCCGTAGGCCTGACATCGGAACCGAAGTCAACGGCAGTGAAGATCGCGCTGCCGGGTATGTGTTTTGTCAGGCCGTTACGCTCTTCGGTGCCTATCCACATCACCCCCCGGCTGTCACAGAAGAGGGAGGTGATGTTATTGCCCGTCAGCCCGTTGATCTGAGTGTAGGTAGTGACCTGCTTCCTCTTTTCATCCCACGAGATAAGGGCACGGTCAGTACCCAGCCAGATGTTGTGACTGTTGTCGGCAGCCAGCGCGGCTATCCTCAGAGAACGCAGGCTGGCGTTGAGATCGAGGTCATACCTGTAGGTCTTCTCCCGGAGATCATACCTGAAGACCTCATCGCCGGAGGTGACGATCCATACATTGCCATAGGCGTCAGGACTTACGATGTTTATATGCGCCTCGTCAAGGGCTGAGGGGAAGCCGCTGAGCATGACACGATCCTTTCCATCATTCTCCGGGTCATACAGTGAGAGTCCCTTGCTCGTGCCGAACCAATAGCGACCGGTGGTATCCTGGGCAAGGCTATAGACATCATTTGAAGGAAGAAACTCAGGTGCAGGGAACGAAGAAAAGTGATCACCCTTGTAGATAAAGAAACCGGCATCCCTGTCTGCTATCAGAATGTTCCTCTCCCTGTCTTCGATCATGCATAGTATATGCCGCGCCATGAGCCCGTTGGTGCTGTTGAAGACCCTGGTGCCTTCAGGAGTGAATACCGTGATCCCGCCCCTGCTCTCCCAGTCCTCCATTGATGAAACCCATATGTTGCCCCGGTAGTCTTCAGTGATGTAGGTCACGAAGTTACCCCACAGACCGTTACGCGTATCGTAGAAACCCATCTCACCCGTATCGCTGTCCAGCCGGTAGAGCCCCCCGTTGAAGGTACCAAACCACATGTTGTTCCGCGAGTCTTCAAAGATGGTGGTTGTCAGAAAATACTTTGTCAGTCCCTCCGGATGAAAGGGAATGAACCTGTCGCTGGCATGATCGTACTTTTTGATCCCGATGTCAGTGATGCAGTAGAGGCTCCCTCGGCTGTCACTGAAGAGGCCGAAGGCATCATTGCTCAGTCCCTGCCTCCCCATATACTGCTGTCCGGTCATCACCACATCGCCGTTTTCAGGTATCTCAAGACGCAATGTTCCTCCCAGGGATGTGGCCACCCATAGGGAACCCTCATATTCAACAATCGCGGTAACATCTCCCGTGAGACTCATCACCGGGATCAGCGGGTCGGTGATACGGGCAGAGTCAACCCCGATGAAGAGAGAAGGAGAAAAGCTCACCCGTCTGAAGATATTGTCTTCAAGGACCGACATTCCTCCTCCGATATGGCCAAGCCATAACCGTCCTCGGCTGTCCTCGAAGATACTCTTCACCCCTCCCGGTGCAAGGCTGTCAGAGGTGGAGAAGTTCTCGAACCTCAGTCCGTCGAACCTTGTCACCCCGCTGCCTGTGCCAAGCCATATGAAGTCATTGGCATCCTGAATGACAGTGTATACTTTGGAAGCGCTCAGCCCCTCCTTGGAGCTGTAATGTTCGAAATAGTAATGCTGCCCCGATGCACTGAAGGGCCACAGCAAGGATATAAGAAGCAGGCACGCCGAGAGGAGAGAGAGGGAGTTCCCGTAATAACCGCTTCTCAGGTACATCAGGCTATCTCTTTACAAAGAAGAAGGTGCCATCTTCATCTTTCAGGCCGGTAATTTTTCCGAATTTGGGCTTCTGCTGATTGTTTTGGGAGACGGCTTTCGTAACCTGCATCACTATCTCTTCGATGGAGATGCAGGTGTTGGGGTTACCCCTGAGAGTGTTCATGAAGGTACGGGTGAACTGGGAGTCGTCAACCGCCAGCTCATAACCGGCCGATGAAAATACCTGGCTCGACTTGAACTGTGTAGCCCTCCAGTCGGAACAGTTGCGGGGCTTAATGTCAGATCTCATGGCCTGGTAAAAGCTGGGGCCCGACTCACAGGCGTCGGTGATCACAAGAACATGTGTCAGGTAGTTCATGTAGGTCTCCATGGAAGCCCTGAGAGTGTTGAGGCTGTAATAGGTGAACTCCTCATCGCGGCGGGCGTCAACAGGTATCCAGTAACCAACATCGTTGATGAACTTGCCGTGCCCGGCGAACCATATCACCAGCGACTTGATCTTCCTGGCCCTGACCTCATCACGCAGGTCGATGGAGAAAAACTTCTCCATCTGCTGCTTGGTCTGGTTCCTGAGTCTGCGCACGGGAAGCACCTGGTAATCGCCTTCCAGCACGGAGCTGACAAGGCTTGCATCCCTGGGCGGTCCCTGCAGCTCAGCAAAGTTTTTGTAATCGCTGTTCTCAATAAAGACCACAAGCGTATTTCCCATCGGGTTCGACTCGGAGATGGTGGTGCCGTTCCGATTGAGGGCGAAATCTTTAATGGTCCTGTTGCCGTACTTGTCTTCCACAAGGATGGTGATCTTGTCGTTGTTCCTGATATCTACCCCCTTGGCGATGAACTCGGGGTTAAGGTTGTCATGTGAGAACTGGGCGCTGATGTTTTCGATCATGACCGACTTGATCATGTTCTGGTCAAGTATCTTACCCTCTATGTCGATGCGGGTGGCGATGCTGTCTATCACCAGCATGTTCTCTCCTGCCAGGTACGGCGCAAGTATCTCTATCTCCGGAGGATCCACCTCCGTGCGCCTGACACGGTAGGACAGTGCACTCTCGTTGTCATAGATGTCGCGGGCAACGATCCGAACCATCTCATCTTCGGATATCTCAACCTCCGCTGAAAACGGTATGGTGCCATTGCCCTCGAAAGCTACCGGCTGGCTGTTGATGGAAAACTCTGCCAGCATGCTCTTGTCTGTTATCTTGCCTGTAATGAGCACGGTCTCCCTGTCGAGACCGACCTCTATCTCACGTCCTGATATGATGGTGGGTGACTCTATCATGATCTCGGGACTGTTGGTCTCGCGGTTGATGGCGTAGAGCCTCTCATTGGCCTCCTTAAGCATCTGCTTTGCTGAAGAATTGCTGTCATTCATGGTGATGACCCGCGAATAGTCGTTGCCGGCCTTTTCGAAGTCGTTCATCTCCTCATATGACTTGGCGCGCAGCAGGTATGTCTCTGTCATATACGGGTCAATGGCCAGCGCCTTGGTGAAATCGTTCACCGCGGCAAGATGCTGGTTAAACTTCTGGTAGAAGGTGCCCCTGCTAACATAGTGTGCGGCTGTTGCCGGTTCGAGAAGTATAGCTGTGGAGGCATCGTTGATTGCTGCCGGATAATCGAGCTTGGCTTCATAGGCCAGTGCCCTGGTCAGGTAGGCATCAACATTCCTGTCATCCTGCTTCATAACCATGTTGCATTGGCCCAGCGCACTGTTCACGTCGCCCTGACTGATGAGCACCCTGGCCAGCTCCAGGCGGGCTTCGGTAAACGATTTGTCCTTAGTCACAGCCTTTTCAAGCTGCCGCCTGGCAGTGTTGTAATCGTTCTTCCTCTGGTAGATGATTCCCTGGTAATAGTAGTTCAGGGCATCGTCTCTCATCTGCAGGGCAGTGTCGGAGGCTCCCAGAGCCTGGTCCCACAGTTCCATGCCTATCAGTGATACAACCTTCTCCGTGTAGAGCTTGCCGTTGCGGTACTCAACACTGATGGCTCTCTGCAACAGTTCCACCGCTTCCGAATAGAACCTGTTCCTCTCGTCCGGGGTGGTCTTCTCTTCTGCCCCGAGCCTGTTGCACATGCGTGCGAGGTTATACAGTATTCCGGTATCGCCGGATTTGAAATTGCCGGCTCTCTTGTAATCGTCATATGCCAGGCCGTAATCGCCTGTCAGCTCGTAGGCCATCGCTCTTTTGACATATCCGTCGGCAGAGGCGGGCGCCTCATCTATGGCCCGCGAAAACTGGTCAATGGCATCCTCGAACATACCGCTACGTACAAACTCGTCTCCGGCCTTGATGTATTTGCGCGCCGTCTGTCCGCTCAGATCAATAACGGTAACTAAAAGAACCATTACAAGAATTGAGAATCCTCGTTTCATGATATTAGATCCTTTTTAAGATTGGGTCTCAAAAATACGAATTATAATTTATTAACAAAGTAATAGCAGTTACTAACAGTAGAGTTATACGGAGTTCCCGTCAAAATGATACGTTATTTCCAGTTTACTTTTCTCAAATTGGATTGATTTTCCGGGTACCATGCCGGGGAAGGGGTCCGGCACTCCGCTGCCGAAGTTCATCATGCCTGTGAAACGCCTGGCCTCATCCCAGGCTCCGGCCTCGATGAAGCTTCTTATCATGAAGGCTCCGCCCTCTACGAAGAGCGACTGCACTCCCATAGAGTGGAGTGTACGGAGTATCTCATTTACAAAATCGTTCTTACCCGTCAGTCTGATTATCTGTACACCGGGCAGACTGATGGTCTCATTGCAGGTGAAGAGCAGTGTCTCCTTCGTTCCGTCGAAGACTTTTGAGTGCGGGTCAATGTTGCCGCTGCGGCTGACTATCACCCTGAGAGGGTTCTTCCCTGTCCATAAGCGTACGTCGAGCGACGGGTTGTCGGCACGTATCGTGGCTCCCCCGGCGAGTATGGCATCTTCAGTCGCGCGCCAGCGGTGCACCAGTATCCGTTCCGTCATGCCGGTAATCCAGTGAGGCTCCACGGGGTCATCGGCGCTGCGCACCAGGTCGATGAAGCCGTCGGCACTGCGGGCCCACTTGAGTATCACATAAGGGCGCGCGCTCTCATGCCACGAAAAAAACCTCCTGTTGATCATACGGCACTCCTGCTCTGCCACTCCCGTCACCACCTCCACGCCTGCATCCCTTAACCTTGCTATGCCCCTGCCGGCCACCTTGAGGCTGGTGTCCACGGCGCCCACCACCACCTTGCGGATGCCGCTGCTGATGATCAGATCGGCACACGGCGGGGTCCGTCCGTGATGCGAACAGGGTTCCAGGCTTACATACATGACCGATTGTGGCAACAGCGTCCTGTCGATCACGGCATTCAGGGCATGTACCTCGGCATGCGGGGTGCCTGCCTTCAGGTGGTATCCCTCGCCGATGATTACGCCCTTATGCACTATCACCGCACCCACCATGGGATTGGGAGCTGTGGCTCCCTCTGCATTGCGTGCCAGGTCAAGACAACGGCGCATGCTGGCCAGGTCATCGGTGTGTGTCATGAGAGCAAATGCCTATCTTTGGTTCATGGCCGAAAAGTTACAAACAATAAGCGACATTCAGCGCCATCTTTCACTAATGCTTGGCCGCCTGTGGCCCCCGGAGGAGGCTGCGGCCCTGGCCTCCTCCATCATACTGGAATACACCGGGATGAACAGGGGTACACAGCTGGCCTTCGGCGACCGCCCGGTGGAAAAGGAGCAGCTGGAGAGAATCCTTGCTGCCGCCGCCAGGGCAGCTGACGGCGAACCGCTGCAGTATATCCTGGGCTATACCCTCTTCTGCGGACAGAGGATAGAGGTCGGGAGCGGAGTGCTGATACCCAGGCCTGAGACCGAGGAGATGACTGCGATGATTATAGCGGATAATCGTGGTTACACCGGTACCGTCACCGACCTATGCACCGGATCGGGGTGCATAGCCATTGCACTGTCGGCTGCCTTCCCGGAGGCAACGGTGGTGGCTGCCGAGAACGCTCCCGCGGCACTGCGGGCAGCAGCGCGCAACATACAACTCACCGGCACCTCCGCACAGCTGATCGCTGCTGACATCCTGAGCCAGGCACCCGAAACAGTGCCGGTGAGCGATATAATCGTCAGCAACCCGCCATATGTCAGGATGAGTGAGATGAGTGACATGCACCGCAATGTCACGGAGCATGAGCCTCATGAGGCCCTGTTCGTGACTGACAACGACCCGCTGCTCTACTACCGGGCCATAGCCGCCATAGCTGATGCCCGCCTTGAACCCGGAGGAGTGCTGTGGCTGGAGATCAATGAGCAGCTGGCGGCGGAGACGGCCTCACTACTGCACGCTAATATTTTTGAGAACATAAACATCATAAAGGATATCAGGGGGAAAGAGCGGTTTATCAAAGCTGTGAGACATGGACGACAAACTTGACAGGGTGGAGTTGCTTCAGAAGGCCATGAAGGCCTGCTCGGGCAGGGAATACTGCATCAGCGACATCAGGTCGATGCTCGACCGGTGGGGAGCAGAGGATCAGAACGTGAAGGAGCAGATCATTAAAAAGCTGCTGGATGAGAAATTCATAGACGAGCAGAGGTACAGCAGGGCTTTTGTACTGGATCACTTCAGGCACAGCCATTGGGGAAGGGTGAAGATCACCATGGGACTGCGGAATAAAAAGGTAGCTCCAGAGGCAATCGCATCAGGACTGGAAGCCATTGATGATGAGGAATATATGGCCCTGCTGCGAAAGACGGTCGAAGATCAGCGCAGTAAGATCCGGGCAAAGAACAGGTATGATCTTAAGGGCAAGCTCCTTAGACACGCCCTGGGCAGGGGGTTTGAGAGTGAACTTGTCTACAGGGTGATAAACGCACTTTTCGACGACTGAGGGTTAGTGGAGGGAGAGACAGATACAAGTAACAGCCTCACTTCAAAAACTGATGCTCAGAAGAGTGATATCCAGAGTGCCCTCAGGAAAGGGTAGAATGCATAGAGGGTCATTGCTGATGAGATGACCGCATCAGCGACCGTAACATGCCTCAGACCCGACAAATATCCATTTTCGGATGCCGTTCCTGTCTCCGGTGCCCGCACGGAACCTGCAGTCTCCACTGAACCCCTGCCGGCCAGCAGTATCCACGCCCCCAGCCCGGCGCGCATAACAAGCTGAACGACAAAAAAAAGAAAGACCCTCAGTGAGACGCTGTTCCACTCCATCGCCTCGGAGATTCGCCCCCTTACTATAAGTGAGAACGCATGCGAGAGTCCGCATGAAGGACATGGCTCCCCCGTAATCTTCTCATGAATGCAGGCGACAGGGTACTGACCGGTGTCTGGGGAATAAAAAACGGAGTAACCCATGATTAACAGGATCACTCCGGCAAATATCGCGTTTACAGCAAAATAAGCTCTCCGGGAAGACGACAGCTTCACTTTTGCTCTTCTTCCTTCAGCGGTTCCTTTTCCGCTTCGGTCTTCACGGTGTCGGTCGTGCCCTCAAGCTCCTCAAGCCTGTCCTTAAGCTCATCCTTCTTGGCAGAAGCCTTGATCTCCACAGTCTCGTCGTCATTATTGATACGGATGGTGATCTCATTATCGCCGAACTCCTTCTGGATATCGTCAGTGACATCCCTGATCACCTTCTCGATATCGTTAGACCATTTGCCTGAGTTATTGGCGATCTTGCCTATCACAAAGCTCTGCGACACAGAGATCATGAGGGCGATTACCCCCACGACCAGTCCTCCCACCAGCATTCCCTGGTTGCCATTCGACCGTGAGAGGCCGACAATGGCCAGAACGATGGCTATCACTGCAGGGATGATTGCGATAAGTCCAAGGCATGGCACTACTGCCAGCAGAAATGCTATGATGGCTGTCACCAGGGCGCCCACGCCCACTCCGGACTGCTTGTTGGTTATTTCTTCTTCCATGGGTTCAAAATTTTATCGGTTCATATTTTCCTTCGAGGATATCTCTGCTATCCTGTTCTAAAGACGATACCGGGATCTCAATGATGCGTCCCCTCTCCGAATTATTTTCAAAAAATATGAAGGTAGGGACTCTCTCTATGCCCAG
Source organism: Bacteroidales bacterium (assembly GCA_029210565.1). GTDB lineage: Bacteria > Bacteroidota > Bacteroidia > Bacteroidales > VadinHA17 > SR-FBR-E99. Next base: position 29,804 of record JARGFQ010000020.1, read on the forward strand.
GCTGGCATATTCATCCAGCGGAGCCACCTTGTTTATGTCGACGCCGATAAACCGTATCCTGTCTGTCGGGAAGCCCCATACGTCTGCCAGTTTCATGAACCGTGGCACCTCCCTGCGGCTGTCGGGGCACCATGTGCCGAGTACCACGGTTACCGTAAGGTTGCTGATATCAATCTTCCTGAGCTGTTCCAGGTATTCAGGGTCCGGGTTATAGCTGGCGTAACCCTCCAGGTACCACGATGCGTGAGGTGGTTCTGCAAGCCTCTGCAGGCTAATGTCCCCCAAAAGCCAGGTAGTGGCGTCACGAAAGTCCCACACATGGGTGGCGGCTTCACTCTCAGCCTCTTCCTTCCCGGCAAGGGCCGCATTGCCAAACGGTGCTGTCTCCGGAACTGCCTCATCCGAAGCGGGTTGATCCTTTGCTGCAACGGTGGCAGTCTCTCCTGCCCCTGCTGCATGCTTGCGGGATGTGCCGCATCCGGCCGCGACGGCCAGAACGGCAATGATGGTGATGATACTGATTATTTTCATACTGTCTGTAAAAGCAAAGATAATATCTCTTTTGCTGTTTTCGACACTGAGGTGCCGGGACCGAAGATGGCTGCCACGCCGGCATCATACAGGAACTGGTAATCCTGCGGGGGTATCACGCCCCCGGCTATGACCAGTATGTCCTCGCGCCCCAGCTTCTTGAGTTCGCTTATCACCTGCGGTATCAGGGTCTTGTGGCCTGCGGCAAGGCTTGAGACACCCAGCAGGTGGACATCATTCTCCACTGCCTGGCGGGCGGCTTCGGCAGGGGTCTGGAACAGAGGCCCGATGTCGACGTCAAAGCCGATGTCGGCATAGCCTGTCGATATCACCTTGGCACCCCGGTCATGGCCGTCCTGCCCCATCTTTGCAATCATGATCCTGGGCTGTCTGCCGGCCCTGGAGGCAAACTCGGCAGCCATGGCCTTTGCCTCTTCGAAGTTGGAGTCCGACTTATACTCCGACGAATATACTCCTGAAATTGTCCTTATCACTGCTTTGTACCTTCCTGCTATTTTTTCACATGCGTATGAAATCTCGCCGAGGGTGGCCCTCTTTGATGCCGCCTCCACGGCGAGTGCGAGGAGGTTGTCCTCTCCCGTCTCCGCTGCCCTGGTGATAGCCTCCAGCGCTGCACGGCACTCCTCTTCGTTGCGTGAGGCCTTGAGCTGCTGCAGTCTCTTTATCTGGGAATCACAGACGGCGCTGTTGTCTACCTCCAGTATCTCCAGGGGGTCCTCCTTCTCCAGCCTGTACTTGTTAAGACCTACTATTGTCTGTGCCCTGGAGTCTATCCTGGCCTGTGCCCTGGCGGCAGCCTCCTCAATCCTCATCTTGGGTATGCCTGACTCAATGGCCTTGGCCATCCCGCCGAGGCTCTCCACCTCCTCTATCAGCTCCCATGCCTTATGTGCTATCTCGTCGGTGAGTGTCTCCAGGTAGTATGAACCGGCCCACGGATCAACGGCCCTGCATATGCTGGTCTCCTCCTGGAGGAAGATCTGTGTGTTGCGTGCTATCCTGGCTGAGAAATCTGTCGGCAGCGCTATCGCCTCGTCGAGGGCGTTGGTGTGCAGGCTCTGCGTGTGGCCCAGGGCGGCAGCCATGGCCTCGATGCAGGTGCGTCCCACATTGTTGAAGGGATCCTGCTCGGTGAGGCTCCATCCTGAGGTCTGGGTGTGTGTGCGCAGGGCAAGCGACTTCGGGTTCTTCGGGTTGAAGCCGCTGACGATCTTTGCCCAGAGCATCCGCGCCGCCCTCATCTTGGCTATCTCCATGAAGAAATTCAACCCGCTGGCCCAGAAGAACGAGAGACGGGGTGCAAAATCGTCAACACTCATGCCGGCATTGACACCGGTACGCAGGTACTCAAGCCCGTCGGCAAGAGTGTACGCCAGCTCTATGTCAGCTGTGGCGCCAGCCTCCTGCATATGATACCCGGATATCGAGATGCTGTTGAACCTGGGCATCTTCTCCGAGGTGTACCTGAAGATGTCAGCGATGATGCGCATCGAGAAGGCCGGGGGATAGATGTAGGTGTTACGCACCATAAACTCCTTCAGGATGTCATTCTGTATAGTTCCCTGCAGCTCCTCAAGCTTTGCCCCCTGCTCGAGGCCGGCGACGATGTAAAAAGCCAGTACGGGAAGAACGGCACCGTTCATCGTCATCGAGACCGACATCTTGTTCAGGGGAATCTGATCGAAGAGTATATTCATGTCAAGCACCGAGTCCACCGCCACTCCGGCTTTGCCCACGTCACCGACGACACGCTCATGATCCGAATCATATCCGCGGTGTGTTGCCAGGTCAAAGGCCACTGACAGACCCTTCTGTCCTGCTGCCAGGTTCCTGCGGTAGAATGCATTCGACTCCTCAGCGGTGGAGAAGCCGGCATACTGCCTGATGGTCCACGGCTTCATGGCGTACATTGCCGAGTATGGGCCTCCCAGGTAGGGCGGTATTCCGGCAGCGTAGTTCAGGTGCTCCATCTCACTCAGGTCAGCGCGTGTGTATACGCTCTTCACACGTATGCGCTCGGGAGTATCCCAGAGAGGCGTGATGCCGTTCTCCCTCTCCCATTCGGTGATATTGCGTGAGGGCACCGTTACCCTGTCAATATCGTGCTCTGTATATTTTGGTCTGTTGCTCATCTCCTGTCAGTTTATTCCCAGTAATCCGTTGAACATCTGCAGCGTCTCCAGCACATTCGAGCGGATGCTGATAAAATGCTCCACCCCCAGTGCTTTGAGGTCATCCGTGCATGGCGGATTACCCGCTACCACCACCAGGGCCTTGTCGCCAACCATTGTATTTATCTCCGGAACCAGGGTGGCATACTCCTCATCCGAACTGCAGATGACTACTATGTCTGCCTTTGCCTTCAGGGCAGCAGCAACACCCTCCTCCGGAGACCCGAAGCCGTTGTTGTCTCTCACCTCGTATCCTGCACAGGCGAAGAAGTTGGATGAGAACTGTGCCCTGGCCATCCTCATGGCACGGTCACCAATGGTGAGCATGAAGGCCAGCGGCCTGTGTCCGGCCTTTCCTGTGGCCAGCCTCAGCTTTTCGAACCCCTGTGCTCCCCTGACTGGTCCTATGCGTGTCACCTCATCATCCCCGGCGGTTCCGGCTGACAGGAAGAGCTTATCCGATTCGTGCTGCGGAGCCTGCTGCTCGGTGAAGTTCGGGTACTGGTTCGTACCCAGCAGTATGGCGCGCCGGCGTGCCACATCACCCTCACGTGCGACTGAGGTAGCGTTTATCCTCTCCTGTATCAGTCCTTTCCGTGCCGCTGCCAGGAATCCGCCCTCGTTCTCTATCTCCAGGAAGAGACGCCATGCTTCATGAGCAATGGCAGAGGTGAGCTCCTCAAGATAGTATGACCCGGCGCCGGGGTCCGCCACCTTGTCGAGATGCGACTCCTCCATCAGCAGCAGCTGCTGGTTACGTGCTATCCTCTCCGAGAACTCCCCGGCAGTGCGGAAGACGGTGTCAAAAGGCTCCACGGTTATTGTATCCGCTCCTCCGAGGACAGCCGACATAGCCTCTGTCTGTGTGCGGAGCATGTTGACGTATGCGTCATACAGGGTCTTGTTCCATCTCCCGGTAACGGAGTGTATACGCATCAGATAAGCTTCTGCGGAAGCAGGCTTATAACCTCTGACAATCACTGCCCATAGCAGTCGTGCTGCATGGAGTTTGGCTATCTCCGGGAAGAAGTCGGGCCCGATGCCGAGGGTGAACCTGAAGGCTCCTGCGGCCATATCGGGATCGATGCCCCGGGATGTCAGGGCAGCAATATATTCATTGCCCAGCGACAGGGTGTAGGCAAGCTCTGCCACCGGTCCGGCCCCTGCGTTGCTGAAGAGGGTGCCTGAAGGCTCTACGCACTTCAGTCCGGGCAGCGCTGCCCTCTCCCTCACCAGGTCAGCGAGGTAATCGAGGCCCTCCTCAACGGTGACACACAGCTTGCCATTGGCCAGCAGTCTGCCGAGGGGATCGGCCGAGACGACGACCTTCACCTTGCCGGGGTCGCTGCCCATACCGGTGAGTACCTTTTTAAGGGCGGCGATGAGCTCTCTGGCCATGCCGGCGGTGATAAAATTGAGCTCCACACTCTCCGCGTGAATACCCTTCAGCAGTGTGGTGATGTTATCAACGCTGACCGACTGCGGATCATCAATGATGAAGCCGGGTGCGGAGACCCCCTTCATCAGTATGTCGAGAGCCTTGCCGTTGGCCTCTGCATAGTCGGTGACGGTGATATCCTGTCGCACCAGCCAGCTGTTGTCAGAGAGCCTGTTTCCCCTGAGAAAGGGAAAGTCTCCCGGCAGAAGGTTGCTGAGCGGGAGGCTGTCGAGATCCTCCTGCCTGTAGAAGGGCATGACCTCGATGCCGTCACGCATCTTCCATACCAGTTTCTTCCTGAAGTCACCGCCCTTGAGATCGGTAGTGATCTTTGCCATCCACTCTTCTGTGGTGACAGTCGGAAAATCCCCGAATAACCTTTCTTTCTTATCCATTGAAATGCTTGTTCCTGATGGCGTAAATAAACGGATTATTAGCCTTTTAAATCATGCTTTTTGTCATGAGGAATCACTGGCTGCCACCGAACTCCATGAGGTACGACTTGATGAACTCATCGAGTTCGCCGTCGAGTACTGCCTGTGCGTTGCCGGTCTCAAAGCCGGTGCGCAGGTCCTTCACCAGCTTAAAGGGGTGGAGTGTATATGATCTTATCTGTGAGCCCCACTCTATCTTTTTCTTCGACCCTTCAATCTTTGCCTGTGCCTCCTGTCTCTTCCTCAGCTCCATCTCATAGAGATGCGACCTGAGGAGACGCAGTGCATTCTCCCTGTTCTGTCCCTGCGAGCGCGACTCCTGGTTCTCTATCACCAGCCCTGTGGGTGCATGGCGGAGTCGTACCGCCGTCTCCACCTTGTTGACGTTCTGGCCGCCGGCACCCGACGAGCGGAAGGTCTCCCAGGTGATGTCAGCAGGGTTGATCTCGACGGTTATTTCGTCATCCACCAGCGGTGCCACATATACCGATGCAAATGTCGTCTGACGCTTACCCTGGGCGTTGAAGGGCGATATGCGCACCAGGCGGTGCACGCCGTTCTCGCTCTTGAGATATCCGTAGGCGTTGTCGCCCTCGAACTCAAGGGTGACGGTCTTTATGCCTGCCTCGTCACCCTCCTGGTAGTATGCTTCGGTGACCCTGTAGCCGTTCTTCTCTCCCCACATGAGGTACATGCGCATGAGCATCTGCGCCCAGTCGTTGCTCTCTGTGCCGCCGGCACCGGCGTTGATCTTGAGCATAGCCCCGAGGCGGTCCTCCTCATTGCGGAGCATGTTACGCACTTCAAGCTTCTCGACGGCAGCCAGGGCAATGTTATACTGCTGGCCCAACTCCTTGTCGGTGACCTCATCCTCCTTATAGAAGTCATAGAGGACCAGGAGGTCCTCAACGGCGGTATCGACTGTTTCAAAGGCGGTAGTCCAGCTCTTCACAGAGGATATCTCCCTCATTAGTTCCTCGGCCTTTTTGGGGTCATCCCAGAAGCCCGGAGCGCGGGTCATCTCCTCTTTCTCTTTTATCTCTGCTCTCTTCCCGTCGATGTCAAAGATACCTCCTTAACGCATCCCGGCGTTCAGTGAGCTCTTTTAGCTGGTCATTGGTTATCATGGCTCTTTCTGTCTGGCGCAAAGATAGTAAAATTAGGGAGTAGCATCTCAGTCCGCAGTTTGAGGCTCCGACGCAGGGGGAGACCCAATCCCGCACACGGACCTGTCCCGAAGAAGTCGGGAGTGTCGGGACGGCATTCTTCTGTCGGCAGTTTGAGGCTCCGACGCAACCGGAGGAGTTTCAATCCCGACCACGCAGTGCGTCGGGACGGCACCTCTCGGTCTTCAGTCCACAGTCGGCAGTCCGCAGTTTGAGGCTATGCCGCAGGTGGAGAGTCAATCCCGCACACGACTTTGTCCCAATGAAGTCAGGAGTGTCGGGACGGCAGCCAGGAGTCGATAATAGGCCGTAGAGCCTGCCCCGATAGCCGCAAGGCGTATCGGGGCGATAAGGTATTGTAGTTGGGGGGTGTTTAAAATCTTTTACCCGGCAAATTCTTTGTTCAGAATACCCGGAAGCCGGAGAAGTAACCCTGTTCAAGGTTAAATGTAATACCTCTGGTGTTTCGAACTAACACGGTAATTGCATGTGATGGCGACAATTTTAGTGTAATGCTGCCCATCAAAAAGCCATAAGTAGAGGAATTTATTATCACCTCCTCCCGGTCATCAACAATTTTCAGGATGACATGAATATCGGGA
>JARGFQ010000021.1 GCA_029210565.1 Bacteroidales bacterium
CTGTTTCAGGCTTTTACTGAATCCGGATTCAAATTAATGATCAGGGATTTCAATGCCACCGGTTACAATATTCCAGATATACCCTATCTCCGGGTTAGGCTGCAGATGCTCAAAACAGCAGAAACAATTCTGAACAGGAAAATAGTCCTGCATGAGTATGAGGACATGTTCCGAAGCGATCCGGATCCACTTGAAGCCGAAGAAAATGAAAATATGAATAAATTCCTGTCGGTGGTTATTCCCCTTATCAATGAAGGTCGCGAGCCTGATATAGAAGAAGCTGCACGACAGGCAGATGTAGACCCGGGGCTTGCCCGGGAGATGGTAAAAATGATCCGGCAACAGATGAGGGACGTAATGAGACCTGACGGACATAAGAAAAGGAAAGAACAGACCATTAAGGAAAAATCAAAGGGCATCACAGGCGAACCGGGGTTTGAGAAGATTAACAAGATCTACCGTGCTGCAAAGCTGATATGCGATCTGGAGCCGTGGGAGGAACTTTCTGAAACGGACATATTCGGGGTAAAGATGCCGGGCAGCGGCGTCACATGGTTCCTCTCGGTAATGGGAAGCATGGGAGAGTTTCCTGCTATAGCAGCATATAAGGGCCATGAAGGACTTGCCGGATTTTACAACATCCAGGAGAATGCACCCAACCTTCCTGAGACAGCCATAAGGACTGTCCCTCACCTGCTGCTATCCTTCTCTGACCGTGAGGAACTTGACAGGGAGAATCTTGAGGCCGTCAGAAAATCGGGGGTCACATTCCGGGGAAAGGGTAAATGGCCAAGATTTGAAGAGATAATTCCGGGGTTTCTCCCCGCATTTCCTGAAAAAGAAGTCATGGATGAGCTCCCGGTCCTGCTTGATCAGGTAATCACAGTCCTGTTGTCAGCCCGGGGCAACCCCGGAATACTGCGCAAAGCCGGGTATAAGGTAGAAAAGATCCTGTTCAGGATTCCGTCGGGCAATCCGGCTGAACCCGAATGGAAGGACCACTATGAAGAACCCGGAGCAGAAAAATACAAAACAACATACAAGCCTGCATTGAACATAAACACTATTAAATCGGTCTCAAACTTACAGCCATCGGATATGATACTTCAGGCAGAGCTGGTACTTGTGCCGACCCCGGTGAAGGAGAAGGGAAAGAAGCCATTTTTCCCTTTCATGCTGTTGCTGGTGGACAAGAACAGCGGGATGATAGCAGGTATGAATCTGTTGCACCCCGATCCTGACCTGGCGTCAGTGTATGAGGCGGTTCCGGAAAGGATCCTCGGCGAGATACTGAAGCTGGGGAACAGGCCTGACAGAGTAGAGTTCAGATCAGAATTGCTTTTTGACCTGTCAAAGAATGCTCTCCGGCAGTCGGGGTGCACACCTGCAATGGAGGAAGATATGCCGCTGGTAAATGAAGTAATCAGGTCACTCTTCGACAACCTTCAGGGATGATAACGCAGTCCGCCTGAAGGAGGTGAGTACATAATAAAATTGCTTTCCGTCCTCCAATCATTTATTTTTGAATGGGAAGCATCCAATTGACACATCTTTCAGACAGATAAAAATGAGATCACTCTTCTGGACAGGAAAATTGTCATTACCTGTATTGTTGCTGGTAAATGCCAATAACCTGATTGCGTTTCTGAACGGCAATTCAGGCAACAAAACTGCAATGAAAGAGCGGATAAAACTGGGTTACGAAGGAGCATTTTCAAACCATGTGACAAGATATGACAGTCTCGCTGCAGAATATCAGAAGAAGGCAGCCATTGCCCAGCTCTCCGGTATGGATTTAAAGGATAAGGAGATAATTGACATAGGCTGTGGGTCAGGCATTATTTCACTTCTCGCTTTGGAGATGGGTGTCAGGACAGCAGTATGCGGAGATATCTCGGAATATATGCTGAAACTGGCCGAAGAAAATTCCAGAGTGGCTGGTTATGATTCAACCCGCATCAGTTTCTGCCAGCTGGATGCAGAATCATTACCATTTGAGGATAATTGTTTTGATGCAGTTATAACCGGGATGTCTTTCGGATTATTTCCTGATCAGGAAAAAGCAGTCCGCGAGATGTATCGTATTCTGAAACCGGGAGGATTGGTATCACTGGGTGCTCACGGTCCCGAACATTACTGGGAAGCTATTGACACTAATATCCGGGCTCTTGATAAAAGACATGTCCTTGGCTATCGGTTTGAGTTCTGGCCACGAACCGAGAGACAGATTGTTAAATTAATGAAAACCAACGGATTCCGGGACATTCAGACAAATAGATTCATATGGCGAAATCTTTTCAGTACGCCGTCGGATGCATGTGATTTTTTTGCAGCTGTTTCCTCAAACTGGTGGTATGCAAAAATCCCCGAGCAGAAAAGAGATCACGAATACGACAAAGTCAAACAGCTTTTTGAAAGAAGGGGGATCAGACGGGTCACGGATGATGTAATAATAGGATATGGGGAAAAACCTTCCTCCGATTCTTAAATCAGAACACTCATATAAATATCGGCTATGGGGTTCTTTTTGCCATCAGTTTCGTGTGATGTATACAAATTTAAACTCTCAAAAAGCTGAAGTCAAATAAAACTAAGTCTTTAATGCCCCATTCACATGGGGATTTACGAGGACCAGAAAGAACAGCTTTTAATTTAAGTCTTCGGATGATTCAATAATCACCGGCAATGAAATTTCATAACAGAGGCCTTCCACAAGATTATCAGGACAATGGTTGATTTTGAAATTGACAGTGCCATTGCCGGGTTTGCCGGTTGTCCAATTCGAATTTAAATCAGAGTGATTTTCATCTTCTTCCATGTCAGGCCCGTCTATTAGTAATTCTAAGACGTCATCCGGAATATAACTGAAAAAATATTCCCGGGGAAACTCCCCTGTGCCGGTAAAAAACTCCTTTGGATCTTCTCCGTTCAGTTCAAGCGAACAGACATAGAAGTGATCTGACATCAGCCGGAAAGTGTCGACTTTTTCTGCCGGAGTATAGCAGGAACCGTCATTGTCGCAATATTCATAGACACACTGAAGTCGTCCGTCTGATACATTGGTAAAATAAAATTGGACCGATTTGACAGCAATACCTTCCTGAACAGATTTTACAGGTAATGGGTCTTCAGGTCCCGGGCAACCACAGAGGCAGAAAGCAAGGGCTAAGACAGCAAAGCCCTGAAAGATTTTAACCAGATTAATTGTTTTCACAGTCTTGAATTTTTACATGTTAATAATACATTGATTATCATGTAAATATCCTTCAAAACCAGGGGCATTACATAGAAAATAAACGAGGAAATGTTACAACTTTATTAGCAATCCTTGCAAATTTCTGCAGGGATTTACATATTTCTTAAAAAAATGATGAGATTGAATAAATCACCGTTCGAAAATCCCATAGCAGGATTAGGTGATCCACAGTGATCATGAATACATTTTCATTCTGTATCTAATCAGAGATTCCTTCCTCCTGCATTAACTTTTCAATTTTCCTCCGTTCTGAAATCCATTTCTCTTCAGCAATCCTGATTAATTTCTGAAATTCCGGTTCACGACGGATTATATCAAACATGGGATTGTTTTTAAATTCTGTTATCAGCAACGGAGATATTGCAATATATTCTTCCTTGTACTGGATGGCTTTCCGCAGGTATTCAACGGATTTAACTTTATCATCCATCGCAGAATAAATACATGCCAGACTTACAGAGGCCCTGCAGGCAGAATGAGGCTGCTCCCGTTCCAAAATTTTCATTTCATTCTGTATCGCACCTTCGAAATGATAATCCGATTTTTCTGTCTGTCCGTTTTTCAGGTATACATATCCGAAATAGTAGCGTGGTTGTACTCTTGTACCTTGCTTTTCAATCGTTTCAATACATTCATCAACGAACGTCAGTGCTGCATTGCAGTCTCTGGTTAAATACATACCAATACTTCTCCAACTGGCATAATTATCCCTTGGATTCCACCTGAATGATTCCATAGCCTTCCTGTATGCTGAAGAGTAATCATTCCGACTAATTGCTGAAGTAATTAATCCCATTATATAATACAATGAATCGCCGTTGGTTTCTATGATCTTTTCGGCAAACTGTAGTCCTTCTTCATACAAACCATTTGTATATAAGATTGAACAAATACTTCTTAAGATGCCACTCTTGGCAAATGGTTCATTTGCCAATTGTAAAGCTTTCAAATACAATTCCAGTGACTTCGCGTATTCTCCCTTATCAAATTGTAAATCTCCCATATTCGAGATAATAGCGGTGTTGTCAGGATTCAATTTAAGGGCAAGCGCAAATGCATTTTCTGCTTCTTCATCCAAACCTAAAATATTGCAGATAAAACCTTTAAAGCCATATCCTTCTGCATACTCAGGATCGAAATGCAATGCCCGGTCTGCAAAATATAATGTAGAATCATAATTGCGTTTCACGAATTGACGCCATCCCAGAGATACATAAGCTTCAGCAAAAGTTGAATCAAGCAGGACCGCCCTTCTGAAAAAAATTTCAGCTTTCCTTTCTAATTCACTGTTATTTCCAAACCGTGAAATAATAGCCAGTTCACGTCCGTGCAACCATAGATTCAGGGCAGCCATGTTTTCAGTCGGTTTTTTCTCTATCAATTCCGTCTCTTCGGGCGTAATGGTGACTTTGATACTTGCGGCTACGGAAGTTGCTATCTCACTCTGGATGCTGAAAATGTCCTCCCATTTCCTGTCATACTGTCTTGAGAATATTTGCCTGTCAGAATTGGCTTCGATGAGCTGGACCGAAAGCATCACCCTGTCACCATATTTCTGACCGCTGCCTTCAACAATATAATTGACTCCCAACTCTTTAGCTATCTGTGGTAGGGTTTTGGTCTTATTATTCCGGTACTGTTCCACCGAAGTACGGGAAAGCACTGTCAGCACTCCAATTTTGGAAAGTCTGTCGAGGACGCCTTCCATGATACCATTGATGAAATAAATGTTGGTTGAGTCGGGACTGTCGTTAATAAATGGTAAAACAGCAATTGATTTCTTATCACTTTTCTCAGCGTTTCCGGGAATACGGTCGGAACGGACTGAAAAGGTAAAAACCAGCCAGATCAGGATTATCACTCCCATGAGGCCTGTCATTATAAACAGTAAAATTTTCAGGCGCGTATTCTTCTTTGATTGTCTTAACTTACGCTCTTCGGTCCTGTGCTTCGGATCATCCATCGCAGATGCCATATCAAGCGTTCCCTCCGTTTTCCTTTTTCTGACGTCTCCCGGAGGATAACCATAAAATTCATGAAAGCACTTATTGAAATAACCTGGACTTCCGAAACCCACCCCGTAAGCCACCTCTGAAGAAGTAGCTTCTTCTTTCTGCAATATCTCCAGTGCCTTTTGGAGCCTGATTTCAACAATAAACTGACTGATTGTCTTTTTGGTTATTGACTTTACCCTGTGCCGGATTACAAAATGACTTAGTCCCGTCTTTTCTACCAGTTGCTTAACTCCAAAAGCTTCATCTCCCAGGTTAGCCAGGGTAATTTCGGTTAGTTTACCGATAAACACAGAATCAGAATCTGAAGCTAAGTTCATGTTCTTAATTTTCAACGATTCCGGTTTACCAAATTTAAAGTAATTCTAAGAAACAGGGGTATATTTTTAATTATTTTTAGATTGATGCCTTAATTGAATTTGATTCGTTATCCATCGCTGTCGGCAACTTAAAAATCTTTATTTTTTTCAAATAATTGTTAGCATGAGTCTTCGTCTGAGAGCCCCCTGGGAAAGACTGCTCCAGATAGTGCGAAAAAGGTCTAAACAAGTAAATGTATTTGGAATTTGATTTTCCGGATATGACAATGTATTAAAACAAAAGAATACCAGTAGAAATCACATTAGTTCCTCATAATCAGGGGATCGCCGGTTCGATCCCAGCTGGACCCACACATTATCATCGTAATGGGCCCGTTTACATAAAAAGGAGCAATGCATACACCGCCCAGACATGAAGCTGTTCGGGATACAATGCCTGTTTTTTTCGATTTGCTAAATTCATTGGTGAACAGGTAAGTAATGGCATTAATCCCTGATAATGGTGACAAGATCGCTGCGGATCACCTGGCAAACGAGTATAAAAGAAATTTGAGCAAAAATCAAAAGAAGAAACAAACTATACTATTTATTGAGAATTGCGACATTTGAAGTTACCTTCTTCGTAATGCCCGGGAAGCCCTATATTGTACCAAAAGAAAAAATCAAATAAATGAACAAAAAAATAGCTGCAATATTAGCAACTGCATTTGCATTGTCAGGTTCTTGTACGAATCTAAATAATGACCGGGAAAGGAACAATAACAGAGGAGAACATCCGCCAGTGATAAATGTCGAAGAATTATCTTCCCGGTTCATGTATCCCCCGGATAATTGCCGCCCTGGTGCTTTCTGGTGCTGGCTGAATGGGAATATGAGCAAGGAGGCTATTACCCGTGATCTCAGAGAGATGAGTGAAAAGGGAATGAGCAGGGCAGAAATTTGGGATGTTGCAGCTGCATATAATCCCGACAACTTTATCCCTGCAGGGCCGGCATTCTTTAGCGATGAGTCAGTTGAACTTATTAAATATGCAATTAGTGAAGGGGAGAAATATGGGATCAAAATAGGAATGGTAGGATCAAGCGGCTGGAATGCCGGTGGTGAATGGGTGGAACCAGACTGGGCTTCAAAAGCACTTTATTATTCAGATACAACTGTTAAGGGGAATTCAAAGATAAATATCAGTCTGCCTTTTCCTGAAGTACCTGCTCATTCGCCAAAGGATAGCAATGGTAACCCTCAGTTTAAGAAGGAAGTGGCTGTTTTGGCTGTGCCTCATAATGCAGAAAAGAAAGTGGAAAGTAAAGAAATGGTTCTGAACTTAACAGATCACTTTGAGAACGGAATATTAAACTGTGATCTGCCTGAGGGAGAGTGGACAATCATGAGGTTCATCTGTTCAAATTCGGGCCAGACATTAATCGTTCCAAGCCCTAATTCAGGCGGCCTGTTTATTGATTTTCTTGACCCGAAAGCAACCGAGCGGCATCTGAAACATTTTATGAATCGTCTGGGATTTGTTAAGGGCAATTCTTCAAAATCAAAATTGTCATATATCGAGTTTGACAGTATGGAATTGGATGAAGGAACCGTGTGGACAGATTCAATGCCGGAAATATTCAGGAAAATGAGAGCTTACGATTTGACCCATTACCTGCCGGTATTTGCAGGATGGGAGATAGGTGATGAGAGTGATCAGTTTCTTTACGACTGGGAAAAAACACTGAGTGACCAATTAATTTTCAGCCACTATAACACGGGTCGTCGCTTCCTGGAGCAATATGGTATTGAACTTGTTGCAGAGGCAGGAGGACCCGGCCCGCCAATTTGGAATACCTGTCCCGTTGATGCCCTGAAAGCATTGGGCAACGTTTCTGTGCCCAGAGGTGAATTTTGGATCAGGCATAGAAATATGTTTCTTGTAAAGGAGATATCCAGTGCATCTCATATTTATGGTAAGAAGCTGGTTGATGCAGAATCGTTCACTACATGGCGGCGATGGAAGGATTCTCCCTATACATTAAAAAAATATGTGGACAGGGCATTTTGCGAAGGGCTCAACTGTGTAACCTTTCATACATTTGCCAGTACCAATCCGGAAGATGGTCTTCCGGGAAGAACCTATCATGCAGGAAGTGATATTAATCCGGGTACTACATGGTGGGAAAAATCAGCTCCATTCATGGACTATCTCACCAGGTGCAGCTACATGCTTCAGGAAGGCAGATTTGTTGCTGATGTATGCTATTTCTATGGAGATCAGGCTCCAAATTTTTCCCCCTTATTTCATGATGTTCCGGAAAAGCCCGGTATTACCGGCCTGAGCAAGGGGTATGATTTTGATGTGGTAAACAGTGATGTAATATTAAACCGGATGTCAGTCGAAAAAGGTAGAATTGTCTTACCTGACGGCATGAGCTATTCCTTTTTGATCTTACCTGACCAGACTCATATGCCACTTGCCGTGCTGAAAAAACTGGAGATGATGGTAAAGGCAGGTGCTACAATTATTGGAAAAAAACCGATTAATGTACCGGGCTTAAACAAGAACGCTGAAGATACACAAGAGCTGTCTTCAATCGCCGATCTAATGTGGAGGAACCCGGATGGTGGAGAGATGAAAATTAACGCTTACGGAAAAGGGAGAGTGGTATCCGGTCTTACAGCTACTGAATTGTTACAGTCGGATAATATTGAAAAGGATTTTTCCTCTACCGGATCAAATGACCTTGATTATATACATCGTCAATTTGCCAATGGAGATGCCTACTTCGTGAGAAATGAATCAGAAGTGAATTATTCAGGAGATTGTACTTTCAGGCAATCCGGTAAATTTCCCGAACTCTGGGATCCTTCCAGTGGAGAGCAGCTAAAAGTAAAGAATTTCACAAAGGAAAATGGCGTTATAACTGTACAGCTGAATCTGCCACCGGCAGCATCAGTATTTGTAGTTTTTACTGATAAAGAAAGGAAAGAGCTTCAAACTTATGTCCCTTCTGAAACTTTAATGGAAGAGAAACTGGCTGGCCCATGGAAAGTTACCTTTCCTGAAGGATGGGGAGCCCCTTCTGAAATATCACTTGATAAGCTGATATCATGGACAGATTCTGATATGGATGGTGTGAAATATTTCTCGGGTACAGCTACTTATAATAAACCAGTAAACATAAACGCAGAGCTCCTGGATGAAGGGAGAAGAGTTTCCATCGACCTGGGTGATGTCAGGGATGTGGCTGAAGTATATCTAAATGGTCAGTCAGCTGGTATTTTATGGAAAAAGCCATATAGCCTTGATATTACTGATCTCATCAGACCAGGAGAGAACCAGTTGAAAATCGAGATTGTCAATATGTGGGTTAACAGGTTAACAGGAGATATGTTGTCAGATCCCAAAGACCGTTATTGCAGAACAAACCACCCATATGTGAAAAAAGATAACCGGGCAGGAGGAGGTGATGAAACGTATAGGATTCAGGCTTCAGGATTATTGGGGCCGGTTCAGTTCCTTTTCCATAAAGACATTTGAGAATAAAGAATAACGATGGTAAAATTATCGATGAGCTTTATTTAAAATGCAATCTACGTACTCCCAGCCATGAATAAAAATGAAGTCGTTGGTAATGATGCCATTGAAGCAGATGAAAAACATCATGTAAAGCAGTCGCTGGTTCGATCCCGGCTGGGCCCACACCAAGGCAGCCTTTCCGGCTGCCTTTTTTCATTTCTGCCGGGATCGAGCTACCTCTGTAAACAGGCTCCTTGCCGGAAACAAATGATTTACAGACCTTTTTGGCAACACTCCAATTTTTGTTACTTTTGCGCCCTCCAATGATGAATCGGTTACCAAAATATTGCGCCAATACTCCACCGTGATTCTCCTGCCGGACAGCCTCAGGCATAAGCTGTATAATCATTCACGTGACTGCCAAATCACTCTAAAATTATTAACAGGAATACACCCCCAGGTATTCACATAAATTTTGATCGTGGGTTTAAATGACGAGATAAAAAGAAGACGGACATTCGCCATCATTTCGCATCCGGATGCCGGCAAGACGACCCTTACCGAAAAGCTGCTCCTCTTTGGCGGAGCCATACACGTTGCGGGTGCCGTAAGAAGCAATAAGATCAGAAAAACAGCTACTTCCGATTTCCTTGAGATAGAAAAGCAAAGAGGCATCTCTGTTGCCACCTCGGTAATGAGCTTTGATTATAAAGGGATCAAGATAAACATACTGGATACCCCGGGACATAAGGACTTTGCCGAGGATACATATCGCACACTTACAGCTGTCGACAGCGTAATACTTGTGATTGACAGCGTAAAGGGGGTGGAGGAACAAACCCGCAGGCTGATGGAGGTATGCCGTATGAGAGCAACCCCGGTAATGATCTTTATCAATAAGATGGACAGGGAGGGGAAAGACCCCTTCGATCTTCTTGAAGAACTGGGAGAGGAATTACACATTGCAGTAACCCCTTTTACCTGGCCGGCCGGGATGGGTAGTAATTTCAAAGGGGTTTATAATATTTTCAAAAAGAATATACAACTGTACACTCCCGAAAAGAGCAATCTTTCGGAGCTTCTCATGGAGACAGGAGATATTTCAGATCCGATGCTTAAAGAGTATGTAGGACCGGAAATATTACGTCAACTCCTGGAGGAGACAGAGCTGACAACAGGCTTGTACGAGACATTTCAAAAGAACCTTTATCTCGAGGGTTATCTTGCTCCTGTTTTCTTCGGCAGCGCGCTAAACAATACCGGAGTTCTTGAGCTGCTTGAAACATTTATTGAAATCGCTCCGCCCCCAACCCCGTCAGAATCATATGAACGTGCTGTCAGCCCTGATGAGACTGATTTTTCGGGATACATTTTCAAGATCCATGCAAATCTTGATCCCAGACACCGTAACCGCATGGCATTTATGAGAGTTTGTTCCGGAGTATTCGAAAGAAACAAAATGTTTTACCATACCCGGTTAAAAAGGAAAATGCGCTTTTCCTCCCCTGCTGAATTTATCGCCAACACAAGAAGCACTATAGACGAGGCATACCCCGGTGATGTAATCGGTCTGTATGACACGGGTTCTCTGAAAATAGGAGACACCCTCACCGAGGGAGAATTTCTGCATTTCAGGGGAGTCCCCAATTTCGCCCCGGAATTACTGAGAGAAGTGATAAATCGCGATCCCTCAAAAAGCAAACAGCTTGACAAGGGGGTCAGGCAGCTTACGGATGAAGGACTTGCACAATTGTTTCTTCAACAACCGGGAAACCGAAAAATTATCGGAACAGTGGGAGAGCTGCAGTTTGATGTTATCAAATTCAGGCTTGAACATGAATACGGCGCCTTATGCGATCTGCAGCCGCTTACTTATGTGAAAGCTCTTTGGTTTACTTTTGATGATCCTTCGGAATTAAAGGAATTTTCCAACAGGAAAGCATCTTTAATAGCCTATGATAAAGACAATGCCCCGGTCTTTTTTGCCGAAAGTGAATGGATGATTAAAATTATGCGGGACGCATATCCTTCCCTCAGGTTTCACAAAGCCGCTGAAAGTTTCAGGATAAGCTGAAACAGGTTCAACAAACGCACATCATTAAAATATGTTCAATAAGAGCGAAAAGGAAGAAAGAGAGTATCTCGAAAAAATCAGGGAAAAACTAAAGTCCGCCCTGGAACGGATTGACAGGGCTGTTGACAGGTTGGCCAGGGAATTAAAGGAACAAAAGAATTATCTGTGGGAGAACAAGGCCGGTATGGATCATGTCGAGAAAGTATCCGTCCGCCAGTCAGTAACGCAATCGGCACTCACAGGGGAGGCTGCCCTGGAGAGGAAAAAACGGATTCGGAAACTGATGCAGTCGCCCTGGTTCGGAAGGTTTGATTTCAGGGAGACCGGAAAGAAAAACTCCTTGCCTGTATATATCGGTGTCTATGCCTATTACGATGAGGAGCAAAAAGAGAATATAATTTATGACTGGCGTGCCCCGGTTTCAACCATGTTTTATGATTTTGAACTTGGCAGGGCAACCTATGATGCACCCGGCGGGTTGGTGGAAGGAGACATTACACTGAAACGGCAGTTCCGGATTAGGGAGGGAAAGATGGAATACATGCTGGAGAGCTCACTGAACATACATGATGAGATCTTACAGCAGGAGCTTGGCATGACTTCCGATGATAAGATGAAACACATTGTGGCGACCATCCAGCGCGACCAGAATGCCATTATCCGCAACGAATCATCCAATGTACTTATCATACAGGGAGTGGCAGGCTCGGGCAAAACATCCATTGCCCTTCACCGCATAGCGTTTTTACTCTACAGGTTCAGAGAAACCATAATCTCAAAGGATATTCTTATCATCTCACCAAACAGGGTCTTTGCCGATTACATTTCCAATGTCCTGCCCGAGCTTGGTGAGGAAAAAATTCCGGAAACCGGGATGGAGGAGCTGGGTTCGGGATTGCTTGAAAACAAATACAGGTTTCAATCTTTCTTCGAACATGTTTCACATATTATTGATAAGGAAGATGACAATACCAGGGAGCGTAATCGTTTTAAAGCCTCATTTGAGATTATCAATAAGATAGATGAATATGCTATTCACATAGAAAATGAATATTTCAAGCCGGTGGACCTGGTTGTCAGGAGGTATCCCGTCCCGGCATTTTATATAGAAGAAAAATTCAGAACCTATAACCGCCTTCCTCTTTTCCTTCGCTTTAACGCAATTGTAAAAGATGCAGAACGCGATCTGCTGTTTTACAACAGTTATGAAATTAACGCCGCCGAACGCGATGAGCTTCGCAAATCGGTAAAAAACATGTTCAGGATCACGAACCTTCGCGAACTTTATAAAGATTTCCATGCCTGGACAGGCAGACCTGAGTTATTCCGGTATGCGAAAGGGACCGTTTATGAGTATTCCGATCTGTTCCCCCTGATTTATCTCAAAATCCGTGTGGAGGGGGTAGCCACTAACTTCAATATAAAGCACTTGTTGGTGGACGAAATGCAGGATTATACTCCGGTACAGTACGCTGTTCTGGCAAAGGTCTTCCCGGGCCGTAAAACAATTCTTGGTGATGCGAATCAATCAGTCATACCGCATGGATCTTCATCTGCCTCAGACATTGCACGGGTATTTCCGGACGCCAATACCGTTAAACTCACAAAAAGCTACCGCTCAACTTATGAGATTACCAGATTTGCCCAGGGGATTATTCCCGACAAGGAGATTGAGGTAATTGAGAGACATGGTGAGAATCCGGTTGTCATTCAGTGCAAGAGCAGGGAGGACCAGATTAATCAAATTAAAGAGACCGTGGCAGATTTTCTGCGATCAGGATATAAATCACTGGGTATAATCTGTAAAACACACAAACAGGCCGGCAGGTATTTTGAAGCGCTGAAAGAGGATTTCCCGGACACCTGTTTGTTGACTGCGGAAAGCGTCTCATTTGCAAATGGCGTCATTATAACTTCGGTTCTGATGGCCAAGGGATTGGAATTTGACCAGGTTGTCATTCCTGATGCTGAAAGTAAACATTATCACACCGCATTTGACCGCGGGTTGTTTTACGTTGCCTGTACAAGGGCTATGCACAGACTGAGTGTTCTTTATACACATAAACGCACCGACTTTATAATCAAGGATATGACAGGGCAGAAAGGATCTGTCCCGGTTCCGGAACAGTCGCTCTTTTAAAATAAGTAAAAAGAATATATGGCCATTTGTCCTTTATGTTTAAACAAGAAATCCTTTAAGTTGATAGAAGGACCCGACAACAGAGCTTACACAAAATGCAATGATTGTCATTTAATCTTTACCGGAACACGTTTTCATCCTTCCGTGAATGAAGAAAAAACGCGGTATTCAGAACATAAGAACGGAACAGAGTATCCAGGTTATGTGGAGTTTCTGAATCAGGCCATCGAACCAGCATTGCCTCATTTATCCGGGAACATGAAAGGGCTCGATTTTGGTTGCGGACCAACTCCTACTTTAAGTGTACTACTGAAGAGAAAGGGGTATCAATGTGATGATTACGATCCTATATTCTTTCCTGAAATACCGGAGAAAGTTTACGACTATATATTTGCCACGGAGTGTTTCGAACATTTCTTTTTTCCGGGAAAAGAAATCCAAAGGATATATGAATTGCTGAGTCCGCAAGGATTTCTTATTGTTATGACTGAAGCATGGAGAACGGAAGAGGAATTTTCGTGTTGGTACTACGCCCGCGACAAGACCCATGTCTCATTCTATCACAGCAATACTTTTAAATTTATTGCCGGGAAATTCGGGTTTATCTCACACAAAAGCAACAACACAAGAGTAGTGGTTTTACAAAAACAGACACCCCTGACTTAACCGGGTTAATTACCATGAATAACATTCAAACAAACTGTTAATTTACCAGACTGAAGTAAACAGATAAACTCAATAATAATATGGGCAGGCATATTTACCGAGCTGATTTAGAATGATAATGAGCCGGTCCTGAAAGCTGGCCCCGTCGCTGAAATTGCCCACAGGGCAATTTCTTTACGCTCGGTCCTGATCTCAGCCGGGCCCACGCACAGGCAGCCATATTGGCTGCCTTTTTTCAATACAAAATGTCAGGAATTCATTTTATACCGACTGATCCATTAAATTCAAGAAACTAACATTATAAATTATGCGAATCAGGTTTATTTCTCTTTACAGCTTGAGTACGATGGCCCCGGATCGCTATGTTAGCTCAAGGATGCATATCAAGTTCTTTTGAAATTACTGTAAATGGCATGTATGATACTCAATTATATATTAACCAATAAATATAAAAACTATGAAAAATTTAAATGTTTTGAGATTTGTTGTATTGTTAGGTGCTGTAGGCTTTATAAGTGCCTGTGAAAAATCCGATGATCCTCTATTGTCTAATTTATCTGAAAGTTCACTAAAAAGTGTCGAAGTGAAATCAGCAAAAGCTGACAATGGCTTTGTTCATGGAATAATGCTGGAGGTTGATGGCGACGCTTATTATTTAGCCGGACCCCCGGATGGTCCTAATGGTGAAAGAGACGTACCTGGTCATTATTGGGTAGTTGCCGGCCAAAATAAACTGGTTGGAAAACATTATAATAAAGGACCTGTAGGACCCGACGGTAATGAAATGCCTAAATGGTGGTCTTCAGACGCACCCGATGGTGAATTTTTATTTAAAGTAGATGCTATTATTGATTTATGGACACCTGAAATAGCAGAAAATTACGCCGAACGGGGATTTGTACATTATCATGAACTCGTAAAAGTTGAAGGTGGAAGTTTACATCCGGATAAAGTTGTTTGGCTGAAACATATTGCCCGTACAAGTTTTACCTTAGACGGTGGACCGATGCAACCGGACCCGGGATTTGAAATTACACCGGGTGTGGCATATAATTTCATGCCTAACTGGATGATGCCTTATCTTGCAGATGGTGAAGATCATTAGAATTGATTTCTCTCGAATAGAAAATTGAACAACTTCTTTTTGAGTATCCTAAAGATTTAGATTTTTATTTATTTTATCCTATTTAAGATAGAAAGATGGATAAAAATCTATTTCTATTTTTACTATACAGGTATAAATCCATGAAATCATATACAATTATTATGTTACAAAACTAACTTGTACAAACAGATACAAATCTGAGGAAATCCCGAATTTTCAACTGTTTCCGAATAATTCTTTAAAGATTTTAACTTTGTATCTATGAAGTACATCTTCCTTATAGCTGTATCTAATGCATTATTGTTCATCGTCTTGTTGTTTCAGAAAAAGCAAAGGGCACTCCATGATAACATACTGATTTGTTGGTTAACATACCTGGGATTATATATCGGTGTCTATACCTTTTATTCTCATGAACTGTTTACCAATTATAAATTGCTTTCAATAAGCCTGATTTCCCTTTTAATGCTGCATGGGCCCTTTTTATTTTTCTATATTCAAACCCTTGTCTCGAACAGACAAAGATTGTTAGTGAGAGACCTTCTCCATATAATCCCGTTTATTCTTTTCAATTTATATATCCTTATTTCCTCATCCCTTCCCGCTGTTTCAGAAAAACTAAATATTGAAAGACTGGCAAGGGAATTCGACCCTCCATTCCTGTTTCTGTTTTTTCTGATACTGACAGCCCTTTCAGGAACAGTATATTTTGTCCTGACAATAAGGCTATTCAGAAACCTTGATATAAGGATCTTCAATAACTACTCTTATTCGGATGAACTGGACCTGAGTTGGCTCAGGTGGCTTGTTTTTATTTTTGGTATTATTTGGACAGCCCTGATTACTGTCACTGTAATTCATCATGTTTTCAAGTTGTTTTCAATGATTTTCTGTACAGATGGTCTGTTCCTTTCACTATCTGTTTTTGTTATCCTTATCGGGTATTTTGGATTGAAACAAAAAGTAATATTCTCTTCTGAAGATGTATTGGATTCCAGAGATAGTTTAAAACCGCCATCAAAATATGCTGGTTCGAGACTTACGGAAGCGGAAGCGGAACTGTATGCAGAAAAACTGACTGATTACATGAAGTCATCAAGGCCATATATAAATCCAGAGCTCACACTTTCACAACTGGCTGGCGAATTGGGTATTTCAAGCCATATCCTTTCACAGGTAATAAATGAAAAAGTGGGCGTTAATTTTTTTGATTTTATTAACGAATATCGGGTGGAGTCATTTAAAGAAAAAATTATCGATCCCAAATACAGTAACTTTTCATTGCTGGGTATTGCGTTTGAATGTGGATTTAACTCAAAGTCAGCTTTTAACAAAATCTTCAAACTGAAAACAGGCTTTACACCATCGCAATATAAAAATACTTTATAATCAAATACATAGGAGCCATTTATCTTAATTTCGTCCGTCCTGTTTTATAAAAGAAGACCTATTATTCAGGACTGACAGGTCCTGATTTATAACATTGGACGATTTCACTTTTTCTACCAAGTATTTTTGACTCGGTTTGGATTTAATCGGTACTCTGATTATTAACTAAAACTTAGAAAATGAAAACACTTGTAACAAGAAACTTTAAAAGTAAGCTTAACAGAATGGGAGTAAAAAGGATATTCCTCGCTCCATTGTTCATCCTTTCTCTGTTGATTCTTTCAACAAATGTATCTTTTGCCCATTGCGACACAATGGATGGTCCATTAGTAAAAGATGCAAAGATTGCTCTTGAGAAAAACAACATGAATTATGTTCTCAAATGGGTCCAGCCACAATATGAAGCTGAAATAAAAGATGCTTTCACACTTACAATGAAAGTAAGGAATCTGAGCACTGATGCCAGGATCCTGGCTGACAAGTATTTCTTTGAAACAGTGGTAAGAGTTCACAGAAGCGGAGAAGGAGTGCCCTTTACGGGAGTAAAACCATCCGGAACACCAGTTGATGAAAAAATCGTGACTGCAGATAAATCGATTGAATCCGGGACCTTATCCCCACTTAGAGGACTTGTCGCCAAAGAAATGCTCCCTGAATTGGAAGTCCGCTTTAATAAAGTAATGTCTCTAAAAGGGTTTGATGTGAATAATATAAAAGCTGGAAGAGAATATATTGAGGCTTATGTACAGTTCTTTAAGTATGCTGAAGGTGAAGAAGAGGGACATGTTCATCAGGAGTCACATAATTAATAATACACCCAAAAATGAGGGTATGTATAAGAACATTATTGAATTGTTTATCCTTTAAAAATAAGTGATATGAAAACAGCCAAAGAAGACTTGCTCCATGAACACATAGCTATTGAGCATGCTCTGAACATTCTGGAAGAGATAAGTCAAAGGATCGAAAATAATGGTGATATTGATTATTCGGATATCAATAATTTTCTCGAATTCTTAAAGGAATTTGCAGACAGGTGCCATCATGGAAAAGAGGAGGATTTCTTGTTTCCTGCGTTAGAGAAAGCTGGAATCAGGAAAGAAGGAGGTCCGATTGGAGTTATGTTATCCGAACACGCCCAGGGACGGAATTACATTAGACAAATGCAAACCAGCGTTGTGGAAAATACAGTTGACAATCAACTTTTTATCCAGGCGTCCGGAAATTATATAAGGCTTCTTAGGTCGCATATTCAAAAAGAAAACAATGTTCTGTTTCCTTTCATTGATACCCGACTTTCAGTCCCGGAACAAAAAGATTTGTATGATAAGTTTGAAAATCATGAAGAACAGGTGATCGGCAAGGGGAGGCACGAAGAGTTGCATTCTTTGCTTGAAAAACTGGCAAAAAAGTATTTAAACCAGGAAGGAAATACCCCTCATTAAAAGGTGCCGGTTTTAGTGCCGGTATTACTGCCAAATCTGTATAAGACCGTGGAATCCCTTACAATTATTTTGTTACAAACCAAACTCGTACAAACAAATACAAATCTGTATAAATCCTAATTTGACGCTCATAATCAGGGAGTCGCTGGTTCGATCCCGGCCGGGCCCACCTTAGCCCTCCGAAGCTTTAGCGTAGGTGGGCTTATCTTTTTTAAGCAGAAACTATTTCTCTAAATCTTCTCGGGCTTCGGCGGACGCGAAGATCAGGTTAATTCCTCGGAGATTGCTCCGTTTGAGAGTCAGGAGCTTGCTCTGGGGTTCATACCACTTGAATGGCATCAACGCACTTCTGTCCTCTCACAAAGGTGATTTATCGCTTTTGGGTTTATCTTTATCAAAAATCCCGTTATGGCCCTAAATACAGACCTGCCAGATTTTGACCTTCTCCGGAACCAGTGCGAAAAGAACAGCCGGATCACCAAAAGGGTGATTGATGATTTCCTCATCGCTTTTGCGGCAAGGCATCATAACCTGGAAAAGAAAATGAACCAGAGCTTTGCCAGGTATCGCCATGTACTCTCGCTGTTCGACAAATCCCATGTGGAAATGTTCAAAAGCCAGTATATAGCCCACAGGGTCTTCAGAGAGGGTGGCCTGCTTGAGAAGTTCTTGAGGAATCCGGCCCTGAACCGTCTCACGGAAGAGGAGAGAGAATTCCTGAATCAGCAATTATCAGTCCCCTGGAAGTTCAGTTTTGCGGAGATTGCTGACGAGCCGGCCAAAGATTTCTTTGTCATGGGAGATGCGTTCTCCGATGAAAAATATCTGCTTTTCTCACCCTCAATCGCTCGATCAGCGTCAGATCGAAATATTCTTCTATGGCTAAACCTGGTCGGCTTTAACGGCTCATGCTGGCAGAGCTATGGGCCCATAGGTCAGTTCAACAGCTTTGGCCCTGAAGATCTCTTCTTCTTTGCCACTGAAAAAAAGAGTGATATTGAGGAGGAATCAGAAGTGCAGGCAGATATCGAGGAGGATCCCCTTCCATATATGATGCTGTTATCAGGTTCTGCCTATCCCAGGACTTTTCATAAGGAGGATGAAATTATCGTCATGATGTCGGAGCATGAAGTACAGCCTCCTGATACTTTAAGGATGAAGAAGCACTTTGTTTCCGAATACGCTGACGGAGTATACAGGTTTACACACAAGGAACTGGGAAAACATCCCCAATATGCTCAGGCATATTACAATGAAGACGAAGGGGCAATGCTGTTTCAGGCTTTTACTGAATCCGGATTCAAATTAATGATCAGGGATTTCAATGCCACCGGTTACAATATTCCAGATATACCCTATCTCCGGGTTAGGCTGCAGATGCTCAAAACAGCAGAAACAATTCTGAACAGGAAAATAGTCCTGCATGA
>JARGFQ010000022.1 GCA_029210565.1 Bacteroidales bacterium
ATTTGATATCTTGATAATTGACAATCTTGGCAATAGAATGCAATGTGCAATCCATAATTTGAAGCACTTGAAGGCTGATGGGGTTGTGGTTTGGGATAACACAGATGGTCCAGACTGGGGTGCGATAAAGCTATATATGGAAAATCATGGCTTTAGGGAAGTTTCTTTTACCGGCATGGTGGCACAGGAGTTATCATTGAGTCGCACTACCATTTTCTATAAGGCCAATAATTGTTTGAATATTTAGGTGATCTGTGAAAATTCTGTTTATCCTTCATTATCCGCCGCCCGTTCACGGCTCATCATTAGTCGGTGGCTATATTAAGGAAAGCAGATTGATCCATGAGAGCTTTGATTGCCGTTACATCAATCTTGGAACCTCCGTCTCTGTTGAGGAGATCGGAAAGAATCCTGCGAGAAAGTTACTGAGGTACCTCAGCCTTATCTGCCAGGTAAAAAGAGCCCTACTTTTCTTTAGGCCAGATCTCTGCTATCTGACCATATCTTCAAAAGGTACAGGATTCTACAAGGACGCTCTCATAGTATTACTCGTCAGGCTTTTCAGAATCAAACATATATATCATTTTCATAATAAGGGAGTCGGGATAAATCAGGGAAGGGTTTTCGACAACCTCCTTTATAGGTTGGTCTTTAAAAGTGCAGATGTTATTCTTCTTTCAAAATACTTATATCCTGATGTGCAGAAGTATGTCCCGCAGAACAGAGTTCACTACTGCCCAAACGGGATACCTGAAATAGAAGGAGGAGTGAACGACAAGAAGCCGGTAAAGACTAAGTCTGCCCCGGAAATTCTATTTCTGTCTCATCTGTTCGAATCGAAGGGGGTTCTCATATTGGTTGATGCATTGAAGAGGCTCAAAGAAAAAGGTTATACTTTTCATTGCACGATGATTGGTGGTGAGGGTGACGTTACTGAAGATCAAATGAGGAAGAAAATTGAAGAGTCCGGGCTCAAAGATTATGTTGATGTGGTTGGGAAGAAATACGGTAAGGAAAAACAAGCAGCCTTTAAGAAGACCGATATATTCGTGCATCCAACATTTAATGACTGCCTTCCATTGGTCCTGCTTGAAGCCATGCAGCACTCTCTGCCTGTCGTTTCAACACCTGAAGGGGCAATACCTGATTTGGTTGAAGATGACGTTAACGGATTTCTTGTACCACAGAAAAACGCCACCGCATTGGCAGATAAACTTGAAGTGCTCATAAAAGATCCTGATTTGAGACACAAAATGGGCTCTGCTGGCCGCGCCAGGTACGAGGCGCAATTCACATTGGAGAGGTTTGAGAGAAGAATGGTAGATATCCTGACACAGGTGGCAACTAAGAGGATAGGCGGTAACTAATTGATGTTCAGTTTAATTTACACATATAAAACTAAGGGAAATGAAAACACTGAAATGGATTGCTTACATCTCGGCGATGATCGGATTGCTCCTCGTAGCACTCGGATCTGTATCCGCAGTCTTCCACATTCGTCTTTTGCAGGTCAACTACATGTCCAGCTACTTCATGGGAGCCAACAGCTTCTTCCTGATCACGATCATCATCTTTCTCTACATTCACCTGGCAGGGAATAAAAAGATCTGACTTTTCTCGTTTTGTCATTCCTTTTCCGGTACCGTAGCTTACTGTGCTCTTTAATTCTTTCGAATACTTCCTGTTCCTCCCGGCAGTAGTACTCCTCTACTTCCTGCTGCCATTCAAATGGAGGAACCCGTTCCTGCTCACCGCCTCCTACTACTTCTACATGAGCTGGAAATGGGAGTTCGGTTTCCTGATGCTCTTCACCTCAGCAGTTAACTATGTGGCAGGACTGAAGATCAACGCATCAAAAGACCGCCGGACTCAACGCCTCTGGCTGACCCTGGCCATAGTGGCCTCCCTTAGCGTACTGGTCTATTTCAAATACGCCAATTTCTTTATCGCGGAAGCATCGGCCCTGCTCAGAATCCTGGGCGCAGATGTCCGCGAATCATACCTTAAAGTCATCCTCCCCGTAGGCATATCCTTCTTCACCTTCCAGGCACTCAGCTATACCATCGATCTCTACAAGGGCAAGATGCACGTGGAGAGAAACTTCATCAGCTTCACTCTCTTCGTTTCATTCTTCCCCCAGCTGGTGGCAGGCCCGATAGAACGTGCCACTAACCTCCTCGACCAATTCAAAAAGGAACAGCATTTCTCATCGGAGCGACTGCTCGATGGCTCGAAACTGATAATATGGGGCCTCTTCAAGAAAGTGGTGATAGCCGACAGGCTGGCAGCATATGTTGAACAGATCTATGCCTCACCCGAACTGTTCGGGGGAAGCACACTGTTCCTCGCAACCTTCTTCTTTGCCTTCCAGATTTATTGCGACTTCAGCGGATACTCCGACATAGCAATCGGCAGTGCACATATCCTGGGATTCAGGCTGATGCAGAACTTCAACCTGCCCTACCTGGCAAAATCGGTCAGGGACTTCTGGCACCGCTGGCATATCTCGCTCTCAACATGGTTCGCCGATTATGTCTATAAACCCCTCGGTGGCAACAGGGTCTCAACAGGAAGATGGATGTTCAACATCATGACCGTCTATCTTGTCAGCGGACTGTGGCACGGGGCAAACTGGACATTCATCATCTGGGGAGGTATATTCGGGTTTCTGTATATCCTGGAATTTCTGGGAGATAAGCTTCTGAAAAGAGCCGGGCTGGATAAAGTTTTTTACAAATCGAAATTGATCCATCCGTTCAGGGTGGCAGTTATATTCCTGGCCGTGCTGGTTTCGTGGGTCTTCTTCAGGGCTGACAATACAGGTGACGCATGGCATATAATAACACACATGTTCACCGGCTGGGACCGGCTGCCTTACCTCGGCTCCTCGGCCTTTGAAACAGTACTGGGCCTTGTCCTGATATTGCTTCTGTATGCCATCCAGATACTCCAGTACCGGGGAGTGGCATCGATATACATGGGTCCCACCGTGGTGCCCCGCAGCCTGCGGTGGGCAGGATACGCGCTGCTGCTTGTCATGATCGTAATGTTCGGAGTCTCCTCGGAACAGTTCATATATTTCCAGTTCTGATAACAGAAAATGCCGGCACCCCTGGTTAATGATATAAGAAGCGACCGCAGGTTTGGGTGCAATTTTTTGCGGGTATTGCTGTTCATCGCTATCCTTTTTGTGTTTGACCTCTTCATCTCGCTTGTACTTCTGAAGGGCATCGAGAGGTTTTACGGACTAGGGAGCGATGCTGATGTTCTGATGATCGGCCACTCGCACCTCATGCTTGCCGTTGACAAGGTGGCACTGGAGGAGGAGAGCGGCCTCAGGGTGGCCAGGTACACCCGCGAGGGGGTCAACATGGCCGACCGCAGGGTGATGGCACAGCAGTACTTTGACATCTGTTCCGGGCCACCGGAGACAGTCATTCTCAGCATTGACCCGTGGCTCTTCTCCGGAGAGGGCCTGAGCCTCAACTCGTGGAAACTCTTCCTTCCGTTCATGGATGACAAGGGGGTGAATTATTATGTCAAGAGCTCCGCGAAAAAGTTTGACTACTACCGGTATAAAGTGGTACGGTCAGGGAGGTTCAATGCACAGTTGCTGAACGCTTCTGCCCGCGGCTGGCTGAGGAACTGGGATAACCTTAAGTTCGGGGTAGTTGATACGGTAAGATATAACAATGAGGAGGCATTGCGCGGGTTCCGGCCCATAACATTCAGCCGGGAGCTGATGGACGATTTTGCTTCTACCCTCGATTTTCTCAACAGTGAGAATGTCAGGGTGCTGCTGCTGAACACTCCTGTCTGGGAGCCACTCATTGCCGCGCAAAGAGTTGAATATGACCGTTCGATGTTCCTGATTGACTCGATTGCCTGGGTACACTGTCCGGGTGCGGAGATCATTGACCTTGTGCAGGAGTTTGCCCACAGAACTGAACTCTTCTTTGATCCGATACATATGAACCCGGAGGGGCAGAGAGTGGTGACAAAAGCTGTAAGTGAGTTCCTCAGGCAGGAACTGGATCAAAGCCCCCCGTCCCCCGGGAGTAAAAGCAGAATATAAATTATTGTATTGCGAAAAATATCGCAACGAGAATAATCGCAGCGTAAAATATCGCAACGCAATATGAAGAATCCATTCAAGTTCGGGACAGTTACCTGTTTTATCATTTCAGCATTATTATGTTTAAGTCAAGAACAGTTTTCTTCATAGTATTGATAGCACTAAGTGCAGTAAGCATCGGCGGATGCCGCAGGGTGGGTGTGTGGCTGGTGAAGGAGGATGTGCCAATGCATGCTGATGCCATTGTTCTGCTGATGGGCAACTTTACCGACAGGGTGCTGCAGACTGCAGATCTGTATGGCTCAGGCAGGGCTGACAGGGTGATAATAGCCGAGGAGAGTATGGGAGGTTATCAGGGCCTCATTGACCGTGGTGTGACGATAATCAGCCATACCTCACAGGCATTGAGCAGCCTTGTAGCCCTTGGTGTACCCGCTGAGAGCATTACCGTGCTGCCGGGGGATGCACGCAGTACCCTGGACGAGGCGGTAATAGTCCGAAATTACCTCGAAGCCAATCCTGAAATAGACACTCTTGTCCTGGTCTCCTCACCCTATCACCTGAGAAGGGCTTCAATGATATTCGGAAAGGCATTTGAGGAGGCTGGGTTGCCCGTCTTTACAGGCACCAGCGGCAGTGGAGCCTATACTGATTTTGACGCGTCCAGGTGGTGGCGCTCAAAGGAGGATATACAGCATGTGCTCACCGAGGTGGTCAAGATCGGTGGCTTCATCACGGTTGAAGGCAGAAGGCTGACGAGAGAATAATGAGTCGGATTGCGATGAGCCAACAGAATACAGTTTCGGTTCTGGGATACAGTGTGTACGCGGGAAGCAGGGATTACTTAGCTGACGGGGTGACAGGCGTTGTGGCTACCCTTAATCCCCATTCGTATGTCATCGCCAGGAGAGACAGGCAGTTTCGTGAGGCGCTGATGGCGGCCGATCTTTTGATACCGGATGGTACGGGCATACAACTGGCGGCGAAGGTGCTGCAGGGACGAAAGATTGAAAAGACAGCAGGGTCGGACCTGCACGAGGTGATTATAACAGCGCTCGGCGGACGCGGCGGCTCCTGCTTCTACCTCGGCTCATCAGACGCCACCTTGCATCAGATCCGGGAGAGGCTGGTCAGGGAACACCCCGGAGTAAGAGTGGGTTCGTTCAGTCCTCCATACAGTGAGAAATTTACCGATGATGAGAACGAGGAGATGATAAGGGCGATAAACGAATTCTCTCCCGATGTGCTGTTCGTGGGTATGACCGCCCCGAAACAGGAGAAGTGGGTGCATGAGAACCGTGCAGCCCTGAATGTGCCTCTTGTATGCCCGGTGGGTGCTGTCTTCGACTTCTACGCCGGGACTGTGAGGAGGTCAGGAGAGTTCTGGATAAAGATGGGCCTCGAGTGGCTGCCGAGACTGCTCCGGGAACCGAAGAGACTCTGGAAAAGAAACTTTATCTCAACGCCGTTGTTTCTGGTTTATATCGTCAGGGAAAAGATAAGAATGACTGCAAGACTAAATAAATCGGGGAAGAAAATTGTTAACAACTAAGGTTTCATGTTATTCCTAAACAATCTAACTTTGCCCCATGCCTGAACTAATGATCAAAGGTTGGCCGGCAATACTGCTGGCGTTTGTGTCGTCGGTTGCAATAACTTGGTACTACCTGCCCAAAGTCCTTAAGGTTGTCAATGAGAGGCATCTACTTGACAAGCCCGGCAAACACAAGATACATAAGAAGGAGATACCCACCCTCGGAGGCATAGGCATCTTCGCAGGGTTCATCTTCGGCTTCCTGATGGGAGTCAACGGTTACATGCCCTATGTCTCATACTTCACCGCCGCGGCCTTGCTGCTCTTCTTCATCGGCGTCAAGGATGACCTGGTCTATATCAATCCCTGGAAAAAACTGGCCGCAGAAATTGCCACGGGAGTGATCATCGCCCTTTTTACCGATATCCACTTCTCCAGCCTTCACGGCTTCCTGGGTATACAGCATCTGCCTGAATGGGCTTTTTACCTGATCACCGTATTGATAATTGTACTTATAATAAATGCCTATAACCTGATTGACGGTATCGACGGGCTGGCAGCATCGATAGGTATCATCGCCACAATCTTCTTCGGAGTCTGGTTTTTCCTGTCGGGCGATTATGGCTATACCATTATGGCTGCCGCCTTGCTGGGAGCCCTGATAATTTTCCTTGGCTACAACATCACTGACGGTCCGAAAAAGATATTCATGGGCGACACCGGCTCACTTGTCATCGGATTCACCATGGCTGTCTTTGCCATACGGTTCAACGAGCTTGATGCTGCCGGCCGTTCCTTTATAGATCTCGAGTCAACTCCTTCGGTTTCCATTGCAGTACTGATAGTGCCTCTTTATGACACCCTCCGTGTGATCATCCTGCGGATGAGAAACCATCAAAGCTTCTTTGTTGCTGACAACCGGCACGTTCACCATATGATGCTACGCGCAGGGCTGACACATCGTCAGTCGACCCTTTATATTTCGCTGTTCAACATCCTGATGATAGCCCTGGCGCTTCTGCTCGACGGCATAGGCATACTGTGGCTGGGACTGGTGCTGCTGGTCATCTGCGGCGTTGCCTCCACTGTTATTTCGGAGATAGTAAAGAGGAAGGAAACACTCCCGGCCACGGCGGTCAAAGTGCCTGACTGACATATACCACCGCATCTCAAGCGACTTTCCCTTCCTGATTTCAAACCTTTTTTTTATTCCTTATTCAATACTCTTTATCCATTTTCCATTGTCTTTGCGCGTGTCTTTGCATAGTTTTTCCCCTGAGTTTGAGTTTCTGCTTCTTTCCCTGCACTCTGATGACCGGGCGGATGCTCTAATAAAGGCCAGGCATTTGGTAGTATCGCACAAGATTGACTGGGAGGAGCTGCTCCGGAGGGCGGTTCTGCATTGTGTGACGCCTCGTTTTGCAGCTTTGGCGGGCAGATTGCCTTCAGCGCTTGTGCCGGCCGCCTTCAGGGAAAGGCTTGATGACATCTGCCGTCAGAACCTGGTCAACCAGTTCAGGTATGTTGAAGAGTTTATCAGGATCAGGGATCTGCTGGGTGCGGCCGGGATAGGGATTATCCCCTTCAAGGGGTTCTGGCTGGCGCAGGAGGCTTACGGAAATATTGCCGGACGTGAGTCTCTTGACGTTGACGTGTTCACATACGGGTCTGATCTCGAAAGGATTAAAGAACTGATGACCGGCTCAGGTTATTCAGAGGAGCCCGGCTATCACGGAAAGACCATGGCGGTGATAAGAACTGAGTACCAGGAGTATACTTTCGAGAAGATTGAGGGAGGAGTCAGTGCCTTCCGTATTGAATTCCACTGGGGGATATGTCCGCCTGAGTACCTTATGAATGTCAGGCTGGAGGATCTGTCGGACCAGGTTGTTCCGGGCTCCTTTCAGGGAAGAGATCTTGAAGTTTTTACCCCTTCGGCCCAGCTATTACTGACGTTGCT
Organism: Bacteroidales bacterium; assembly: GCA_029210565.1. Taxonomy (GTDB): domain Bacteria; phylum Bacteroidota; class Bacteroidia; order Bacteroidales; family VadinHA17; genus SR-FBR-E99. Next base: position 7,570 of record JARGFQ010000022.1, read on the forward strand.
GCATCACGGCGGCAAGGACCGATTTACTCTCCTGAAGCAGGTTGATGATATTGCGATGATAACCAGAAACTGTACTGATATTGACTGGACCTGGCTGAGAAGCAGGCTGAGGCATTTTCATGCCGAACCGCTGTTATACACAGGCGTCAGGCTTGCCGCTGAAATTGCCGGTTCAGAGATCCCTCCTGAAATTAGGGATCAGGTTTCATCTGCCCGGACCGGCCGTCTTGCGGCAGAAAGGCTGCAGCAGATGTCAATGCCGCCGCATCTCTGGTATAAAGGCTTGTTCAATTTCAGGAACTGGCTTTTTAGGATGCGATCGAGAACAGGGTTAAGCACAAGGATTAAGTTGACCATAGCCACGGCCATGGTGCTGGTTTCCAGGAGAATACGGGGCTAGGTTATTCAGAAAGTGCCGGGCAATCCTATTCAGTAAGGGCAAGGGCGCTAAATTAAAGAGAATCAGGGGGTAGATATTAATGAAAAGAAAGTTCCCGGTCGGTGGGGTGGATATTATTGAAAAGAGCGATGTCTCGGGTTTGGTATCACCCCTTTATTCGGCGGGCAACTGGCAGGCCAGCCAGAGAGAATTTTTCATGGCTGTTGAGGGTGTGGGGCGATTCCATGTACGTGATGGCAATACAGTTGAATACAGTGTTGCCCCGGGAGCCGACAGGGACTGGGTAAATCTTTATCTCAACGGCCAGGTGCTGGTGGCGCTGCTGCACCAGAGGAAGATTATCAATTTCCACGCGAGCAGCTTCATACATGATGGAAGAGGGAAAATGATTTTAGGAAAGACCGGCGCCGGGAAGTCGTCACTGACGGCTTCCTTTATACTTGCAGGTGCCGGATTCCTCTCGGACGATCTTACACCGGTGGTGTTCCGGAACGGCAGGCCTCATATCATGGCTTTTGGAAGAGATATAAAGCTGAGAACCAATACTGTGGGTCAGCTGAATATTTCCAGTGAAAGCCTTAAAGATGCCGAACAGGGAACGGGCAAACATTATCTTCAGGTTGGAAATCCTTCTGAGAGCGATAAACCTCTTGATGTTATTCTGAAGATTGAGATTGGAGATGTCTCCGTCCCCGAGTTTTCTGCCCCTTCAGTTGCTGAGAAGTTTGCACTATTACGGAGCGAGATCTGTCTCTGGGAAATGCTGGCCGGCATGCCGGAGACTGAGACTGATTACCTTCAGCAACTGGTTAAGATTATTAAGAAGGTTAATTTTGTGAGGGTGCTGCGGCCTGCCGTGATCAGGATTGCAGAGATGCATGAGGCGGTTAATCGGTATCTTGACAGATAAAAGGGTTACAGCAAGAAAGAGGACAGGGTGCGGTTAATGAAGAGTAAATGGCAGAAGCTTAATAATTTCTCACGTCTTTCAGGCCAGGAGAAGAGACTCTTCCTGAAAGCACTTGTTTTGCATCTTCTGATCGGGTTGCTGCTTAAAATCATTCCTTTCAGATGGGTTCCTAAATTATTTTCCAATACTCAATACTCCAGGCTCAGAGCGGGGAGCACAACGAATAATGAACCAGTAATAAGGAGCACTGACACTCCTTCTTCGGTCAGCGCCTGCAACAATGAACCGGGAATGCTGATTCTGATAAAAGCTGCCACTCAAAGAGCTAACGAAGTTTCTCCCTGGAGAAATAAATGCCTCATACAGTCCCTTGCCGCTCGCATGATGCTGAACAGAATGAAGATTCCATCGCAGATCTCTTTAGGTATAGCCAAAGACGGGGAAGGGAGGAGGATCGCACACTCGTGGCTTAAGATTGATGATTTTGAGATCGTTGAAAAGAGTGGTGACTATCTTGAATTGTACCGGTTTTAAAGAATATCATCGGGGAAGAATCGTTATTATATCTAAAATGTTACATTTGCCATGTAAAATAGTATGAAGATAATGTAAATTGTTTTACTTTGCGTTTGATCAGGCGGATATGAAAAAAAAGGAATATAAAAAGAAGATTTGGACTAAGCCAGCTGTTCATGTCCTTAGTATTAAGAAAGATACTTTCAGCGGCTCGAGCTATGGTGCAGAAGATGCCACTAAAACCCTCAGCACTAAGTGGTAAGCCGGCTGAGCGCATAACTATTTCATCCCGGAATCTCCCTTACTATTTAATTAACCTGCCTGATTATCAGGCAAGGAAGGGTTTGCATAAGCTCATTATGGCGTAAACATGATCCTTGGCTCACTTACTTTGATGCATGACAGTCAGGCCAGGTTGATCACAGAGCAACTGGCGCAGGAAAGGGACACACATGGAATGGTTTTTCATTCCGTGGTTGCAGAAGGTTTTACCGGCGGCTTTTTCCTGAACAGGTTATTGCCCTGGAGGCCTGATGATATTTTTTTTGCTGATGAGACCAGGGATACCCTGGTATTGATGTCAGGTGCTGTATACAATAGGGATGAACTGATAGCATTATCAAATAGCCCGGAAAACCCTGGGGATCCCGAACTCATTGCCAGGCTGTTCCTTCAATACGGGCCCGAGTTTGTCGGTCGCCTAAACGGCGATTTTGCCATATTAATCTGGCAACCAGGAAAAAAGCAGGCTTATCTGTTCCGTGATCATGTTGGAATAAGGTCGCTGGCATGGGCTTTCAGTGATGGGAGGTTGTTATTTTCGACAGACATCATAGCACTGTGCCGCACTTTTTCTGATGGGCACAACATTGACCAGGACTATCTTTCCGGTTATTTCAGGTATATTGATAACCGTATGACCCCGGACAGGCATGTGAAAAAACTTTTACCGGGTCATTACCTCCATTATTCGGAGACGGGAATTGAGTTAACCAAATACTGGCATGCCGAATTGATAAGGACTGAAAAGGAGTTGTCATATGATATGATGCTCTCAGAGCTGACCCTGATACTGAGGGATTCTGTAAGGATACGCAGTGACAAACGATTTACAGCCGCTGCTCATGTGAGCAGCGGACTTGATTCCGGGATCGTTACCGGATTGGTGAGGGAGGAATATTCCCGCCAGGAAAATTTTTACGGTTTTTCCTGGTCGCCACGCGTTTCAGATCACAGCGAAGTAAAATATGATGAAAGAAATTCAGTAATTCATTTTTGCGAAAAGACTGGTATCACTCCAGTTTTTTCCGATCTCAGCCCGGAACGATTTACGAAAATAATATCATCATCTTACGGTAATCCGGGATTGTTTTATGAGGACAGAACGGTTGAGCAGGCGGCAGAACTGGGTGTGAACCTTCTTTTCAGCGGATGGGGAGGAGATGAGTTTATAAGCACCGGCGACAGAGGAGTTGAACAAGATCTTCTGGCAGGGCTGAAGTTGCGGACTTTCTTAAGAAGAAATCCCGTCAAGCCCCTCAAACGGTTCATAAAGAACCAGTTACAGTATGTTGTTTATCCTGCCCTGGGGGTTCTTGACAAAGGTACGGCAAAGTCGTTTCGGCTTGATGCCCGTTATCTGAAGAGATCGTTCAGAAAGAGTGACCGCAGGGCGATAAGAAACTTCTATTTTCACACCTCGAGGCGTCAGATGCACCTGAGAGTGCTGCAGTTCTACCATCTGCAGCGGAGATGCGAAAACTGGATGATCAACGGTTACCGGCAAGGGGTGGAATATCGTTATCCGCTGCTTGACCGACGCATAATTGAATATATGCTGAAGATCCCGTCAGAACTCTTATGCACCACTGACCAGTCTCGCCCCCTGTTGCGTGAGATGGGCAAGGACATTCTGCAGGATGATATTAGGCTCAATAACAGCAAAACAGATCCTGTCTCCCTGGCTTATACCCGAAAGCTGTTCAGGGATGCTTCCTTGTCATTCATTGACGAGGCAAATGAATGGAAGGCGAACCCTGATCTTAATTTTATTGACTTTGGCCGACTGGCAAAGGATATAAAACAGCATACTGAGTCCCCGGACCCGGCAAGTGAAATGCCGTTTTTCAAAGCTGTGGTCAATATAAAGGCAGCGCATGAATTCACGAAAGCATACAGGAAAAAATAAAGGTGCCTCTTCTGAAGAGCAGGCGATATGCGTATCATGCGGATTCTGCTGTGACGGTACTTTATTCATGAACGCAGGACTGAATCCCGGTGAGAGAGGGCAACTGCCTGAAATGATTGAGCAGGAGAGCTTCAGTGATGGCGACAAGGAATATTTCAGGCTGCCGTGTCATTATTTTTGCGTGAAGTGCACTATTTATAACCTTAAGAGAGCCGATGTCTGCTCTTCATACCGGTGCCAGTTACTGAGAGATTTGGCCGAAGGAAGGATAACCCTTGACGATACGGTGGAGATTGTAAGGGAAGCCAGGAGAATGCGGAAGATAATTCTTAAAGAATACGGGATGACTGCGGAAAAAAAGGAAGATATCCCCTTCAGAAGGATACTCATTGAAACGGGAAGGAAGAGGAAAGATCCTTCACCGGGAAATTCTGCCCCGGACCATGAGATTCTTATAGCAAGGTGCAATATCTTCGAGTCCTTGCTTATCAAGCATTTCAGGTCAGCTGATGCTTTTGAGAAAATGATAATACAATAACAGGCGAAAGGTTAATGTAAATAAGGTATACTTTATGGTAAATTCTATTTCAGACCCCTTGACTGCAGGATCCCAGGACAGCGCCATCAGATACATTAAAAACAGTAAAACGATTTCTGGTCGGTTGCATGATGAAATGGTGATGATGGACATTGAGCTGGGCAAGTATTTTTCGCTTAATCCGGTTGCCACGCGGATATGGGATATGCTCGTGCAGCCTCTTTCTCTTGAGGAGCTATGCAGGTTGCTGACGGAAGAGTATGAGGTTGAAGTTGAGCAGTGCAGGGATGAGACGGGTGCGTATTTGAGAGAGATGGTGAATATAGGGCTGGTGCTGGAGCTGAAATGACGGATAGTCTGAAATATTTCATTGCAGAACCAGACGGTAATATAATTATTGCATAAAAGTTTAGATATTAACCGGGGGTCACTAATTAATTTAAGTTTCGCAAGCGATTTTAGGCCGCTTGCTTGAGTTCCAGATTATCAAGATTTATAAAATGCTTAAAAGTTTCACTACGATTAATCAGGGTATCCATCACTCTTTCATCGTCGATCTGGAATGCCTCAGCAATGATCCTGACCAGTTCCTGCAGAATTCCCCATATGCGTTCTGTAACCGAAAGCTGAACAACTCCGTCAGTGGCTTGATGGAAAAGTCCTCCGATGGTTTCATAGGATTTAAAGCGCTTGACGGTTCCAAGAATGTTGTATTGGAGCACCGTAATGGAGATGCTGGCAATCTGGGAGGCAAAGTCTCTGGATTGCGATTTCCCCAGGCCAAGCAGGCTCTTGGCTTCCTTGAAAAATACTTCGACGGACC
>JARGFQ010000023.1 GCA_029210565.1 Bacteroidales bacterium
ACTACTCTCACAGGAAATGTGATTTGTCCGTCATAAAAGAAGGAGCAAGGATTATTGACCTTAATGAGGGGGCCGGTCTCCGCAATGAAAATGGAAATTTGATCAAGGATGTTATCTCCGGTCTGGATCCCGATGTGATCATTATGTTCGGATTGCATCTGCTTGATGTTGAGACTTATGACATACCAACCTACGGTGTCTGGGCTTTCTCAACGGAGAACAATGAGTTCCCCGGCGAACCGGTTCACGGATTCCTGGAAGTGATAAAACATAAGCCACTGACCAATACCGTGCTGGAAATTGTGAAGGCTGACAGGTCAGAAAATGAAGTTATCTACAGTTCACGGGAGTCAACATACCATTACTCAGTTACCGTAAACAGAAACAGGGTCTTCTGGAGGGCAACGCTTATCCTGCCGCGGATCATAGAGGGATTGGCCAGATATGGAGAGAATTATCTGGATCAATTAAAGGAGAGACAAAAAGAAATCAGGACTGACACAGGATTGCTTTCGGGCAGCTATTCATTTCTGACGGTTTTACGGGATTTGACTGTACACATAGCTAGGGTGTTGGCGCTTGGGTTCAATAAGCTTATCTACACAGATGCATTCAGTTGGAAGCTCCTGACCGACATCAGGAAGGACAGTAACAGCTTTTCAGATAACTTCAGATCATTTGACACCTTAAACCCTCCCCGGAAAATGTTCTGGGCCGACCCGTTTGTTGTTGCAGAGAATAATAACTATTATATTTTTGTTGAAGAATTTATTTACAGGAAGAACAGGGCTCATATTTCACTTATCGAGCTTGACTCAGGGGGAAGGTTCATAAGATCAGGCAAAATTATTGAAAGACCATATCACATGTCTTACCCGTTTGCCTTTAAATTGGGAGACAGTTATTATATGATCCCCGAGACGAGCCAGAACAGGACGATTGAGCTTTATAAATGCACTGAGTTTCCATGGAAATGGGAATTTGAGAGGAATATCATGGAAGATATATCTGCAACTGATGCAACCCTTTTTTATCATGAAGAAAAGTGGTGGCTGTTTGCAACAGTTGACCGGACAAACGGCATATCAGGATGCAGTACGGAGTTGTTTCTTTTCTTCAGTGAAGACCCTTTCTCAGGCCGATGGACCAGCCATTTTCTCAATCCGGTTGTCTCGGATGAGAGCAATGCCAGATGTGCAGGGAAGTTATTTGTGGAGGATGGAAGGATATACAGGCCAACCCAGGACTGTTCGGTGAGATACGGGAGGGGCTTTAATATTAACCTTGTAACAAAACTAAGCACCGGTGAGTATAATGAAACACCTGTACGGGAGATAAAACCGGATTGGAACAGAAAACTGAAAGGAACCCATACACTCAACTACGATGGAGGACTTACTGTCATAGATATTTACAGGTATCACGGCCGGCTGGCATTAAAATAGCATGCGATTGGAGACTAAGGGACCTTCAGTGTTAATTCTGTGCAAGACACTCCTGAAAGGAGGTGCCGAAAAGCAGGCAATAATCCTGGCAAAACTGCTGTCTCATGATCGCGTGTCAGTAACCCTTGTGATATGGGGGGGGGAGAAGATTGATGCTGACAATCTGAATTTCATCGAGGCTCATGGAATAAAATATGTCTGCCTGAGGAGAAATATTTTTAACAGATTTTTGTGCCTTATCAGGCTTATCAAAGAACAGAAGATAAATCTGGTTCTGTCATATCTTACACTGGCAAACACTGTTGCTGGGCTCACAAAGCTGTTTGCCCGGGATCTCGTCACTGTCGGAGGCATAAGAAGCGAGCAACTTCCTTACTATAAATTAATAGTTGAAAGACTGTTTCATAACCGGATTAATGATGCAACAGTATTTAACAGCTGCGTTGCAAAAACAAGTTTTGAAAAAAGAGGATTCGCTGCAGAGAAGTCGGTTGTAATTCATAATGCCATAAGCATACGGCCTCTTGAACGTGATTATCGGACCGGTGATGAGATAACCATAGTTTCCGTTTCACGCTTTGTCAAATCAAAGGATTTTTCAACAGCCTTGCAATCGTTCAAACGGCTTCTGCAAAATAATCGCGATAGGAAACTGACATACTGTATTATTGGTTACGGCTATCAGGAATCAGAAATCAGACATATGGTCAGACACCTTGACCTGGAGAAAAATGTTAAAGTCATGATCCGGCCGGCAAATGTCTTTGACATCCTGTTGAATGCCGATATTTACCTTAGTACATCAATCTTTGAGGGGTTGTCAAACTCGGTAATGGAGGCAATGGCCGCAGGACTGCCGGTAGTGGCAACCGATGTGGGAGACAACAAATATCTTGTACGTGATTCTTATAACGGTTTTCTGGCGCCTCGCAAGGACGTAGAATCAATTACCTCCGGTATTCAGGAGCTTATAGATTCTGCGGATAAACGCAGGGAGTTCGGTAAAAACAGCTACTTCAAAATTAAAGATGAGTTTTCGGAAGAAAAAATGTTGGCGGGTTACTATAAGTTATTTTCCGAAATGACGTTATCAAATAGCGGAGTTAGCAAGCACGAATGAAGATTGGCGTTATAGGCACACGTGGATTCCCCGAAATTCAGGGAGGAATTGAAACCCATTGTCTCGAGTTGTATACCAGGCTCGCGGAAATGGATGACCATTCCGTAACAGTATACCGACGAATCCCTTACCTGAACAGCAAAAACCGGCTTTCAATCTATAAGAATATCAGGTTCGTGGACTTTGCAGTTCCACGCAACAAGTTTCTGGAGACTTTTCTTCACTCATTCCTATCCACCCTGCATTCACTGTTCCAGAAGTATGATGTTGTTCACTATCACAATACAGGTCCCGGATTTTTCGCTCCTCTGATCAGGCTCTCAAAGGCCAGGGTTGTCTTTACCTATCACAACATCAGCTATACACAACAGAAGTGGAACAGTTTTGCAAAAGGCTTTCTCTCATTTTCAGAGAGGATAAGCATAAAAAATTCTGACTATATAATATTCATATCTGAAGTACTGAGAGGGAAAATAGCTGGTAAATACAGGCTGCCCGATGATAAGGTTCAGGTAATCTTTAACGGTGTAAATATGCCGGAAAAGTCGACTCAGTTGGATTACATTGAAGAGCTTGGTCTTGAGAAGCATAAGTACATTATTGGGGTAGGCCGGTTCCTGGAGGAAAAGGGATTTGATTATCTAATCAGGTCTTTCAACAGGGCGAATCTGACCGGATACAGACTCGTCCTTGTCGGCGACACTGATTATCCTACCCAGTATTCAAGGCAGTTGAAATCCCTGGCAGCTGAAAACGGGGTCTTGCTGACGGGTTTCATCAAGGGGGAGAAACTGAAGCAGATATACTCATTTGCCAGGTTATTCGTCATCTCCTCATTCTCTGAAGGGCTCCCTATTGCCCTGCTTGAGGCAATGAGCTATAATCTAGACGTACTGGCAAGCGATATCCCGGAAAATCTGCAGATAAATCTGAATGATGACGACTACTTCCGTGTTGGGGATGAAGATGCCCTGAGACAGGCACTTGCAAGAAAATTAAATGCGGTGAACATAAGGTCCTTTGATGAGACGCTATTTCTGATGTTCAACTGGGATAAGATTGCACGTGATACAAATGAAATATATCAAAATCTGAAAATATCAAATGAAAATTAAAGCAGGAATAATTGGTCTCGGGAAGATGGGCCTTTCGCATGCGGCGATTGTGAATCCGCATCCGGATGTTGAATTGACAGGCGTTTGTGACACATCATCAATAGTGTTGGACGCATTCCGCAAATTCAGCAGGATCAATGTCTATGACGACTATAAAAAAATGATCGACACCGAGAAACCGGATTGCGTCATCATTGCTTCCCCCACAAAATTTCATTATGAGATGGTCAGTTATGCCGTTGGAAAAGGAATCCACACATTCTGTGAGAAGCCTTTCAGCCTGACGATAAGCGAAGGAGAAGAGCTTGTCAGGCTGGCACAGGAGCAGAAGGTAATAAACCAGGTTGGCTTTCACAACCATTTTATCGGTACATTCCGGGAGTTGAAACGGCTGCTGGGTGCAGGTGTTCTTGGCGAGCTGGTGCATTTTACGGGTGAGGCATACGGTCCTGTCGTGGTTCGTGAAAAGGGCGAGACATGGCGCTCCGACCCCAGGGGGGGAGGAGGATGCCTGTTCGATTATGCGTCACATGTCATCAACCTGATACAGGAAATCATCGGAGTACCTGTTAAAGCAAGCGGCTCCCGGCTGAAGAAAATATATTCAAAGAAGGTGGAAGATGCCGTCTATTCAGTGCTGACCCTGGAAGACGGGCTGACCGGAATGCTCTCAGTAAACTGGAGCGATGAGACATACAGGAAAATGTCAACGTCGTTAATGATCATGGGGGAAAAGGGCAAGATCGTCTGCGACGCAACCGAGCTTAAGATCTATCTCAAGGAGGCCAATCAGAAGGAAGGACTTGATAAAGGCTGGACCATCAAATATATCACTGATCTGGCAATACCGGTCAATTTCTATCTGCGGGGAGAGGAGTACAGTGCCCAGATTGACAATTTTATCGCGTGCATAATGAAAAATAAACAGTCAGAAGTCAACTCATTTGCCCAGGCCCTGAAGACCGACAAGGTGATTGATTTGATAATTGAAGATTCAAAGAGATAAAACATGAAAATGGATAAGGTACTATTTGGAGATAATCAGTTTTTTGCTGTCAACCATCTCTCTGACGAGAAATCAAGAGAGCAGGCTATCCGTTTCAAGGATGACGCCTCCATAATCAGAGTGCTCGATCAGGCAATCGAAACCGGGATCAACACTTTCATGTGCACTACCCATGACCGCATCGGTAATATATGCAACCATATGCGGGCAAACCCTGAACAATACAGGGACTTTAAAATATATCCCTGTATGCCCTACGCTCACAAGTACGCAAATGCCGTTACTGAACTCGGCATCCTGGGTACCGTGAAACAGTATGTGCCAGGAAATATTTTCAGCACCTTCACCAAGGGCGGGCTTGCTTATATCAGTAAGGATTTTATTAAGCTTATGGAAATCTTCATAGATGCCGAGATGAAGATGTTCAAGGGGATCAGCACGCCGGTGATATTCATTCAGAATGTGGTGGTTGACCTGATACTGGGCCTGAAGCTCTTCGATGTATTTAAGGAATACGATGCTTATATCCGGAAAAAGTACGATGCCGAGCCCGGTTATATTACGATGAACCTCCCAGCATTGCTGGATGCACTTAATTCTGTGGGAATCGAGAACCCGATCATCTGTACTTCAATTAACAAAATCGGCTTCAGGATGTCAGGCGGAAAGGAGATTTATGAAAAGTATCTGACTGAAAAGAAATTTCGTCCTATCGCAATGCAGGTACTGGCTGCGGGTGCCTTGCGGCCAACAGAGGCAGTAGAGTACCTAAGCAGATTCCCCAAAATTGAATCGGTGCTGTTCGGTGCTTCATCAAAAGGACATATTCAGGAGACAAAGGAACTTATAGAGAAAACTATGAGTTGACAATACATCGTGTCATGACCTGGAAGACAGGTCAGTTCTTATACTCATGAAGGAGGTATATATTATATCAACGGGAGAAATCGTAAACGGCAAAACTGCCGGAGCCAGGCGTATTATGAAAATAGCCAGGTCGCTGGCAGCATTGAATGTCCATGTTTTTCTTTGCTCGCTGGCAGATGTTCAAAAGGCTCCGGTTGAGGTGCAGGAGATCCTGCCCGGAGTCTTCTTCATGAAAAGCCTGAGCCCTGGCATAAATGCAGCGAGAAGGCCGTTACACTTCGCTCGTACCCTTAACAGATGGATGGCAGACAGGAGTACCGAAATGGTGGTATACCTCTATCCATCTACCTTCGTCCTTAAAGACTTCGTTTACCTCGCATATTTCAAATATCTGAAAAAGCGAAAGTTTTTCTGTGAAGTAAATGAGCTCCGCACTGCCATCGCTTTCTCTGCTGTTCCCGACGGTAAACTCATATCCAGGCTCTTGCAGTGGCTGAAATCATCTTTCGAATTCCTGAAATACAAGCTTAACGAGTTCCAGATACCACTTTATGACGGGATAGTTGTTATCTCCACTACCCTGGAAAATCGTTTTTCGCGATCTGCCCGTAAAATACTGAAGGTGCCGATCTTGTGCGATGCGGATATGATTGATGATTACCTCCCCGCCGGGCTTGCTCCGGATTCACCTTTCAGGATCTGTTTTGCAGGTTATATCAAAGTTGAAAAGGAGGGATTTGACATTTTATTTGAAGCTCTTTCTAGGGTGAACCAGACCCGAAGGACTGAATTATACCTCTTTGGTATCCTGGAGGATAGGGACAAAATTAAATTAGACAAACTGTCGGACGAATTTCACCTGACTGATAAAGTCTTTTATATGGGGAACATCGACCCCGATAAATTGATAAATGAATTCAGAAGATATAACCTGCTGATCTTACCGCGTCCCTTGAATCGAAGAACAAAATACGGGTTCTCCACCAAGCTGTCAGAATATCTTGTGTCAGGGGTACCTGTTTTAGCGACCGATGTGAGTGACAACGCATTATATATTCGTGACGGAATCAACGGATACCTGATACCGCCGGGTTCTGCTCCGGTGATGGCAGAGAAGATGCTGCAAGTCATAGAGAATTATAATCAGCAGGTAAAAGCGTTGGCGGAAAATGCATATAATACAGTGCGACAAGAACTTGATTACAGATTGTTCTCGGATGATTATAGTAATTTCTTCTGGTCACATGGCAAGGTCAGTCAAAATTAACGGGGAATGAAATTAAAGTGAAGATACTGTTCGTCATAGATACACTCGGCTCTGGTGGGAAGGAGAGACGGCTCACCGAACTGCTCAAGGCACTGAAATCCTCGAAAGAGATCGATTTCGAGCTGGCAGTGATGAGTAATGATATTCATTATAGCGAGATCTATGATCTGGGGATAACCATTCATCGGATTATCAGAAAAACTAAAAAGGATATTTTTATCTTCAGGAAGTTCTATTTGCTAATCAGGCAATACAAGCCGGATGCTGTCCATTGCTGGGAGAGCATGACAGCTGTTTACCTGGCTCCGGTATGCAGGATGCTTCGATGCCCCCTGATAAACGGAATGGTCACCAATGTGCCGTTAAGGAGGAATATTTTCAACAGACACTGGTTCCGTGCCAGACTAACCTTCCCCTTCTCTGAAAAAATTGTCTGCAACTCAGAGGCAGGAATCGAAGCTTATCGCGTTCCTCGCTCAAAGGGGGTGGTCATCCATAATGGCTTCAACTTTGTCAGATCAAAAAATCTCATACAGGATTCGGAGATCCGGGAGGAGCTGCACATCTTCACCCGGTTCATTATCGGAATGGTAGCCTCATTCTGGAAGCAAAAAGACTATCCCACATATTACAAAGCAGCACAGATCTTGCTAGACAGAAGGAATGACATAACATTTCTTGCCATCGGGCCAAATACTGATTCTGAACAGTCTGTGCGGCTGGTAGAGGAAAAGAACAGAGCGGGATTCAGGTTCCTGGGTAAAAGAACAGGAATAGAATCGTATGTCAATGCTATGGATGTATGTGTTCTTTCGACTTTTACGGAGGGGTTCTCAAACGCCATCATTGAATATATGGCATTGGGAAAGCCGGTCATTGCCACATCAGGCGGCGGTACACCAGAGCTGGTAATGGACGGCATAACCGGATTCCTTGTGCCCCCGAAGAATCCTGAGGTAATGGCTGAGCGAATGGAAAAACTGATTGACGAAAACAATTTACGCAAGGAAATGGGTGAAGCAGGAAAGGAGCATATAAAAACACGCTTTTCAATTGATAGAATGGCAGGAAGATACCTGGATCTATATAAAGAGGTTGCACACAGGAATGGAAAATTGAGTATTGCCGGATGAAGAATAAGAGCAGAATACTGATTGTTGACTTCACAGATTATGAAGATTATCCCATTGGTGGTTATCTCACATTTGCCAAGAATATGATGGAGTCTTTTGGTTCGGAGCTTGCCCTTGCCGGTATTACCACATCAAAGAATGATCCGGTTGGAAAGTGGTTTCGTAAGAGCATTAACGGAACTGAATATGACTTCTTCGCCATGGCCAGGTATAATCGGTCCAGGACAAGGAACATAATCCCTGACAGGATTGTAAACCTTATACTTGCCAATTATTTTAAGAGAAGGATTCTGACGATCGGTATTGAAAATCTCTTTGTTCAGCGGCATGAGTCTCTGATCGCTTTTGCAAGTGCCGGGAAAAATATCTGTTACTCATTTCCGGGACTTGAGAATCCGCTCAACATATCAAAATACAGTTATGCCGGCCCGCTGGCAAAAATGTTTGAAAGGAGGTTTTTCAAAAAGCTGGTTCATGTCAATACAATTCTTGCACGGGGTGACGATGATGCAATACGTGAGATGGTGGCACGGAGTAACGGAACCATGGCTGGCCGGCCTGTAATAAAATTCCCGACACGCGTCAGGACGGACATTTTCAAACCTATGGATAAACAGATCGCGAGGCAACAGCTTAGACTTCCTTCTGGAGCTACGATTGTGCTTACGACAGGCAGGCTGGCGTGGCTGAAGGGTTGGGAATTCATGATTGATTCCTTTGTAAAATTCAGTGAAAAGGTGACCGATCCGCACTTTCTGTTTGTGGGAGAAGGAGAGGATTTTGATGAAATAATGTCGTATATTTCAGAGAAGAATTTGACTGATAAAATTTCGCTTGCTGGTAAGAAGAGCAGGGAAGAGATCGCATTGTATCTGAATGCATCAGATCTCTACGTCATGGGATCGTACAAGGAGGGATGGCCCACTGCGTTGATGGAAGCTGCCGCATGTGGAGTGCCATCCTGTGTGACCGATTTCAGCGCAGCGGATGAGATCATCAGGGACGGGGTCAACGGGTATATTGTAGAAAAACATGATGAAGATATATTCACTGAGACAATGCTGAAGGCTCTTCGATTGCCAAGGCCTGTGCAAAACGATCATGTGACACGATACTCGACAGCAAACCTCAAAAGAGATCTTCTAAGTTACTGGACACTGCAATGATTGAACTGCTAAGACAGATACGGCATTTTTACCTCAGGCACCTGAGGTGGCGGAAGTATACCTTTGGCAGAAATGTTTATTTCGGCAGATCAGTATACATGTGGGCAAAGCATACAATCACGACAGGAGATAATTTATATATAGGTAAATATTCTCAGATTGAATGCGATGCGACAATTGGCAATGACGTCATGCTTGCGAATTTCGTTGCCCTGGTGGGAAGACATGATCATAACTATACGGAGATTGGCGTGCCAACCAGACTGTCAAAACCTATCAGGGACAAAGACTACAACTGGAGAGGGCTACATGAAAAAGTGGTAATAGAAGATGATGTCTGGATTGGACATGGGGCAATTGTCCTGTCAGGAACAAAAATAGGGCGCGGAAGTATTGTAGCTGCTGGGTCGGTCGTCACAGCCGATGTTGAACCCTACTCGATCTATGGTGGTAATCCGGCGGTGAAAATTAAAAACAGGTTTTTAACCGAAGAGGACAGGGCAGAACATATCAGGCGTTGCGGATACTCTGACTGAAACGGTGAGCATAAAATGAAACAGGCTTTTTAAGAATATATAATGTCATCAATCACTAATATTAATAATCCCAGGGACGGGATATCTGAGATAAAGATCTTCAATATCAGGATCAATCCGTTAAGCAGGGCTGAGTTCATGTCAATCATCGAATCAGGTATAAAGAACGGACTTCAGACAGCTCAGTTTGGGGTTAACTCTGCAACAATTAACGACATAGTGCGTAACGAAGAGTTCAGGCATATCATCAACGGTGCAGACCTGGTGCATATTGATGGGATGTCCGTCGTATGGGCTTTGCGCTCTTTCGGTTATGACGTGCCTGAAAGGGTTGCCACACCCGACCTTGCTGATGGAGTTCTTGCCCTTGCCAACAGAGAGAAGATGAGCCTGTTTCTTTTTGGTGCCAAAGAATCAGTCCTTACACTATGCCGGTCCAACATTGAAAAGCGCTATCCCGATATCAGGGTTGCAGGCAGCCGTAACGGTTACTATGAACCGCAGGAGGAGCAGTCTATCTTCAATCTGATCAATGAAGCCAAACCTGACATCCTGTTGCTTGGGATGTCGTCACCCAAGAAAGAATTGTTCTTTGAAAGCTATAAGCATAAACTCAAGGCTCATTATATACTGGGTGTCGGAGGTTATTTTGACATTCTGGCCGGGATAATCAAAAGAGCCCCCCGCTGGATGCAGGATACAGGACTGGAGTGGTTATTCCGCCTGTTGCAGGAACCCCGAAGGCTTTGGAAGCGGTATCTTATCGGGATACATCAGTTCTTCTGGCTTGTGACGAGAGAGAAGTTCAGGCGGGCAAAAGAACGAAGGAAAAACCAACATTAAGATGGTTATTGATCATATCTGCTTTGCAGTTAAAGACCTTAAGGAAGCTATTGCTTACTGGGAGGAAGTATTCGGTTACAGGCAAATGACAGAAATAGTAGAAAACACGCTTCAGAAGGTGAAGGTAGTATTCCTTAAAAAGGAGGATAGTACTCTTATTAAGCTTATTGAACCTATTGAGGGGAATCTGTCTCTTCAGAACTTTGTAAACAGGGGCGGGGGTTTTCACCATATCTGTTTCAGGTGCGACAGTATCACGGAGACCATGACTTACCTGACTGCAAAAGGATTGCTGACGCTGGTTCCTCCTCAGTCCGGTGAAGCTTTCAATAATCACGATATTGCCTTCCTGCTGGGCAGGTACGGCATGAACATCGAACTGATCGACACTGAAGAGAAGGCTGCCTTGATCCGGCCTGGGAATCAGGATATCTGACCGCATTCTTTAAGCAAGGTTTCACGTCAGCCTTTAAACAGCCAGTATAATTGAAAGGGCGATCATTGTTGATCGCCCTTTCCGTTAATATTGAAATGCTTCTTAATGGCTTTTGTCTTTTCTTTTGGCTTCAGGTTTCTGATCTCAAGAAAGTTGGGATTCTGGAGATACATCATTTTCTGCATGCTCATAGAGAGGACCACTTTTGCCGGGTTACCCACTATGACTGAGTTGTCCGGGAACTGCCCCCTGACCGTGCTGCCTGCGCCGATAATGCAGTTATCTCCAACAAACGTGTTGGGCAGTATCGTGCAGTTGTTGCCGATGAACACATTGTTGCCGATTCTGATTTTCCCAAAGACATCGGCATTCTTCATCTCCTGTCTGAAACACCATATGGCACCGTCATGCGTAATAAAATCAGTACCGGCTGCAATAGCTACGTGATTACCGATCTCGATAAGATAAGGTTCGGTTGAGAAATTTACATTGTTGATAAGGCAGTTACTGCCTATTTTCATACCCTGCCTGCGCCAGTATTTGATTCGTGTAGAGCTGCCAGCCTTGGCAATGAAGGCTAATGTGAGTCGCTGAACTATATACCTTAAAGTCATCTGATTGGTTGTGGTATCGGCAGATAACGGTTACTCCACTTTTGATTCTATCACGTCAATTATAAACTGACCGAACAGAGGGGCCACACGTGCAGAGAATTCAACACCCGGGTGGGAATTATCAGGACTGACGGCATTCTTTTCCTGAAGGAAAAGTCCGCCTTCGGTTTCGTAC
>JARGFQ010000024.1 GCA_029210565.1 Bacteroidales bacterium
GCTGACCCCGCCATGCGAATATGATTTCAGCTTAAATGAGAGATTCCCCTGCAAGCGTTTCAGCAGATCCTCTGCCTTGCCAAGATAAGCCAGGACAATCGGCCTCGGCTTGCCATTGACTCTTCTGGATTCTACAATATACCAGTATTTGTACCCCTTTGTTGTCTTGCTTTGAATTGTAGCCATAATTGGTATATACTTGTAATATATACATGCAATTATACGCTACATATTAAACTATTACAATAATAGTTATTAACATTAGTTAGTGTATACTTATAATTCACCAAAAAACAACAATACATCGGACTGATATTCAGCCCGTTCAACTCTTGAAAAAAATGTTTAAATTGAAATTCGTGATAAACTCACGCTAGAAGTATTATACCGTATCCTCTCTAAAAACTACAATTAATCAAAGCTTCCTGTTAAATCAAGTCCAAAGCCTGTTCAAGATCATTTTTGATGTCAGTAATATTTTCAATCCCTACGGATAACCGGAGTGAGCCGGGGATAACACCGGCGCTTTTCTGTTCTTCTGCTGTTAATTGCTGATGAGTAGTTGTTGCCGGATGAATAATAAGCGTTTTAGCGTCCCCGACATTGGCAAGATGGCTTATTAATTTGAGGTTGTTAATAATTTTATCTCCTGCCTCTGCACCTCCTCTGACAGTAAAGGCTAATACACCACCAAAGCCGTGACGAAGATATTTTGTTGCGTTTTTATAATACTTACTTGATTGCAGTCCCGGATAATCGACATGAATAACTTTTGGATGCTTTTCGAGCCATTGTGCAATGCCCAGGGCATTATCAACATGCCTTTGAACTCTCAGGGATAAAGTTTCCAATCCCTGGAGTAAAAGAAACGAGTTAAATGGACTGATAACCGGCCCATAATCCCTTAATCCTTCAACTCTGGCCCTGATGATAAAAGCAATATTTCCGAATGAACCCGGAGAACCAAATACATCCCAGAATTTCAAGCCATGATACCCTTCTGAAGGTTCTGTGAACTGGGGGAACTTCCCGTTTGCCCAGTTAAACTTGCCAGAATCTACAATTACCCCGCCTATGCTGGTTCCATGTCCTCCAATCCATTTTGTGGCAGATTCAACCACTATTGCTGCGCCGTGGTCAATTGGTCTGAAGAGGTATCCTGCTGCTCCGAAAGTATTGTCGACAATAAGTGGTATGGAGTACTTATCGGCAATCGCCGAAATAGCATCAAAATCCGGAATGTTGAATTCTGGATTTCCGACTGTTTCAAGATAAATTGCTTTAGTTTTTGAATCAATCTGCTTTTCAAAGTATTCAGGATTATCTCCGCTGACAAATTTCACAGTAATACCCAGTTTCTTAAACTGAACTTTAAACTGGTTATAAGTCCCCCCATATAAAAAACTGGTTGAAATGATGTTATCTCCGGTCGAGGCAATGTTTGTAATTGCAAGGAACTGTGCGGCCTGACCCGATGAAGTTGCAAGAGCTCCAATTCCACCTTCAAGTGCAGCAATCCGTTTCTCAAAGACATCTGTTGTCGGATTCATCAGCCTGGTATAGATATTTCCGAATTCACGTAACGCAAAAAGGTTTGCGCCATGTTCGGCATTTTTAAATACATAAGACGAAGTCTGGTAGATTGGTACTGCTCTTGCCCCGGTTGTCTGATCCGGTTCCTGTCCTGCATGTACCTGAAGTGTGTCAAATTGATAATTTGCTGAGGTCATGATATTATGATTTTAAGTGATTAGTCTAAAGGATTTGAATTCTTGTTTCTGGAAATAAAACTATGCTAAGGCATAACAATCTGATTCAACTCTTGCCTGTATATATCTGGATCTTTTATTGTTGTGAATCCAGCTTACATCGAGTATTATCCCCGGTTCGTAAGCATTTCCGAAATGTTGATTAAAAGTAGCCTTTGTTATAATGATTTTATCCGAGAGGTTGAGATAGGCTTTAACAAGAGGAGGAATTCTGCAATTCAGGCTTTTTAAAGATCTGACCAGGATGTTAAAGTCATGTTTTTTATCGTCCATCGTGAACGAGAAGTGACCTGCGCAATCAGGGTTGTATTCCACCGGATATCTGGGTTTGGCCAGATTGGTATTATCTCTGTAGTAATGATCAAAAAACCATAACAGCAGATCTCTGCCCTTCTCAGGGTATTGATTGTAAATAGTTATTTTCCCGAACAAATAACATACCTGAGGATTTTTCTGAATAACAGCCCCAATACCTTCCCATAGGTTGTCGAGAGCATACAAAGCGGCTTTTTCTCCATTCAGAGCCTGGTATTTTGGATGAATCCAGGCTCTTCCCAGTTCAATGCTAAACGGGAGATACCTTCGTATAAAAGTATTTGAAAGAATAAAATGCTCCGAAAAAGGTGATCTATAAACTGTACCATTGAAATCAATATGATCTTTGCACCGGGTAAACCTGTATCCTCCGATAATTTCTTTTTTTTCTGGATTCCAGACAATTAATTGCCGGAAAGGAATCTGACTGACATCATACTGGTCAAGGTCTAAGGTTTTTCCTGTTCCCCCTCCCGAGGCCCGGTATGTTAAGGCGCGGAGCTGGGCTACCTCTGTCATTAGATTCGGAGCATCCCTGAAAGTGAAGACATAAATATGATTTTTACCCAGGGATGTGGTCCTGATTTTTTTATCTGGGGTAAGTTCCGATTCAATCAGCCGGATCATCCTTTCTTTATTAATTTCTTTCATATATAAAACGAATCATATCATGAGTTAACTTCAATTTTACACTTTCCTGTGCAGGAGTTTTTTTTCAGTGGTTAAACCGGGAATCTCAAAGTCTGGCGACTTTTTGATCTCCCGGTCTCAGAAATGAGACAATGTTTTAACTGCATCTTAAACCAACCAACCTAACCAAAATGAAATTTGTTTTTATTCCGATGCTGCCTTAATCAAAGCTGTATAATGTTGTCGAGAGATACCTTTCACCTGTGTCGGGAAGGATAACCACTATGGTTTTCGCTTCGTATTCAGGTCTTTTACTTACCTTCAGAGCAGCCCAGGCTGCAGCACCGGAAGAGATACCTGCCAGTAAACCTTCACTTCGGGCAAGTTGCTTTCCTGTTTCAAGTGCATCTTCGTTCTTAACCTGTATGATCTCGTCTATAACAGCTTTATTGAGTATATCAGGAACAAATCCCGGGCCTATTCCCTGTATCTTATGAGGACCCGGTTTGCCTCCGGAAAGTACCGGAGAATCTGCAGGTTCCACGGCAATTATTCTAACAGCAGGATTGCGTTTCTTAAGCACTTCACCGACCCCTGTTATTGTTCCTCCGGTTCCAATTCCGCTGATAAAAACATCCACTTTCCCATCGGTGTCATTCCATATCTCTTCAGCAGTTGTTTTACGATGAATCTCAGGATTAGCTGGATTCTTGAACTGCTGGGGCATGAAAGAATTAGGAGTAGTCTTTACAAGTTCCTCTGCTTTTCTTATTGCACCCGGCATTCCTTCGGCCCCTGGAGTAAGAACAAGTTGTGCGCCCAGAGCTTTTAAGAGGTTTCTCCGTTCTATACTGAATGTCTCGGGCATTGTAAGTAATAGTTTATAACCTTTAGAGGCAGCCACAAAAGCAAGAGCGATCCCTGTATTACCGCTTGTTGGCTCGATGATCACAGTCTCCTTGTTAATAAGTCCCTGGTTTTCTGCAGCACTTATCATTGCATAACCTATCCTGTCTTTAACGCTGCTGGCAGGGTTAAACGATTCAAGCTTTCCTATAATGGTTGCTGAAGCCCCGTTTGCCCTGCTGAAATTTGAAAGTTCAAGCATAGGAGTGTTCCCGATGAGATCTGTAATATGCCTTGCAATTTTTGTCATAATGATTAAAAATTAGTTTTACAAATATCAATTTAGTTGATAAATAATAAAATCGCATTAATAAGGTATTTTAAATACCTGATTTCAGGTATGTTTAAATATGATATTCGATTGTGTCAATATATCCGGCGCTCACAGCATACATAGTAAGTTCGGAGGCATTTGAAACTCCGAGCTTTCTTAGTATGTTTCTTCTGTGGGTCATCACAGTATGAAAACTGATAAATTTCTTTTCTGCAATTTCCTTGGTTGTCATTCCCCTTGCAATCATCCTGACAATTTCTATTTCTGATGATGTCAGAGACACTGAGTCCTGTCCCCTTTTATCATTGTCGCTCATTAACTGGTCAAATACTATTTCAGAATAATAATTTCTTCCATTTACAGCTTCATTTATGCAATGGAAGAGTTCCTCCACTCCGACGTTTTTGCACAGGATATTTTTAATTCTCAGTCTGTTCAGTATACTGATTTCCTTCGTTGTTATATTGTTTGTCAGGATAACGATCGGGATACCAGGATATTTATTCCGGATGATTTGCAGATCACTGATGCCGTCAAAATCCAGATTGGCAGGATCAACTATTATAAGATCTGTTTTTTCAGAGTCCAATAATAAAAGAAGCTCATCTTTACTGCCGACTATTTTTTTTACCTGATACTTTTCTGACAATAAAGTCTTCAGTGTTTCAACAATCAGGAACTGGTTGTCATCAATAACTATCCTGAATGGAATTTCCATTTAAAAACTGTTTGTGTTTAAATAAAAGTCTTAACCATGTTTCTCCAGACACAGAATTACGATTTATCTGGTCTGAATATAATCTGCCATAATTGCAATTCAAATGCTGAAATTTATCACATCCGGAGGTAAATTCTGATCTCTGATAACAATTTGACTTTTATGATAAACAATGGAAAATGGTGCGACACTTTCGGTGAGCCAGACATTCCCGCCTATGATGCTGTTTTTACCAACAACTGTAGATCCGCCAAGAATTGTACTGCCCGCGTAAAGAATAACGTTATCCTCTATTGTCGGATGCCGCTTGGTGGATGCCTTACTCTTATCGACACTTAAGGCGCCAAGAGTTACTCCCTGGAAAAGTTTTACATTGTTCCCTATTACCGCAGTTTCCCCAATAACAATTCCTGTTCCATGATCGATTGAAAACGGGCTACCAATCGTTGCCCCTGGGTGTATATCAATACCTGTTACTTTATGGGCATATTCAGTTATCATCCTTGGCAAAAGAGGTACTGACAGCAAATGGAGAGCATGAGCTATACGGTGACAATAGATTGCAAAGAATCCTGGATAAATAGCAACGACTTCAATAATATCCTTTGCTGCCGGATCAGATTCAAATATAAAACCGGCATCATTTAAAAGTGTCTTTTTTATTGAGGGTAGTGTGTTAATAAATAGTTGTGTATAACTATCACTTTCCGGAGTCAATCCTGTGAACATAAGATCCAGGTGATCCGTAACCGTTTTCCCTGGTTGTTCAATTTCTAATAGTGTTAATCTGTCATCAAAGGGAAACAGATGCCTGAATAATTTCTTTATGGCAATTTCAACACCTTTTTTGTTTGGAATATTCACTTTTATATTATTTAAGTGCATTTCTAAGGTCATCAATCAGATCATCGATATGCTCTATCCCAATGGATAGCCTAATCAGGTTTTCAGTTACACCGATTTTTTTACGCAGTTCCTCAGGGAAATAGTCATGAGTCATAAGGGCAGAATAATTTGCAAGTGATTCAACACCCCCAAGGCTATCAGCAAGCTGAAATATTTTCAGTTTTCTAAAAAAATCATTTGATTCTTTGAGTCCCCCTTTTATCCGGAATGAGACAACACCTCCAAATCCTGTCATTTGTTTTTTTGCAATTGCATATCCCGGATGTGTCTCAAGCCCGGGGAAATAAACTTCCAAAACATTTGGTTGCTGTTGAAGAAATTTAGCAACCTGAAATGCATTTTGTTCATGTTGCCTCATACGCACTGCAAGGGTCTTCACACCCCTGAGTGTAAGCCATGAATCGAAGGGAGATGGCACAGCACCGACAGACTTCTGCACAAGAAGGATCTTCTGATATAATTCGGCACTATTCAGAATTACTGCCCCTCCAATTAAATCTGAGTGGCCGTTAATGTATTTTGTTGTGCTGTGAACCACAATATCAGCACCTAACAATAATGGTTTCTGAAAATATGGTGACAGAAATGTATTGTCAACAACAACTATGACATCCTTCTGGTGGCTTATTTCTGAAATTGCCCCGATATCAAATATCTTTAAAGTCGGATTGGTAGGGGTTTCAATCCATACCAGTTTTGTAGAAGGTAGAAAAGCCTGCTTTATCAGGCTTATATCTGTAAAATCTGTAAATGTAAAATTTATGTTTATAGGCTCAAGTACTTCCTTTATCAAACGATATGTTCCACCATACATATCCTCAGGTACAATAACATGATCCCCGGGTCTGAGTAGTGAAAGTACGGCATGTTCAGCTGCGAGCCCTGAGGCGAAAGACAATCCGTATTTACCCTCCTCAAGAGATGCAAGGCATAAATCGAGAGCAGCCCTTGTTGGATTTCCGACTCTTGAGTATTCGTAACCTTTATTCTTATTTACTTCCTCCTGGGTAAAGGTTGATGTTTGATAAATAGGAACAATTGTTGCACCTATTGACTCATCGGCTGCCTGTCCGATCCAGATTGCTTTGGTTTCAAATTTCATTTCAACTTAATCTAGAATGGGTAAAACTAATCCTTTTTCAGATACCCGTCATAACGATCTTAAGCTAGTTATCTTCAACCTATTAGCAATCCTTCAATCCTGACCTTATAACTGCCATCTCTTAGTTTTGTCACAGCATTTACAAGACCTGAGTGGCGCCATTGAAGCATGCATCTTCTTGGCAGGAACCAGTAACGTCTGCCAAGCCTGATCTCTTCTTTTGATTCTTTGATGATCCCTTCATATGCCTGTGAAACATAATAGCCAATGTCAACAAAACCTTCTAATCGAGGACGGAGTGGGCCTGTCACATTCCAGTAAATTACCCCGTTCCGTGCATCGACATCGCTTACTACTCCGCAATGGGTAACCGGACAACCACACGACATGCCCATAGGCCTGCCAATCATTACATCACCCTTTTTTATTCCCAGATCTTTTACCAGTGTCGGATTGTAAGGTAAAATTGTCTCCTTGGGTCCAGGTTCACCTTCAAAAACATCCAGAATAAAATCGAATTCTCTTTTCAGACTGTCCTGCCATTCCAGTTTTTCACCAAGGTTTTCAACACCTGCACAGTTAAGGCAATTCCTTTGTATATGGTTTACAACCAGCTGCTTTGCATGTATACACATCTTAAGTTCAGCCTGAGAATTATCGACTGCGTTCGCAAAATCAACACAGGATCTGTAGCCGCATGCTCCGCAATCAAGTTTTGGCAGCATTTCAATTGTCGGAGTTTGTACACTAGTTGTTTCCATAATTATATTATTGTATATGATGTTAAATTGTTTTAATTAAATATTTGTAAATCATTATGATATCAGTGATTATTATGGGCTAATAGAGAATCACAAGTGAAAATTGAAGTGAGAGAACCAGTGACCTGTTTAAGAGTATTTTTAAATAAATTTAATTCCTCAACTGTGTTATACCTGCTTAAGCTTACACGGATCGCTCCCCTTGCTTCAAATTGGTTCAATCCAATTGCTTTTAATACATGTGATGAACCCCCTCCGTGATTTGAAGAGCAGGCAGAACCGGCAGAAACAGCTATTCCATTTTCATCAAGAAGGAATAAAAGCCTGATTGTTTCACCCTCAAAACCATGAAAACTGAAATTAAGAAGACCCGGTAACCTGTGCTCAGGATGGCCATTTGTATAAACATTCTCAAAATTTTTAAAAAGAAAATCAGTCAGGTTTTTTCGAAGTAAAATCTGCCTTTTTGCTTCAGCTTCCATTTCCGACATACATATCTCAACAGCTTTAGCAAACCCGACAATCCCTGGAATATTTTCAGTAGAGGAACGATACCCGGATTCCTGTCCTCCTCCATGTAAGAGGGGAGTTATAAGTGTTCCTTTTCTGATAAAAAGTGCCCCTATCCCTTTTGGCCCGTAAATTTTATGGGAGTTGATTGTCAGAAGATCAACATTGGCCTTTTTTACATCAATAGATATCTTCCCAAAGCTCTGGCATGCATCTGAGTGAAAATATACATTATTCTGCCTGCAGATCAATCCTATCTCTTCAACGGGCTGAATTGTTCCAATCTCATTATTTGCATGCATTACCGAAACAAGCAGAGTTTTGGGATTTATTAATCGTTTTAAGATATCCAGATCAACAATACCACTACTGTCAACCGGCAGATATGATATATAAAATCCCTGACTTTCAAGCCACTTACATGTATTTAGTATGCAATCATGCTCAATTGATGATACAATTATATGGTTGCCTTTCTCACGATTTGCAAATGCAATACCTTTCAATGCAAAATTGTTTGCTTCAGTCCCGCCTGATGTAAATACAATTTCTTCTTTTTGTGCGGTCACAGATTCTGCTATCTGAGTTCTTGAACGATCCAATATCTCTTTTGCCTGGCTACCTGGGGTATGTAAACTTGATGCATTTCCATATACTGTGGTGAAGTACGGATACATCGCTTCCAGCACTCGCTTGTCGAGACAAGTGGTTGCAGCGTTATCGAGGTAAACACGTTGTATCATGTCGAAACCAGTTATTCACCAATATAAAAAAGTTCCTTTTCCATTGTTCTTAATACACCGAAGTGATTCTTTGCCCCTATCTCTTTTTTCCCGACACAGATTGTACATGTACCTACAGGAGGATTCCCACGCAAAAACATTGGGAATTCCACATCTTCAGTTTTTAGTATCTTTTTCACAATTGGATCAATTCCAATGCCATATAGAGCATTACTCTCAACGATTGTTATGCTTTTTGCAGCTTCAAGTACACGATAGCGGAACACCTCCCGTTCAGCCTGGGAAATAAGATCAATTTTTGTGATAACACTGATATCGGCCAAGGTGAGCATCGGCCCTATTTTACGAGGCAGGTTCATACCGCTGGTTGCTTCCAGAACAACTATTCCGAGAGATTTTTCAACGTATGGCGAACACCTCAGACATAATCCTGCAGTTTCTACAAACAGATAATCCGAACCTTTCTGTTCAGCCCATTCAACTACCTCGTCCAATACTACAACATTACAGTGATCAGGACAAAGTTCACCGGAATATATCTTTTTTGCAGGGATTCCGAATTCCTTATTGATCGCTTCATCCTCATCAGCATACAGAACGTCTATTTTAACGAATGACGGTTTAAGGTTTTTAACTATTATTCGCTTTATTACCTGGCGGATTACTGTGGTCTTCCCGCATGTTGGAGGACCTGCAAATATTACTAATTTCATATATTCCTTAATTTTTATTGACAGAATCGTTTTAACTTCATTTAATGCTTACTTTACTGCCATACATCCAATTTTAACCTTATTGGGTTTGTGTTTCAAAACTTTCTTTCAGCACAGATTCGGAAATTACCTCGCCTGCACGGATGAGTGTACGGAAATGTATCAGAATGTCATCCATTTTCCTCAATTCATCAGATGCAAGCCGCTCCTCTGCATTCGTAGTAATTATTTTCTGCATTGCTCCTGCTTTCATTATAATCCTGAAATCTGACAGAAGGGCAATTGAGGGATCATGGGTTACAAAAACAAAAATTTTCTCATATTGTTTTAGTAATTCAAGAGCTTTTGTTTTATGTATTCCGGCATTTTCTATTTCATCCAGCAGTATTATTGGTGAATTCCCAATTACAACAGCGTCAGCAATTAATAAAGAGCGTGTCTGTCCTCCTGAAAGTTCAGTCATTGCAGTTTCCTTTATTATTGCTTCACCAGTCAGCTTATTTGCAAATTCAATCGTTTCATTGACCACATTTCCAATTTCTGTTGAGCCCCTTACTTTAGCATGAATTGTCAGAAATTCACCAACAGGAAGATCACTCAGGAAATTTGTATGCTGTGAAATAAGAGCAATGGGATGTTTTGAAGGATCGAAAGTAAAATTTTCCGGAACAGGTTCATTATTTATCAGGATCTGACGCTCTGAAGGTGTGTTACGGTTTGCAAAAAGTTCTATATCATTTATTAACGTTGTTTTCCCGCAACCAGTAGGTCCAACAATACTGACAATATCACCCATTTTTAAATCAAACCGGTCAACATTTTCTTTCGAACCGTCTTTGCCTTGTCCTCCGATTAAAGTAATTTTTATTATATCCATATTAATGTACATTATGTCTATCGTGATAAAGTACAAATAAACATTATGCAAAATGAAATTACAATAAGTAAAAAGACTGCAAAAAAAATATTTTTTATAAGTAGGGTTTGCTGAGAAAATCAAGTTAAGCAATAAAGCAACCTGAGATTTCTGCTTTGTTTGCTGGTCCTGATATAAAAGAAATGAACCATATTGGCTGTATCCAATGCACTTCCTTCTGCAAGAGAGGTAATCCATTTGAAAAAAGAGACAAAAAAATGATTAGCCTCAAGATGTATGAGGTTCATCACAAAGAAGATACATGCGACCCAGCTCTCTGAGGTCTCTTTGAGTCTGGCTCGTATCTGATTCAGTGCGTATCCGTTCTTACCCTGTCCGAACTTGCCTTCAATATGATTTCTTTCAGCAGCTTCTTTCCTTGCTTTTCTTTTCTGATAGTAACTCTGTTTTTCCTT
>JARGFQ010000025.1 GCA_029210565.1 Bacteroidales bacterium
CAGGCGAGGCGGGGGACTGCCGCGTGCGCATCAACGTCGACGGCAAGCTCCTCGCCGTCACCTACGGGCACCCGGTGTCGCTGCACATCGATCCCATGGAGAAGAAGCCGCTCTTCCATTTCTTGCCGGGGAGCCCGATCTTCTCGGTCGCGACGGTGGGCTGCAATCTGCACTGCCGCAACTGCCAGAACTGGGAGATCTCCTGCCGTGGCACACAGGGTGCGGTGATGACACTTGATGAAGTATGCGATGCAATAATTAAGCTCTTGCCTTTATCAGAAAATAACCTGGGATTTGTTTCGCCGACGCATTTCACACTTCAAATGGTCTCCATCGTTGAAGAGCTGAGGCGGCGCGGTTATAATCCGACTATTATCT
This sequence comes from Bacteroidales bacterium, assembly GCA_029210565.1. Taxonomy (GTDB): domain Bacteria; phylum Bacteroidota; class Bacteroidia; order Bacteroidales; family VadinHA17; genus SR-FBR-E99. Next base: position 379 of record JARGFQ010000025.1, read on the forward strand.
ATAATACCAACGGCTACGATTTGCCCGAGACACTCAGGACGCTGGAGGACATTGTCGATGTCTGGCTGCCCGACTTTAAATACTCTGACGACTCTCTCTCCAACGAATTATCGCAGGCACCTGACTACAGCAAATATGCTCTGGCAGCGCTTAAGGAGATGGTTCGGCAGGCCGGCACTACCCTTCACACCGATGATCGCGGCATCGCCCGCTGCGGCATCATCATCCGCCACCTCGTTCTACCCGGCCAGGTAGAAAACAGCATCGGAGTGCTCAAGCTTATCGCAGAGAACCTGTCGCCCAACCTCCATATCTCATTGATGTCTCAGTACTATCCACCTGACAATCTCCTGACACAAAATCGAAAGTCGAAAATCGCAAATTTGAACCTGCAACGCAGTAGCAGGGTCAATCCCGTACACGGATCTGTCCCGATGAAGTCGGGAGTGTCGGGACGCAAATTCCTCCATCGTACCGTTACCCGTCAGGAATACGAAACTATCGCCGGCGCATTCCATGATCTCGGCTTTACAAATGGTTGGCTACAGGATTACCAGAGCCATAAAAATTACAGGCCTGATTTCTCACGGGATCATCCTTTCGAGTAGATCGAATTTTTGCCTGTCTTCAGCATTGCACCACCCTGAAATTTTTCTTGTATAATATCCTATAATCCCGGCTGATCTTCATCCATCTTAGGATGGTGTGATTGTATGCTTAAAGACTGGCAGGGCATAAGCTATCTGGTACCTGTTGTGGGTAATCTCAATCTTTTCACAAAGCCCTGAATTGGATAATGTTCACACAGCGATATTTGTATCCGGATTAGTGATTTTCGGGAATTCAATCATTTAGTGATGGCTCCACGTAACTTGAAGCCATTTTTTCCGTTTACAGAATCGGTGAACTTATACTGTCAGCAAAATGAACCTTAAACAATTTATACTGATAATTACTGGGGCTTTTTTCGTAAGTCTCAGCATATCAGGCCAGCATACCCCTTTAAATCCGATATCAAACAGGGTTTTTACACCTTTCATGATAAATCCGGCCATAGCCGGCAGCAAAGACTTCATGGCTCTCGACCTGTCGGCCACAATACAGGGAGATAATTTCTCACAGCTCTTCAGCGGCAATACCCGCATCGCAAAAAAAGGACCAACTTACTTTGGCGCACCCGTCGCCAAAAGCTTTACCCAATTTGGTGCCGGTGGATCAATCTTCAACGATGTCACTGATTCAACCAGAAACCTTGGAGTCAGTGCTGCAGCATCATACCATGTGCCCCTGAATGATAAGAATCTCTCTTTCCTGTCAGTTGGACTGGCAATAAAGGGTATCTATAACATGATGGACTCTATTGTTGATCTGGGATCCCCGGCGAAGAATAGCTTTATCCCCAATCTTGATGCAGGTTTGTACCTGTATGGACAAAAATTTCATGCAGGAATTTCTACTACAAATATCCTGGGTAACATGACCGACAGTGCCGATATGACCGTTTATAATATCCCGGTATCGAGGCAATACTTCTTTATTGCAGGTTACAAGTTCGTGCTCAGCAGATCCCTCAACATAGTGCTTGAACCCTCACTGATTGTCAATCTTGATGACTCTCTCGACTTTTCAGACAAGAACAGCTACAATCCTATGCTGAAGCTTTATATGGATGCCTTTTGCATCGGCGCCTACCTTCACAATTATGACAACCTGACTTTCTTCTTCCAGTACAAATTCCCGCGATTCTATATCGGCACCCTGGTCGACTTCCCGAGGGATGTTCCGTTCTATAAAAGAGACCTGAAGGTCGAGATCGCCGCAGGCATAAATTTCGGGAGAACAACCGGTTCTGCCTATAACAGGTATCAGTGGTAATCTTTAAATGACAGCATCATGAAATTCCTGATAGTAACATTTGCACTTGTATATATCACTTCCGGTGGATACCCGGCACAAGGCTCTAATATAATTGACCATTCTTGCTGGTCTGACCAACAGGGAAACTTTTCGTCTCAGGATACTGCGATGACCACCAAACTCTTAATCAGACCATTCCAACTGGATATTGTGCCGCCATCATCCGGTGTGCAGTTTTATAAAAACGGCATTATCTTCCTCTCCCATTCCAAAATTGAGGAGAAAGTACCGGAAAAACATCTCTCCTTCGGTTCACTCAAGACTTTCATGGCACTGCCCCTGGATACAATTCCGGGAGACTGCATTCCTTTCATCCCTACTGCACCCAACGTGTTTCCAAGCGAAGCAACCACATTTACAGAGGATTTTAATACAATGTATGTCAGCCTTATTCCGGAAAGGGATTCAAGGGAGAAGATTTTCAGGGCTACACTGAATTCAAACAACTGGGTCTTCGATGAAACTCCTCTTGAATTTTGCAAAGGCAATTACATCTACTCCCATCCGACACTGGCTGCAAAGGGCGACTTTATGATATTCTCATCAGACATGGTCGGCAGCGCAGGAGGACTCGATCTTTTTATAAGCCGAAAAGAAGGGGACAACTGGGGTAATCCCGAGAACATCGGGAAACATATTAATACCACCGGAAATGAACTGTTTGCATCGCTGGATGCCGAAAACAACCTCTATTTTTCATCTGACGGCCTACCTGGAGAAGGGGGCTATGATGTCTTCGTGTGTAATTATAACGGCAAAGGATGGGATAAACCTCACAATCTGCCGGCAATCATTAATTCCCGGAACGATGAGGTGGCCTTTACAGTCAGTCGCATTGACAGGAGCAATGCCTTCTTTACCTCAAGGACAAGATTTGGCAAGAGCAGGACCCTGCTGAATTCAGTGACACTTAAGCCATCGCCGGCGACTGATAAAAATAACGCTATCTCCCCGGAATTATTCGCGATGGCAGGAATTGACAGCAAGTCGTCCAAAGCATTAAAAGAGGCATCGGAACCGCGTGCTGAGAAAGCCTCCGAAAAAGCAGAATCTCAGAACCCGCCTCCCGTAAAAAATAATGCCGACAAAAAGGAGGTTACACCTCCGGCCTCGAGGCCAGCAAATACACTACCCACAAAGAGCACAACGGACTATAAAGAGGCAGCTGCTCCTGCGTCAAAACCGTCAACCACCATCCCTGCTGAAGTTAAAAAGGATGCTGTTGTTTACCGTGTCCAAATCCTGGCAAACATGAAGCCAATTGGTAGCAAAAACTTTACGGTTGAGGGGAAGACCTATAAATCGTTCGAATATCTTCACATGGGAGGCTACAGGACTACCATCGGTGATTGCCAAACTCTTGCTGAAGCTAAAGCTCTCCAGAATGCCTGCCGTCGCAACGGTTACAACCAGGCATTTGTGGTTGCCTTCAAGAACAACATCCGGTCAAATGATCCGGCACTGTTCAAATAATTTAAGAGGGAAACACCCAGTCAATCAGATTCGTTCCGTAAGCTTGAAACCCTAAATTTTGAGCCTTCCGGAGGCTTTGCCATATGCAACCTTATTGCTACAGGCCTCCTGAAGCATTTTTTCATCACTTTTCCTATGCTGTTTGTCAAAACCGGGCTGCCCTTTGCTGCCTCCGTGGAGGGTCCTCATTTTGGCTTCAAATAGCTTATTATCAGTAATCTTACTGTTCTTTATCTTGAAACACTCGACCTAACCCTCTCTGTGTTTATAAAAATCTCTCGCTTTTGATCAACAGAACAAATCCGGGCTTTAACAGTTATGTATGAGTGACAAACAACAAGTTCTACCCAGTTTTCGCCCGACCATTACCCGCCTGCACAATTACTCGGAACTTGTCCGCAGCCCTGCTAAATAGTACCTTTACCGCTGATTTCACGGTAACAGGAAGAGGGTTCGATGTTGTTCGGCCAGATCCACATAACGAAAGTCGTAAATCACCTTAATTGAACCACCGCAGAAGACGAAACCTTCTGCCTGACAGACTATAATGCTGAAAGTTGCGTTTATCTTAAACCTGCTTTCAGAAACTGATTAAACATGAAGAACTGCTGATGGATATATTCAGTACTTTATATCGATTGCACATAATTCCGTTTCTCAAGAAATGGAACCTCCTGAATTTAATCCTGGGGGCACTCGATATACTTGCCATCTTCCTCGCGTTTGAGCTGGCATACCTGGTTATCTATAGCGGTCAGGAATTCTTTTTCTTCACAGAGAAGACATTCCTTCTGATGTTTATCGGAGTGACTCCATTCTGGCTGCTGGCCATGTATGTCCTTAAGGCAACGGAAATCCCCCGTACAAAGAACTATATGTCCATCTTCTGGGAGTACTTCCTGTCGGCAGGGGCTATCTTCCTGCTGCTCATCATCATTTACTTCCTTTTCAAACTCTACGCAATCTCAAGGACTTTCATAGTACTGATCCCTGTTTTCGGCTTTGCCATACTCTATACATTGCGAATACTCGAATATAAGGTCTTTAAGCAATACAGGGCGAAAGGATTTAACTTCCTCAATGTGGTTCTGATAGCGGACGCCTCATCACTGCCTTTTATTGAAAGTCTGCTCGAGCACAGGGAATGGGGATACAAGATTGTCGCAATTTTTACCAGCGCAGACTCCATAAAGGAGAAATATGAGGAAACGATCATAATACTGCCTGAGGGGTATATCCAGGTTCTGAACGACCTCATGGAGGTGGATATGATCGATGAAGTACTGTATGTCAAGAGTAAGGTACTTCCTTCTGAGGTTCGGAAAATAGTGCGGTCATGCGAAGAGCTGGGCGTGGTCTTCAGCCTCATGTACCGCGATGAGAAGTTCACTCTCTCCAATGCCGTCAAGACAGAGATAGCCGATAATAAATTCCTGACTTTCATAAATGTGCCACACAATACCTACGCACTGGGAGTCAAGAAAATAATCGATATATTCGGATCCCTTCTCGGTGTAATTGTGCTTTCTCCGGTTATGATCGTTGTTTCGATTCTTATTAAACTCAGTTCTCCGGGACCGGTAGTTTATAAGCAGCCCAGGGTTGGCCTTCGCGGACGACAGTTCGAGCTTTACAAGTTCAGAACGATGGTTGCCAACGCCGACGAAATGAGAAAAGAGCTTGAGCAGATGAACGAAGCAGACGGCCCGGCGTTTAAGATTGCAGATGACCCGAGGGTGACGAAGATTGGCAAGTTCCTGAGAAGAACCGGCCTCGACGAGCTCCCTCAACTGTTTAACATCCTCCAGGGTGAGATGTCGCTAATCGGCCCCCGCCCGCCCTTGCCGGAGGAGACGACACAGTATGAGCGGTGGCAGCTCAGGCGACTTTCGGTCAAACCAGGATTATCATGCTTCTGGCAGGTAAAACCTGACAGAAATAGTATTAAATTCGAAAAGTGGATGGAACTGGACCTAGCCTATATCGATAATTGGTCCCTTAGGCTTGATTTGATAATTTTGCTGAAAACAATAAAGACCATTTTTCATAGAACAGGACTGTAATCCGGTTAAGAATAAAAAAGTTATGGCAAACATAAAAATGGATTCATTAAGATTAACATTACTGGTCACCCTGCTGGCACTGATTGCCGGATCATGCGTCCCTACAAGCCAGCTAAGTTATTTCAACGATATTGATGAGATGTCCGGGCAGATAGTTAATCCGAGGACACAGAAGATTATCCGGCCTTTCGATAAACTATACGTCAGGGTGCTTAGCATCGACCTCCAGACAAGCCAGATATTTAATGCTTCCGATGAGATGAGGATGGGCGGATACGGTACTCTGGCAGGACTGATCGGTTACCTTGTGGATGAGGATGGGAATATTAATTTCCCCTTCGTCGGGAAGATACAGGTAGCATCGCTGACCACCGCAGAGGCTGCCGAAAAGATACAGACGGCACTGAGCGACTATGTCTCCAATACCTCAATCGTCGTCAAGTATGTGGATAACCAGGTGACGGTCATGGGTGAGGTGATGCGGCAGGGGGTCTATTCCTTCTCACAGGATAAGCTGAATATCTATGAGGCACTGGGACTGGGAGGAGGCCTGACCCGCTACGGCGACAGGAAGAAGGTCATTCTGGTGAGGAATGAAGATGGCAAGGTAATGCATCACCGGTTAAATCTCTCTGATTCCAAAATCGCCAATAAGAGTTATTATTACGTTTTGCCAAACGATGTCATTGTTGTAGAGCCACTTAATGCCATATCTTCAAGCTACTCAAACATCACTTACACCACATTACTTTCAACAATATCAACCGCCATTGCTGTTCTGCTCTTTGCAGGCCTAAGGTTTTAATTAATACGATCACAATGACAAATACCAATGATACGCAGAGCGAAGCCTTCAATGTTAAGGAGTTTATTACGGAGGCAGCGTCATATAAATATCTTTATATAGCCAGTTTCTTTGTATGTATACTGATTGCTTTTCTGGTCAACAAGTTCTCACCGACAGTCTTTGAGGTCAATTCAGTCATCGGCCCCGTTGAGGATAAACGATCCTCAATGCTCGGTTCCAACGACCTGTTCAGCGGCCTTGGTGCCCTGGCTGAATCAAGAAACGTGGAGAACGATATAAACAGCCTGAACTCATTCAGCCTGGTTGCGACTACAATCAGGAATCTTAATCTGGAAATAGGCTATTTCAGCGGCAAAAGCAATTTGTTCCAGAAGCCATCCCAGGTCTATCTGGGAAACCCCTACACGGTCAGCATCGATAAATCGCATATACAACCAATTAACACAAAGTTTCACATTGACATCCTTGACGAGCAGTCATACAGGCTTACAGCCTCAGAAGATGAAGCGGCATATTACAACTACATCGACAACGCCATCGTCAGCGACAAGAACAGAGTCAATATTGACACCATCTGCAGGTTCAACGAGACCATATCCTCCTACAACTTCCAGTTTTCTGTAGCTCTTAATAAGGACTTTTACAATCCCGCAAGTACAGAGGAATCAGATTATTTCTTCGAATTCTACCACCTTGATTATCTGACAAAATCGTATCTGAAACGTCTGAAAGTCGAGCCGGTCAGCATCAGATCTTCACTTATCAGCATATTCTTCAACGGTGAAAACAAAAGGCTGACAATTGATTTCCTCAATAGTTATATCCAGGCGTACCTCGATGAGAACCTGGCCAAGAAGAACAAAATAGCCGTAAATACAATCAACTTTATCGACTCCCAGATATCTGAAATTACTGATGACCTGACTCAATCAGAGTCGGAGCTGAGGGATTACAGGTCAGCACACCAGGTCACTGATCTTAGCTACCAGGGACAGCAGGCCCTGGCTCAGCTGAATCAGATAGAGAATGAACGCTCGACCCTGCAGGTCCAGGAGAGATATTATAATTATATCCTCGATTACTTTGAGAAGAATCAGGATATGGCCGGACTCGCGCCTCCATCAGCAGCCAACGTTATGGATCCGATCATGAACTCCCTGGTCCTTGAGCTGCTTGCACTGAATGCCGAAAGATCAACCATATTGAGCAACAATGCCGAGAAAAACCTTTTCCTCGGACAGATCGAAAACAAGATACGGCTTCAGAAACAGGCTATCATAGAGAATGTCAAGAACAACCTGAATACTCTTAACCTGACCCAGAACGAACTGGACTACAGGGAAAGCAAACTCTCGGGAGAGATCTCACGTCTTCCTCGCACGGAGCTGAATATGGTCAGCATGCAGAGAAAGTTCAATCTGACCGACGCTATCTACACTTTCCTGCTTGAGAAACAATCGGAGGCTGCCATAGCAATGGCTTCGAACTATCCCGACTACGAGATACTTGAGCCTGCGCGCGATGTAACGGCTGCGATCATCTCACCCCGGACAAGCCTCAACTGGTTGATAGCTCTCTTCATGGCGCTGATGATCCCGACCATCTATATCATTCTCAGGAACTTCTTCAATGAGAAGATCTCCTCGGTCAGAGATGTTGAGCATTTAATCGGCCAGCCGGTCATGAACCTTATTTATACCAATTACTATAAGACCGAGTCTGTCGTTAAAGATTACCCCGGATCGTCTATTGCTGAATCTTTCAGGAATCTTCGCAGCAGCCTCTTCCTCAAGTTCAGGTCAATGCCGCAGAAGGTGATAATGATCACCTCATCCCAGCCACAGGACGGCAAGAGCTTCGTATCCAGCAACCTTGCAGCATCGATTGCCTCGGTGGGGCACAGGACCGTTTTGCTCGACTGCGACCTGCGGAGGCCTACACTGCACGAAAAAATGAAGATCGTCAATTCCGTCGGGCTCTCCAACTATATGGTAAACAATGCAGCAAGCAAGGATATCATTAAGAAAACGGAGATTGAAAATCTGTGGTTTATTCCAGCAGGCCCGATCCTCCCTAATTCATCCGAGCTGATTGAAGCCGGCGTGCTGGATAACCTTATTGAGGAGTTGAAACATCAGTTTGACTACGTTATTATTGACTCAACTCCGGCAGGCCTTGTCGCTGACGCTACCCTTATGATAAAATATGCAGACTATATTCTGCTTGTCTGCCGGAACGATTATACCCGGAAAGATGTGTTCAATGACGTGCTGAACCTGTTCCGGACAAATGACATAACCGATTATGACATTGTCTTCAACGACCTGGACCTCAAGAAGAGCAGATATGGTCGTTACGACAACTATTATAAACAATAATCTGTTAGAAACAATTCATTAAAACGGGACTTACATTCATTTAATATGGACATTGATACAACAACCGTAAAGGAAAAAATCAGGATTTATATTGTTCAGTCTTCACATGCTGACGCAGACAAGATCAAGGATGAATCGCTGATCTTCAAGGAGGGATTTTTTGATTCTATGGGATTCATTATGCTTATCACCTTCCTCGAGGAGGAGTTTGGGATAAAGACCGTCGATTCAGACCTTATCGAGGAAAATTTCGAGTCGATTAACGCAATATCTGAGTTCATTCAGAGAAAAAGCCAGAATTAATAATGTGCGGAGTAGCCGGGATAATCGATTACCGCGGCAAAACCAACACAGTCTCTGCCGTTGGGACAATGCTCCGCTCCTTCAGCCACCGGGGTCCGGATGAGAGCGGGATATACCATTCCCCCGCGGCTACCATAGGTAATGTACGGTTAAGTATTATCGACCTTCAGACCGGCCAGCAACCGTTGTCCGACATATCCGGAAGGTACTGGATCGTCTTCAACGGCGAAATATTCAACTATATCGAACTCCGGGAGGAGCTTGAAAAAAAGGATGTCA
>JARGFQ010000026.1 GCA_029210565.1 Bacteroidales bacterium
TGCATTTTTGCTAATTCCCTGACCAAAAGTTATTAACTTATAATGTTGATTATCAACCTAATGCCAGAATAATCCGATTTTCTCAGCAAACCCTATGTAACAGATAATATCTCACCTGGGTGAAGTTGGATATGTTCCTTAGTTTACTCGCTTAGCCGCTACATAATCCATGAAGCGGAGGAGTGCCGCTGAGTTGGGGTGTTTCGCCAGTCGTTCTGGCTTGGTTCTTAATGTTCTTTCAGTTCCTGACAGGTTAAGTTACGGTGCGGTGGCGAGTCACTTCGAAGCGAGAGGAGATGTTGGCCCCCCATTTAAGTCATTTTAGCACTTAACCCTTTATTATTTATGGTAGCCGCTATTGTTACTAACGTTTAATGGTATAGTGTCGTGCGAGATTACGAAGCTACTAACTTGTCAGTTTTCACCGACCTTTTTTACGAGCCACAAACCATCGAAAACCGCTGAAGCCCGCATGCACTATACCATGTGTTATGTGTTGTTATGTGTTGTTATGTGTTGTTAATAGTATTCATCAAACAAATCTAAATTAGGATATATAGAAATATTATTAAATTCTTTAGGTAATAGTTCAACTAATTCCCTAAGATATTTACCCATAGTTTCATATTTTTCTTCCTCAGTAGTACCCGTATTAGGTAAGGTATTTGTGGCTATTGCAAAGCATACATTGTCTTTTGTTTTCATCCATAACGCTCCATTTCCCCAACTCCACGCTCCTGTATGAAACCATCTGTCATTTAAAACATACATACCCATGGCATACGGTTTTTTAATCTCTGTATTTAATGATGTCATCAATTCTAAGGTTTCTTTGTTAATTATATCTTTTGGATTATCCAAACCATCCATTGCAAGAATAATTCGAACCATATCAATTGGGCGCATTATCCATGCTCCATCCGCTAACATTGGCAGAGAATAGTTTGAATAAGACTCGGGAACTATTTTTGTGGTATCAAAAACCCATGGGAGCATTTCGCCCTGATAATCATAATGTAAAACTGCATCTGGATGTCTATCATTTATACTTGAAGCTGCAGGAAAAACTCTAGTGATCCCAGGCAAAAAATCATCGATGATATAATCTTTATATGTCTTTCCTGATAATTTACTAATGATTTGCCCAAGAAAAAAATAATTTACATTAGCATATCTAAATTTAGTCCCAGGGTCAAACTCTTGTTTTTGTAAAAGGAAATACTTTACGTTTTCCTCAATACCAGCTGGAATAGCTAAGTTCAGTTCGATTGATGCCGTATTTCCGCCAATTATATCTATATCCGGCCAACCAACATTGTGACGTAATAAATGCTTAACTTTTATCAAATAAATAATCGAATCAGAGATATTACTATATAGCGATGAATTTAATATTCCGTTTTTTCCAAAAACGTAATCTTCAACACCTATTTTACCATTTTCAACAAATTGCATTAAAGCAAGTGAGGTCATTGTTTTGGTGCAGCTTGAAAATCTAAATAAATGATTAGGTGTTACAAGTGTTTTCTTTGTTGTATCAGCATAACCGAATCCTTTGGCATAAATAAGTCTACCATCTTTAGCTATAGCTACAGATAATCCAGGGATTTTCCATTTATTTTGAAAGTTAGTCACTATGGAATCAATTAAATCGTCACTAAACTCAATTCCTTGTGAATAGGAAAGTAGATTTGCCCCAAGTATTAAAATTCCAATAATTATTTTTTTCATTAGTAAGTTGATTTAACTTATGTTTGTTAATCGCACTTTTTTTAATAACACATAACTTGTTTATATGTGTACGAAAGGTATGCATATTTTGCCAATAAGGGAGTTATTGTGGAAATGACGTTGTCTGATATATCCGGAGATTGATACCGGATAGACGAAAGTTAGGTGATTCATCCTGCATGTTTATTCCATCTTTCTTGCTCTTTAACCTTGTTGGCTCTTTAACTTGCATTCGCTTCCGGAAATCATTGCATCACCGTACATGTCCGGTTTAATCCCGACAATGAACATTCTGTACCCCCGGGATAATTAACTGCAGCCTGCATGAGAATAGTGGAGCATTATGTTCCTTTCTGCACATTATCAGAGGTCGTTAATCAAGGTAAATAGTCAATTTGTCGCTGTTTCCTGCTCAAAATATTCATGCTCCAATTTCACTGAACCGGAGATACTATTCTTACTTTCTTTTTGCCATCTGCTAATAATTCGCTGCAATCCTGATCACAGGAATTACCCAGACTCCGAAATTCCTCTCTGTTACAGTAATTCCAGCAAAACAAAATAAGCACAGTGATCTGATGCAACAGAATCCTGAATGACCTCCGAGGAAATAACCCTCCAACTTCCTGCCGGCCTGAACATCACATAATCAATCTTTTTAGCAGGATTACCTGAAGGATAGGTGGGAGCGGGACTCTCCCTGTCATAGGCAGAACTCCACATCTCCTCAAGTATGCCGATCGGGACACTGCCAGGCACAGCATTCAAATCGCCCGCAAGTATGACAGGATACCTTGCACCCGCAAACTCTTCGTTTATCTGCTCCACCTGCATAATCCTGTCAGTGTCATCACCAACGTGATCCAAATGCGTTCCGATAAATGCAATGGTGTCCCCTGACGGCAAAACCGTGATTGCCTCTAACGCCGCCCTGGGCTCACGACTATTGGTGAACGGTAAGGGAACATTCCTCGTGCAGATAAAACTGTGCCGCGACAACACTGCCTCACCATACTCCCCTCCGTCATAATCCATGGCCCTGCCAAAAACAGACGCCATCTTTAACCTCCAGCCCAGCTCTGTAGCAATATCATACCCCTGCGCACGCCGCGTCATGAAATCTACCTCCTGCAACGCTACAAGATCCGGATCAGTATTACCTATCACCCTGGCTATGTAATCAAGGTCAAAATCTCCCTTCATCGTTGCCCCATGATAAATATTTAAGGTCAAAACCCTTATTAACTTTGCACTGCTGTCATTATGAATTCTTTGTACATATGACGCCGCCCTTGCTGGCTGCTGCATCGGGGGCATGCTGTCCGGCTGAGCCCTCCCGGAAATACATATTATAAGCAGTGCCATAATCACTGCTGCCGAGAACCTTACTCTGTTTTTCATAAGCTGCTTTCCTGAATTCCTTCTCTTCCTATAAATCGTCAAAAGGACTCCTGATCTTCTGTATGCTCTTCTCAGTCACATGGGTGTAAATCTCAGTCGTTTTGCTGCTCTTGTGCCCCAATAACTCCTGGATGTACCTCAAATCAGTTCCGGCTCCCAGAAGATGAGTGGCATAGGAATGACGTAAACCGTGAAGCGTGATATCCTTCTTTATCCCCGCCTTCTGACACGCCATTTTAAATACTTTCTCCACGCTGGTTGCACTGTAAGGATTCCCCGGACGCTGCCCCTCAAAAATAAACATAACCGGCTTGTACCTGGCAATATAATCCTTTATCTGTTCCGCCAGCCTGACGGAAAGAGGCACAATTCTATCCTTAAAGCCCTTCGACTGTCTGACGGTCAGTAGCATACGGTCATAATCAATATCATCTGGCTCAAGTATAATCACCTCACTGCGCCTTAAGCCGCAACCGTAAATGATGCTCAACACTAACCTGTGCTTTTCATTCTCCGGGGCGGAGAGTATTCTTTTAACCTCTTCCTTGCTCAATACATTGGGTAGCCTGTGACGGGTACGCGGACGAGTGAAAGTACCTGGATCAAGTACCTCCCGGCATATCTCCCTGTAAAACTTTTTGACCGCACTTATTAGTTGATTCTGATATGAATAGCTCAACCCGCGGGGTAGAATGTACTCTTTGACCATCGCTACAAGGTCACCGGCATCGCACTCAGAAGCCTCCTTCGGAGATACAAAACGAAGAAATGACTCCATCATCGTGGTGTATGTCCTGACCGTGTTAGGCGGATACCTGTGCGACTCGAGACAGACGCGATACCTGTTAAGATCCTCTTCTGACCTCCGGCTGAGTATGCCCAACTTCTGACCTGCCCCTCGTCCTAACCCCTTACCTGACCCCCGTACGGACTCCTGGGTAGCTCCCTGAACCGGCTGCCTGACCTGCTCCGGGACTTGCTTAATGGCACCTCCCTGAACCGGCTGCCTGACCTGCCTCAAAACTGATTCCTGGTCGGGTTCTCGGTCCGGCCTCTGTGCCCCCTCTCGAACTGATCCCTGATCCGGCCCTTTAACCGGAGGCGGAATCCTCCTTCGAATTGTTACCTGAACCAGATTGGGACCCTGGTTGACATCGGTTGTGGTCTCTGATTCTCTTCCTCTGACTGTTTCCTCACTCTTGCTCCTTACCTTCTCAATAAGCGCCTCCCGCCTTAAAGCCGAATAATCAATGAATGATCTTTTGCGGAACTTTTCAAGCAAAAAACCGATGATATTCTCCTGCTCCGGGATATGCCAGGCATGTAACCTCTTGCTCCATCCGGCTCCCGGAATCTTCCTGATAATCGAGCTTAATTCCTCATCCTCAGTAAATGCGAGGGCAATACGACTTCCACTGTCGTACGTGACCCTTGTGACGGTGATTGGTTTCATAATGTGCAGCGAGTTTATTGTTCATATCGTTATACTCCGGTGAAATTGAGAATATTCTTAAAAGCAGAATGGGTTGGCAGTAGAGGGTTACTGTAAGGCTCGTACCGACTCTTGATCAATATGGACTTGTGAAACGGGGTATTTTATGCAACTGTGCATGATGGTTGCCTGAAATAGGCCAAAATTGCTCCTCGCGCCTTCCAGATGACTGCGTCCTGACATTTGTGTCATGAATGCCGGGCATCCTGCTGATGCAGGCCGTCCTGATAAGCATGAGAGCAATATGCAGGAGGCACCGGGAACTATCAGGGCTTTGGTCAACTCAGTGGCCCTGTGACTACTTTTCAGACTGACTCACCTCAGTAACCAGCCTGCCACCCCTGACAGTAGCTCCAAGCACTATACCTGCACTGAGCAAAACAATGTTCTTGACGATATACTGACCTTCAAGAGTAAAGGAAATGGGAAACAGATGAAATACCTCGCCGGGAAACAGGAATATGGGCATAAAGGTGCCCAGCATCTGCAAATAGAGCAACAGCAGGGTCTCGCGCATAAAGATCTTGAATATCAGACCGATGCCAATCAACACCTCCCACGTGGCAAGACCATAAAGGATGACTTCGTCTGACAGTATTCCAAAGGTCATGGTCTTGATCGTCCTGACTGCAATGTCCTCGGCAGGACTGAGCCCTTCAAAAAATTTCAGGAAACCAAACCAGAAAAAAATAATTCCAATGCTCAAACGAAGCAACATCAACCCGTTGGCTGACATCCAGCGGGTAACCGCTATATCGACTTTGTGAAATGTTTCACCTCTTAAATTCATACTCCTGTAGTTGTAATTCCAAAGCACCAATGCGGAAAATAACAGACTCGGGGTACTTCAGCTCCGGTGTACAATATTTCGTGCCAGAAGGGCCGGCATATTAATTTCCAATAATCAGAGATAAAACACCCTAAGAAACAGGTCGTTCATCTTTTCACACAGGAATTTCGCCAGTAATCATTTTGTAATCCGACACCCGGTATGAACCTGTCCTGGTCAGCCGGCATCGGAATCACCAGCCTCAGGACTGTACCTGCGCATGGAGTTGGAATCTGCCTCACGCATACTGTCTGATGATCCCTCCCTGAGCGACTCTGAACTGCCCTCCCTGAACGATTCCGAACTGCCGTCACGCATCTTCTCAGATTCACTCTCACGCATTGTCCCTGAATCGCTTTCTCTCTGAGTCTCCGAATTGCCGTCACGCAGACTGCCGGAGTCTCCCTCACGCATTGAACCCGAGTCGCTTTCCCTCAATGATTCTGAATCAGCAGTAGTCTTCATGGAAAACAGTTATAGGTATCGGAATAATACTTTCTTGAGCGATGTCTGACTTGAAGAGATGAAAATTACGAATTCCCGAAGCACCATTCTGCATCTGAAGGAAGTATTATCTGTATGAATGAAACTTGCATGAGCAAAACTTAACTGAAAATGAATATTTTATATCACTCATGTTTCGTCCGACCAGTGAAAGCATATGAAAATTCTTAAATGACAAATTGAGGTGACTAATGCCTGCCTGTAGTTGAGGCAACAACCGCAGCTGTAATACTTGCTATGACCGCCGCCTGAACCTGATTGACTGTTTGTGTCACAGCGTCAGCAACCGGATTCTCCTTTATCATCCTCTTTAACTGAGACTTTATATGTTTCAGTTCATCACGGTCTGTTGTCAGGATCCTGTGCATCCTGCATGCCTCAATCATTCCGGCAAGAGCCATATTGTCACCCGGCACACCACAGTAACCCACGATCTCATCCCTAAGTTGACGAACCAGGTTGCTGCGGGTGTAGCTCTCCAATAAATAGGATTTTCTGTACGGTATCAGACCAAGGAACTTCTTATCCTCATTATGCACAATCCGCTTGCCTGCAAGACCTCTTAATATCTGCAGTAAATATTTGTTATATCGTGTCCCCAGTTTCCTGATCCAGTACTCAGCCTTGCGGGACTTCGGAGATTGCGACATGAGAGCTATTACATCGTTCAGGACCGGATCTGTCGAAGCCCTGGCTCTCTTCAGGCTAAACTTTGCGCCATCCGTTTCGATCCGGTCTTCAATGGTTAAATCAAGGAGGATAGCACCGGCAATGCCATACTGCAAGTAGGTTTTCGGTATCATAAACCGACCTCTGTCAGGATGATGGGCGATCAACAGGAACTTCTCCGATGTGCTTAAACTCTTTTCTGACATATTTTATTTTTTTTGAAAGGCTCCGGCAGGAGGGAGGATACCTGCCCGACCCGGGTGCCGTCAATATGCAAAACTACTTCATAAAACAGAAACAGCCTCTTCAACCGAGGAGAGGAAATTGACACTCCTGCCCCGATTGCTCTCACGGATGAAATCACGCCAGCTCTTGCTCGTCAGGTGGGAGAAGTCACCCACAATGGCCAACTTCATCCTGTAGTTCGAAAACTTCTGCAGTATATCACCCGCAACACCGGTCCGAAGATCAAAGAATTCCGGACTGAAGGATTCAGAATGAATGATTACCCTGTTACAACCGGCGAAACTGATCTCGCCCAGCAGGTCAATCATCTCTGAGGCCGAGCTTATTATAACCTCCCCTCTTGCCAACTCCGCAACAGGTTGCCGGGATTCGTCGTTATGGTAGATAATCATATTTTACAATTATGGCTACCAGGTTCTGGCATTGATAGAGGATGTATATACTTGATAAATAGCATCTTCAAGTTCAGTTAACTCTACAACTCCGTTCCGTCAGTCACACGGTCTGAATACCCTGCATCCTTCACTAACCTTGTTTTTTGAAGACTGACAACAGAAAAAATGCAGACATATAAATTTATAAATAAGTGCGAATTATCATACAAAATTTTGTAGAAATCTGCTTACTATATAAGAAATTTGCACAAACTTATCCTCTAAACCAGTGCTGCAGAAGGTATATTTGGCGAACATTTAGAATATTTCTAAAACCGGATACATCGATGATACGATTCCCTTCCCTGGTTTTCAGAGTATTGTACCGTTATCTCGACAAATGGGATAAGCATCACGAGCTGATTTTTATGAATTTCGGATTTTCCGAACCCGGAGTGTCGATATCATTGGATGAGATTGACAAAAAAACCGGTATCCTGTACAGTTATATCATCATATGGCTGATATGACTGATCTTAATCACAGGGATATCGTTGAGGTAGGAAGCGGTCGGGGTGGCGGACTGGAATACATTGCAAGAAAATTTATGCCGGCCACTGCAATCGGAATTGACATTGAAGAAAGCATTGTGGCTTTTTCAAACAAATTCCATCAATGCCCAAATCTTACCTTCCTCACCGGGAATGCCCAGAAGCTGCCTCTTAAGGATAACTCCTGCGATGTTCTGCTTAACCCACATTGCAGGGGTAAGTTTGTAAAGGCTTGATATTATGGACTGTCATTTTTAAAAATTTCAGCAGGGGTC
>JARGFQ010000027.1 GCA_029210565.1 Bacteroidales bacterium
CTGATCTCGGAAGAAGACTTGTAAAGCTCCTTAATTGCCAGCGCCAGGCTCTCAATTGTAGTCGCAGGCGACTTCTTAACAAAAATATCCCCATTCTCCCCGTGCTCAAACGCAAACAAAACCAAATCCACGGCACTCTCGAGGCTCATCATGAACCTGGTCATGTTGGGATCGGTCACGGTCAAGGGCTGGTTGTGCTTCATCTGGTTGACAAACAGCGGAATGACAGATCCGCGCGAGGCCATCACGTTACCGTACCTGGTGCCGCAGAAGACCGTGCCGCTGCCGTTGAGATTGCGCGACTTCGCAACCATGACCTTCTCGCTCAGCGCCTTGGTCATACCCATCGCATTGATAGGGTAAACAGCCTTGTCTGTACTCAGAACTATCACTCTCTTTATGCGGTGAAACTCGGCTGAATCGAGCACATTCTCGCAGCCCAGCACGTTCGTCCTGACAGCCTCTGCCGGAAAGAACTCGCACGATGGTACCTGCTTCAGCGCAGCGGCATGGAAGACATAGTCGACGCCCTTCATCGCGGTGTCGATGCTCCGCCTGTCGCGCACATCGCCAATGAAATATTTGATCTTCGGGTTCCTGTAGAACTGCCGCATGTCGTCCTGCTTCTTCTCATCGCGACTGAAGATCCTGATCTCCCTGATATCCGTATCGAGAAAGCGGCGCAGGACCGCATTGCCAAAAGAACCGGTTCCCCCGGTAATCAACAAACATTTTCCGTTAAAGTCCATTATTGAATTGGTGATTTGTGATTTTTGAGAGTCAGAGGTCTTGCAGTTCCCGACGCACTTCGTGGTCGGGATTTCGGCTTTTCAAGCCTCAACTTGAGGTCATGCAGTCATGCGGTCACCGATTCACTTGGTGATCGGGTCGCAGGGCTCTGAGGCAGGGTCGGTTTATCGCTACTAGTCCTCACCAAGAAGGGTGAAAGCTATGGCTTGGCTCCCAGCGCCTCCGGCAACTGTCCGATTGGAAATCCTGCCTGATCTACGTCTCTTAAAACTATACCTTCTGTGCCTTCTTGAATTTCCCGTTCGTGCTCTTGTATTCGGGAATAAGGTCCTTCATGACCTGAACCACCTCCTCCGCAGAATAGGTGTAGAGATCCTTCAGCAGCCTGTCAATCCGCGAGAGCACCGACTTCCCGTCAAGCTCCTCCACAGCAGCCTTCTTGATCTTCGGGTGATGCGTCGGCAGGGTTTTTTCAGAGTCGGTCAGCAGCTCCTCATACAGCTTCTCGCCGGGACGCAACCCGGTATAAATGATCTGTATGTCCTTGTCGGGAATAAACCCCGAGAGCTTGATCATCGCCCTCGCCAGGTCGGCTATCTTAACCTGCTGTCCCATGTCGAAGACAAAAATCTCGCCCCCCTGCCCCATGAATCCTGCCTCCAGCACCAGCTGGCACGCCTCCGGGATGGTCATGAAATACCTGTACACCTCGGGGTGAGTCACCGTCACCGGCCCGCCGTTTTCGATCTGCCTGGTAAAGATGGGAATGACTGATCCGTTGGAGCCGAGCACATTGCCGAAGCGGGTGATGATGAACTGAGTAGTGTGCCTTTCGGCCCGGGCCCTCGACTGCACAACCTTCTCGCACAGCCGCTTCGAGGCGCCCATCACACTCGACGGGTTGACGGACTTGTCGGTGGAGATCATTACGAATTTCTCCACATTGTATTTCAGTGCCAGGTCGGTGACAATCCTCGTGCCTCCCACATTGACCCTTATGGCCTCATGAGGATTCTCCTCCATCAGCGACACATGCTTGTAGGCCGCGGCATGGAAGACGATGTCGGGCCTGAACTCTTCAAAGATCTGCTCCATCCTTGCGGCATGGGTCACATCGGCAGGACGTATCAGGAACCTGCTGTCGAGGAACTTCTCCCGCAGTTCGTTCTGAATGTAGAAGAGCGGCGTCTCGGCCTGATCGACCAGGATGACCCTCTCCGACGGGAAGCTGGTGAGCTGACGCGCTATCTCTGACCCGATGGAACCGGCAGCGCCTGTAACAAGGATAGTCTTGCCGGCAAGTCCCTTCTTTATCATGCCGATGTTGAGCTTGATCGGCTCCCGTCCCAAAAGATCTTCTAACGCGACGCGCCTGAACTGCGGCTGCTTAAGCTGTCCCGTGAGCCATTTATCAACCTCGGGGGTGTCAAGCACCTCCAGGCCCAGGTTAACGGCCGAGCGTATCATGCTGCTCTTCCTGTCCACGGTAAGAGCCTTTATAGCTATAATGAGACTTTCAATCCTGTTCTTCTCGATAAATTCCGGGGTCAGGACTGAAGCGCCGTATACGTTGATGCCATTTATCTTTTTCCCCTGCAGGTTTTTGTCGTCATCGATGAACCCCGAGACATGGAAGGCGTAGCGCGGATCACTGAGGACCACCCTCTTTACAACGAAGCCCAGTTCGCCGGCTCCGTATATCAATACCCTTTTCTTGCTCGACGAGGTTCTTGTGGCAAACCTGAAAATGAGTTTTATGAGTAACCGGCCGAAGAATAAGAATACAGTTACCGAAACATAATGTATAAGGAGTACAGACAGGGGTATTGCCAGTATTTCTACCCAGTGAAGCCACCCGCCAATATAGCTGAAGATAATCAGCGTTATGGCAGAGCAGGTCGTAACGACAAATACCATTGTCACATCGGTAAGTGTCGTGTGCCGGATAAGTCCCGAGTAGGAACGGAACACCAGGCAGAACAATGCATAGACAGATGTGGCGATCAGTCCCTGGTAGAGAAATATCTCCAGCCGGTCCTCAGGGATGACAAAGTTGAACCGGAGCCAGTACGCCACGATGAATGCCATGAACACAACGGATACATCGGCGGCGAACACCATCCACCTGGGCAGGGAGTGCCTGTTGAAGAAATCGAGCATTCTCCTCCTTAAGTCAAGTATCCATTTCGGGTAAACCGTAGACATCAGATTTAATTGAGCAATATCGGGTTTTGTCTGCCCTCTTTATTAATTCTTTTGAGCCCCTCGCGTTGCCGTCCGGGCGTGCTCCCGCCCCGTCAGTCCCAGCCGCATCTCTTCGTAATCGACTATAATCAAGCTGATTGCAACGATGTTGCAGTTTTGTCTCAGCCAATTATTTTGTCACAAGATGCCTGGTCGGACAAGGCAATGCACAAAAACTTTCAAATGTGAAATTACACAAAAGAAACGGCAGTCTCAAGCCGGCAGTATGTCGGGATGGCAGAAAAATTGACCCTTACGCAAGTTGTTATCGTCACTTTCCTTCCGCTCATCCAAGCAATTAAAACTTTAACATGCCGAAAACGGCATTTAATCAAAACACTATAGCTTTTGACGAAGTGCCGTAGAAATTTGATGGAAAATCGATATCGATGCATCAGGGTTATGAGTCTATTATTTTTATCTTATATTTGCAGTCCGATTTGTGCAACAAATTGGGCCATTCGTCGTATAAACTGTAGTGTTAGTCAAAGAAAAAGTACTATTCGTCAAATAGCACGGGCTTATGAGATACCCCCTTACTCTGTTCTTCCTCCTGATCACTATTGCTGTCTCCGCGCAGACAGTACTGACCATTCAGGGACAGACCTATACCAACTCGGATGAGACATGGCTGGGAGTGGTCATACCGCGAAGCTCCCCGACCACATTGACCTTTAAAAACAATTCTATCCGCTCCTCCAACATCTACGGTTACATGCTTCAGGCAGGAGATGAAACAGAGGCCGCCAATAACAACAACCTCGACGGCGCCACCATCACAGGCAACAGGTTCACCTGGACAGGCACCGACATGAAATCGATAACCCACGGACTGTTCACAGGACATAACATCAACGTCAACATCAAGTACAATTACCTTGATCATGTCCCGATGGGCATCATCCGCAAGTCGACCACCAACATGGTGAATACCTCAGGCGGCGTTGCGTACAATATTATAAGAAGCACCAATGTCGGTATTGTGGTCAAGGGTATGTCGGGTGTCCACATTTACAACAACACTCTTTACCAGGACAGGTCAACAACGGAAACAGGACGAGGACTGATAGACATTTATACTAATCAGGATGTCACCCCTGTATCAGTATCGCATAACACCAGGATATACAATAACATCTTCTATACAAAATACGGGACGGCCTGTATCAATGTGATGGACGTGGAGAGTCTTACCGGCCTTCAGTCGGACTACAATATATATTATTGCGAAACCGGATCTCCCAGGTTCAGGGTCGCAGGCAGCCTCAAGACCTTCGAGGAGTGGCAGGCCATGGGATATGACACTCACTCCAGGGTAGTCAATCCCAATTTCAAGGACTTTGTCAATTTCGTGCCCGCTGCCAGGCTCAATTACGGGACTAACCTCGGGACGGCATGGGCTGTAGGCCTTTCGGTGAATGCGAAGTGGGGAACAACCGATCCTGAAAAAGCCACCCAGAACGGCACATGGCAGGTTGGAGCAATCATCTATAAGGAAGTAGTTGCAGAAACCCCACCACCTGCGGTTCCCGTTTATACAGCTTCGGTGATCAATGATGCCACACCCTCACGACTCGAGATATCATATAACCTCTCCCTGGCAAACATTATTCCTGCCGCTTCGGCATTTGCTGTCAGGGTAAATTCCTCAGCCAGGTCAGTTAGCAGCGTCTCGATCTCAGGATCCAAAGTGTTTCTGACACTGGCAAGTTCTGTTGTCTACGGTGATGCAATTACAGTTGCCTATTCGAAACCCTCGTCCAACCCTTTACAGACACCTGAGGGTGGACAGGCGGCATCCTTCACGGCGCAGACGGTGACTAACAACCGTCAGGCACCGCCACCAAATCAACCACCGGTTATATCCATTTCCTCACCGACTAAAAGCGAAGCCTTCGTGGCACCTGCAACTATCACTATTGATGCAGCCGCATCCGATGCCGACGGATCAGTCACAAAGGTGGAGTTCTACAACGGAACCGTGAAACTCGGAGAAAGGACCTCAAACCCTTTTTCATTTACGTGGAAGGATGTGCCGGAAGGGACCTATAGCATTACCGCAGCAGCTACAGACAACGCAAATTCAAGGACGGTTACGCCACCAGTATCGGTAGTTGTTGAAAAGGCTGCACCTGCGGTGAATCAGCTACCGGTAGTAGCTATCCTTTCACCCGCACACAACAGCTCGTTTGAAGTCGCGGCAGTTGTAACCCTGACAGCCGAAGCCTCTGACAGCGACGGAATCATAAATAAGGTTGAATACTTCAATGGAACAGAGAAGATCGGTGAAAGCCTTTCGGCACCCTGGTCCCTTTCAATCAATTTTGAAGAGGAAGGAATTTACGAAATTACCGCTGCCGCAACTGACAACCGTAATGCAGTAACTGTTTCCGATCCTGTCACAGTAGTAGTCACCCGCGAACCCCGGCGTTATCCTGACCTCATAAATCTCTTCCCGAACCCCAACAACGGACGTTTCTCGGTTGAAATAAATCATGACACTGAGATCGAACCGACAAATGTCACTATCGTGAACCTGGCCGGAAAGACTGTTTACAATGATATTATGACACCAGAGGAGATCTCAAGAGATTTCGATCTCTCCTCCATGGTTCCCGGCAATTACATCATCCTGATCAGCGGCCGCAACAGGATCCTGACTGCCAAACAGTTCGCAAAATACTGACGGGACCTCTACAACACTCCATCCTCAGGCCACACCGTTAAGGCTCATATTTGGGAACCGTAACCCATAACCCTGTCGAACGAATCCGTCCTTTCAGAGAAATATTCAAAATCTTCCGTTCGTCTGCTGTTTTTCTGTTTTTGTCAAAATAAATGGGTGTAATCACAATCCAATCTAATTTTGTAACGTTAAACTGTCACTAACCTTCTAACGGCTTCGTAAGATTGATTAACATTGAGTTAAGTGTTTAATATTTATAATTTTCGGCCTGTAACTGTCAACATAACAATATGATATCGAAATATTCAAGAACTCCGGACAAGATCATTTTTATTGCAGTGGCCGTATTGGTACTGTCATTCAACAGTTGCAAAAAAGATCCAACCATTCCGGTCCTGAGCACCGATTCTGCATCAGAGATCACTATTAACTCCGCAACGTTAGGGGGGAACATCACGTCTGATGGTGGTGCAGCGGTCACTGTACGCGGCGTTTGCTGGGGAACTGATGACAATCCCACAGCAGAAGGCGATCATATGGAGGCAGGTGCCGGTACGGGGAAGTTCTCAGGTCTTGTTGAAGGACTGGACCCCAATACAATCTATCACGTCAGGGCTTATGCCCGAAACAGTGTGGGTATAGCTTACGGCAACGAGGTTGTATTTGCAACAGCCATAGCAGCGCCGGTTATTACCACAGCGCAGGTTTCCGCTATAACGGCGACCACTGCAGTTTCCGGCGGTGTCATCTCCTATAACGGCGGTGCACCAATAACTGAGTCGGGAGTTTGCTGGAGCACAACTCCTCAGCCTGACCTTGACGATTCGCATGTGCTCAACAGCACAGGAGCTACTTCATTTTCAAGCACTTTGACAAATCTCTCCCCCGGCACATTGTATTACGTGAGGGCATATGTTAAGAACAGCGAATGGACGATTTACGGCGCTCAGATGACATTCAATACGAAGGTGGCTGACATCGAAGGCAACCTTTACTCAACAGTAACGATAGGGACGCAAGTCTGGATGGCGGAGAACCTGAAGACCACAAAATACAACGATGATACACCCATCCCAAATATCACCGCCGACGAGGAATGGATAGTCATAACATCCCCTGCATACTGCTGGTTTGGGAATAATATAAGTAACAAAGATATATATGGGGCATTATACAACTGGTATGTTATCGGAACCGGCAAACTATGCCCTGATGGCTGGCATGTGCCAAATGATGAGGAGTATAAAACTCTTGAAAAAGTATTGGGAATGTCCTCAGACCAGGCTGATCTCTGGAACTGGAGGGGGACTGATCAGGGAAGCCAAATGAAGAGCACGTCAGGATGGACTGAAGGCGGGAATGGAACAAATTCCAGCGGA
>JARGFQ010000028.1 GCA_029210565.1 Bacteroidales bacterium
TTCTTCGGTAATACCTCCCGAATCGGTAATAACCGCCTTTGCCCGTTCGACAAGGTAATTGAACTCAAGATAACCAAGAGGCTCGGTCAGATGAAGCTTGCGACTCTCCAGTGAGTCTGCTGATGAGCCTAATACCTTTCTGGTCCGGGGGTGAACGGGAAACACAACTGGCAAACCACCTGAACTGTTAATGATTTCATCCAGCAGTCGCTGGAGATTTACCGGATCATCAACGTTATTCGGCCTGTGAAGTGTAAGGACAATATATCCTTTCTCTGCCAGCTGAAGCTCATCCCAGATAGACGGTTTTCTGAACCTGGGTCTGCTGAAGAGAAGTGAATCTATCATTGTGTTGCCTACAAAAAAGATACGATCATCACTGACTCCGCTTTTCCTCAGGTTCTCATTGGCTGTTTCAGAGGTAGTAAAGAAATAATCCGTTATGCTGTCGGTAACAATTCTATTTATTTCCTCGGGCATGGTCATATCACCGGAACGAATGCCTCCCTCGACATGTGCAACAGGCACAAGCATCTTCTTTGCTGCAATGGCACAGGCCATGGTCGAAGTGACATCGCCGACCACTATGCACAGATCCGGTTTTTGTTGCATCATAAGCTTCTCATAACCCACCATGATACATGAGGTCTGCTCCGCCTGCGTACCACTGCCGACATTCAGGTTGACATCGGGTTCAGGTATATCCAGCTCCTCAAAGAAGGAGCCGCTCATGTTACGGTCGTAGTGCTGACCCGTATGAACCAGCCGGTACTTTATGTTCTCGTTATTGACCCTTCGCCTTTCAATCTCCCTTATTATCGGGGCGATCTTCATAAAATTAGGACGTGCGCCAACTATCAGATCAAGCAGAATCATAATACAGGGTTAAGACAGGAAAGTGAAAACAGACCAAACATCTGAACTTAGTTCAGCATAAAAGTAATACAACACAACGTGCCGTCAGGGAGCAGACAGCCTGAGAACCTTTTTAAAATCGGGGTAATGTGAATGTTTTACTTCAGGTAGATAAGCCCCAGTCTCATATTGATAAATGAATCCCGATAGCCGGGTCCGTCTTCAAAGATGTTGCGGTCCCACTGGGTAAGAAGTCCTGTTGCAAACGATAGGTGCAGATTTTTTGCAAGCGGGACGGTAAGTCCTACACCGGGATTAACAAATACTCTTGAAAGATCTTTAAAATCCTTGAAATTTGCCATGAAACCACCCGAGCCCATTATAAAGAATTTAACACGCTGCTTTCCAAGATACCATCTTGCATCTCCAAATATCGGAATATCATACCCTCCGTTATACTGGTGGTAGCCAATGCCTCCTCCCAGCGCAAGTCCACTGCCAAACCTCCATCCGAAAATGGTTGTCAGACCGGCATAGTATTCGGCATAAGATTCATCAACAAGTTTAAGTCCGAATCCGTACTGAGCTTCAGTAAGGTTGTAAAAACCGCCTGTGATAGTAGAATAAGGCATTGCGGATGTGGAGAACAGTTTGTGTGTTCTCCAAAAATCCTGTTTGTGCTGCAGGAACTGCACCTTTTCGAGGTGCCAGCAACGTTCGGTTACTATCTGTGCGCTGGCATACGAAGCTGTCAGCAAGATCAAAATGGCAACGGTGTAAAGTCTTTTCATGATGGTCCTTTTAATGATAGTGAATGACTTTGGGGTCTAATGTACGAAATATTATTTAGTTAATTATTTAGACGGGAGGAAAATTACTAATTACCAATAAGCTCCTGCCTGGTCGGAAGAAGGCAGTGGTTGTTATAATATGTGCTTATCAATCACGTGTTTGGCGAATGGAAATGCGCAGGTGAAGGCTGGGGAGACGGCATTCAGAATGTGTGTTGAATTTTTATCTCCTTCTATGATAAAGTCCATCACCAGCTCATCGGTGGTGATATCGAGCAACTGTGCGCGGATGCCGGGCTTACCCCTTTCTGTGAAGCCCCTGACATCAAGATCATGCACCATGGACGCGGCCAGAGAGGTGAAATATTTGCGATTGTATTTCTTTATCTCATCTACAGCCAGGCTACGGAAGCCGAATGAGTTCTTTATGAACAGCTTTGCCTCCTTTGTAAGTATGCCTGTCATCTCGCCCGGCCTGAACCCGCCAAAGCCGTCGTAGTTCTCCCGCCAGAAAGCGGGCATGGATGTAGGGCCGATCTTCACATGGCCATCAACAGTAATGGTAAAGTGCACACCCAGGAAGGGATTTTTAAGATTCGGCACAGGATAAACGTTGGTACGTACAGGGTTCTTTGTGCCGGTATACTTCAGATAGATTCCCTTGAATGGAATGATGGTATATCTCTTTGAAAAACCGAAATCTCTTGCTACCCTGTCGGCATAGAGTCCGGCAGCATTGATGATCCTGGAAGCTTCAAAGGTGTTTCCCCGGGTTGTTCTTATTTTATTATCTCCCAGTCTTGCGGCGTATCCTTCTTTTAAAAAGAGCTTAACGCCCTTCTCTGTCAGCTCTTTCTTAATGGCCTGGTTTACCTCAACCGCATCAACGGTGGCGGTTGTTGGCGACCAGAGGGCATGTTTAAAGGTCTTTACATTAGGATCGATCTCAGCCAGCTCTTGTTCATCAATTATTTTAACCTCCACACCGTTGGTTCTGCCTCGCTTCTCAAGTTCAAATAGGGCTGGTAGTTCAGATTCGTCATTTGCGACTACAACCTTTTTATTTTCGTTGATTTTAAGATTGTTGCCATAGCAGTATTCGCGCATCTGCCGGTTGCCGTCGCGAGTAAATCTTGCCTTCAGCGAATCTGCCGTGTAGTAGAATCCAGCATGGAGAACACCGCTGTTACGACCGCTGCTGTGGAAGGCAACGTCGGGCTCTTTTTCCAGAATGCCAATCTTCGCATCAGGGAAACGCATTACCAGGTCGCGTGCAATGGAAAGGCCGATAATCCCGGCGCCGATTACCAGGTAGTCAAAATTGTATTTTACCATCTTATTGGGCTATTTGCCCTTGAGTTCGATACCGAGCTTGAAATTGAGGAATGACTTGCGCGCATTGGGGCCTCCGGTAGTCACCATCACGCCGGTGGCTAAGGTGACGGCGGTCCTGTTTGCTGCAATATAACGCAACCCTATCAGAGGATTGATGAAGACCCGTGTTTCATCTGCCAGGTTATCGAAGTCAAGCATAACACCACCGGCGCCTGAGATATATGGAACCCATTCCTGGGAATTCAGGTTCACCTGGAAATCAACATATACCGGGAAGAGAGTCCCGTCATTATGCAATTGTATTCCAGTACCAACACCTGCTTTTATGTTTCGTGAAAACTGGTATCCTGCGGTTGCATTAAACCCATAATAATATTTTGACAAATCATCGTGAACCAGTCCGAGGCCATAGGCGCCAGTCAGTTCTGCCGTGATTACAAAGCCCGGAAGCCAGTCGTAGTTCACCTTCGGCGTACTGGCAATACGCTGATCCGGCTGGGCAAGCAATGTTGTCAGTGAGATGACAAGCAGAATAAGAGTAAATTTTGTTCTCATAATAATGCTTTTTGTCTGAGGGTTTTAGGTTTCAGTACCCTTAATTACCAAAATTAAGTCTCTGCCTGACGGCAGCGACTCAATCTGAAGGTCAGTCGTTAGTATAGTACCCTGACGACTTGCCCCCGCCTTTGGTGTAATAGTTGCCGGGATCGTAATATCGGTTGCCGTAACCTAACGAGTAGCCGTAACGCAACCCATACCCATAATATCCTGATGCGGATATGTCATTCACAAGGATTGCCACATTTGACATCTCGCCCTTACGGTAGATCTCATCAAGGAGCTGTACCGATCCGCGGGTGGTGTATCGCTGGCGCACCACGAAGAGAGTGACGTTTGCCAGCTGGCTGAGAAGAAGGGCATCCGTAACAATGCCCACCGGGGGTGTGTCAATGATGACCGCGTCAAACTGGCCTCGCGCCTGGGCAATGAACTCCGCCATCTTCGGTGAACCTATCAGCTCTGCCGGGTTGGGAGGTACCGGCCCGGAAGGAGCAAACCAAAGGTTGTCGATCTCTGTCGGCTCTGTCACCTCTTCAAAGGTGGCGCCACCGCTGAGGTACTCACTCATGCCATGTCCGTTGCCCGACCTGAGGATAGCATGCACCCGTGGCTTACGCAGATCGAGGCCCACTATCAGAACCTTTTTGTTCATCATTGAGATGATGGTAGCCAGGTTGACGGAGACGAAGGTCTTTCCCTCACCGCTGACAGGGGAGCTCACGACAATGACCGGGCATTTGGTCTGTCCTGTATAAAATGCCAGCGAGGTTCGCACAGCCCTGAAACTCTCAGCCAGGGTGCTGCCCGGCTTCTCTGCAACAGGGTCTTCAACATGATAATCCGAATGGCTGATATATCCTATTATCGGGGCTTTCGTAAGCCGCTCGATATCATGCCTGCCGATGATCTTGTTATTAAACAGGTCGAAAATGACTATCAGGGCCATAGGAATCAGGAGTCCAAGAAGTGCAGCCGTGAGATAATTTTTGCTCTCCTTTGGTTTTACCCTGACACTGTTCTGGACGATCGCCTCGTCGATAACCCGGTTATCAGTTATCTGAGAGGCCCTTGCTATGCCGGCCTCGGCGCGGCGCTCAAGCAGGTAAGTATAGACTGAATTATTCAGGTCAAACTTGCGCTGTATGCCTATCAACCTTCTCTCAGTGCCGGGAAGCCGGTTGAGCTCCTTCTCGACAACGGCAATACGCTCGTCAACATTCTTGATTGACAGTTTCAGCTGATTAATGGCGCTTGTTACATTCTCTTTCAAGGCAGCCCGGGCATCCTCCATCTGCTGGTCGAGAAGCTGCACCTGTGGCAGGTCTTCCCTTACTGTGAAGGCCATCTGCTTTTTCTGCTGCTGCAGTGATGCAAATTCACCGACAAGTCCTACCAGGACAGGATCGGTCACCCCCATGATACTCGGGGAGATCAGGCTTTCACTGTCGTCCCTGGAATCAAGATAGTCAAGCAGGTATTCGTAATACTGCATCTGCATGCCCAGGGTGTTTTTCTCATTCTCGAACTTCTCAAGCCTCTGCAGCACAAGCGTACCCTCAAGAGTAAGATCTACAAAGCGGTTGTTGAGCCTGAAACTCTCCATGCTGTTTTCAGCAATTTTCAGCGAGTCGGATATTAGTCCCAGCTGTGCCTCTATGAAGCTGATTGTGTTATCCGCAGCCCTGTTCCTCCACTCCATCCCCTGAAGGATATAGAGTTGCATCAGAGTGTTGAGATAATCCGCTCCCTGCTCTGGAGAATAGGCGTCAAAAGAGAGGGTGAAGACCCTTGCATAATCTTCCACGGGTTCCACCTTAAGCCTGGAGCGGTACAGGTTAACCAGCTGATCAGGCGACTCAAACCATACGTGCCACCTCTGCCCGGCATGAAGAGATTTTGTACTGTCGCGCAGCTCAAGAGTGAAATTGAAACCATTGAGATCATATATCTCGCCCGTTCTGAATTCACGATCCGGATCATCACCTTTGTTTCTCCTCTTGCCGTCGTGGTTTACCTCCACCCGATATGTGTCGTGACCGGTAAACCTGATAGTCATCAGCCTGCCCGTAGGTTGATCATCATCCAGTTTTTTCAATACAAAAGGAGATTTCTTATAAGTTCTCTGCCATTCGATGCCATGGCGTGCTACAGGCAGGTAGGCAATATGATGCTCCGGCAGCTCCTCAATGACACGGCGGTTCAGAGTATAGGATGTTAGTATCGCCACCTCATCCTCGAGGTTGGGGTAGGGGTTGTAGGCATTCCCCGCAAAGATCTGCTCCATGTTGGCAATGGCGCCAGAGGTCTGCTGCTCCTTGATCATCAGGGTGCTCTT
>JARGFQ010000029.1 GCA_029210565.1 Bacteroidales bacterium
TCATATGAGTATTGGGCGTCTATCCGTACCACAGCCAGGTCAACGAGGTCACGCTCTTCACTCAGCACTGCGATGAAGTCACCGTCGCGAACGACCCTCACTCCTTCTATTGCCTCGGCACCCGAGAGGTCAGCAGAGACCAGTGTCGCCGCGTGCGACGGAGGCCTCAGGATACGTGCATGCATCATGCCAGGCAGCTTAAGGTCACCGGCGTACCTGGCACGGCCCGTGACCTTGTCGTAGGCATCGCTGTGCTTCAGGGATTGGCCCACAATGGTGAATTTGGCATGATCCTCCACCGGAGGCTTGACATCAAGGTATTTCTCCAGCTTCTTTCCCTTGGCCAGCTCTCCGTAGGTGACACTCTTCGATGCATCCCTGACATCAGCAATGATGCCGTCTCTCACCTCGAGCTGACCGATGGGTATTCCCAGCTTCGCAGAAGCCATCTGCACAAGCACTGCCCTGGCATCTGCCGCCGCCGCCCTCATGGCCGGACCGAAAGCACGGGTGGTAAGAGAACCCCAGGTGCCTGCGTCCCAGGGACACAGTTCAGTATCCCCCATTACTATCTTCATCTTTGCAAGAGGCACATTAAGCTCATCAGCCATCATCTGCGGGAGCGAGGTGACTATCCCCTGCCCCATCTCAATCTTGCCGGTGAAGCATGTCACCTTGCCATCTTCAGCGATGTGCAGGAAAGCATTGTAATCTTTTGTCAGCGACCTGCGCTGTTCAGCCGGCAATGCGAGCAGACTGCCATAGCTAAACGGGTTGAACAGCAATACTATCCCGCCTCCAAGTATCTTGAAGAAGCTCCTTCTTTTCATTCCTGTTCCGGGCATTAAGGCTCTTTCAGTCAGTTTTTCCCTCTTCATTTCTTCTCCCCTCCTTTCATTTTTTCAGCTGCTTCCTGTACGGCATCAATGATGCGTGTGTGTGCTCCGCACCTGCAGAGATTGTCTTCCAGTCCGGAGATGATCTCTTCACGCGTTGGAGCCGGATTCTGTTTCAGCAAGGCCACGGAAGTAAGTATCATGCCCGGGGTACAGAATCCGCACTGCAGGGCATCATGGTCGATAAAGGCCTGCTGCAGGGGATGAAGTACGTCATCCTGCTCCAGGCCTTCAATGGTGACAACACTCTTTCCTGCCACTTCACTCACGGGTATCATACATGATCGTGCAGGCTCATTATCGATCAGCACGGTACAGGCACCGCAGAAACCTATTCCGCAGCCGTATTTTGTACCGGTAAGACCGAAATGATCCCTTAAAACCCACAGGAGTATCCGGTTGGGGTCGGTAACCAGCTCTACCTGCTCACTGTTCAGTTTGAAACTGATCGTCTCTTCCATCTCTTGTTAATTATATTCAGTCCATTCAAATAGTCTTCTTGAGTATCAATGTCCCTCAGCACTGAGGGATCGTCTGTTTCAGCTTCGAACAGATCCCCCGGATTTCGTGCCGCAAGCACACGGAGGCCCTCATTCTCCGGCAGTGACATGACCTCCTCCCTGTATCTGCTGTCTATCAGCAGCGGGTGACCCCGCCTGCCCCTGTATACCGGCACCACTATCCCCTTCCCCGACTCCATCCGGGCAGCTAACACCCTGTTTATCTCGCCGGCTTCTATCATTGGCTGGTCACCAGGCATCACAACCACCGCTGTGCAATCATCGGGGAGGGCAGCAAATCCGCATCTCACCGATGAGAGCATGCCACTTTGGTATTGTTCATTATAGCAATGAACTACATTGTACCTGGATGTAATGTTTTTAATACCGCAACTTCCGGCTCCCAGCACCAGCACCGCTCCGCTGACGTCAGATGCGAGAACGTTCTCAACCACCTGTTCAATGATGGTCATGCCCATCCAGGGCAAAAGCATCTTAGGCGAGCCCATCCGTTTCGACTCACCCGCCGCGAGCACTATAGCCCAGATACCGTTCATTATCTGATACTTTTTATAATCCCATTTTTGCCTTCCCTGCAACCTGGCTCCTTCGCTATCCCGACATACAATGTCGGGATTATACGCTCGGCCCTCTATTGCCTGCTGCCTCTTAATTCTCAGTTCTCAATTCTCCTCACCCTTACCAGCTGTGCAGCTATGCTCACCGCTATCTCCTCCACCGTCTGTGATCCTATCTCCAGGCCGATCGGTGTGAATATCTCATTCCACTCTGCCTCTGTGGCCCATTTGTTCTCAAGGAATCTCGCACGCATGGTTGCCACCTTGACCTTGCTTCCCATCAGTCCAACGTATGCGGCTCCGGATCCTATGCACGGCTTCAGTGCCTCGGCATCGCTGCTGTGCCCGCGAGTGACAATGACCACATAGGTATCCTTGTCCTTGGGCAGCTCAGCCATGCCTTTGCCAATATCGTTAACGATTATGTTGTCGGCGTCGGGCAGGTTTTTGCGGTTAGCGAACTCAATGCGGTCGTCTATCACTGTAACCTCAAAGCCAAGAAATCTACCCATGTACGACACCGCCTTACCCACATGTCCGGCGCCTGCAATCACAAGGCGTGGCAGAGGGAACACAGGCTCAAGCAGGAATCTCGTGGGCTCGGCGGGTTCCGTGGTGGGGAATTTTATCTCCCTGTATCCTGTTTTACCGCCAGAGGTGATGATAGCCGCAGCCTCCTCCATGATCCTGTCGCGTGACTCCGCCGGCAGCGGCAGGTCGGTCTTGCCGGTGGTCCAGTAGCGCCGTATCTGCATGGTACTATCGCCTGATGTGGTTACTCTGGTGACCAGTACGCCTGGTAATCCCTCCCTTATACTCTGTTGCATCTCCCTTAAGACGCTTATATGTTTCAGGGGGTGAGCGTCGACGAGTATGGTAAGTGCACCTCCGCAGAGAGCCTCTTCAGGGTCAGGGGCATCCTTGTCAAGGTTAAACCCCAGCAGGGCCGACTCACCTGTAACTGCGCACCGGCCTGCATATTTCATCACCTTGTTCTCCACGACACCGCCACCTACGGTGCCGGCAATGAGTTTACCGTTAACAAATAATGCTGAGCTACCCGGCTTCTGTGGTGTCGATCCGGTGGCCGCGGTCACTGTGGCAAGCACTACCCCCGGCGTCAGCGGGTCGGTCTCTCCTATCTGGAAGTAAATATTGTTCATATACAGGTTTCAGAACAAATATATAAAACCCCGGGGATTGCATTCAGTAATTCTGGTATTTATCAGTGGTTTAACATTGCGATTCGAGGTGAATTTCCGCGACTGACAGGAATGAAAGATATAATTGATAAAATATTTTGAGGAATGGAAAAATGCATTAATTTTGCATCGCTTTTGGTGCGGTAGTTCAGTTTGGTTAGAATATCGGCCTGTCACGCCGAGGGTCGCGGGTTCGAGTCCCGTCCGCACCGCAAATCAGAGCAAAAAGCCACGCACGCGTGGCTTTAGCATTTTAAGACAGCAGCGATGACCGCTTGCGGTCAAAAGCGGATGGATTAAAATGCGATAAATGCTGTTTACACAGCATTTTGTTCAGATTTGCAGGGTAACCCGTGGAGGAGAGGGTCCGGCCGATGCGCCAACCGGCGCAGAGGTCAATCCCGACTCTATCATTTATCTCCTTCCCTGCAACCCGGCCCTTCTCTAAAACAGTCCACGGGACTGTTTCTTAACGCGCTGAACCCTCAGGATGCAAGGGTCCGTCCCGACCAAGCGTGGCGCGCGTCGGGATAATCCCGTCCGCACCGCAACCGGTTTGATAAGCTCCACAGTCTCACTTATCGTTTGTTCAGCTTGTTACTGACATAATGCGACAGAACAGCGCACCCCGATCCGATTATGGCTCCTGTCATCACATCAGAAGGATGGTGAACACCCAGATGCATCCGTGAATAAGCCAGAGTGCCGGCATAGGCATACGAAGGCACAATGACATACCATTTCGGATAATCGAGAGAGAGTGACGTCGCAACGGCAAATGCCGTTGTGGAATGGCCGGAGGGAAACGAGTAGCTGTCGCTGTAGTCGTGCCCGGTTTTATCGGCAAAATCTTCAGGATGAGCAACAAACGGTCTTTCACGCTTGACGATGTATTTAAAACCTAAAGCGACTCCGTAGGCTACTGCCGTTGCCGCTGCCATCGCAGCAGCGTCACGCAGTAACTCATTGTCATGTCCTGCCAATCCGACAACAGCCATGGTGACGGGAGTACCAACATACACATAGAAATTTGCATCAGATACAAACCTGAAGAAATCATCAGAAGGAAGGGGTTCAGGTGAATGAATTGACCTGAGAATGTCAACATCAATGTTCTGTGAAGACAAAGATATTGGCATCAGTACCAGAAACAGTGCAATGAGGTTTTTCATAACGAACACTATTTAGTTAGTATGTGATAGTTACGTAAAGTTCGGACATGTTTTCTTATCCTGTTTATCTGCACGTCCAAAAAATTGTTCTCAGCATGCCTTATCAATAATTTTTCAGGAAGTAAAGGAGATCTCGTTGTTGATCACCGGGGGAACAGCAACCTTAACTAATCAGGAGTTAATGCCGATGTATGTAATGCATATTCCATTAGTGGTATTCGGAAATAAATTAAGTATAAAAGGTTTTCACTCTGCAACAAATTCTCAAATAGTCATCCTGATTGATATATTCGTTGCCGCTTCGATTTCCTTTATCTCGTCATAATCCTGGTGGGAAGATTAAAAAGTGTTCAAGGCAAACCCGACTACAAGAAACATCTGCTCCCTGTCGGGATTGAAGATCAGTTGCCCGGTGACGGGAACGGAGAATAGTTTAGTTATTGCGATATCATGCGTAACCTCCAGACCGAGATTGCAGACATTTAGGCTGCCGCTCCCGGTGTGCCAGCCGCTGCCGGCCCCCATGAAGAGGCTGAAATATTCAAAAGAGATTCCGGCTTCAAAATAGAGATCGTTGCCGTATGACCCCACTCCTCCTGCCTCGTTGATAATATAGTTGGCACTCAGCCACACATTGTCCGATTCCCAGTCGAGGTTGACCTCAAAGGCATGGGCTCCGTCAGCAGCAGAATAATCGAAGTATGGCAGCTCAGGCAGGTAATAGTCCTGCATACCCAGGGTAAATCCGCCGGGCAGGACAAAGGCAAAGTAAAGATCCACCTCCTCATAGCCGTTCAGGTCGAATGATCCCCAGGCACCTGCGGTAAAGCGTCCGGCGGAGTATTCCATCCCCGGCTGCAGATGCGGCCCACTGCCCAGCCTGGAGCCCCTCCAGACAAAACTGGTGACAAGGTCGGC
>JARGFQ010000002.1 GCA_029210565.1 Bacteroidales bacterium
ACGAGCTGGCGGAGGAATTGGGATAGGCCGTTGATCACCAACGAACTTACCGAGGCGCCGAACCAGGATATTAATGGGCCTGGTAGGTTGATGACGCAGCGTTGTGAGTTGTTGATGTGGAAGCGAGGCTTGGTGTATAAGTTGACACGGAAGCGCTCCTGGATTAATTGATGACCGACGCGAATTAGGTAATAAGTCAGAATTCCATTGGCCTGATGAACAATTGGAATAGTAATTGTATGTAACTACAAAGAAAAATCTGTAGTATATTTGCCTCATGAGACCATCGTTGCTTGTCGCAGTAATAATATTCCTCCTGCCAACCTTCCTCAGGGCACAGGAGTCGGTGGGCGTCCGCGAGCTCATGAACGATAACCGTCCGCGCTACATGGCAGAGAGGCTGGTCATTGTCCAGGACCCGGCCATCGACACGCTGGTGAGCAGGCACATCATCGCCAACGCCTCGAAAAACGGCGTCGACGGGTGGCGCATCCAGATATACCGCGGCGGGCACCGCACGGCAGGAGATGACTCCAACAGGGCGCGCGCACGCTTCATGGAGGATTTTCCCGACATCAGAACATACCGCACCTTCGACAGACCCAACTGGTTCAAGGTGAAGGTGGGCGACTTCCGCACGCGCGAGGAGGCTGCAATAGTCTACTTCGACATACTGAAGAAATATCCCGAAGCGTACCTGATACGCGATGTCATCGCCTATAAAAATCCGGCGAAGTAAGATGAACCTGAACAGAATGAATATATACGGGGTTATAATAGTACAAATCCCGGCTGTTCATATGAGTGTGAGCAGACACCACCAGGACGGTATCGCACTGACAAAAATTCTCTGAAGCAAAATGAGCGAGAGCATAAAGCACGAATGCGGGATTGCACTGATGAGAATGCTGCGCCCCGCACAATACTACATTGATAAATACGGATCATGGGACTACAGCCTGCGCAAGATGTACCTCATGATGGAGAAGCAGCACAACAGGGGTCAGGATGGCGCCGGTCTGGCAGGAATACACATCGGCGCCAGGCCGGGAACGCGCTACATCCACCGCCAGCGCTCCAACTCCTCCAATCCCATCCAGGATGTCTTTGACCGCATCTATCCCGAGGTGACGGAGAGGCCCTGCGATGTCTGGCTCGGGCACCTGCGCTACGGCACATACGGCAACTACAACATCGACTATGTTCACCCCGTCACCCGCGAGAACAACTGGCGGTCGCGCAGCCTGGTCATGGCCGGTAACTTCAATCTGACCAACATGGAGGTGCTCTTCAACCACCTCATAGAGATCGGGCAGAACCCGGTGGACTTCTCAGATACCATCACGGTCCTTGAGAACATCGGTCATTTCCTTGATGAGGAGGTCGAACGGCTTTACAGGTTTTATAAGGAAAAGGGATACTCGAAGCGCGAGATATCACCTGTCATTGAGAACGAACTCGATCTCGCCGCGGTGCTGCAGAACGCTGCCCGTCGATGGGACGGCGGGTATGTCATGGCAGGGATGCTCGGCCACGGCGACGCCTTCGTCCTGCGCGATCCGGCCGGGATACGGCCTGCCTTCTGGTATGCCGATGATGAGATCGTGGTGGCAGCCTCGGAGCGGCCGGTGATACAGACAGTATTCAATATCAGGACCGACAAGGTCATTGAGCTTGATCCGGGCAAGGCGCTGATAATCAAAGCTAATGGGGGATTCTCGCTGAAGGAGATCCTTCCAGCGGCACAACCGGCAAAGTGTTCTTTTGAAAGGATTTATTTTTCGAGGGGAACAGACAAGAATATCTACCGCGAGCGGAAGAAGCTCGGAGAGACGCTCACGAAACCGGTGCTGGCCGCAGTGGACAACGACATCAGGAACACTGTCTTTTCATATATCCCCAACACCGCAGAGAGCGCCTTCTACGGGCTGATTAAGGGCCTCGAGGACTGGCTCAACAGTCGACGCCGGCAGGCCTTGATGCGCAAAGGTGATTCGATAACGGTCTCCGACTTCGAGAGGATCATGGATGTGAGGCCGCGCATCGAGAAGATCGCAGTTAAGGATATAAAGCTGAGGACCTTCATCACCGAGGACCGCAGTCGCAACGACCTGGTGGGGCACGTGTACGACGTCACCTACGGTGTCATCAGGAGAGGAAAGGACAACCTGGTTGTTCTCGACGACTCGATAGTGCGGGGCACTACGCTGAGGGAGAGCATCATAAGCATCCTCGACCGGCTCGAGCCGAAGAGGATCGTGGTTGTCTCCTCCTCGCCGCAGATACGGTACCCCGACTGTTACGGCATCGACATGGCGAAGCTGGGCGATTTCATCGCATTCAGGGCAGCGATTGAACTGCTGAAGATGACGGGCAAATCGGATTTGATTACCCGTGTGTTCGAGAGGGCGCAGGAGGAGCTTCAGAAGCCTGACAGTGAGATGGTAAATGTGGTTAAGGAGATTTACGCCGGCTTCACTGACGAAGAGATCTCGCGGCAGATAGCGGAGATGCTGAAGACGCCGGAGACAGGGGCGGAGATTGATGTTGTTTACCAGTCGGTGGAGGGACTCCACGAGGCTTGTCCGGGTCATACCGGCGACTGGTATTTCACGGGGAATTATCCCACTCCCGGAGGCAACCGGGTGGTAAATCGGGCATTTGTAAACTATATTGAAGGGAAGAACGATCGAGCGTATTGATTCTTTTTCATTTCTTTTGCTTGCCCAAAAGAAACGCAATGAAGTGAATGGCTCTCTTGTTCCGAAAAAGATCTGAAGGCGATCCGGGCAAACAAAATAGCAAAACCGATGATTAATCCTGCGACTTTGGACTTTCGAACTTCAGACCTGAGACCTTCAGACCTATTGCGATATGTCGAAATCCTCCCGGTAGGAGGCGAGGTGGCGGTTGATTTTTTCGATGTAGATGTCGCGCACGGTGATCATGATGCCGGTCTCCTCGACGTTGCCGAAGTGGTGGTTGATGAAGGTGCCGAAGCATCTCATCGTTGGAGAGAGATTCATGTAGGCGTTGATCAGCGGCGGGATTTTCTCTCCCAGCCGGCGCACCTCCTGCGACAGTATCTTCAGGTCTTCCTTGAATGATTTCCCCGAGAAAATCTGTTTCATCTGGTCGGGATGAACGTCAATAACAACAGGGTCATCGGGCACGGCAAGCCTGTCAGGGTCGGGGAAATACTTCAGCATGAACCATAGGATCATATTCCGCGCCTGCACGTTGTAATGGGTGTACATCGTCACCTTCCCGAAGAGGTACCGTATCTGCCTGTTATCTATGATGATAGCTCCGAGCCCGTCCCACAGGTTATCGAGGGAGAAGAGGCTCTTACGGCCCATGGCGGCGCTCTGGTACTCCGGTCTCACGAATGACCGCCCGAGCTCCATAGTGTGAGGCAGGTATTTCTTAATGAATTTCCGGGAGAAGGTGAAGTATGACGACGATGCGAATCGGTCGATGGAGAAGTCCTTTTCCTTGTGTTCCGGGAAGATGAAGCGATAGCCACCGATTATCTCGCGGTTGTCGGGATCCCAGATTATCAGCTGTTTCTGGGGATGGTCGGGGTCGAGGTCGTACTCGTCGAGGTCGAGCGCCTTGCCCGTGCCACCGCCGGCATGCCTGAAGGTGAGCTCGCGGATGCGGCCTATCTCGTGCATCAGCAGCGGAGAGCTGCGGTTGTCAAAGAGATATACTTCGTTGTTGGCGTTGTTGGTCTTTCTGAGGTAACCAATCCTGGCCAGCTCCGCAACCAGCTCTTCCACCGGTACCGCCTCACCTAGCGGTTCCATTTTCTCGTGAACCATCTGATCCTCTAATGAAGGAAGTTAATTGTGGAATAAAATTATAAAAAAATCAATCAACCGGCTGAATATCTTTTTTGCAGGGAATAAGTTTTTTCGCGCACCATATCAGCCCATTCCTGAGGGGTTTTCGATTTGTCGAATGTCTGCCACGGTATGGGTTCGCCGAAGTAAACGTCGATGTCCTTGCCCTTCTGTTTATACATCTCGTCGGCGAGGTAGAGCATCTCGATGTTTACCTTTATCCTGAGGAACCGCCGCAGGTTGGCGAGGTTATAAAAGAACGAGCTGTTGCGTCCCTCGAAGAAGCACGGCACGATGTCGCGCTGGTGCTGCACGGCCTTGACGATGAAGCTCTTCTGCCACTTCAGGTCGGTTATCTCCCCCTTTATTTTCCTGGAACATATCCCTGCCGGGAAGTTAAGGAGCTGGTAGTCTGAGGCATAGGCTTCCTCCATCAGCCTGGCGGCTTCGCGTCCGAAGGTCCCAACCTTGTTCACAGGGAGGAATATGTCGCCGTAGTTGTCGACGTACATCAGTATGTCGTTGACGGGGAATTTTATTGCCGTAAAATGTTTGGAGAGCTCGCTCATGAAGACCATGCCGTCGAGACCGCCGAGCGGATGGTTGGAGACGAAGATGTTTCGTCCGACTTTCGGGAGGTTTTCGACGCCGTGGGCGCGATATGTGATGCCCAGGAATCCGAGGGCGGCATCGTTAAAGGCGGCGCCGCGGAGATGGCCGAAGTTACGGAGGATATCGTTGATCAGATCCTGGTGGACGATCCGTTTGAGGTAGCGGATGATGAAGCCCGGAACCATCCGGCGGATTTTCGGGTTCTTGTCATCGAGGATTTTCTCGATGTTGATTTGCAGTGGGGATTGGGTCTCTGCCATTGTGAGAGAAATTGCATATGCAAAGATACAATAACATTATTCTTTCATTTCTTTTGCTTGCCCAAAAGAAACGCAATGAAGTGAATGGCTCTCTTTTTCCGAAAAAGCTCTGAAGGCTTCTGCTGGAATCTGAAGACATGATCAATAAATATTCTAACGAATCATTAGGCCGTAGGGCTTAAGGTATTGTAGGACTTTGAATATGAGTAAGATATATTCCTCGTAGAGGATCAGGAAATTTTGTCACGGCAGGCACAATAAACCCCGCCATCCCAAAGTTTTCAACAAAAGTGAAGAAAAATGGGAGAAAGTGGAGGAAAGTGGGAAAAATCTTTTTACATTAGCCCTCCGAAACAACAACTGTTATGGCCACGTTTATAGGCGATTATTCATGCAGGCTTGACGCCAAAGGCAGGGTGATCCTCCCCGCCGCGTTCAAGAGACAGATGCCTCCGGCAGCTGAAGATCGCTTTGTGGTCAGAAAGGATATCTTCGAAGGGTGCCTCGTCCTCTACTCGATCGACGACTGGAACAGGCAGCTCGAGAAGGTCCGCAGCAGGATCAATCCATATAACAGGGAGCACAATATCTTTCTCCGCAATTTCTTCAAGGGTACGGCAGAGGTGTCGCTCGACAGCAGCAACAGGCTTCTCATCCCGAAGCGTCTCCTTGACCTTGCGGGCATACAGAAAGATGTGGTTCTCGCCGGGCAGGACGGACGTATTGAGATGTGGGCTGAGGAGGTTTATGCCCGCATAGAGATGCCTTCCGACGACTTCGCCAACCTGGCGGAGAAGCTGCTTGGTAGTCCCGACGCCGGCTCAGCCTGATGACTGTATATCATCTCCCGGCACTGCTGAATGAGAGCATTGCAGGGCTTAACCTCAGGCCCGAAGGGATTTATGTCGATGTAACCTTCGGTGGCGGAGGTCACTCGCGCGCCATTCTCGACCGGCTCACCTCAGGCAGGCTGATAGCGTTTGACCAGGATGCTGATGCCGAAGCGAACAAGATCGACGACGAACGATTCGCTCTCCTCAACCAGAACTTCCGGTATCTGAAGAACAATCTCCGTTATCTCGGCATCAGCGAGATCGACGGGTTGATTGCCGACCTCGGCGTTTCGTTCCATCAGTTCGACCAGCCCGAGAGGGGATTCTCGTTCCGCAGCGATGCTGAGCTCGACATGCGGATGAACCGCCAGGCAACGGTGAAGGCCTCCGACATCCTCCGCACCTACGAGGAGGATAGGCTGGCAGATGTTTTCTACAAGTACGGCGAGCTGACCAACTCGCGCCGGCTGGCGGCCGCCATAGTTAAGGCCCGCGCTGCACAGCCGGTCAGGACGGTAAGTGACCTCATGGCAGCGCTGAGCGGGATGGTTCCGCCGCGGGAGGAGAATAAGTTCTACGCGAGGCTATTTCAGTCGTTGCGCATCGAGGTGAACCACGAAATGGAGGCGCTGACGGAGATGCTGCAGCAGGCGCTGGAGCTGCTCAAGCCCGGCGGCCGCCTGGCAGTGATAACATACCACTCGCTCGAGGACAGGCTGGTGAAGAATTTCATCCGCACCGGCAACTTCGAAGGTGAGAGCGATAAGGATTTTTACGGCAATGTCACGGCCCCGCTGAAGGCGGTGAACCGCAAGGTGATCGTGCCGGCTGAGGAAGAGATAAGAAACAACAGTCGTGCGCGTAGTGCCAGGCTGAGAATCGCGGAGAAAATATGACGGCGATGGGCGAGAAGGAGGAAACAAAAAAAACAGGTGCCGCCAAGAAAAAGGAC
This sequence comes from Bacteroidales bacterium, assembly GCA_029210565.1. Taxonomy (GTDB): domain Bacteria; phylum Bacteroidota; class Bacteroidia; order Bacteroidales; family VadinHA17; genus SR-FBR-E99. The sequence continues at coordinate 6,503 of JARGFQ010000002.1, forward strand.
AACGGTGTGATCAGGGGGCTCCTCAGCGGGACGCTTATCTCCGAGAACCTCATTCTCAGGGATATGCGGTACTCGGCGCTTATTGCTCTGCTCATCATCATCTTCATTGCCAACAGGTTCAATGCCGAGCGCGTTGAGAGGCAGATCATCGTGCTGGAGCAGGAGGTGAGCGACCTGCGGGCTGAGTCGCTCTCGGTCTCGGCCGATCTTGGCAGCGTGAGCCGCCAGAGTGAGATAACGGACCTGGTGCAGGAGCGGGGACTGGGGCTCGAGGAGCTCCGGGAGCCGCCGTACAGGATAGTAGTAAACGAGTGAACCGGCATAATCGCCGTGAAAATGAGATTATAACCCACCGGTGTGACAGCCGGCAAGAAGGAAAACGAAACCAGGAACATAGCCAAAAAAACAACAATTGACCCGACACACCACCGCAAAAACAAGAATTGAAACAGAATAAATGCCATAAGAGAAAAGAAAATTGAAATGAGAAACCTAGCCGATGCACCAGTCAAGAATTAACCCAACCTGACAACTGCACAAGCCAGGGTAAGATAAACCTTAACTAACCTCCGCATCCGCCAAGAGCACACTAACCTGACCTATGAAGAAGACGACGAAGCCGAAAGACCAGATCCTTGCCCGTACCGGGGTTATCTACGGTATCGTGGTGGTGATGGCCGTCGCGGTCTTCGTCCGCATCATCATCCTGCAGTTCGCCCAGTCGGAGAAGTGGGCTTCCATGGCTGACAAGATCGTCTTTCGCCGGCAGGTCGACAAGGCCGGCAGGGGTGACATCCTCTCCGACGACGGGCGCATCCTCGCCAGCTCCATCCCCTACTATACGGTTTTCATGGACACCCGCAGCTCGGGCATGGCCGACACCACCTGGGCCAACGGCATCAGCGGCCTCAGCCGCGGACTGTCGCAGTATGTCGGCGTCAACAGTCCCGACGGCTGGAGATCGGCTTTGACCAACGCCCGCAAGCGCGGCGACAGGTATTACCTCATCAAGAGGCATGTCAGCTACGAGACGCTGAGTGACCTCAAGCAGCTGCCCATCTTCCGCCACGGCAAGTTCCGGGGCGGGCTGATCTACCAGCCCGAGAACAGGCGCATCATGCCCAACGGCCTGCTGGCCAGGCGCACCATCGGCTATGTCACCGAAGACAGCCTCTCGACCATCGTCGGCATCGAGGGCTCCTTCAACTCTTTCCTTGCCGGGAAGGACGGGCTGAAGGTGCAGCAGCGACTTACGGGAGGCGCATGGATCGATGTCGATAACCTCGAGTCGGTCAGGGCGCGTCCGGGATATGACATAGTCACCACCATCGATCTCGACCTGCAGGATGCTGCCGAGAATGCACTCCACAAGCAGCTGACAAAACACAGGGCCCACCACGGCTGTGCGGTGGTGATGGAGGTAAAAACGGGCGATGTCAAGGCGATTGCCAACCTCGAGATAGGATCGGACGGCAGGTACCACGAGACATACAACTTCGCAGTGGGGGAGAGCACCGAGCCGGGATCGACCTTCAAGCTGATGTCGATGATAGCAGCGATGGAGGATGGCGTCGTCGAACTCGATGACACAATCAACACCGGCGACGGCACGGTCAGGTACTACGACAAGGTGATTCGCGACCATGAAGAGGAGGGCCTCGGAAAAATCACCGCGAGGGAGGTGTTCGAGCACTCCTCGAACGTTGGCACCGCCAAGATCATCAATGAGAGCTACAAGGAGAACCCCCGCAGGTATGTCGACCGCCTCTACTCGATGCAGCTCAACAAACCACTCGGTCTTCAAATCAAGGGTGAGGGGAAGCCGCTGATACGCTATCCTGGAGATAAATACTGGTCAGGAATTTCGCTACCGATGATGTCGCACGGCTACGAGATACAGCTCACCCCACTGCAGATACTGGCCTTCTACAATGCTGTCGCCAACAACGGCAAGATGGTCAAGCCGCGTTTTGTCACAGAGGTGCGCGACGGCAACCGCACTGTCAAGACCTTCGGCACGGAGGTGATCAGCAACGCCATCTGCTCGCGCTCTACCGTCGCCAGAGCACAGTCGCTTCTCTTGGGTGTTGTCGAGAACGGCACCGCCAAGAACCTGAAGAACACCAATTACAAGATAGCCGGCAAGACCGGCACGGCGCAGATCGCCAACGCCAAGCACGGATACCGTTCCGGCAGCCGCATATCGTACCAGGCGTCGTTCGTCGGGTACTTCCCGGCTGACAACCCGCTCTACTCGTGCATCGTCGTGGTCAGCGCACCCTCCAACTGGGTCTACTACGGCAACGTTGTGTCGGGACCTGTTTTCAAGGAGATAGCTGACAAGGTGTATGCCACCAGCTTCTACAAGCCGTTGCAGGCGCTGAACCCTGACGGTGAGGAGAAGGTGAAGCTGCGCGATGCAGCGGAGATCATAAGGGAGAATGACCTGACCGTCTCCGAGGGAGTGATGCCCGATGTTGTGGGCATGGGTCTCCGCGATGCGATCTACCTGCTGGAGAACAGCGGGTTGAGAGTCTATTACACCGGCCACGGGAGAGTTGCGAAGCAGTCGCCGCCGGCAGGGGCGAGGATATCGAAGGGAGCGACAGTATCGATTGAACTGAGACTGAGATGATGAAGGAGCTGAAGGATATATTGAAGGAGATAAGGGTCACCCAAATCTACGGCGATGAGGATAAGGTCGTTGCAGGGGTGACGGCTGACTCCCGTGCGGTGCAGCCGGGTTGGCTCTTCATTGCCGTCAGGGGCACGCAGAGCGACGGGCACCTCTTCATCGGCAAGGCCGTGGAGGCTGGCGCCGTCGCGGTCATCTGCCAAAAACTGCCCGATCACCTGGAAAATACAGGCGACGGACTGCTCGATAAGTGGGTCACTATGATCGACAAGCTGCCCGCAGCCCTCACTGATGCTATACAGGATGACGCCGGGCATGATAATATCAAGCCCGGAGATGTGATGCAGGGCAGCACCCCTCACAGTTCCTCTCCGGATAAAGTCACCTTCATTGTTGTTGACGACTCCGCCGCCGCCACCGGCATGGCTGCCTCAGCCTTCTATGACCATCCGTCGCGCAAGGTGCGGCTGACAGGCGTCACCGGCACCAACGGCAAGACCACCATCGCCACGCTGCTCTACAATATGTTCGAGGGGCTGGGATACAAGTGCGGACTGCTCTCCACGGTGTGCAACTACGTGCATCACACACGCAGGGACGCCACCCACACCACCCCCGATCCCGTCCGGCTCAACGCCCTGCTGGCGGAGATGGCCGACGAGGGGTGCGAGTATGCCTTCATGGAGGTGAGCTCCCACGCCATCGACCAGAGGCGTGTTTCCGGGCTCCACTTTGAAGGGGGAATTTTTACCAACCTCACCCATGACCATCTCGACTACCACCTGACATTCGACAACTACCTCGCTGTCAAGAAGAAGTTCTTCGACGGGCTGCCGAAGGAGTCGTTTGCGCTGGTCAACACCGACGACAAAAACGGATTGGTGATGATCCAGAACTGCAAGGCGGCGAAACACACCTTCTCGATGCACGGCATGGCCGACTTCCGGTGCAGCATCATCGAGCAGGGGTTTGAGGGGATGCAGCTGAAGATCAACGGCACGGAGGTGTGGACGCAGTTCATCGGCGATTACAACGCCTCCAACCTGCTTGCGGTTTACGGCGCGGCCATACTGCTGGGCGCAAGCCAGGAGGAGGTACTCAGGATCCTCAGCACGTTGCGTCCCGTTGACGGCCGCACGGAGGTGATACGCTCCGCCGACGGCATAACGGGCATCGTCGACTATGCCCACACCCCCGATGCGGTGGAGAATGTGATCGAGGCCATCAACAGGCTTCGGCAGGGGCAGGGGAGGCTGATAGTGGTTGTGGGTGCCGGCGGCGACCGCGACCGCACCAAGAGGCCGGTGATGGCGCGCATAGCCGCGGCCGGTGCCGACAGGCTGATACTGACATCGGACAATCCCCGCAGCGAGGATCCCGACAGGATTATAGACGACATGCAGGCGGGACTGACACCTGACGCGGTGCCGAAGATGATACGCATCACCGGCCGTGCCGATGCCATCAGGGCTGCCGTGATGCTGGCCGCGCCGGGCGATATCATCCTGGTGGCAGGCAAGGGACATGAGACATACCAGGAGATCAGGGGAGTGAGGCATCACTTCGATGACCGGGAAGAATTACGCAAAGCCTTCAAAATGAGTTGATATGCTGTATTACCTATTCAGATATCTCGACCAGCTTGACATCCCCGGCGCGGGGGTGTTCAACTACCTCTCGACCAGGTCCGCCGCTGCCGTCATTACCTCCCTCATTATTTCAATGCTGATTGGCAAGCGGATCATCAAAGCCCTGCAGCGCAGGCAGATAGGCGAGACCATACGCGACCTCGACCTCGAGGGACAGTATCAGAAGCAGGGCACACCCTCCATGGGAGGGCTGATCATCATCGCATCTATCCTCGTGCCGGTGCTGCTGTTCGCGAGGCTCGACAACGTCTATATCATCCTGATGATCATCACGACGGTATGGGTCGGGTTCATCGGCTTCGTGGACGATTACATCAAGATATTCAAGAAGAACAAGGAGGGGCTGGCAGGGCGGTTCAAGATTGCAGGACAGGTGGTGCTGGGGCTGATAGTGGCGCTGACGCTCTATATCAGCGATGATGTGGTTGTACGAGTCAATGTGACCCCGCCCGCCGGTGTCACTGTGGTTACTGCAGAAAACAGTTCATTCGATACCAGGATTGCAGACGGTAACGGATCGTTTGATGCCGTTATTTCAGAAGGCAAAGCAACGCTGGATCCGCAGGGTCCGGCTGCCATCGGGGGGGAGCCAGAAGCCAACCGTGAGGAGCCTTCAGCCACCAGACAGGAGCCGGAAGCCATCTCTGAGGAGACCTTATCCGTAAGTCAAAGCAATTCCACCCTCCGGCCTGAGCTGTCATCTGTCCGGGATGAGTCGGCCGCCGTTCAGGAGCAGTCGTCCGTGGCAAATGTCAAATCTACCAAGACCACCATCCCCTTTGTGAAGGACAATGAGTTCGACTATTCATGGCTGGTGCCCTTTGCAAAGGGTAAGACGAAGACGCTGCTGGGCTGGCTGGTATTTATGGCGATGGTGATATTCGTCGTGGTGGCGGTGTCGAACGGCGTCAACCTCACCGACGGGCTTGACGGACTGGCGACGGGGACGAGTGCCGTTTCAGGGGTCACCCTGGGGATACTGGCATATGTCTCCGGTAACATCATCTATGCCGACTATCTGAATATCATGTACATACCCTATATCGGCGAGCTGGTGGTCTTCGCCGCCGCCTTCGCCGGGGCCACGGTAGGGTTCCTCTGGTACAACTCATACCCGGCGCAGGTATTCATGGGCGACACCGGCAGCCTGACCCTCGGGGGCATCATCGCCGTCTTCGCCATCGTGATACGCAAGGAGCTGCTGATACCCATACTGTGCGGCATCTTCTTCGTGGAGAGCCTCTCGGTGATGCTGCAGGTGAGCTGGTTTAAGAGGACGAAGCGGAAGTACGGAGAGGGGAGGAGGATTTTCCTCATGGCACCCCTGCACCACCATTACCAGAGGAAAGGATATGCTGAACCGAAGATAGTCACACGCTTCTGGATCGTCGCCATCATTCTGGCAGTTATAAGCGTGGTGACATTAAAAATCAGATAGTTACAAAAGTAAATGACAAGAAATAACCATCAAAAAATATATCAGCTCAGAAAAAGTAGTAAAGGGATTAAAGTGAAAAACAGTAAAAGACAGTCGGTGAAACAAAGCCGGGTGTGGGGAAAGTGATGATAACTGAAGGAAAATTGGGATTACGCCGAATAACAGGCAGAGACAGTAAGTGCAGGAGTGGCAGGAGCAGGGACAACAGTGTTAGGTGAAATGAATTGATGAGGTAAGTTACAGATAGTAGAACAGGAAGCAGATAGAAGGCAGAGAAAGAGAATGAAGAAGAGGATAGTAATACTGGGAGCGGGAGAGAGCGGCGTGGGATCGGCGGTGCTGGCACAGAAGCATGGCTTTGAGGTATTCGTCACCGACAGCGGCACCCTGAAGGATAAGTACCGCGAAAAACTTATCGCGCTCAACATAGCCTTTGAGGAGGGGAAGCATACTGAGGAGCTGATCATGAATGCCGATGAGGTGATAAAGAGTCCCGGCCTGCGTGAGGATAATCCCCTGGTGGTGTCGCTTCGCGATAAGGGGATCCCCGTTATTTCTGAGATAGAGTTCGCCGGCCGCTACACCGATGCCGTCAAGATATGCGTGACGGGAAGCAACGGCAAGACCACCACCACCAACATGATATTCCACATGATGAAGAAGGCGGGCCTTAACGTGGCCATGACCGGCAATGTGGGCAACAGCTTCGCGATGGCGGTGGCTGAGGGGGGATATGACTATTACGTCATCGAGCTGAGCAGCTTCCAACTCGACGGCATGTACGACTTCAAGGCCGAGATAGCCATCCTGTTGAACATCACGCCCGATCACCTCGACAGGTATGGGCACGAGATGCAGAACTATGTCGACTCCAAGATGCGTGTGATTCGCAACCAGACCTCCGGCGACCATTTCATCTGGTGCGCCGACGATCCCGTGACGGCCGCGGAGGTCGCCAAAAGAATCATCGCCGCCCGTTCGCTGCCCTTCTCCCTCGAAAAGTGCGAAGGGATGGCCGCCTGTATTGAAAATGACAACCTGATACTTGACATAACCGAAAAAACCAGCCTTATGACCATGCACGACCTGGCGTTGAAAGGACGCCACAACACTTACAACTCGATGGCAGCAGCCATCGCCGGCAAGGTTCTCAATATCCGCAAGGAGACGATACGCGAGAGCCTGACTGACTTCCAGGGTGTGGAGCACAGGCTCGAGTCCGTCATCATGGTGGCAGGGATAAACTTCATCAACGACTCCAAGGCTACCAACGTCAACTCCACCTGGTATGCCCTCGAGTGCCAGAAGACCGACGTGATATGGATTGCGGGAGGGATAGACAAGGGGAACGACTACTCCGAGCTGAGCAGCGTGGTTAAGGAGAAGGTGAAGGCGATAGTATGCCTCGGCAAGGATAACTCGAAGATCATCGACGCTTTCACGGATATGGTGCCCACCATCGTCGAGACCACCTCGATGGAGGAGGCGGTGCGTTCGGCCTATTACCTGGCGCACAAGGGCGACACGGTGCTGCTCTCGCCGGCATGTGCCAGCTTCGACCTGTTTCAGAATTATGAGGATCGCGGTAGGCAGTTTAAGTTGGCAGTAAGGAACCTTTAAAATCAATCAGTAAGAGATATAGTTGGTGAGGGTGATAATGAAAAGAGCAGACAGCAGTGGTGAGCCAATAGAAATAAGAAATTCAGAAAAGCGATAGTCAAAGAAAAAGTAAACGAGTTTTCGGAAGATATAAACAATTAAAGATCAGCAAGTAAAAGCAAGCGATGGCGAATGTGACGGTAAAGCGGTTTTTCAGGGGTGACAGGTACCTGTGGGGTCTGATAGGGATCTTCATGGTCATCTCGCTGCTCTCCGTCTACAGCTCGTCGGTGAGCCTGGCCTACGCCTCGCATCACGGTAACACCTTCTATTTCTTGAAGACGCAGTTCATCATGCTGATGCTCGGGCTGCTGATCATAGTGGTCACCCACTGGATACCTTATATTAAATATATGCAGTTTGCCGCCATCGGGCTGGGTGTGTCGGTAGTACTGCTCGGCGTCACCCTCGTCGCCGGCGTGAGCATCAACGAGGCCACCCGCTGGCTGGAGATACCGGGCACCGGCATCAGGCTGCAGACCTCCGACCTGGCGAAGGTGGCACTGGTTATCTTCCTGGCCCGCGGGCTGACGGTCTACCAGCACGAGCTCAAGAATTTCAGGGTGGTGACCTTGAGGCTGGTTCTTCCAGTGGTGATGGTATGTGCGCTGATCATGCCCGAGAACCTCTCCACCGCCGTCATGATCTTCATGATCAGCATGATAATACTCTTCATCGGCCGTGTGCCCGTGAGGTTCCTGCTGGCCTATGCCGGTATGGGGCTGGTGGCCGTGATCCTCTTTGCCTCGCTGCTGCTTGTCTTCAAGAAGGACAACAACAGGGTGCAGGTGTGGAAGAACCGCATCGAGGCTTTCGTCAGCGGCGAGAGCACCCCCGATGCCGACTACCAGGCCAACCAGGCCAAGATAGCCATCTCTACGGGCAAGCTGTTCGGCAAGCTGCCGGGCAAGAGCACGCAGCGCAACATACTGCCGCAGTCGAACTCCGACTTCATCTTCGCGATCATAGTGGAGGAGTACGGTCTCTTCGGGGCCCTGATAGTGGTGCTCAGTTACCTGGCGCTGATGTTCCGGGGGATACAGATAGCGCGAAAATGCGATTATGCCTTCCCGGCCCTGATGGTGCTGGGACTGACCGTCATGATCGTGTTCCAGGCCTTCCTCAACATGCTTGTGGCCGTGGGTCTCTTCCCGGTGACGGGACAGACACTGCCGATGATCAGCTGGGGCAGGACATCCGTGCTGGTGATAAGCTTCTCGCTGGGGGCAATACTCAGCGTCTCGAGGGTGATGAACGCGCGTGAGCGGCGCGAGCAGCTCTCCGAAATCGAACAGACAGACACCAATGCGGCATGAGCGGGGAAGGAAAAGATACCAGGGTCATTATCAGCGGCGGCGGCACTGGCGGTCACCTCTTCCCGGCCATTGCCATCGCCAACGCCCTGCGGCGTCTCGAGCCCGGCGTGAAGATACTGTTTGTCGGTGCACAGGGCAGGATGGAGATGCAGAAGGTGCCGGAGGCGGGATATGAGATCACCGGCCTGCCGGTTGCGGGACTGGTGCGCGGGGGGAGCATCAGGAACATACAGGTGGCGTGGAAGCTGTTCCGCAGCATGCTCAGGGCATCGCAGATAATAAGGAAGTTCCGCCCTGATGTGGTGGTGGGCGTCGGCGGATACGCCTCCGGGCCGGTGCTGAAGCAGGCACAGCAGCGGAGGATGCCCACGCTCATCCAGGAGCAGAACAGCTACGCCGGTGTCACCAACAAGCTGCTGGCACGCAAGGCCGGGAGGATATGCGTGGCCTACGAGGGGATGGAGAAATACTTCCCGAAAGATAAAATACTGCTGACGGGCAATCCCGTGCGGCAGGCCTATGACAACCTTGACGAGCTCCGGCCCGAGGCGCTCGCGCACTTCAAACTGGAGTCCGGCAGGCCGGTGATACTGGTTCTGGGCGGGTCGCTCGGCGCCGGCACGGTCAACAACAGTGTCGGCGGCGCCATCAGCGCCATAGAGGCGTCGGGGGTGCAGATGATATGGCAGACAGGCAGTCACTGGTATGACCGCATGCGCGAGGCGGTTGAGGAGCAGTCGGCGAGGAGCATCATGATGACCGGCTTCATCAACCGCATGGACCTGGCCTACGCCGCCGCCGACGTGATCATCTCCCGTGCCGGCGCGGGTACAATCTCCGAGCTGGCACTGGTGGGCAAGCCCGTGATACTGGTACCCTCACCCAACGTGGCCGAGGATCATCAGACGCACAACGCCATGGCGCTCGTAAGCCGCGGCGCAGCCCTGCTGGTGAGGGATGCCGACGCACAGAAAGAGCTGATAAGCACCTCCCTGGAGCTGATCAGGGACGATGCACGGAGAGCCTCGCTCTCTGAGAACATAAAGAAGATGGCGATAAGAGACGCCGACGCGGTGATAGCCCGCGAAGTGTTAAAACTGGCGATGAGATGAAGGAGCTGACAAACATAGAGGTGATTATCTATTCCGGGACGGGAGGGATTGCTATGAGCATTTATGCCCGCGAAGTACTTAAACTGGCTGCACTATGAAGGGGATGACCTCCATATCAGGGATATATTTTGTTGGCATAGGCGGCATCGGCATGAGCGCCCTGGCACGCTATTTCATCTCAGAAGGATATACCGTCTGCGGCTATGACCGCACGGAGAGCCCGCTCACCGACACCCTCGATGATGAGGGATGCGGCATCACCTTCAATGACAGCGTCGATTCGCTGCCGACACTCTTCTCCGATCCCGGGCGGCGCCACAAGGTGCTGGTGGTCTGGACCCCGGCGGTACCGAAGGAGAACCGCATCCTGACATACTTCAGGGAGAACGGCTACATGATCTACAAGAGGGCGGAGATACTTGGGATGATATCCCGCGACACCGACGCCATCGCCGTGGCGGGCACGCACGGCAAGACCACCGTCAGCACCATGATCGCGCACATACTGTCCTCCTCGGCCACAGGCTGTTCGGCCTTCCTGGGGGGCATCTCAAAGAACTATGACACCAACCTGCTTCTTGAGGAGAGTCGGTATACGGTGATGGAGGCCGATGAGTTCGACCGCTCGTTCCTGCATCTCTCGCCGCTGATTGCGGTGGTGACATCGATCGACCCCGATCATCTCGACATATACGGTACGGCAGAGGCGATGGTCGAAGCCTACGGCGAGTTCTGCCATCGGGTGCGTGGCGGCGGCACGCTGATAATCAATGAAGAGATCATATCAGGGCTGTCGCTGCCTGACGATGTGACGGCATACAGCTACGGCACCGGCGAAGGGTCCTCCTTCAGGGCCGTTGACATCGTGAGGGGAGAAGGGTATTACAACTTCAGCCTGGTGACTCCGGGAGGACGTATCGAAAACCTTCGTCTCCATGTGCCGGGCATGGTCAACATCCTCAATGCCACCGCGGCGGCGGCAGCGGCGTGGTGTGCCGGCGCTGCAGAAGGTGAGATACGCGAGGCCCTCGCGACATACCAGGGTGTCAGGCGCAGGTTTGATGTGAGGTACAAAGGGAAGGATATCATCTATCTTGACGACTATGCCCACCATCCTCAGGAGATCAACGCCCTCGTCAGCGCCGTGCGCGACTTCTGGCCCAGGAGGAAGGTCACAGGCATCTTCCAGCCTCATCTCTACACGCGGACGCGCGACTTCGCGGAGGGCTTTGCCGCCGCCCTCGACAGGCTCGACGAGGTGCTGCTGCTGACGCTCTATCCCGCCAGGGAGAATCCCATCGCGGGAGTATCGTCAGATATGATCGCCAAAAAGATGAAGAACAGGAGTGTCAGGGTGGTGACGCGCGAAGAGCTGCTTCCTGCCCTTGACGCAGTGAAAGAAGGGCTGCTGCTTACGATAGGAGCAGGAGACATAGACCGGTTCATTGAACCGATTACTGAAAAACTTAAGGAACGCGACGCATGAGGCTGCTGATGATCATACTGACCGCTGTTACCGGGACCCTGATATCCCTGGCGCCGCTGTTTGTCGGCATGAAGGGCAGTGAGGCCGTCTGCTGCGGCTTGGAGGTCACCGTCGCCGACTCCTCCCGGCACCGGCTGCTCACTGAGGATGACATCATGAATGCCATCAGGGCGACGGGCATACGGGTGACGGGGGTGAAGGTGAACGAGATACCTATTGCCGCCATCGAAGAGAAGGTGAGAGCCTTCGCGGAGCTGGAGGAGGCTGAGGTCTTCCTCTCCGGCGACAAGAAGCTTCACGTGCGCACTGACCAGCGCGAGCCGGTGCTGAGGGTGGTGGCATCGTACGGCGGCGACTTCTTCATCGACAGCAAGGGAGTCATAATGCGGCGCCATAACCTTTATACGCCCAACATACACATCCTCGAGGCCGACATGGTCTTCAATGCCTCGCAGATGAACGGCATGAGCATCTACGACTCGGAGAAAACCGCCAACCTGGTGCGTGCCTTCGAGCTGGTGAACTATATCCGCGGTCACAGCTTCTGGAACACGATGATCGACCAGCTGAGCATGACGCGCGACGGCAGGGTGACGCTGGTGCCGCACGTCGGCAACCATACTATCAGGCTGGGGCGCACCGACGACTACGAGGAGAAGCTTAACAACCTGCATGTCTTTTACCGCGAGGCGATGCCGCTGGCGGGGTGGAACAGGTACCGGGTGGTGAACATAGAATACAAGGGGCAGGTGGTCTGCCGGAGAAGATAAAACGTTGAACAACCATATATGTGAATTATGAGCAGTAAAGATCAGTTAGTAGCAGCCATCGACATCGGCACGACAAAGATCGTAGCCATCGTCGGGCGTTGTGACAGCAACGGATCCATAGAGATCCTGGGCCTGAGCAACACACCATCCACGGGGGTCAAGCGTGGTGTGGTGCTTAACATTGAAGAGACGGTGAAGGCGATACGCACCACCGTCAGCGACCTCGAAGAGCGAACGGGCATCGTCCTGACGGACGTGTTCGTGGGCATAGCCGGGAGGCACATCAAGAGCAAGATGGCGCGGGGGTACATCACCCGCGACTCCCATGATTCGGAGATCGACATCAACGATATCCGGCGACTTACGGCCGACATGTACAAGCTGCCGATTGAGGTGGGTGAGGAGATCATCCATGTCATCCCGCAGACCTACATCGTCGACAACGAGTCGGGCATCAGCCATCCTATCGGCATCTGCGGCAAGAGGCTGGAGGCCAACTTCCACATCGTGATAGGGCAGATAGCCTCGGCGCGCAACACCGAGCGCTGCATCAACAAGGCGGGTATGAACCTGATGAGCCTGGTGCTGGAGCCCCTGGCATCGTCGGAGGCGGTGCTGACCGACGAGGAGAAGGAGGCAGGCGTGGTGCTCGTAGACATCGGCGGGGGCACCACCGACGTGGCCATCTACTATGACAATGTGATACGGCACACCGCCGTCATACCCTTCGGTGGCAACATGGTCACTGCAGACATCAGGGAGGGGTGCTCCATCCTGCAGAAGCAGGCCGAGGACCTGAAGGTCAAGTTCGGCTATGCCATCGGAGACATCGCGCCGGAGAACAAGGTCGTCAGCATCCCCGGCATCGCCGGCAGGGAGCCGAAGGAGATCTCGTTCAAGAACCTGGCATACATCATCCAGAGTCGCATGGAGGAGATACTTGACGCCGTCAACTTCGAGATACAGAACTCCGGCTTCGCCGACAAGCTCACAGCAGGAGTGGTCATCACCGGCGGCGGCTCGATGCTCAAGAACCTGCCGCAGCTTGTTAAGTTCAAGACGGCGATGGATGTGCGGATAGGCCATCCCAACGTGCACCTGACAGGCAAGGGCAAGGATGAGATCAACCAGCCGATGTATGCCACCAGCGTAGGGTTGATACTCAAAGGAAGGGAGTATCTCGAAGAGAACCGGGTTCACCTCCGTTTCGGAGAGAAGAAAGTCGAACCGGTAGTGCAGCAGACAACCGCCTCGCAGCAGGTGAAGGAGGAGCCGGCAGAGGTTGAAAGGGATGAGCAGTACTATGATGAGCGGCGGAAGAGCGGCAGCTCTATAAGCCAAAAGATCAGGGGCTTATGGGACAGGATTATCGAGGCCACTGATGAGGAAATTGATGACAGCAATGTCAACTAAAAGAGTAAAGTTATGTCTGATGATCTGATGAATTTTGACCTGCCTGTAGAGCGGTCATCGATAATAAAGGTGCTGGGCATAGGGGGCGGCGGCAGCAACGCCGTCAACCATATGTTCCGTAAGGGCATCAAGGATGTGAATTTCATCGTCTGCAACACTGACCAGCAGGCTCTGACGAAGAGTCCTGTGCCGGTCAAGGTGCAGATAGGAGAGAGCACCACCGAGGGTCTCGGCGCGGGCAGCCAGCCTGAGCGGGGCCGGGCCGCGGCGTTGGAGAATATTGACGATGTGATGAACGCGCTGTCGGGCAACACCAAGATGGTCTTCATCACCGCGGGCATGGGGGGCGGCACCGGCACCGGCGCCACGCCCGTGATTGCAAAGGCCTGCATGGATGCCGGCTACCTCACCGTCGCCGTCGTCACCATACCCTTCCGGTCGGAGCTGAACCAGCGCATAAAGCTGGCCATCAGCGGCATACAGGAGCTGAAGGGAAAGGTCGACTCACTGATAGTTATCAACAACGAGCGGTTGCGCGAGATTTACGGCGACGAGGGTGTCTCGGCCGCCTTTGCCCGCGCCGATGATGTCCTGGCCAATGCCGTCAAGGGGATAGCGGAGATCATCACCTGCACCGGTTACATCAACGTTGACTTCGCCGATGTGGATACCGTGATGCGCGATTCGGGCGTGGCGCTGATGGGCATCGGCACCGCCTCGGGTGAGGAGCGTGCCACCAAGGCCATTGAGGCGGCGCTGACGTCGCCGCTGCTGAGTTCTAACGACATCACCGGGGCGCGCAGTATACTGCTCAACATCAAGTCGGGCACCGCCGAGCACGAGATCACCATGGACGAGCTGGGAGAGCTCACCGACTATGTCTACGATGCTGTCTCCGAGGAGGCTCTCATCATCAGGGGTATCTCCACCGAGGAGGAGCTCGGCGATGCTATCAGTGTGACTGTTGTTGCCACGGGTTTCGAGGCCAGTATCGACGTCGACGGTTACAAGTCAGACAGGAAGAAGGAGGTGATAAGCCTCTCGGCGGCGCAGCAGCCCTCCCTCACCGACGGCGCGAACGAGGCTGACGGACAGTACGTTGTTCGTGCATCGCGCCCCCCCGACCACAGCGGCAGCACGCACACCTCCAATATCAACCAGGGGGTGATCGACTTCGAGCCTGACGGTGACATAAGCATCACTCCCGCTCCTGCCCGCCCCGCCCCCCCGCCGGCAGACAAGAACGAGGGTACACTGCGCAAGCTGAAGCACATGCAGAACGTCATCAAGAATGAGGGACTCTCCACGCATTCGATGAATGACAACATCGAGGACTTCGAGGAGGTGCCGGCCTATGTGCGCAAGAAGATTGCCATTCACAATGCCAACAAGGTGGCAGGCAGCAAGGTGTCGAAGTTCACGCTGAGCCTCGACGAGGATAACCAGCCTGTGATCAGGGAGAATAATGCTTATCTGAACGATAATGTAGACTGATTCTGTTTTTGCTATTATATGGTTGTTGTTCGCGGGGCCGTCCCGACATTGCGTCGGGGCGGTCCTTTTTTCGTGCCGGCAGGCATAATGGCGTCTGCCCGTGTCTCTTTTTAAGTAAATTTGCCGGTGATGCGCAGAGCGTTGGCCCATATTATTCTGCTATGGCTTACCCTGGCCCTCACGGCACAGGAGATCGATACCGTCCCGGCAAGGATGGGCCGGACGGATCTTATGCAGCCGCCGGCAGCGGACACTATTCCCCGTCCGGCCACTGACAGCCTCGGCCGATCACTTGCCGATACAATTATCCCACGGACAGCGGTAGGGCGCCAGCCCTACTCTACATTTCTCTCTGACACCATTTTTTCCTCCGGCTCGAGGCAGTGGACTTTGTCGTCTGATTTTACCGAAGAGATACTCGTGCCGCTTGACACAGCCTTCTCGCTCTTCCACCGCTACCGCATAGCCGACAAATATTCCAATTTCAACGCCTATACCGGCAACTACGGGCTTCCCCTGTATCAGATCAACTTCTTCGACCGCGAGTGGAAGCCCGACAGGTTCCTTTACTCCCATTACCTGCCGTTCATGTGGACCCCGGCCAACACCCTCTTCATCAACACGCACGTCCCCTTCACCGAGATGAAGTGGACCAACGGCGGAGCGCGCAACGTGGCGGAGCAGACCTTCAGGGTGCGTCACTCGCAAAATGCCAGCCGATTCCTGAACTTCGGATTCATCTATGACATAGTCTTCAACATCGGGCAGTATGACCTTCAACGTGCTGTAAACAAGAACTTCCTGTTTCACACATCATACAACAGAAATATTTACACTGCCTACTTCTCTGCAGGCATCAACAACCATGAGTCGCAGGAGAACGGAGGCATAGCAGTTGAGGAGAGCCTGCAGCAGTACGCCCCGGAGGATGTGCCGGTCGTCCTCAATGACCTGAACGGGGCAACAAGCTACCTTAAGAACCGCTACCTGATGCTGGTGCAGCGCTATTCACCGGGCGGCAAGCGTGACAGCATCACCGGTGAGCTGATCAGGTCCGGCCCCATAACATTCTCTCATATAGGTATCTACGAGTGGAACCAGCGCAGGTATACAGATAAATATCCTGCCACGGAGCTCTATGACACTGTGATGATCAGCAAGACGCAGACCGCTGATTCGCTCTATCAGAGCCTGTTATCGAACACACTCAGAGTTGATTTTGCTGCCGGGAGCACGGGTAAATTCAGGATAGGGGCAGGGGCCGGCATTCGCAGTGAGCTTCGCAAATTTGCACAGGTGATGCCCGGCGACACCCTGACGAGGCCCGATACGGTCGCAAGTCGCACCGGCTCACTGGTTTTGACGGGGAAAGTTTTCAACAATATCGGAAGCAAGTTCGGGTGGACGGCCTCGGGCGACCTCTGGTTTCAGGGTTACAGGGCGGGCGACTTTATTCTTGACGGTCGGATCTACAAAGATTTTGAGACAAAGCGCAAGGGCACAGTAACATGGGACGCAACCGGTGCCGTTGCCAGCTATACCCCCTCGTTTTGGTA
This sequence comes from Bacteroidales bacterium, assembly GCA_029210565.1. Lineage (GTDB taxonomy): Bacteria > Bacteroidota > Bacteroidia > Bacteroidales > VadinHA17 > SR-FBR-E99. The sequence continues at coordinate 23,031 of JARGFQ010000002.1, forward strand.
CAGTCAGTGGGGGTCGAATAATTTCTCCTGGCAGAACGACCTCTCCAGGGAGTTCAGGCTCACGGCCGGGTCGTCATTAAGATGGCCGGAACGCCATCTAAATATCCGTTTTAGCTACGCCATTGTTGATAACTTCACATACATGGGAGATGATGCACGTCCGGCACAGCACCCTGGAGGGCTGTCGGTAGTCTCACTGCTGGCAAGCAAAGACTTTATATTCTGGAAGTTACACCTTGACAATACCGTGCTGTTACAGCAGAGCAGCAACAGCGAAGTGTTAAGTCTCCCGCTTGTCACCGCCCGCAGTGCATTTTTCTTTGATCATATCTTCAAGTTCTCATCAACTGCGGGTGAGCTGAGCTTTCAGCTCGGTGCGGAGGCGATGATCCACACGCCGTATTATGCCTTGAATTATATGCCTGCCACAGGAAGATATTTTAGTCAGTCCGATTCACAGACCGGTAACTATCCTTTTATCAATATTTTCCTGAATCTCAAGGTGAAGCGAACCAGAATCTTCATTATGGCCGACCATATCAACTCTGAACTTACAGGTTACAATTACTTCCTTACACCAGGTTATCCCTTGAATATCAGAATGATAAAGTACGGAATTGCCTGGACTTTCTATGATTAGAAAAAAGGACTATCTTTGCGCCGCGAACAAACCGGCTATCTGATTGTTAGATTGTCGGACCAAATTAGTTTAGGTATTGAGAAAGTTTTTTTCGTTCTTATTTATAGTTATTCTGTCAGTCGTCTCCTGCGAGCAGGGGAACAGAGCAGACACAGATGTCACTGTTCCGCTTCGTGATCTTGATGCGATTCTCGCTGATGGAAAGATCAGGGCGGTGACAAACGTCAATCAGACGAGCTACTTCATATACAAGGGAGAGCCGATGGGCTTTCATTTCGAGTTACTCAGGAAATTTGCAGATCACATAGATGTTGAGCTTGAGATCATTACGAGCAACGACATTGATGAGGCTCTCGAATATCTCCAGGATGGTAAGGTTGACCTTGTGGCCGTGGGGCTGTCGGTCAGTGCTGACCGTCAGGAGATGATGCGTTTCACAGAGCCACTGATGCAGAGCACTGAGATACTCGTTCAGCGTAAACCCGGCGGGTGGAACAGGATGACCGCCGATGCCATCGAGGCGAGTATGGTCAGGAACCAGCTTGACCTCGCAGGCAAGACAGTATATGTACAGAAGGGATCTTCGTATGCCCAGAGGCTTTACAGCCTGGAGCGTGAGTCCGGTATAGACGTAGGTGTCATCGAGGTGCCTTACGATGCCGAGGAGCTGGCGCGACAGGTGGCTCGGGGTGAGATAGATTATACCGTATGTGATGACTACATGACGAGGATCATAGGGTCTCTCTATTCCGAGCTTGATCTCGCCACGCCGGTAAGCTTTCCGCAGAACATCGCATGGAGCATCCGCAAGGAGGGCACCGATGCGCTGGAGGCAGAACTCAACAGCTGGGTGACGGGATTCAGGACCACCCGCGAATATGCATGGCTTGAGCACCTGTATTTCAAGGCTTCACGGTCGGTGCGCATGGCCTCCTCGGAATATTTTGCCACATACACTGGCAAGGTGTCGCCCTTCGATGATATCATCAGGAGCTACAGTGACAGCATAGGATGGGATTGGCGGCTTGTGGCGGCGCTCATCTACCAGGAGTCGAGGTTCAACCCGTCGGTGATATCACCCGTTGGCGCCTACGGGCTGATGCAGGTGATGCCGGAGACCGGGAAGCTCTTCGGTTTTGACGTTACCAGGTCAGTTGACAACAACATACATGCGGGTGTCAGCTACATCAGGATGCTCGACAGGCTGTTTGACGACTGGGTGACAGATCCCGACGAGAGGGTGAAGTTCATCCTGGCATCGTACAATGCCGGTCAAGGGCATGTGCTTGACGCCATCAAGCTTGCTGAGAAGAACGGGCTTAACCCCGGCAGGTGGGAAGACAACGTCTCGCTCTTCCTGGAGCGCAAGTCAGACCCGGCCATCTACAGAGACCCGGTGGTGCGCAACGGCAGGCTGAGGCAGGGTGTGGCGGTCAATGCGTATGTAGCTGATATCCTGGAGCGCTACGAGCACTATAAGAATATAAGGTAGACTGAAGACTATTTGTGGACCCGTCGGATGAATTCCTCCACCTCGGGTACGCCCCCCTGGTAGACCAGGTAGCCGTTATAAGGTTCCCGCTCGGTGATCTCGTCGTTGACAGGTGTCAGCATGATCTTGCGCACCTCCTCCAGGTCGTCGGTCTGTCCCAGCGCCCACCCCAGCTTCGCCCAGGCAACCTCGGGAAGCATATTACCCAGCGGTATCACCCCCTTGGCCATCATATCGCGGCCGGTCTCATATACGAACATATGGACGTATCCCCAGATGGTCTGCAGCGTCATATAGACAGCGACATTCTCCTTCTGTGCGCGTTCCAGCGCCGGGTAGAGCTCCCTGTTGACATGTCCCAGTCCCGTGCCCACGATGATGATGCCCTTGTACCCCTGGTCGATCAGCGAGTGGAACATCTCAACCTTCATGTGAGGGTAGAAATAGATCATCGTCACATCCTCGTTGAAGTAGGGCATGATCTTTACATCACGGTCATTGCGCCGCGGGTTGTAATTCTTCTTCATCGGCTTTACCTCGCCGCGCCTGACGGTAGCCACAGGCGTGTCACCTATGGTGCGGAACGTCGACCTGTATGAGCTGTGCATCTTGCGCACCCTGGTTCCGCGGTGGAGGAAGCCGTACTCATCGCTTGTGGGGCCGAACATGCAGACCATCACCTCGGCGATGTCGCCGTGTCCTGCTGCCGTGGCGGCGTGTATCAGGTTGAGGGCGGCATCGGACGATGGCCGGTCGGATGAGCGCTGCGATCCTACGAGTATTATCGGCACTGGCGGCTTCTGCACCATGAATGAGAGTGCAGCGGCGGTATGATGAAGCGTGTCGGTGCCATGGCCTATTACAATCCCGTCTATGCCCTCAGCGATCTCCTTTCCGATAGCTTTTGCCAGGGTCATATATTGCTCGGGACCCATGTTCTCTGAAAAAACGCCGAAGAGCTTCTCAGTGTGTATGTTGCAGACGTCGGCCAGCTCCGGCACAGCACCGTACAGTTCCCCCGGTGAGAAGGCCGGTATCACTGCTCCCGTGCGATAATCGAGCCTCGAGGCTATGGTGCCCCCGGTACCCAGCAGCTTCACCGTCGGCTTGTCGTCGGAATAGGGGAACTCCTTCTCGGGGATCTTGTAGTTGGCCTTGTTATATCCCGTCTCCGTCATCCGGGTGACGGTGGCGACGTCTATACCTATATTATATCCGGTCTCAATCTTAATAACTATGTGGAGGTCGTCGTTGTTCTCTGCCCTCGGCAGCACCGTTCCCCTGAACAGTCCGCGGGTGGTCTCGATCTCGGCATTACCCCAGACCCTCACGTTGTATTTCCTGAGCAGCGCCAGCGCCTCTCCCCTGTATCCCTGAAAAAAGTCTTCCGTCATAGTTGCACTTCTATTTGATCAAGAATACCTTCCACCTCTTTCCTTACTTCAGACAGCCGCACGGTGCCAATGGCATTCATGTGGAGCTGTCCCATCACCCAGTTGACTGCCGCCTCCATGTGGCTGTTATGGCAGATGGCCGCAAATTTTTTCGCAAGCTCCCTGGTCTCTGACTTTATCTCATTCATTGACAGTGGATTGAATCCCGTGGCAGCAAGTATGGCGGTAAAATCGGGAACGGGGGAGGGGGCATCACCAGTAGTCGTAAGGCGGCCCATATCCGGGGAGGAAACATCTCTGCGAGTTATCTGGGGATCGACATCAGGAGACGAATCGACTCCGTGAGAGCTCCGGCGGCCCATATCCGGGGAGGAGTCATCTCTGCGAGTTATCTGGGGATCGACATCAGGAGACGAATTGACTCCGGAATATCTCCGGGAGGCTTCATCCGGGGAGGAGTCATCTCCGGAGGTTGTCTGGCGGGCCACATACGGGTAAGATACGACTCCCGGAAGCATCAGTCGCGCCACCGGCGGCAGCAGCTTCTCCTTCTTCAGGAAAGCGAAGAGGTCGTACAGTCTCTCATAGCTGAATCCCTCCGCCACCCTGCCCCTTCCTTCGAGGCTGCGGAAGCGGTGTCCTATCAGGATGCCCACCTCGCGGTGGTCGAAGCCCAGCTCATCGCCTATCCTTTCGATCAGTCGCACAAGGTTTTTGCTCAGCAGGTAGTGCCATGCATCCCCGGGAATGCCCCACTCCTTCATCTGCCGGAAGCGGCGGGCGATATCCACCGGCAGGTCTCTGCTCAACCTCTCCAGCATCTCCGTCGTGACGGGAATCGGTTGCGAGTCGGTGTCGGGATACATGCGGTCGCGGCCGGGAAGCACCCTTTCGAATATCGTCGTGCCGTCTTCAAAGGTCTTGCGTGTCTCATTGGGGACACCCTCCAGTGCCAGGCGGATACGCTCCTCCACCGTCTCAAGGGCTGTGGGTATATCCTCGTCCGGTCCCCACAGTATTATCTGTGCATCATCAGGTGCTGCCGACAGCCATATGGCCACCTCGGGGAAGAAGCTGTTGAAATTGTCGCTGCCTATATCTTCCGAGTGGATCATATTGGGTTTCTCGATGCAGGCTATCACCTTCAGCCTGTCGGTTATCTCGCCGGCAAAGACATGGCCCGGCTGGGTGAAGTGCGACAGTATGCCGCGGCATCCCGGGAGGTTGAGGGCTATCACCCTCTCACCGCGGTCGAGCGCCGTGCGCACCGGCGCCAGGTGAAACTGTTTTTCGGCTTCGGTTATCTCCCTGGTTTTCAGTGTCCAGGCGGAAGGGTCGGCGATCATCTTCTGCAGCCTGCCACGTATATTGAGCAGCGCATACTGCCTGAATGCCTCATTATGACTCAGTTCCGGGATCCACTTTATATGTGCCACCCCTTTCATCTCCACCCTGCTTCCTCCTTCGCAGCTGACGTTCACATCCTCGCGGGCGGCGCCGATGCCGGTGCGCACCTCTCCCGTGCTCCTGTTGAGAAACCGGATGTACTCGGCAGCCTCGGCCAGCTCATCGGGCGTGAGGCAGTCGGGGTAGGTCACCGTCTCTATCAGCGGCATGCCCAGGCGGTCAGTCTTGTATATGCGTTTGTGGCCGATGTCTGACACCTCGCGGCAGGAGTCCTCCTCGAGACTCAGCTGTATCAGCCTCACCTTCTTGTTTTTAAGCTGAAGCTCACCCTCTACGCTGATAATGGCCGACCGCTGGAAGCCTGTCGGAATGCTGCCGTCGAGATACTGTTTCCTGGTGATGTGCACCTCACCGACGATATTCATCCTGGCTGCAAGGGCTATGCGGATTGCTATCTCCAAAGCCTCAGGGTCGATGGGGAAAGGCGGTGTGTCGTCGACCTCATAGGTGCAGGCTGTCTCATTGTTGATGCGGTAGGTTATCTCCTTGCGCGTCTTGAATTCCATGAGGGCCGTGCCGTCGTATACTCCCATCTCGCTGAGTGTGGGCCTCATGTGGCGTATCACCTCGGCATCGTAATCGTCGTGATCATGGTAAATACCCGCCGGACAGCGGCAGAAGAGCTTGCTCTTTGTCTTCAGCTGCTGATGTACCTCCAGTCCCGATTTGAAACCTATCCGCTTATAATCGTTAAGCGTGGCCTCCTTCCGGCTGACGTAACCAATCTCATCGCGGGTCTTCTCGTAATTCTTCAGCGGATCAAAACTGGGCATAGGGTAAGGCTTAGTCATTGCAATTTACGCAGAAGCCCCGAGAATTGGAAGTGCCCGAATAAAGAAAGTTTGCGTAACTTTCAGCAGCTGGCTTCTTTCATGCCGGGGCGTTGAAATTATGTTAAATATATCGCCAGCCGATTAATAAAATATATGAGGAAGGTGAAAATTGGCAATTGCGTTAAAAGCAGCTTAACTTAATATTATTAAGCTAATAACAATTTGAGAATCAGTCGTATCGAATTGCCTTCACCGGTGTTATTCTCGCAATGAGCTGTGACGGTATGAGCAGCATCAGGATGATCGCGGCCATCGTTCCGGCGTTGAGGAGCAGGATATGGACAGGATCGAGGTTGATCGGGACGCTGCTGAGGTAATATGATGCCGGGTCGAGGGAGATAACTTCTGTCTTCAGCTGCAGCAGGGCAAGTCCTATGCCGATGATGTTTCCCCACAGGAGTCCCTTCGCGATGAGCCATGCAGCCTGGTAGAGGAAGACGCTGCGGATCACCTTGTTCTCAGCCCCCAGTGCCTTGAGAACACCTATCATGTTTGTCTTTTCAAGGATGAGTATCAGCAGTCCTGAGATCATATTGAACCCGGCAACGAGGATCATGAGCAGCAGAATGATTATCACGTTGGTGTCCTGGAACCCCAGCCAGTCGAATATCTGCGGATATCGCATCCTGATATTGGTCACCTTGAGCTGGTCCTCCTCCTCGGCCATCTTGTAACCGATGGCATCGCGCACCACGTCGGTCATATAATCGAGTTCGTCAAAGTTGTTGATGAAGATCTCAAATCCGCTGACCTGGCCCTCCTTCCATCCGTTGAGGCGCCGTATGTGGTCGATGTCACAGAAGAGGTATGTCTTGTCGAACTCCTCGAGGCTGGTCTCGTATATGCCTTTGATAGTGAACTTGCGCATGCGGGGAGGGTCCTGCACGAAGAACATGGAGAAGTCGTCGCCCAGCTTCAGTCCCAGCATGTCGGCCACCTTCTTTGATATCAGCACCTCGTCGGTTCTGGCGGTGTCCGTCACCGTCACCACCTCACCCTCAACGACATTGGTCCGGAAGAAGCTCCAGTCGTAGTCGATGCCGATGCCCTTGAGCACCACCCCCTGAATGTTCTCGTCGGTTTTGATGATGCCTGCCTTGGTGGCGAACACCTGTATGTTTTTGATGCCTTGGTGGTTTCTGATCTTATCGGTAAAGGGCTGGGCGGAGCTGACGGGGACGGTCTCGTAGGAGAGGTTGGCGTCGAAGTTAACCACCTGTATATGAGCACCGAATCCGGCTACCTTATCGCGTATCTGCTGCTTGAAGCCGGTGAGGATCGACACGGCGAGGATCATCACGGCAAGTCCGAGGGCGATGCCTATGATGGCTATCACGTTTATGGGGCGCGAGAATGAGGTATCCTGGTTGCGATCCTTTATCAGGCGGCGGGCTATGAAGGTTCCGGTGGACATCGGAGCGAAATTAAGAATTAAGAATTAAGAATTAAGAATAAATATGGGGAGTTTGAGGTCGTTGAAATTCCTTTGCAGTTGTATCGGGCTTTTTTATCTTTACGCAAAACGAACCTATGATGAAAAACTTTATTATTCTGGCTGTCCTGACGACGATGGCCGTGGCGGCATGCTCGGCCGATAAAACTGAAACGACACTGAAGACCGGCGCGGAGCGCACCGGTGAATACCTGCCGCTGATTGACGGCAAGACCGTTGCCGTGGTGGCAAACCAGACATCCATGGTGGGGAAGACCCACCTGGTCGACACCCTGCTGTCATTTGGCGCAGACATCAGGGTGATCTTTGCTCCCGAGCACGGTTTCAGGGACCTGGCCGACGCCGGCGATGTGATCACCTCCGGTACGGACCCCGTGACCGGCATCAATGTGGTGAGTCTCTACGGGGCGCAGAAGAAGCCCGCCCCGGAAGATCTTGAAGGCATCGATATTGTCATCTTTGACATTCAGGATGTGGGAACGCGCTTCTACACCTACCTGACCACCATGTGCTATGTCATGGAGGCGTGTGCCGGGAACGGCAAGCAGTTCATTGTCATGGACCGTCCCAACCCGAACGGGTTTTATGTCGACGGACCGATACTGGACACGGCAAAATACCGAAGTTTTGTGGGCCTCCATCCCATTCCCGTGGTCCATGGCATGACCGTCGGGGAGTATGCCGGCATGGTCAACGGCGAGGGGTGGCTGGCCGGGGGCATTAAGTGCGACCTGACAGTTATAAAGTGCGAGAACTGGACTCATGAAACCATATACGAGCTGCCGGTGATACCGTCGCCCAACCTCCCCAACATGAATTCAATCTATCTCTATCCGTCGTTATGTTTTGCCGAGGGTACGGTGCTCTCGTGCGGCAGGGGTACGGAGTTTCCGTTCCAGGTGCTGGGGGCGCCGAAGATGCCTGACACCGGCTTCAGCTTTACTCCGCAGCCCTCGTTCGGGTCAGCGCGGCCGAAGCACAATGAGGAGGTCTGTTACGGCTTCGATCTGCGCAACGCACTGGCAGACGCACTGGTACCGAAGCCGGAGATGAATCCCGCGTGGATGATTGACGCCTACAATGCCTATCCCGAGAAGGAGAGCTTCTTTACCGGCTATTTTGACATCCTGGCCGGCACCAGCACCTTCCGTGAGCAGATCATGCAGGGCATGACCGCGGAGGAGATCAGGGCTACATGGAAGGAGGGGGTTGATCAGTTCCTGGTTACGCGGGCGAAATACCTGCTATATAATTAAGAATTCACACAACTCTCCCCGGGTAGACCTTCAGCGCCTCGGCGAGAGTCTCCATGGCAAGGCGGAGGTCGTCTATCTTGAGGACGTAGGCTACGCGGACTTCGTTTTTGCCGGCGCCGGGGGTGAAGTAAAAGCCTGTGGCGGGGGCCAGCATCACCGTCTGGTTCTTGTAGCTGAAATCCTCGAGCAGCCACTGTGAAAACCTGTCGGAGTCGTCTATCGGCAGCTTCACCACCGTGTAGAAGGCGCCGCGGGGCAGCGGGCAATAAACACCCGGCATTTTATTGAGGGCGTCGACCATGAAGTCACGGCGGGCGATATACTCATCATAGACCTCCGTGAAGTACTCCTTCGGGGTGTCGATGGCAGCCTCGGCCACCAGCTGGCCCAGTCCGGGCGGACATAGCCTCGCCTGGCCAAACTTGAGGGCGGCGTCCAGCACTTCCCTGTTGTGGGTTATCAGCGCGCCGATGCGCACCCCGCACATGCTGTAGCGCTTGGAGACAGAGTCGAGCAGCACCACATTCTCGCGGATTCCCTCAAGCTGCATCGCCGAGAAATGTTCGGCGCCGTAGCAGAACTCCCTGTAGACCTCGTCGGAGAAGAGGAAGAGGTCGTGCTTCTTCACTATGTCGCGCAGCTGCATCAGCTCTTCCTTCGAATATAGGGCACCCGTGGGGTTGTTCGGGTTGCAGATCATGATAGCCTTCGTCTTCGGCGTTATCATCTTTTCGATGTCAGCGATGGGCGGCAGGGCGAAATCGTCCTCCATGTATGACCTTACCGGCACGATGGTCACTCCTGCCGTGGTGGCAAAGCCGTTGTAGTTGGCATAGAAGGGTTCGAAAGTAATCACCTCTTCGCCGGGGTTAAGGCATGACATGAATGCGAAGAGCACGGCTTCGGAACCGCCAGTGGTGACTATTATCTCAGTATGGTCAACGTCGATGCCGATCTTCCTGTAGCTCTCCGCCAGCTTTCGGCGGTACGACTCGTTGCCGGCTGAGTGGGAGTACTCGATTACTTTCAGCTCCATGTTCTTCAGGGCCTGCAACGCTACCTCGGGAGTGTGGATATCGGGCTGCCCGATGTTGAGATGGAATACCTTTACACCCCTGCGTTTTGCCTCCTCGGCATAGGGTACGAGCTTGCGTATTGGCGATGCCGGCATCTTCCCGGCTTTTTCGGATAATTTTGGCATGGCATTAATGTGTTACAGATCGAATAGTGTTCAGTTACAAATGTATTTAAATTCAGCATGAACAGCCATGATTTTCGGCATAGGCTTTCTGACTTTCCGGTCACAAGCCGAAATCTCACTGCAGGCTTTCTTCCGCACTTGATCATAGCTGTTTTTCAGGATCAGCCCATTTCCTTTTTCAAAATGGCTACAAAATATTAATTTTGTGCGCTTAACAGGTGAGTTACCGGAACCGGGGCACCGGACGGCAGTGGATAAGAATCACAGATCGCAAATCGAACATTGCAAAATCGAACATCGCAAACGCAAATCGCATATCATAAATCTCATATCGAAATCGAACATCGCACATCGAAAAATCGCACATCCCAAATCCCATGACCGACATTCCTTCAAAATATGAACCCGCAGCGGCAGAGAACAGGTGGTACAGTTACTGGATGGAGAAGGATTTCTTCCACAGTGTCCCTGACGACAGGAAGCCCTATACCATCATCATCCCGCCGCCCAATGTCACAGGTGTGCTGCATATGGGTCACATGCTCAACAACACCACCCAGGATGTACTCATCAGGCGTGCCCGCATGCTGGGTTTCAATGCCTGCTGGGTGCCGGGCACCGACCATGCCAGCATAGCCACCGAGGCCAAGGTGGTGGCCAAGCTGCGCAGCGAAGGGATAGAGAAGAGGTCGCTCACCAGGGAGCAGTTCCTGGATCACGCGTGGGAGTGGACACACAGGCACGGCGGCATCATCCTGGAGCAGCTCAAGAGGCTGGGGGCATCGTGCGACTGGGAGCGCACGCTCTTCACCATGGACGACAAGAGGTACAGGTCGGTCATAAAGGTCTTCATCGACCTCTACAACAAGGGACTCATCTATCGCGGCATCCGCATGGTCAACTGGGATCCGCAGGCCCTCACGGCCGTCTCGGACGAAGAGGTTGTCTATACCGAGGAGCAGTCGAAGCTCTACTATGTGCGTTACAGGATCGTCGGCGAAGACGATTATATCATGATAGCTACCACGCGTCCCGAGACCATCCTCGGCGACACGGCCGTCTGCGCCAACCCGTCGGATGAGCGTTACGCACACATGAAGGGCAGGAAGGTGATCGTCCCGATGACCGGCAGGGAGGTGCCATTTATCTTTGACGATTATGTCGACAGTGAGTTCGGCACCGGATGCCTGAAGATCACCCCCGCGCATGACATCAACGACTACGAGATAGGGGTGAAGCACAACCTCGAGAGCATTGACATCTTCAACGACAACGGCACCATCAGTGAGGTGGCGGGACACTTCGTCGGCGTCGACCGTTTTGAAGCCAAAAAGCTGGCCGAGGAGGAGCTGCGTCGCACCGGGGCGCTGGTGAAGGTGGAGGATTACGTCAACAAGATCGGCCGTTCGGAGCGCACCCATGCCGTGATAGAGCCCAAGCTCTCGCTGCAGTGGTTCCTGCACATGGAGGATATCTCGAAGCCTGCCCTGAAGGCGGTGATGGATGAGACCGTCAGGCTCTTCCCCGACAAGTACAAAAACGCTTACAGGCACTGGATGGAGAACGTCCGCGACTGGTGCATCAGCAGGCAGCTGTGGTGGGGACAGCGCATACCGGCCTGGTACTACAACAATAATGAATTTGTTGTCGCGGAGACGGAGGAGGAGGCGCTGGCACTGGCGCGCAGGGCAAGCGGCAGGGATGACCTGCAGGCGTGCGACCTGCGGCAGGATGAGGATGTGCTCGACACCTGGTTCTCATCGTGGCTCTGGCCCATCACCTGCTTCAACGGAATCCTTGAGCCTGACAATGACGAGATGAAATACTACTATCCCTCGAATGTGCTCGTCACCGCTCCGGATATCCTCTTCTTCTGGGTGGCGCGCATGATCATCGCGGGTTATGAGTACCGGGGCAGGGAGCCTTTTTATGATGTCTATCTCACCGGTCTCGTCAGGGACAAGCAGAAGCGCAAGATGTCGAAGTCGCTGGGCAACTCGCCCGATCCCATCGGGCTGATGGAGAAGTACGGCGCCGACGGCGTGAGGGTGGCGATGCTTCTATGCTCCCCCGCGGGCAACGACCTGCTCTATGACGACAGTCTGCCCGAGCAGGGGCGTAATTTCGCCAACAAGATATGGAATGCCTTCCGGCTTGTGAAGACGATGGCCACCGATGAGAGCCTGGAGCAGCCGGAGGCGTCTAAGGCTGCGGTGACATGGATGCGGGGCACCGTCGATAAAGTGCTTGCCGACATTGACGACAGCTTCGTACGCTACCGCATCTCGGATGCGCTGATGCGGGCTTACAAGCTCTTCTGGGATGATTTCTCAGGATGGTACCTGGAGATCATCAAGCCCGCCTACGGCCAGTCGATGGACGCCACGACACACATACAGACCCTGGAGATCTTCGGGACAATGATGAAGATACTCCATCCTTTCATGCCCTTCATCACCGAAGAGATATGGCAGAGGCTGGAGGAGAGGCCCGTGGGCAGCAGCATCATGACGGAGCAGATGCCTCTGCCCGGACCTTACGAGGCCGGTATGCTGACACGCTTTGGCGCAGTACAAGAGATAGTTACAGCAGTACGTGTCATTAGAAAGGAGAGGAACATTCCTGCGCGCGAGCCGCTGGTCCTCTGTGCCGCCCCCGGCGCAACGGGAACGGAGTTTGACCCGGTGATCATCCGCATGTGCAACCTCTCCGGGATCCGGGTTGTTGAGGGGAAGGTGGAGGGTGCCGTCTCATTCAGGGTTCACACTTCGGAGTTCTTCATACCTCTTGATGAGGGTGTTGACCATGAGGAGGAGATCAGGAAGATGGAGGATGAGCTGAAGTATACCGAAGGTTTTCTTGCCACGGTGCTGAAGAAGTTATCAAATGAGAAGTTCGTGGCCAACGCACCGGAGGCAGTGATAAAGCATGAGCGGAAGAAGGAGGCTGATGCGCGTGCAAGGATTGCCACCCTGCAGGAGAGTATTGCCCATCTGCGAAAGTGAGGCTGATCGGGGAGGAGGTGTCACTTCCTGGCGGCGGCCTGCCATGTATTACTGAGCAAAAATTGCCAGCCGGCATAGGAACTGCCTGGCGAAGATGTAAGCGCAGAATCTGTCAAATGCAGGCTGTAAAGTAAAGTTGAGTGAAAGTTGTGTGCTGGCAGGGCTTACTGCCTGGCGACGGTACAACCGTAATTGTTGTAAGACATTGTCATCACCGCGTTGTTGAGCACGATCTGCCGGTCGTTAGGTGCTACTGCCTGGTGACGGCATAGCCACCGTTTTTGTCAGACATTGGCATCACCACGTTGCTGGGCACGACCTGTCAGCCGTCAGGTGCTACTGCCTGGTGACGGCATATCCGCCGTTACCGTCGGTCACTGCCTGCCATCCGTCGTTGAGAACCAGGTGCCATCCGTCGCCGATGATATGATTTCTTTCCAACTTCAGGTTCCTGGCGCTCAGGCGGAGGATATGGAGGTCGTTTGTCAGCAGGGCACCATCCTTATCCACAGCCAGTTTCCCCCAGTTGTCCGAAACCCGCAGTCGATCGTAGAGGGTTCCCAGTGTGTCGAGGAAGTTGATATCCTCCGGCTCAAAGCTGAAGTTCGGGCTCTCCATGTTGAGGGTCACCACCGGTCTCTCCATGAAGGTGGTGACTATGCGGCGGGTGTTCTCGTTGATCATCTCCTGCCGCGCACTCTCTTCGGCCCTGATGGCCTGTATGTCATAGCTCATTGCCAGTGATCCGGCCACATCGCGGCACACCTCCGGCAGTGTCACGCCGTAAGCCTCCAGGGCGGCGCTGCCCAGGTCGAAGTCAGGGATACGTATCTGACTGAAATCGAAGTCTTTATCGTTGAGCAGTGAGGCATAGAGGGCTCCGTGGACGAAGCCGTATCCCCAGGCGTAAGAGCTGTTCTGATAGATCCTGTCGAGGTATTCGAGGATCCTTGTCTTCATCTCGTCGGGACCGGAGGTGCACAGTTTTATATATGTGAAGGTGGTCAGTCCCTCGTAGTTTTCGAATTTATTCTCATCGGTGATGGCATCGGGAAAGAGCTCGCGCCTGGCGCCGCGGAAGACCAGCGCGTCGCGAATGGCATGGTTCCGTTTCTCGCCTGATGAGTTAATGGCATATATCAGGGCTTTCCACTCGAGCTTCAGGTAGAGCCTGGCATTCCTGTCGTTGAGGTGCCTGGTGCTGAAGGAGGAGGGTTTCAGTCCGTTTCTCTCCTGGAAGCAGTGGAACAGGCTATGGACGGTGCGTGCGGTGATCCTGTAGTTGTCTTCCGTGTCGGGGATGGGCACCATGGCATATTTCGTTCCCCCGAAATCAATCACATTGGTGGTGATGATCCGCTCCCTGGGCAGCACGCCGGTGAAGATGCCGTCCCTGGCCTTCAGGTTACCCTCTTTGTCGGGTGCATTGGCATAGATGGCCCTGTTGAGGTTATCGACATACATTATGGGGCCGTAGAGGTTTTCACCCCAAAGGCTGCCGTTATCTTCGTTGCATTTTTCCTTAACCTGTTCAAAGTAACCGGCCGCTTTCTCCACCGTAAACCACGCGATGCCCTCCTCACTGTTGCAGGAGTTGCATGCAAGGAGGATCAGAACTGCGGATATTAACAGGATACTTTTCATGCGGGTCCCAAAGGCGTACCAAAAATAGAAAAAAATCGTTAACAAGAGTTACCCGCCTGGTCAGCAGTTTCAATAATGACAAAGGTGTAGTTTTTTGTATCCATAAATTTTTAGATTTGCCATGCGTTTATAACAGCCAGATTATGAGCAATGACATACTTATGAGCTGCAATGAGCTCGTGCAGTTCCTGAGGAAGCCGGCAGGCCAGTTCACCTCAGACGACATACTAAGGTTTATCGAGGCCAAGGGCATCAGGATGGTCAACTTCAGGTACGCTGCCGGTGACGGCAAGCTCAAGACACTGAACTTCGTGCCCTACAGCCGTGAGCATCTCGCTTCCGTACTCACTGCCGGCGAGCGCGTCGACGGCTCAAGTCTCTTTGCATTTATTGAGGCCGGGTCAAGCGATCTCTATGTCATGCCCCGTTACCGCACCGCATTTGTCAATCCCTTCACCGAGAGTCCGACCCTCGAGATCCTCTGTTCGTTTTACAATTCCGAGGGCAAGCCGCTTGAGAGTTCACCGGAGTATATCCTTCGCAAGGCAATAAGGCGGTTTACCGAGTCTACCGGCTATACCATCAAGGCACTGGGAGAGCTCGAATACTACGTCAGGTCGGCCAGTGACCAGCTCTATCCACTCTTTGACCAGAAGGGATATCATCAGTCGAAGCCCTTTGCCAAGTTCGAGGATCTTCGTGTGGAGGCGCTGGAGCTCTGTGCCAGGGCCGGCTGTCACATCAAGTACGGTCATTCGGAGGTAGGCAGCTTCTCGAAGGATGGCGACGACTATGAGCAGCATGAGATCGAGTTCCTGCATGTTCCTCTTGATGAGGCTGTTGAGCAGATGCTCATTGCCAAGTGGATATTGCGGATGCTGGGATACAAGTATGGCGTTGAGGTAAGTTTTGCTCCCAAGATCACCGTCGGCAAGGCAGGGTCGGGGATGCACATTCACATGATGCTTGAGAAGGACGGTCGCAACCTGATGATTGAAAAGGGCAAGCTTAGTGACACCGCACGCAAGCTGATAGCAGGGATACTTGATCTCAGCAAGGGTCTGACGGCCTTCGGCAATACCATTCCAACCTCATACCTCAGGCTGGTGCCGCACCAGGAGGCGCCCACCAACATATGCTGGGGTGACCGTAACAGGTCGGTGCTCGTGAGGGTGCCTCTCGGATGGCTGGGTGCCTCGCAGATGATCCATGATGCCAATCCTGCCGAGCCTTCGGGCAGTGCCGACGAGATATCGCGGCAGACGGTTGAGCTTCGTTCGCCGGACGGCTCGGCCGATATGTACCTGCTGATGGCGGGCATAGCCGTGGCCATACAGCACGGTCTCGAGATGCCGGGGGCGCTGGAGATGGCGGAGAAGCTCTATGTCGACTACAATATCTTCAAGGAGAACGATAAGGCAGCTGCCAGGAAGCTTGATTCTCTTCCGGCATCATGCTGGGACTCCGCCGAGGCGCTACTGAGTCTGCGTCACCATTTTGAGAAGGACGGCATCTTCCCTGCCGGGGTGATCGACAACCTGGCGGCGAAGCTGAAGTCGTACAATGACCAGAAGCTCAGCGAGGAGCTCTACGGTAAAAACGAGGCAATCGTGGCGCTGGTGAAGGAGCACCTGCACTGCGGGTGAAGCGGTATTAAGAATTAAGAGTTCCCGGTTAAGTTTGGGTGCTGGAGTGGAGTTTCCGGGTCATGGGTGTTTTATTCCGCGAGTACACCGTTATTGAGGCTGGCTTTGCCGGTGCCCGCAGGGTCTTCCGATACTACGCCGTTATTGAGGCTGGCCCCGTCCTTGCCCGCAGGGTCTTCTGCCAACACACCGTTATTAAAGCCGGACTTGCCGTTGCCTGCCGTTGCCACCCTGATGCTGATGTTCAGCTCGAAGCCCACCAGCAGGGCCACGGAGTTAAGGTAGAACCAGATGAGGATGACTATGATAGTTCCGATGGTGCCGTAGAGCTTATTGTATTGCCCGAAGTTGTTGACATAGGCCGAGAAGGCCAGCGAGGTGACGATGAAGAGGGTGGTGGCCAGTATTGAGCCTGGTGAGATGTACCGGAAGCCGCTTCTCCGTGCCGGCACCAGGTAATAGAGTGTTGAGATGGCGAAGAAGAGCATGGCAACGATTAGTATCCACTTCAATACCATTACGATATAGAATACCAGGTTGAGTTCCAGCACCCCCATCTCCACCAGCCTGTCAACCACCGAACGGCTGAGGATGATCAGGGCACTGGCTGCGGTGAACATGATCAGCACGAAGACCAGCAGGATGACGGCTATCTTCCTCTGCTGAATCCAGGTGCGGCTCTCAAAGTCGTGCACCGACACGTTAAAGGCGTGGATAAGGGCATGGATGCCATTGGTTGAGAAGATCACCGTGGCGAGGAACATCAACACCAGCAGCGTGCCGCTCCTGTTGGTTATAACGTCGACGATGGTTGTCTCAAAGAAGCCGTAGGCATTCTCCGGGAGCATATTCTGAAAGAGATTGACAAGCTCAGCCTGGAAGTTGGGTATCGGGATGAACGGAATGAGGGTGAAGATGAAGATTGTGGCCGGGAGGAAGGCCATCATCATGTTGAAGGCTATGGACGATGCACGTGTGACCAGCACTCCCCGTCCGAAGAGTCCCTTTGCAATCAGTCGTGCCACCATATCCAGCGGAGCCCCGTCGAATCCCGGAGGCACTGCATTTCTTAATACCCTGGTCTTTGAATAGAAGGTTTCCCTTGCGTTCATGGAGTTTTTTCAATAGGCTTTCAGGCTCATGTCAAGGCTTTTTATATGGTGGGTCAGTGCCCCTATTGAGATGAAGTTAACGCCGCACAGGGCATAATCGCACACATTGGCCAGGGTGATGCCCCCTGAAGATTCCGTCTCCGCCCTGTCGCCTATCAGTGCCACCGCCTCGCGCGTATCAGGGATATTAAAGTTATCAAGCATGATGCGGTCAACGCCGCCGGCAGCAAGTATCTCCCTCACCTCGCCGATATTGCGTGCTTCCACCTCTATCTTCAGGGATAGGCCTTTCCCGAGGAGGTATTCCCGTGTGCGCTTCACTGCCGCGGCTATGCCACCGGCATAGTCGATATGGTTATCCTTAAGCATGATCATATCATAGAGTCCCATACGGTGGTTGACCCCGCCGCCGGTCCGCACGGCCTCCTTCTCCAGCGCCCTCATGCCCGGGGTGGTCTTGCGGGTGTCGGTGATGCGTGCTCCGGTACCGCTGACCTTTTCAACATATTCAGCTGTGACGGTGGCGATGCCGCTCATCCGCTGCATGATGTTGAGCACCAGTCTTTCGGCACGCAGTATTGCATGCACGCTGCCCTCCACCGTGAGGGCTATGTCGCCGTAGCTTACTCTCTGCCCGTCATCGAGCAAAATCTTTATTTCAAGGGAAGGATCGGTAATGAGGAACACCTCACGGGCAACATGTAATCCTGAAATGATACCATCCTCCTTGATCAGCAGCCTGGCCCTGCCGGTGGCTGAGGCAGGTACAGAGGCGAGGGAGCTGTGGTCACCCCCGCCGGTATCTTCCACGAGGGCATTCAGGATAAATGAACGGAGGTCAGAGTCACTCATTGTCAGGTTCGATCCGTATCTGGTGTATCAGCTGGTTGCCGTCGACTGTTTTCAGCAGGAAGTAAACGCGGAAGCGACCCTTGTCGGTATCAAGGTTGGCAATGGCATACCGGGCATCTTTTCTTGCGCCCTGGTGTCTTATCACAAACTCGCGTGAGCGGTGGCGGGTGAAGAAATCCTTCAGGATGGTCTCGGCGACGCTCTTGCTATAGAAGTCCTCCCTGTCAGGCAGCACCAGTTCTACGGTGCTGTTGAGATATGCTGAGAGTCCTGCGGCACTGCCTGTGCGGAAGGCGGTGGAGATACCTGCAGGTATCCCTGTCTGCTCCTGGGCCGCCACAAGGGAGACCATGAGCAGGAGCAGCCCGGCTGCAGCTGTCAGTTTCTTTTTCATTCGTATATATGATATATTTTTCATCGGTTAATTGGAACTTGTATGGCATTTATTATTCAAGTCATTAAGTGAGCTGTTAATCATGCAATTTACATTTTAGTTCTTTCTTTCTTTCCATTCAGTTAAGGACAAAGCAAATTTAACCAATAATATCAAAAACCGCACCAATTTGATTTCCGCCTTCGCGTAATGCTTTGGCGGATGCGAAGAACAGGTTAAGATTCCTGGTGCTTGCATCGTTATTTAAGTGGTGAGCTTGCTCCGGGGTTTATGGCAGTTGATTTACCGGCCTGGGTTGCCGGTTTATAAGGGCTGATTCGTTATATTTGCCTGACTCAACAAATGAGCTTGACTGATGAAGCTGGTGCTCCTGATGACCGGTAAGACCGATCAGGCATGGATAAGGGACGGTGTGGCGGAATATGGGAAGAGGATTTCCAGGTACAGCCGCTTTGAGATTGTCACTCTCCCTGAGGTGAAGAAATCCGGCAACAGCACTGTCGGCCGGGTTAAGGAGAAGGAGGCTGAGAAGATACTGTCATACCTGAAGAGTGATGATCATGCTGTGTTGCTTGATGAACACGGGAAGGGATATTCAACGCTTGAGATGGCTGCCTGGCTGCAATCTGCGATGATGCTTCCTGTGAAGAGGATCGTCTTTATCATCGGTGGGCCATGGGGGTTTGACCCGTCGGTGACCGCCAGGGCAAACCATGTTATTTCGCTCTCGAGGCTCACCTTCTCGCACCAGGTGGTACGATTATTGTTCGCAGAACAACTTTACAGGATACTGTCGGTTAATGCCGGCGATCCTTATCATCATGAATGATGCGGTTTATCATCATGAATGACCAGACTTATCATCACGAATGACCATATGCCCGGGAGAATGCATGATATAAAAACAGTTTTTGTAGCGCTGCTCATTGCGGCTGCCCTGGCCGTCATCGCTGACAGTGTCTATTTCAGCGACCTTGAATGGAAGGTACGTACCTCACACCTTGACAGACAGCTGTCTGAGATGGAGAGGCAGGCTGGGGAGCTGCTGAAGACTATTGAAGACAGTGTAGCGGGCAGCGGAGATGTCTCGGTGATGTTTCACAACAGCACCGGCAGAGAGGCGGGTGAGGCAGGCATCATTCTCCTGGTTTACGAGAAGGGCCGTATAGCATACTGGTCTGATAACTCAATAGCTTTCCCGACCGTTTATGAGGAGCATTTCAGTGAGCATAAGCCGGTCTTTTTCAGCAACAAGTGGTTTATCCCGGTACACAGGACCTTTTCTGATTTCCAGGCCCTGGCTTTGATAAAGGTCTACAGGCAGTATCCAATTACCAACGATCTTCTCCGTTCCGGTTACCCGGAATGGTTCTGGCTGCCTCGATCTGCCGGGATCACCTTTGATGAGAGCGCCACCCCATTTCACATAATGGGTTCCGAGGATGAATTTCATTTCGGACTGATCTTTCCTCAGAAGAAGCCCAATACCGTTTTCATTATCATTCCAGTCTTTCTCTGGCTGATTGTTCTGTTTCTCACGGTCAGGCTGGTGGCTGTTGCAGCGTGCCGGGTATGCCACGGATCAGGCAACCCCCTTTCGGTTCCTGTGGCCTTAGCGTTATTGTTGCTGATATATACTCTGCTCCTGCTGACCGGTATGCCTCCTTCGGTGAGCTCCACCGAGCTCTTCTCACCCTTCCACTGGTCGGCGGGTCCCCTGTTGCCTTCGGTGGGCCACGCGTTGCTGCTGGGTCTCTTAATCGCCTCCGCGCTCAAGCTTGTTTTCAGGAGCGAAGAATTCATCGAGCCGGCCCGTGGTGTTCGTAACCGGCAGTTTGCCGGTGCCGGGATGCTGATGGCAGCGGGTTTTGCTGCCTTCATGGCCGGTGAAGCGCTCTTCCGTGACCTGGTGCTTGACTCGGCTATCAGCTTCCGTGCGTACAAGATTCTCGACGTCAGTTTTATGAGCGTTGCCGGTTTTATCGCTGTGATGCTTCTGCTCTCAGCGCCGATGATACTCTTTTTGAGGGCCTTCATGATGCTGAAGGATTGGTCACTGAAAACCATCCTGATAGTTGCGGGTGCCGCGGCAGTGGTGCTCCCTCTCGCATGTCTCACCCTGACACAATGCAGCGTATGGGGTGTTCTTTACATTCTGTTACTCGCCGGCACCGTACTGCTTTGGCAGAGAAAGGCTTACACCATCCCTTCACTGCTGATAGCCTTCTCCATCCTGACAGCACTATTCTCCACATTCCTGATCCTGAAATACTCCGACATCAAGGAGGACAGGAACATGGAGGTGATGGCCATCTCTCTGGCCAACGACAATGACATGGTAGCCGAAGACATGCTTATTGACATGTGGCCTGACCTGAAGAATGATACCATCCTGGCGCGGATGATGAAACGTGAGACGCTAACTGCCGCCGATATCAACACAGTCTACAGGTATCTCGAGGATGCCTATTTCAACGGGTACTGGGAGAACTACGACCTTTACATTGTCATCTGCCGAAGTGACTCACCCCTTGACCTTGGTGCCCAGGGTGGCAATGCCGACAACTGTTATGAATGGTTTGACGAGAGGATAAGAAGGGAGGGTGACCCTATCACCAACACCGGGTTCTGGTTCATGCATAACCAGTCAGGCAGGGCATGGTATTTCTCCAGGCTGCTGTATAACATCTCGCCGTCGCTCTCCAACGGACTCTTCATTGAACTCGTCAGTCACATCGAGACCTATCTCGCGGGTTATCCCGAGCTGCTGCTTGACGGTTCACATCAGAGGACTCCCAGGCTGAATGAGATCTCCTATGCAAAATACTCAGGCAACACGCTGGTGCTACGTTCGGGTGAGTACCCCTATGACAACACCATCGAACCGGATCTTTCCGCAAACGGTGATTACAGGTACGAATCGACAGGCAATTACAGGCATCTCCGTTACAGCCGCGGCGAAATGACCCTGATTCTGACAGCTGAGGCTGTCATGCCTGCTGACCGCATCATAACCTTTGCCTACCTTTTTATTGTGATCCTGGCCTTTGCTTTCACTGTGCTCGTTGTTTACACCAGGGAGCCCCGTAAGCTTCTCAGGTTCGACACTTTCAGGAGCAGGCTGCAACTCTCCTTCTCTGCGGTGCTGGCAGTTGTGTTCATCATCATCATTGCCGGGGCAATGATACTGACCACCAGGCAGTTCAGGAACAATCACACCAGGGTGCTGAGAGAGAAGGCGACCTCCCTGTCGATTGAGCTTGAGCATAAGCTCTCTGCCGAGAAGACGCTGGAGGAGGGCTGGCAGACTGCAGATTATCCGACACTGAACCATCTGCTGGTAAAATTTTCCAATGTCTTCTTCACCGACATCAACCTCTACTCTCCATCCGGGAAGCTGCTTGCCACTTCGCGTCCCGAGGTCTTCTCGCGCAAGCTTGAGGGGAGCATGATCGACCCCGTTGCCTATGGCGTGCTGACGGAGCCGGGCAAGGAGGAGTTCATAGGGGAGGAGGCCATAGGAGGCATGAAATATCTCTCGGCATACCTTCCCTTCTACAACAGCGACAACCAGCTGCTGGCCTACCTGAACGTGCCCTACTTTGCCATGCAGAACCTGCTTGCCGGGGAGGTGTCCAACCTGGTGGTGACGCTGATAAATTTCACCCTGCTCTTCCTGTTGCTGATGATGTGGGTTGCTGTCTTCCTCAGCAGAAGGATCACCTCCCCTCTCTATATGTTGCAGCAGGCCATGGCGTCAGTCGAATACGGCAAGCAAAACGAGCACATCCGATACAGCGGTCACGACGAGGTGGGCGAGCTGGTGAGGCAGTACAACCGTATGACCGATGAGCTTGAGGAGAGTGCCTCGAAACTGGCGCGCACGGAGCGTGAGATGGCATGGCGCGAGATGGCAAGGCAGATAGCACATGAGATCAAGAACCCGCTGACGCCCATGAAACTGAATGTACAGCAGCTCTACAAATGGTGGAACGACAAAGTGCCCGATTTTGACGAGAAGCTCAGGGGCTTCACCGGTCACCAGATAGAATACATTGATAACCTGTCGAATATAGCCACCGCCTTCTCCTATTTCGCCCGTCTTCCGGCGGCTCAGCCGGCAGAGGTGGATCTCATTGCTCAGCTGAAGACAACCCTCGGAATGTTTGGCAATGTAAGCAACGCTACCATCACTCTGAAGACCGGAAGCCTGAAGAAAGCGGTTGTCATGGCCGACAGGGAACATCTGAACGGGATTTTCTTCAATCTCCTTAAAAATGCACTGCAAGCGATCCCTTCTGACAATAACGGCCTGATAGATATCGTTATCTCAGTAACCGGAGACAAGGTACAGGTAAGGTTTATAGACAACGGAACTGGCATTCCCGAGGAATTAAGGCCCAGAATGTTCACTCCCAATTTCACGACAAAGTCGTCAGGGATGGGGCTGGGGCTCTCGATTGTCAAGCGTTACGTGGAGACGGCAGGTGGTACTGTCTGGTTTGAAACAGAGAATGAAAAGGGTACTGCATTCATCGTTGAACTACCACTGCTCTATGCTATATGAGGGCGGGAGCGACCCGTCATCTAAAAAAACAGATGACAGTTCATCATTATTTGTCTATATTAGCGGATCATATACCCCCGAAATGCCATTTACTTTAGGTAGGAGACTCAGACGCTATCTTCTTTTCATTATAATGATGATAACCTGCTGTGGCGTTTTCATGCATGCTCAGACACCTCTGGTCACAGGTAATATAAACAAATATGCCAGGGTCACTTTGGTGGGGTCCAATTATGTAGATGTCAGCGATGTCTCTGATTTCTCCGTCGGTGACACCGTGATGGTGATACAGATGAACGGCGTGAGGATCAACGCCAGTACCAGCATCGACCTTAAGGGCACTTACCAGAATGTGGTCGGGGAGCCTGGCGCATACGAGATACTGCTCGTGGCATCAATAAACACACTCAGCAAGAGGGTTACCTTCAGCCGTGTGCTCCTTAACGCATACGACGCCGCTGCCAGCGTGCAGCTGATAAAGGTGAGGACCTACAGGAATGCCATTGTCAACAGCGAACTCACAGCCCAGTTGTGGGACTCGGCCTCGGTCAGCGGGGGAGTTCTGGCCTTCATGGTCAAGGGGGTCCTCACGCTGAATGACAACATTGATCTGTCAGGCAAGGGTTTCCGAGGCGGTATTGCAGCCCAGGGTAACGGCCTTTGCTATAGCCTTGATGCTACAATGCAATATGAGTCTTACAATATTTCGTCCCTTGCAGCCGGATACAAGGGAGAAGGGATAGCTTTCAGGACTGCCACCGATCTTCCTCTCTATCCTGACTACATGCGCGGCAAGGGTGCTAACATGACCGGCGGTGGCGGTGGTAACGGTCACTTCTCGGGTGGCGGCGGCGGCGCCAACTACGGCGAGGGTAGTGTTGGAGATATAGAAATTACTCCTAATACTTGCGGAATACGCTATCCCGGAGGACGTGGCGGATTTACTGTTACTCCGCACACGACTATAAATCACGGTGTATTCATGGGCGGCGGCGGCGGAGCCTCGGTATGGCTTACCACACCTTCCAACGCCCACGGGGGTAACGGGGGAGGGATAATCATTATCCATGCCGACACCATACGTGGTAACGGGAGGCTCATCACGGCAAGGGGAGCAACGGCAGTTGCTAACCTTCCTGACGACAGCGGTGCCGGCGGCGGCGGTGCCGGCGGGTCAGTCATCGTCAGCACCAGCCATTTTGCCTCGGCCCCGGCGCTTGATGCTGCCGGCGGTGCCGGCGGTGATAACCTGAGCACCGTCAGCCAGAACGGTGCCGGCGGCGGTGGTGGCGGGGGCCTTATCTGGACTAATATCCCATTCGTCGGCAGCACTACGGTGGCTGGCGGACAGGGAGGAGTGCACGACGGAGGTGACTCCAACGCTGACGGATCGCCGGGAGTGGTGTGGAATGATCTTAACCTGCCTCTCAATGGTTTTTTGTTTAATGAGATATACGTAACTCACAGCCTGTCGGCCCTGGACTCCGTCTGCGAGGGTATGTTACCCCCGGCGATGACAGGCACCAGGCCTGCCGGTGGCAGCGGAGCATACACCTATCAGTGGCAGCGGAGCTATGACAACAGCACCTGGAACGACGTTGCAGGCACAGGTCTCGAGTACACTCCCACGGCTGCAGAGACTACATCCCTCTGGTTCCGGAGGGTGGTTGACGACAACGCCGGCATCGTCGATTACAGCATGCCGGTACGGATAATCGTTCATCCCCGCATCACCGGCAACCTCATAGCTGCAGACACCACCATATGCTTCAACCAGGATCCCGAGGAGCTTTACCCGGCCAACAGCGGTCCCGCGGGAGGTACGGGCATCTATTATTACAACTGGGAGCAGAGTCCTGACAACGTTGCATGGAGTGACGTGCCGGGATCAGGTACGGCTCCTGCCTACGATCCTCAGGCCCTGGCAGCAACAACCTGGTATCACCGCATTGTGAGCTCGGGAGCCTGCACTGACGTCAGCACACCGGTGACGGTCACTGTCCTTCCCGTCATCAGCGGGAACAGTATCACTGCTGACCAGACCATTTGCGAGGGTACCCTCTTCAGCAACCTCACCAGCTCCACCCCGTCGGGAGGAGCCTCGTCATACGCCTATCAGTGGATGAGCAGCAGTGACAATCTGAACTGGGTTCCTGCCGCCGGCAGCAGCAACGGCATCAACTATGACCCGCAGGATGACTCGCCCGGCACCACATGGTACCGTCGTGACGTCTTCAGCGGACCCTCCAATACCTGCCAGTCGATGAGCAACGCTGTTCAGCTTATATGCCATCCCGCCATTACCAACAACACCATTTCCGCGCCGCAGACCATCTGCGAGGGCGCGGCCCCTTCTGCCCTTGACGGCACGATGCCCGCCAACGGTGCCGGTGCCGGTACATACCTCTACCAGTGGATGGAGAGCGATAACGGCGTCACCTTCCAGGATATCACGGGAGCAAACGGGGAGGATCTCCCGGGCACGCCGCTGACAGCCAGCACCTGGTACAGGAGGCAGGTCACCTCCTCCGTATGCACCAGCACCAGCAATGACATTGAGATAACCGTTGATCCCCGGATAACCTCATTTACAATTGACCTCCCTTCCCAGGGTCACGATACGATATGTGCCGGCGACACTCCTGCGCAGTTGTCAGGCGCAGCTGCCGGAGGGCTGGGAGCCTATACCTACGCGTGGGCGTCGTCAACCGATAACAGCACTTTCACGACGCTGGCGGCGACAGGCCCGTCGTATCAGCCCGGGGTGCTGACGGCAACCACCTGGTTCCGCCGCACAGTAAGCTCGGGAGTCTGTTCAGAGAGCTCCGTCATCAGGATAACAGTACTGCCACAGGTCAGCGGTAACACCCTCTCTGCCGACCAGACTGTCTGCAATACGCAGACCCCATCGGCAATGACGGGCAGCACCCCGGCCGGCGGTGACGGCACCTACCGTTACCTGTGGGAGATGAAGGCACCGGCGGCGCAGGAGTGGGTCACCGCCTCAGGGACGCACAGCTCAAAGGACTATCAGCCCCCGCTTCTTGACGGCACCACCCAGTTCAGGCGGCACGTCTACTCGGGTGAGGCTGACTGCTGCAGCTCAATCTCATTGCCAGTGACAGTCAATGTTGACATCATGCCTCTCAACGTCACCGCCGGTGATGACAGAACGCTTCTTCCGTACCAGTATGCGGCAGTGCTGGAGGGCAGCTTCGACGGCGATGGGATCGCCTCATGGAGCTATGACTTCAGCTCCGGCGACGGCAACCCGGTCTTCAGCACACCTGACTCGATGGTGACGGAAGTGACTAAACTGGGCGCCGGTGACAATAAATTCATCTTCTCCGTTGTGAACGGGCAGTGTGTGGCCGATGTATATTTGACGCTGTCGGTACCCGAGCTGATAATTCCACAGGGTGTCACACCCAATGGCGACGGCATAAATGATTACTTCAATATTGAAGGTCTTGAATACACCTACAACGAGCTGGTGATCATCAACACCGGCGGCGCAGTCGTCTACAGGTCCGAGGATTACCGCAGCGATGATTCCGTCAATGCATGGAATGGCCTTGATCTAAACGGCAACCAGGCTCCCGAGGGTACCTATTACTACCTGCTGAAGATCAGTGGTGCGCGCGATGCAGCCGTCCCAGCCTTTGTGTCGCAGTTCAGCGGTTTCATAATACTCAGGAGATAGCATGAGAGCGAGGGTATACATACTCACAGCGGTTGTGCTGGCTCTCGTGCAAGCGATACCTGCGCAGCAGGCACCCATAACGAGCCAGTACCTCACGAACGGTCTTGTGATCAACCCCGCCTATGCAGGCAGCCGCGGCGCAATGAGCGCCAACCTCTCGTACCGCAAGCAGTGGGCCCGTATCAACGGCGCACCGCAGTTCCATAACCTGTCGCTGCACAGTCCTGTCAACACGAAGGAGAAGGTAGCACTGGGCCTGATGGCAGAGTACCTGACATACGGGGTCACAAAGGATGTCGGCATCTATGCCTTCTACGCCTACAGCTTCCAGGCAGGGCCGGGAAGACTGTCGATGGGACTGAAGGGTGGTGTCGACCTGAGTAACACCAACTACAACAGCCTGCAGTTCCCCGACGGTAATCCTGCCGATCCGCTCCTTACCGGTGACATGAGATACACCCTGCCCAACATGGGAGTGGGATTTTACTGGTATACCGATAAATTCTTTGCCGGGCTGTCGGTGCCATCACTGCTTTCCTACAGGAGGGACGTGATGGATGAGTTCCGGGTAACCCCGGATTACAAATCGTTCACGACATACTTCTCCGCCGGCGCCCTGATAACGTTTGCCGACGCCTTCAAGGTCAAACCATCTGTCCTCCTCAGGTATTCAATGCAGGATCCGCTGGAGGCAGATCTCAACGTCAACCTGATATTTGCGGACATGCTATGGATAGGAGGATCGTACAGGATAGCCGAGGGGGCCGTCGTTGCCCTTCTTGACCTGCAGGTGACACCTCAGCTCAAGATCGGATATTCATACGATTATCAGCTCGGGCATCTCAACACCTACACCACAGGGACACACGAGGTGTCACTGAGGTATGAATTTGAGTTTTTAGTAAGTGCAACTTCACCAAGATATTTCTGACATGATGAAGAGGCATATAAGATATACCCTGCTGACAGTGGCACTGATGCTTGTCCCGCTGATGATCATCAGCGGACAGGAGATGAAGCCGTTTGAGGTCTATCACGTCTCCTCCATCTCATCGGGTTCAGATGATATGGCACCTGTCATCATGAGTGACGGCATACTCTTCTGTTCCAACAGGAAGACCAATCCTTTCCTTACGAAAAAGAATCTCGAGGGGATACGCCTCTATGAGCTCTGGTTCTCTCCCTTCAATGATGAGGGTGAGCCTGACAGGCCAAGGCGTTTTGCCACGAACCTCGGCAAGGATGCCAATATCGGTCCTGCCTCCGTCACTACTGACGGCAACACTCTTTATTTTACCAGGAATTATTCCGAAGGAAGCAAGATCAGGAAAAGAGATGCCAACAAACTGGGCATCTTCACCGCGAAGCGCAACGGGTCGCAGTGGACCAATACAGAGCCTTTTGAATACAACAATCCGGAATATAACCTCTCTTTCCCCTACGTCTCGGCCGACGGCAGGTATCTCTTCTTCTGTTCTGACATGCCCGGCGGGCAGGGCAAATATGATATATATGTGAGCGAGAATATTGACGGCCGATGGACGAAGCCCGAGAGTCTCGGCAGTAATGTCAACAGTGCCCATGCGGAGATACATCCCTTCCTTCACAGTTCGGGAAGGCTCTATTTTGCCTCTGACCGTCCGGGAGGAGCGGGGGGGCTCGATATATGGTACAGCAGCCTGGGGTACGGATCATGGACAGAGCCTGCAGTGCTGGGTGACCCTGTTAACTCGGAGGCTGACGACTTTGCCTTCTATGCCGCCCAGGGAGGCCTCGAGGGCTATTTCGCCTCCAACCGCAGAAAGTACAGTGACGATATTTTCAGTTTTACCTCCACCATCATCCGGTGGTCGGCATGCGACACGCTCCAGGAGAACAACTACTGCTTCGAGTTCATAGAGGAGGTGGCTTTGAAGAACGACACAGTGGACAACAGGTTCAAGTGGGTTTGGAACTTTGGTGACGGTGGTGGTGCTGAAGGGATAACAGCCGAGCACTGTTTCCCGGGTCCGGGGGTGTATGATGTAAGCCTCGACATAGTGAACCTCATTACCGGAGGCATAGAGAAGAGACAGGCCTCCTATGAGCTTGAGATAACTGACATAGAACAGCCTGTCATCACCTGCCAGGAGAGTGTCACCGTTGGAGAGCCGCTGGCACTGAGCGCCAAGGAGAGCTGGCTGCCGGGGATGGAGCCGGACAGGTACTACTGGAATTTCGGAGATGAGACAGCAGCCTCGGGACTGGAGGTCACCAAGGTATACGATAAACCTGGCAACTATAACATTCAGCTGATAGTAAGTTCGGTACCTGACCAGGGAGGTGTTGTCCGGGAGGTTTGTGTCTGCAGGGACATAGAGGTTGTCCCTGAAGGAAATTAATTACTTTTGTGTACGAAAATGAGAGTTATCCCTATTATACTGTCACTTAGTCTTGTCCTTTCCCTTGCCGTCCCGTCACGGGTCAACGCCCAGGAGGTGCCCGGCCCGGATGAAAACGTACCCTTTCTGATAACCTTCGGACTCAGGGCCGAAACATCATGGGGAGATGACGATTTTTCGCAGACCTTCTTCTTTACCCTACCGAAAGATTACAAGGATCCGTTTTACATCAGGATTTACGACCCTGACATAGGGGGTAAGACCGATGAGCTTAACAACTTCTGGGACACCCGCATGGTCTATTCCGTCTACGGTGGCAAGGGTTGTTACACTGACCCCGAGGCCAAGGGCATAGACCCGGTGGGCAACTACAAGAGCGGAATTATGCTTGCAACCCGTGCGTTCGGGATAGACAGCAGGCTTGATGAGCGGTGGTTCACCTTCGGGCCGTTCAATCCTGCCGACGGTGAATACTATCCGAAGTTCTCCGGCAACGTATTCAAGATTATATGTGACGGCGTCACCGGCGACGACGGTAACCTGTACAGGTATGCCCTCTCAAGGAGGCCCGACACCAATGTGCCCATCGAGGGCGCCAACGCCTTTACCTATGAATATACTTTCAGGATGTGGAACAACAATGACACATCATTCGTCTCTCATATCTATCCTTTCATTGACAGTGGGTGTGTTTACATCCGGCAGAGGAACTTCGACTGGGACAATGACGGCGAATTCATAGTTGTGTCGGTTGAACGCAAGGGACAGTCGTTGCCCCTCTCCGGTGAAGACACCTGGATAGAGGCGAGGATGCCCATCCTGGAGGCAGAGATAGGCAAATCGCTTGACTTCCGGTTCTACAAGAGAAGCGATGAGCTTGTTAAGAACAATAATGTAGTGATGACCGTGGAGAACCAGTATGGTGAAAACCTTCAGTTCTTCAGCGCACCGATAGGTGGTGTGCCAGTCTATAAACCCCGGATAAAGGTCGTCCCCAAGAGATAGGCATGATCAGAAACGCAGGCATTTCAGCGGCACTCTTCTGTATCTTCATGGTACAGCTTCTGCTGCCGTACCAGGCGGAGGCCCAGACATACAGTTATAGGACTTATGACGTCAACACCGGCCTGCCCGGCAGTTACCTCAATGTCATAGAACAGGACGGAGGCGGGTTGCTGTGGGTTGGCCTGGAGACCGGGCTCTACCGCTATGACGGGTTTGATTTTCACCCCGTGGTCCTGCCTGACACCCTCTCAACAGGTTATCCCAATGCCCTCTTCTGTGATGCCGGTGGCACTATGTGGGTGGGGTTGACTGACGGATCACTCTTCACCGCAGACCCGGGGGGCTTCCCCGAGCGTGTGACGGGGCTTGAGGCTGACAGGATAAACCGCATTACCGAAGGTCCCGACGGCAGGATATGGATCATCACCCAGACCAGGGGGATATACAGGTCGGATGCCGGAGGTGAGAAAATCACCCGGCTGTCATTGCCTGAGGAACTGATACTGTTTGACATTTCCTTCGCGGGACGGGACACCGTGCTGGCTGCCACGCAGGATAACCTTCATCTTATCGCTGTCAGCGGGAACGATGCTGTCATCAGCCACACATTTCCGGAGCTGGAGTACACCTGGGTGCAGACGGTGAAGCAGATGGACCTGAACACCTGGTTTGCCGGTACCGACGGTGCGGGTCTCTATATGATCAGGCGCGCTGACGGCGTGATGAGAGCCGAGTCTGTCACCGACACTACCTTCATGAACCTGCGGATACCTGACCTGGTTGCCTCAGGCGACAGGTCGCTGCTGGTAGCCACCCGTGAGGCAGGAGTGCTCAGGACCGTTTTCAGCGAAGATTACTCTTCATGGATAACGGAGCCGGCCTATGACATCGCTTCCGGACTGGCTGACAATGACATAAGAACGGTCTTCCGCGACCGTGAGAACAACCTGTGGATAGGGCTCTTCAACAAGGGCCTGGCTGCCGTAACCACAAACGCATTTTCGTTTCATTTCCCTGCCGCACACAAGGAAATAAACTTCATCGGCATGTCCGGCGGAAAGAGAGTGATGGGGACCCGCAACGGGCTCTATGACTACAATCCGGAGACCGGCGAATTTGAAAACTTCCGGCCTCTGACGGCAAGGACCGGCGGCACTGGCATAGCCTCGTGGGCAGCGGATGAGGCAGGAAACATATTGATTGGAACTGCAGGTTCGGGACTCTGGCTGATGGAGCCCGACGGTGCGCTGAGGCAGCTCTACCGCTCCGGCAACCCGGCACAGAACCGCATCAACTCAATAGCCCCTGACGGTGATAATATATGGCTGGCAACAATGAACGGGGTAGTACTGCTCGACAGGGAATCAGGGGAGCAGAAGGCCCATTACACCACCTGGGAGATGCTTCCGCACAACAACGTGTCGCAGGTGGTGGCGAACAGGCCGGGAGAGGTGCTGGTGGCCACAGAGACCGACAGGCTATGTTACATACATATTACGGGAGGAGTGCGCACCGAGGGCCTGGTTATGGACGGGCCGATGAGAAACCGCATCAACAGTATCAACGTTGCACCTGACGGGACCATCTGCGCGGGAACGCTAGGCAACGGACTGTTTCTCTTTACCGCAGACACAGTATATAACTTTTCCACTGCCGACGGCATGCTGTCAAACTACAGCTACAGCACCCTGATCGCCTCTGACGGCCGCATCTGGACAGGGCATGAGAAGGGATTCTCAATCATCAATCCCGCCTCCGGGTCGATAAGGACCTTCAGTACTGAGTTCGGAGTGGTGGGCGATTGCCTGTCCAATGCCATGGCTGAGACGCCGGACAGTAATATCTATGTGGGCACGACAGAGGGCGTCGTGGAATATCGTGCCTCGCTTGATGAGATGAGCACAGCTCAGCCCCAGGCAGTGATAGTCTCCGTGGTAATAAACAACACCGAATACCCGCTTCGCGAGAGTTACTCTCTTCCGTACAGGTCATCATATACCATAGGAATTAAGTATGCGGGTATTTCGCTTCGCGATCCTCTCAATGTAATATACAGGAGCAGGCTCGAGAATTTTGACGAGGGATGGGGAGAGGTGACAACTGACAGGTCTGTCACCTACAGGCTCAGTGACGGCCACTACAGGTTTGCTGTGGAGGCTTTTACAAGAGATGCCCCCGACAATGCCTCCGCCGCATCATTCAGCCTGTTGATACAGAAGCCTTTCACTGAGAGATGGTGGTTTATTCTTTCAGTACTGGCACTGGTAGCAGCAGCAGCCTGGGTGGTCATCAGGCTCCGTGAGAGAGCCCACAGGAAACAGCGTGAATTCCTTGAGAGTGAGTTGCGCAAACGTACTGCAGAGGTCTATCAGCAGAAGGAGGAGCTGGCACAGAAGAACCTTGACATTACAGAGAGCATCACCTACGCCAAGCGAATACAGAGCAGCGTGCTCCCCGATACAAACAGGCTGGCTACCGTCTTCAACGATGCCTTCGTCTTCTTCCTGCCGCGTGACATTGTCAGCGGCGACTTCTTCTGGTTCGACTGGATCGACAAGGACAGGTTCATGGTTGTCTGCTCCGACTCCACGGGCCACGGAGTGCCGGGGGCCTTCATGTCAATGATCGGCACCGCACTGCTGCAGGATATCATCACCGTGAAGAAGATGACCAGGCCGTCGCAGGTGCTGCATGAACTTGACAGGCAGATCTTCTCAACCCTGAACCAGAACCAGGAGCTTGAAGCCTCCAACGATGGCATGGATATCGTGGTGTGCGAGTTCAATATCCGGACAAGGCACCTGGTCTTTGCTTCGGCCATGAGGCCGGTGATACTCGTCATCGACGGCGAGCAGCACTATGTCAGGGGCAACCGCTCATCGGTGGGAGGTGAATCGTATTCCGAGAAATTCTTTGACGACCAGGAGTATCACCTCAGGGAGGGAGACATAGTCTATCTCTTCACTGACGGCTACTGCGACCAGTTCGGGGGTGAGGGAGGCAAGAAGATGAAGGTCAGCAGGCTGAAGATGCTCATAGATGACATCAGATCACTGCCAATGCAGGAGCAGGAGAAGCAGGTGAGGGAATTCTTCTATGAATGGCAGGGGGAGAATGAGCAGGTCGACGACGTTCTGTTCATGGGGCTGAAGGTATGATAAGCCTGCCCCGGGGAATGAGTTAGTCTATATTCTTTTGGTGGGCCAGAAAGTCTGATAATCCTGTTCCGAAAACAGCTGGCTGCTGGTTAGATGATGTAAGTGAATTTATGATCACTCCTCCCCGCAGGTGCCGTTCTCTCCCAGGCTGATCACACAGGTAGTGGCGGTGTTGCTCAGGTTCCCTCCGCGGTCGCTGATCCAGAAGTCGTAGTAGACAGTATCACTTTCGTTGTAGAGGAAATAGATCATCGTTACTTCAATGGTGCCCTTGAGTATCTTGTTCTGACCGCCGGATTCAAGATAGGGGATGCGGTACTCTGATGGGTACAGGGGATCTGAGGGATCGGCAAGTTCAAAGTTGTCACCGTTTTTGCGGTAGAGTTGCATGAAAAGGTTGCTGGAAGGCTCATAAAGCGGGTCGGTAGGGTCATCGAGCCCCACATCACCGTCGCCGTCTTCAAAGTAAAAAGCCAGTCTGCCCGCCCTGGAGAGGTTGCCCAGAATGTCAACGGTATCAAAGAGGGTGAAGCTCCTGAATTCAACCATCGGTTCAGGCGGCAGCTTCTCAACAGGAGTGCATGATCCTATTGCCAGGACGACAGCCAGAAACAATATTACCGTTGTTCTTTTCATGCCTTTCAGAATCGTTATTGCCTCAAAAACCACACCAAACTTACATAAAATCCCTTGATATCTGGCAATCAAATTTGAAACAGAACCGGAGTCCGGATTTGCTGTGGGGAGTAATTCATTTTTTCCGGAAATAGACTTTTACAGGTGCGCCGGTAAGATTAAAGCTCTCCCTTAGCCTGTTTTCAATATACCGCCGGTATGATTCCTTGACATACTGGGGGAAGTTGCAGAAGAATGCGAAAGTCGGATATGCGGCAGGGAGCTGGGTCACATACTTGATCTTTATGTGTTTGCCCTTGAGTGAGGGAGGAGGTGTTTTGGCTATGTGTTCCAGCATCACTTCATTGAGTTTCGATGTGGGGATCTTTCTTCTTCTGTTCTCATATACCTCCATGATAAGCTCCAGCAGTTTGTGTACCCTCTGCCTGGTTATGGCAGAGATGAAGAGCACCGGGTAGTCGGTGAAGGGAGCCGTGCGTGACCTGATCTCTGCCTCGACATCGCGTGCGCTGTTGGTCTCTTTCTCTACCAGGTCCCACTTGTTGACAAGGACAATGACACCCTTATTGTTCTTCTGGATGATGTTGAGGATGCTGAGGTCCTGTGATTCAACCCCGCGGGTGGCGTCGATCAGCAGCAGGCATAGGTCGCTCTCCTCGATTGATCTGACGGACCTGAGGATTGAGTAGAACTCTATATCCTCATCTACTTTGGCTTTCTTGCGCAGGCCTGCAGTGTCAACCAGGTAAAATCTGTAGTTAAATTTATTGTAGAGGCTGTCAATGGAGTCGCGGGTGGTACCAGCCACAGGTGTGACAATATTTCTCTCTTCGTCCAGCAGTGTGTTGGCCAGTGACGACTTACCCACGTTGGGGCGTCCCACCACTGCCACCCTTGGCAGTTCTTCGGCAGTTTCGTCAGGTATGTCCGGGAACTGTTGCACAACCTCGTCGAGCAGATCTCCGGTGCCGCTGCCGCTCACAGAGCTGACGGTGAAATAGTCGCCCAGTCCCAGTCCGTAAAACTCAGCTGCCTCAAGCAGGCGCTGGTTGTTGTCGACCTTGTTGACCACGAGAATCACCTTCTTCTGCGTCTTTCGCAACAGCTCCGCGACAGACTTGTCAAGCTCATGGATGCCGTCTTCAACGTTAACCATGAAGATGATCACATCGGCTTCACTGATGGCCAGTTTCACCTGCCTGTTGATCTCGCTCTCAAAGATATCTGCCGAGTTCTCCACGAAACCGCCGGTATCAATGACCGAGAACTCCACCCCGTTCCATGTGACCTTTCCGTAGTGCCTGTCGCGCGTCACCCCGCTCACCTCATTGACTATGGCGTCACGACTCTCGGTGAGCCGGTTGAAGAGGGTTGATTTGCCCACGTTGGGGCGGCCTACTATTGCTGCTATCTTACTCATTGTCAATTCTTGGGACTACATATAACCAAACTTCTTAAGCATGCGGGGGTTATCGCGCCACTCAGGTGCCACCTTGACATGCATCTCCAGGAAAACCTTCTTGCCCAGGAAATCCTCCATCTCCTTTCTCGCTTCTGTCCCCACGCGTTTAAGCCTGGAGCCTTTATGCCCGATAATGATTCCTTTCTGGCTCTCGCGCACCACATATATCACGGCCGCTATCCTGTTCAGGGCAGGCTCCTCGGTGTAGCTTTCGATCTCCACCTCCACGGAGTATGGGATCTCCTTCTGGTACTGTTCGAAGATCTTTCCCCTGATGATTTCCGTTACAAAAAACCGTTCGTAACGGTCGGTAAGCTGGTCTTTCGGGAAGTATGGCGGTCCGGGCGGCAGACGTTCGATGACCTCCCGAAGGAGGTTGTCAGTATTGAACCTGTTTACGGCCGAGACCGGGAAGACCGGCACACCCGGTGCCATCGTGTTCCATGTCGCAACAAGTTTCTCGAGCCCGGACTGGTCAGTGAGGTCTATCTTGTTGATTACTATTATTTTGTCGACAGGGGAGGCGAGTATTCTGTTCAGATGGGATTCGTTTTTCGAAATTGTCTCAACCACATCGGTGACGTACAGTATCAGGTCTGCATCCTCGAGTGCTGATTCCACGGAGCGCATCATGACCGACTGAAGCCTGTACTTCGGGTTGAGAATGCCGGGGGTGTCGGAGTATACTATCTGGTAGTCTTCACCGGAGAGTATGCCCATGATCCTGTGCCTGGTGGTCTGTGCCTTGGCTGTGGCAACGGAGAGGCGCTGGCCGACGAGCACATTCAGCAGTGTTGACTTGCCCACGTTGGGGTTGCCAAGTATGTTAACAAATCCTGACCTGTGCTCCATCGCTTTCTCCATCTACTTGTAAATGCCTCTCTTCAGCATGCTGACCTCCTTGGCAGTGAGAAATCTCCATGTACCGCGCTGAAGGTTTTTCTTTGTCAGGCCGGCGAAGCTGACACGGTCGAGTTTCCAGACACTGTAGCCCAGCTTCTCGAAGATGCGTCGCACCACCCTGTTCTGTCCGGAGTGTATCTCCAGTCCCACCTGGGTGTGATCGTCAGGATCAGGGTATGATATTGCGTCGGCGCTCACTGTTCCGTCTTCAAGCTCCACGCCCTCAACGATCTTCTCCATATCATGCCTGGTGATCTCTTTATCGGCAAAAACATGATATACCTTTCTGACCTCGTATTTCGGGTGGGTCAGCCTGCCTGCCAGGTCGCCGTCGTTGGTGAGCAGCAGTACTCCTGTGGTCGATTTGTCGAGCCTGCCGACGGGGTATATCCGTTCGCCGGTGGCGTCTCTGACAAGGTCGAGCACCGTATCGGTGGCGTGGGGGTCCTTGACGGTGGTGACGTAGCCTTTGGGTTTGTTGAGCAGGATATAGACCTTTTTTTCGGGGGTTATCTTCTTGCCCTTATATTCAACATTATCGGAGAGTTTCACCTTGACGCCCATATCGGTGACCTTGACGCCGTTGACGGTGACGTGTCCGCTTTTGATAAGCTCGTCAGCCTCACGCCGGGCGCAGAGGCCGCTGTTGGCGATGTATTTGTTGAGTCTCATAGGCTCTGCGGCCGGCGGCGCGGCGGCTCTTCTCCTTCCGGGGCCAACATTACCTCTATTGCCGGGGTTTGCGGTAGCTGTTCTTCCGGGCGCGGCGGTTCTTCTCCTTCCGGGGCCTGCGGCAACTCTTCTGCCGGGTGCTGGTGCAGTTCTCTTTCCTGCTGCCCCGGGATGTTTACCCGATGCTGCTCCGGGAGTTCTCTTTCCGGCTGAGGTGGGAGTTCTCTTTCCGGCTGAGGTGGCCGTTCTCCCCGGAGGTGCCCCGGTTTCTCCCGGCCTGGATGCTCGCGCGGCTCTCGGTCCGGTTGACCTTTCCGGTCTGCTTTCAGCAGATCCCGCGGATCTTCTCTGTGAGGGTCCGGCGCTTCTCCTCCCGGGTGACCCCGCAGTTTTCCCGGCTGGTCTCCTCCCTTCCGCTCCCGCGGCTTCTGGCCCGGGGACCCCGGTGGCTCTCTTCCCGGCTGGTCTCCTCCCTTCCGCTCCCGCGGCTTCTGGCCCGGGGACCCCGGTGGCTCTCCTCCCGGCTGATGCCCTCCCGGGCGCTGTTCCCGTCTTGCGCGCGGTCCCCCCCGCGGATCTTCTCTGTGACGGTTTTCCCGACATTTTACTCATGCTCATTATTTTTCAGGGTGCAAATTTACAACTAATTAACGGTTTTCTCCCCGATCTTTTTCGCACCTTTGCAGTCGGATAAAACAAACTGAAAATGGCACTGATAAAATCCATCTCCGGCATCAGGGGGACCATTGGCGGCAGGCCCGGCGAGTCACTCACCCCACCCGATATCGTAAAATTTTCCTCAGCTTATGGCACCTGGCTTAAACGCCGCGGCAAGGGAGCCCATAAGGTGGTTACCGGCAGGGATGCCAGGGTTTCGGGTGAGATGGTGGCGGCACTGGTGAATGCCTCACTGCGGAGCGTGGGTATAGATGTTGTTGATACAGGCCTGGTGACCACCCCGACGGTTGAGATTGCGGTGACAGGACTCGGGGCCGGAGGAGGGATAATACTCACTGCCAGCCACAATCCCGCACAGTGGAATGCCCTGAAGCTACTGAATGAGGCGGGGGAGTTTCTCAGCGACGCTGACGGCAGGGAGGTTCTTGCCATCGCAGAGAGGGAGGATTTTGACTATGTGAGCTATGATAACCTGGGCCAACAGACAGGTGACCCGGGCTGGACTGAAAAGCATGTTGAGGCTGTTCTTGCCATGCCCCTGGTTGACGTCGAGGCCATTGCCGCTGCCGGCTTCACCGTGACCGTAGATGCGGTAAATTCCGTTGGCGGACTGGCCATGCCTGCCCTCCTCAAGGCACTCGGGGTTAAGAGGGTCATAGAGCTCTTCTGTGAGCCTACGGGCCTCTTCCCGCACAATCCCGAGCCTTTGCCGGAGCATCTCGGCGATATTTCGCGTGTAGTGAGGGAGGAGGGAGCCCATCTCGGCTTCGTGGTCGATCCGGATGTCGACCGCCTGGCGATTGTCTGTGAAGACGGATCGATGTTCGGAGAGGAATATACCCTGGTCTCCGTGGCCGATCATGTACTGTCACACAGCAAGGGACCCACCGTCTCCAACATGTCGTCGACAAGAGCCCTGAGAGATGTTACTGAGGGTCACGGATGCACATACAGCTCCGCCCCGGTGGGGGAGGTAAACGTGGTGGCTGAGATGAAGCGCACAGGAGCTGTCATCGGCGGCGAAGGCAACGGTGGTGTGATATACCCCGCACTGCACTACGGCAGGGACGCGCTTGCAGGCGCAGCTCTCTTCCTGACACACCTGGCACATGAGAAAATATCGTGCAGCAGCCTGCGGCGCCGATACCCCGACTATTTTATTGCCAAGAAGAGGGTTGAACTGACGGGGGATACAGATCTGGCAGAACTGTGCAGGGTGCTTGCCAGGGAATACCCTGAGGCCTCCCAGGATATCCGTGACGGCATCAAACTTGACCTCCCCTCCGGATGGGTGCAGATACGCAAATCGAACACTGAGCCTATAATCCGTGTTTATGCCGAGGAGAGAGACAGGGAGAGAGCAGAAAAGCTGGCAGCCAATGTGACAGATATTGTTAAAAAACTGTAAAATATGCTCCTGCAGAGGGGTGATTTTAATCTTTTGAACGGTTTTTGTATCTTACCCATACTGTTACGTTAATGAAAGTTAATGTTTACTTAAATCAAACATTGAAGCATTTATTTATAATAATTTCACGGCATTAAAATTTAAAAGAGATATCCGCAGATGAAAAGGACTATTATCATTACCTCGATCGTTGTCGCAGTTGCAATTGTTGCGATGATCGTGATCAGCAAACTGTCCAGCAAGGAAGACCCGGGCATCCTGTTTGCTGAGGTCCAACAGGGCGATTTTGAAATCGTTGTCACAACAACCGGGGAGTTGCAGGCTGAGTTTTCAACAGACATAAAGGGCCCGGAAGGGCTCGCCAGCAGAAACATGAGGTTCGGGGGCATCAAGATACAGGATCTTATTCCTGAGGGAACCGAGGTGGAGGCAGGAGATTATGTCGCTACACTCGACCGGTCGAGTGTTGACAACACTCTGAAAGACGAGCTTGACAGGCAGGAGTCGCTGGAGACGGAGTTGCTTAAGAAGCAGCTTGACACCACCATCACCCTGGGCAACCTTAGAGATGATCTTGTCAATCTGAAGTTCAACATGGAAGAGGCGGAGATCACCCTGGAGCAGTCGAAGTATGAAC
The DNA here is from genome assembly GCA_029210565.1 of Bacteroidales bacterium. Lineage (GTDB taxonomy): Bacteria > Bacteroidota > Bacteroidia > Bacteroidales > VadinHA17 > SR-FBR-E99. The sequence goes on from JARGFQ010000002.1 coordinate 62,630, forward strand.
CACCTACCACCATCAGGCAGGCGCAGATATCTCTTGACAAAGCCCAGAGAGCCTATGAGCAGTCGTGCAGCAACTATGACCTGAAGGTGCGTCAGGCCAGGGCGGACATCAGGGATACCGAGATCCAGCTGGCCAAGCAACGCAGGAAGGTTCAAGAGATGGAAGATATAATCAAGAAATTTGTGATAAGTGCACCTTCTGACGGAATGGTCATATACAAAAGAGAATGGGGCGGCGCCAAGCGCAAGGTGGGTTCAGAGATAAGTCCCTGGGATCCCGTGGTGGCTACCCTTCCGGACCTCTCCTCAATGATCTCAAAGACCTATGTCAATGAGATTGACGTCAGCAAGGTCAAGGTTGGCCAGGAGGTCAGGCTAACCGTTGATGCCTTCCCCGAGAAATCATACACTGGTGTTGTGACAAGCGTGGCCAACATCGGCGAGCAGTTGCCCAACACTGACGCCAAGGTGTTCGAGGTGATAATCAAGGTTGATGGATCCGATCCTATTCTGAGGCCTTCGATGACTACCGGCAACCAGATAATAACGCAGACATTCAGTGATGTCCTCTATGTGCCGCTGGAGACTGTCTTCGCAAGCCTGGACAGCGTCCCGATGGTATATACAAAAGGAGGCACACGCCAGGTGGTTGTGCTTGGTGAATCGAATGAGAATGATGTGATTGTGGAGCAGGGAGTTGATGTCGGTGAGAAACTGTATCTCTCCATCCCGGAGGGAGTCGACAGGTTCAAGCTGATGGGTGAAGATCTTATCGCAACGGTCAAGGAGCGCAAGAGGCTGAGGGAGGAAGAGGATAAGCTCCAGCAGCAGAACGGCAGGAAGAGAGAAGGCATGCCGGCTGATATGACCCCGGAACAGATGCGTGAGTACATGCAGAGCCTGACGCCTGAGCAGCGGGAGGCCATGCTTCAGATGAGAGGTGCCGGCGGCACCGGAGCAGGACAGGGAAGAGCGGGAGCCGCAGCCGCAGCATCGGATACCACCGTGCGGCAGCAGGTGGTCATCCGAAACCGTTAGGTTAATCCCGGAACAAAACAGGCACAAAACGGAGGAGCAAAATGTTCAAGAGATACGGCCACGATATACGCATTGCTGTTGAGTCTATCCTGTCCAACAAACTAAAGTCCATTCTGACTGCGCTGGGCATAATCTTTGGCGTGGCTGCGGTAATCAGCATGCTGGCGATAGGCAACGGGGCGCAGCAGGAGATACTCGAGCAGATAAAGATGGTCGGGGTCAATAACATCCTCATCAGTCCCATCGTACAGGAAAAGAGCGAGGAGAGCAATGAGGGCGAGATGCAGCTCAACAAGTTTTCAAGAGGACTTACCCTCATTGATGTGGAAGCAATACGCAGTGCAATCCCTTCTGTCAGAAGAATCAGTCCCGAGATATCATTCAATTCCACAATAGTACTTAGCGGCATGAGATACTCAGCCAAGCTGGTGGGTGTTTCCAACGACTACTTTGAGCTGTACAACCTGCCTCTCGCCCAGGGGATGTTCTTCAACGATTACCAGGAAGAACACGGGATACAGGTTTGCATAATAGGAGCAAATATCAGGGCGAAGTTTTTCAGCCAGGTGGATCCGATAGGTCAGTACCTGAAGTTTGACAATGTATGGCTTAAGGTGATAGGGGTGCTTGAAAAGACCAACGTCTCACTGACAGGCTTTGAGGAGCAGGGCGTCAACGTATACAATGACAACGTCTACATCCCTATAAAGACGATGCTTATGCGTTATCAGAACAGGGCACTGGTAAACACCAAGCTGGCCACCCAGGCCACTTCAGTACAGATATTCGGTGGCGGACACAGGGCCAGGGTGGTTGTCAGCGGCTCCGATGCCTCAGGTGCCGAGACCAACTACAACCAGCTTGACAAGATCGTTGTGCAGGTCTGGGAGACCGAACAGCTGACACCCACTACCGAGGTGCTGAGCAGGATGATGCTGAGGAGACACTCAGGTGTCAAGGACTTTGAGATCACGGTGCCAGAACTGCTGCTCAAACAGCAGCAGAGAACAAAAGACATATTCAATATCGTTCTCGGTGCCATAGCCAGTATCTCGCTGATAGTGGGAGGCATAGGCATCATGAACATCATGTTTGCCTCGGTGATGGAGAGGATCAAGGAGATAGGCACGCGAATGGCTATCGGTGCCAAGAAGATGGATATCGTTGTGCAGTTTCTCTCTGAGGCTGTACTGATAAGTGTCACCGGGGGCTTCATCGGTGTCTTCCTGGGCATTATCCTGGCAGTGCTCATACAGGAGATAGCGGGTATTACCACCATCATATCACTCTTTTCGGTGGTGGTAGCCTTTGGCGTATCAGCGGCTGTCGGCGTGATCTTCGGCTATTCACCGGCCAAGAGGGCCTCGGAGAGAGATCCCATCGAATCACTTCGTTATGAATAAATCAGAGCTATGCAAAGAATAAGAATTTTATCAATAGCGGTTATAATAGCTTCACTCTTCAGTACCAACCTGATGTCACAGGAGACCAGGCAACTCACGCTTGATGAGGTGATCAGGTTGGCCGAAGAGCAGTCGCCCTATGCCCTCATTGCCAAGCACCGTTTTCGTGCCAGCTACTGGCAGTACCGCACCTTTGTTGCCGAATACCGGCCAGCGCTCACGCTGACGGGGCAGTTGCCCGACTACAGTACGGCTTACAGCAGGGTATGGAACTCGGTGACTGAGCAGTATGACTATGCATCAACCAATATACTTCAGACATCGGGCTCGATGGCCCTGGCTCAGAACATCGGGTTAACGGGAGGGTCGATATCACTGGTGTCGGATCTCACCTTCGAACGCGATTTCGAGCGCAATGCAAACAAATATATCTCTGCCCCGCTGAACGTCAGGCTGACACAGCCGCTCTTCAGGTACAATGAGCTCAAATGGCAGAAGAAGATTGAGCCCCTCAAGTACGAAGAGGCACGCAAGACCTACCTCAGTGATGTTGAAAACGTTCATATGATGGCTGTGCAGTACTTCTTCAACCTGGCTCTGGCACAGATCAACAGGGAGATTGCCGAGACCAACATGCAGAATGCCGACACTCTTTACCAGATTGCCCGGGGGAGATACAACCTGGGCACTATTGCGGAGGATGAGCTTCTGCAGATGGAGCTGTCATACCTGAATGCCGGCACGGCTATCAATGAGTCTGAGACCAACCTGCGTGACAGGGAGCTGAAGCTTCGGTCATTCCTCGGCTTTAACCAGTCGTTGCGTCTCGAGCTTATCATCCCCAGTCAGGTACCTGACCTGGAGGTCGAAGTCAGCGAGGTGCTGAGACTGGCCGAGGAGAACAATCCTGAATTGATAGCATTGGAACGGCAGCTGGTAGAAGCTCAGAGCTCAGTGGCACAGGCGAAGGCCGAGAAGGGCCTCAACGCCAACCTTACGGCATCATACGGTCTACGCGACCAGGATCCGCTGCTTGATATGGCCTATGACCAGCCCAACCAGCAGCAGACAATCAGGGTGGGATTTACGCTGCCCATACTCGACTGGGGACTGGGGCGAGGAAGATACAAGATGGCCCAGTCGAGTGAGGAGCTGACCCGCATGCAGGTGGAACAGTCGCGGATCGACTTTGAACAGAACCTCCTGCTTGATGTCCAGCAGTTCAACCTGCAGAGAAACCAGGTATTCATTGCCGCCAAGTCTGATACTGTGGCGGCCAAGATGTTCGAGGTCACCAAACAGCGGTTCCTGATTGGGAAGATTGACGTCCTTGAGCTGAACAATGCCGACACCAAGAAAGACCAGAACAGACGCAATTATATCCAGGCACTGAACAACTACTGGACGTACTACTTCAATTTGCGGGCACTGACACTGTATGACTTTGTCAACCGCAAGCCGCTGGAGACCGATTACGAGAGGCTTGTGGAATAGCTGAAACAGCATTCCCGCAAACTGCCGGCTACTGCCGGCAGTTTTGCTTATTTAATGACGCTTTCAGAAAATAAAGTTATATATTTGCGCCTCGTAATAATTAAGCGATTCACACACAATCAACAATTTTAAAAGAGGATACAGATGCAGAACAAAGGATTAATTTCGGCTCTGGCTGTCGCCCTGATCCTGGTTTGCATTTACCAGCTCTCCTTTACGATATCATCGTACAACGTCAAGAAGGAAGCCAGGGAATATGCGGCAGGCGATCTTAACAAGGAGCTTAGATACATTGACTCAATAGCCTCCTTGCCCAAGTCGGAGTGGGGTTTTCTGGGCAACACCTTCAAAGAGGTACAGTCGAAGGAGCTAAACCTTGGTCTTGACCTTAAGGGCGGGATGAACGTTGTACTTGAGATCTCGGTTGAGGATATTGTAAGGGCCCTTTCAGGCTACAGCAGTGACAAGGTATTTAACGATGCGATGGTGCAGGCCAGGCAGAGACAGGTGGCAGGTGCAAATGAGGATTTCATCACCCTGTTCATCAGGTCATTTGAAGAGATAGACCCCAACGCCAGGCTAGCCGGCATCTTTGGCACCGTTGAACTCAGAGACCGTATAAACTTCAATTCCACCAACGATGATGTACGGAAGGTTCTGGAAGAAGAGGCTAATTTGGCGATTGACAATGCCTTCAACGTGCTCCGCAACAGGATTGACCGTTTCGGTGTTGTGCAGCCCAATATTTCGCATCTGCAGCCTCGCGGACGCATCCTTGTAGAGCTTCCGGGCGTGAAGGACCCACAGCGTGTGCGTGACCTGCTGCAGGGAACGGCCAACCTCGAGTTCTGGGAGACCTATGAAACCTCGGAGATTATCGGTTACCTCATGCAGGCCAATGAGTTCCTGAGTTCTATCCAGGTTGATGAGAATGTTGCATCAGCCGCTGATACTGTCGCCGGTGCTCAGCAGGACACCACTGCTGCTGAGGACAGGTCGTTGCTTGACATGGTCAGCAGTGATACCGCTGCCGCTGCGGAGGCCTCGACCCTTGAGGAGTTTACGCGCCAGAACCCGCTCTTCGGACTTTTACGGCCTAACGTTTCACAGGACGGACAACCGGTGCCCGGCAGCCTCGTCGGCTTTACCGCAGGCAAAGATACTGCAGCTGTAAATGCCTACCTGGCAATGAACCAGGTGAAAGCGATGTTCCCCAGGGAGCTGAGGTTCTACTGGAGCCAGAACCCCTACAAGTATGATGAGACCAATACCCTGTATGAGCTGCACGCCATCAAGATAACTACACGCGACGGACGTGCTCCCCTGTCAGGTGACGTTGTGACCTCCGCCCGCCCCTCAACCGGGGTGACCGGCACTGACATCAAGGTCGATTTCTCTATGAACGCCGAAGGGGCAAAAATATGGCAGCGGATGACCCGTGACAACATCGGGCGCTGCATAGCTGTAGTCCTCGACGGATACGTGAGATCATACCCCAGGGTCCAGAACGAGATAGCCGGCGGCAACACTGAGATAACAGGCGACTTCAGCCTGGAGGAGGCAGAGGACCTTTCAAATATCCTTAAATCAGGAAAGATGCCGGCTCCGGCCCGTATCATCCAGGATACCGTTGTAGGTCCCTCACTGGGTAAGGCAGCAATAGACAGCGGACTGAAATCGTTCATTGTGGCATTCGTCATCGTGCTGCTCTATATGATATTCTTCTATAGCCGCTCGGCAGGAACGGTGGCGGACATGATGCTGCTTCTGAACATCTTTCTGATTTTCGGGGTGCTGGCTTCACTGAACGCCGTCCTGACACTGCCAGGTATCGCAGGTATCGTCCTTACCCTCGGTATGGCTGTCGACGCCAATGTACTTATCTTTGAAAGGATCAAGGAAGAGCTCAGAGCTGGAAAGGGTGTGAAGCAGGCCATCGCCGACGGCTACAGCAATGCATATTCGGCCATCATTGACGGTAACCTGACAACCATAATTACAGGTGTCATCCTGTATGTCTTCGGTACCGGCCCTATCAAAGGTTTTGCCACAACACTGATCATTGGTATCGTCACTTCTCTCTTTACCTCCGTGCTTCTTTCGCGGATGGTATATGACGGGCTCCTTAAGAGAAACCGTAATATATTGTTTACCTCAAAGACCACAGCCAACTTCCTTAAGGATACGCATGTCAGGTTCGTTAACCTGCGCAAGGTCGGCTATGTAATATCCACTATACTTATTTTAGCCAGTGTCATCTCACTTTCAACACGCGGACTGAGCCGGGGTATAGACTTTGTTGGAGGCCGTACCTATGTTGTAAGCTTTGACCAGCCGGTGGCAACATCAGATGTAGCCCAGCTTCTTGCTCCGGGTCTGGAATCATCACCGGTGGTAGTGACCTACGGTTCTGACAACCAGGTTAAGATAAGCACCAAGTACAAGGTGGAAGACCCGGGCGCACAGGCGGAGGTCGACAACATTATATATGAAGGCCTCAAAGGGCTGGCAGGTAACCCGGATAAGGATACATTCCTCGAGAACAATCTCAAGAGCTCTGAGACAGTGGGTCCGACAATCGCACGTGATATAACGGTGAAAGCCATATGGGCAATATTATTTGCACTGGTAGGAATGTTCCTCTACATACTGCTCCGGTTCAGGAACTGGCAATATGGCCTTGGGGCTATCGCCGCACTGGTGCATGACGTGCTGATAGTACTCGGGATCTTCTCACTGTTCTACGGCATAATGCCATTCTCCATGGATATCGACCAGGCATTCATTGCGGCAATACTTACTGTGGTTGGGTACTCCGTCAACGATACGGTTATCATCTTTGACAGGATACGGGAATACCTTCCCATATTCCGGAAGAGGCCGCGCAAGGAGGTTATTGACCTGGCGCTGAACAGCACCCTGGTGCGTACAATCAACACCTCAATGACTACCATTATGGTCCTGCTCGCAATCTTCATCTTCGGTGGAGAGGTGATCAGAGGCTTTGTCTTCGCACTGCTGCTGGGTATTGCGGTTGGAACGTACTCATCGCTGTTCGTTGCCACCCCAATCTATTATGAAACGATGCGCCGCCGGAAGGGAGAGGAGAAAGAGGTCCAGCCCGCTGACGGACAGAAGAAAAAGATAGCCGGTTAACGACAGCTGAAACCGGGGTAAAATTTCCTGCCGGTTTATGGCTGATAACATCAGGAAGAAAAACCTGCCGGTTACGGCATCAGACACGAGGCTGCCCCAAGAAGGCAGCCTCGGTCACATCTGCCCGGCAGGAGCGATAACTGCAGGGTGAGAGTCCCGGGCGTCCGCCGACATTGGGGGGCGGTGTTCTTGTTAGCGGTGTAATTCCAACCTGATCTTGTACCCTCCGGCAGCAGCCCTGATTTTTACTTGCCTGTAGAAATTCAACTGTTTTTATGTAAGTTTGCCGTACAAACGTCAGGTTGCGGATGGGAATGCTACTCTTCATAAGCGGACAGGAGATAATCATCATCATGATTGTGATCCTCGTGCTTTTCGGTGCCGACAAGCTGCCGGACATCGTGCGAACCATGGGCAGGGGTGTACGTGAGGTGCGGAATGCCACTGACGACATCAAGCGCGAGTTTGAGGAGAGCACTGAAGACATCAGGAAGGATTTCGGTGACATGGCAGACTCGGTTCAGAAAGACTTTACCGAGGTGAAGGAGAGCGTGCAGAAGGATATCGATGAGGTCAGCGAGAATGTCCGCCACGAGATTGACGATGTGGCAAAACCGATTGCTGATGACATCAACGAGACTGCACAGGATATCAGCAGGGAGATGAATGAGACAACCGGGGAGATAAACAGGGAGATAAGCAAGAGCAGCAAAAAGGAGAGGGCGGCGAGGGTTACTGCCGGGAACAGGAAAAAGAACAGTGCTTCCGCAAGTGAAGCGGAAAACAGTATAGCATGATAAAAGTATCCGGAATACTCAAATCCTACGGAGATCTGAAGGTGCTTAAGGGTATCGACCTGGAGGTCAGGGAGAAGGAGGTGGTGGCCATCGTCGGCGCCAGCGGCGCAGGCAAGACCACCCTGCTGCAGATCATCGGCACCCTTGACAGGCCCGACGCCGGGACCATACTTTACAACGGGCAGGATGTGGGGACACTCTCGCAGAGGAGCCTCTCAGCCTTCAGGAACCGCAACATAGGGTTTGTATTCCAGTTTCATCAGCTGCTTCCGGAGTTCACCGCCCTGGAGAATGTAAGCATCCCGGCGCTGATAGCCGGCAAGTCGCGTGCCGAGGCGGCAGACAGAGCGTCGGAGCTGCTCTCTTTCCTGGGGCTGGGCGACAGGCTTGACCATAAGCCATCGCAGCTCAGCGGCGGCGAGCAGCAGCGTGTGGCCGTGGCACGGGCTATTGTCAACTCCCCTTCACTTATTCTGGCCGACGAGCCGTCGGGCAACCTCGACACCGAGAACAAAAAGGAGCTTCACAACCTCTTCTTCAGGCTGCGCGATACCTTCGGACACACATTCATCATCGTGACGCACGATCCTCAGCTGGCGTCGATGTCAGACAGAACCATCAGGATAAAGGACGGACAGATCACTCAATGATATCAAGTGACGGCGTCGCAAAACTGAAGAGAGGGGAGCTGAAGGAGTTCCTTGATCAGAGGGTTGACTGCTACAACAGGCCCGGTTTCATCGGGCTCGATCCGATAAGCATACCGCACCGCTTCACCGTTAAGGAGGATATTGAGATTGCCGGTTTCCTGGCTGCCACCATTGCCTGGGGCAACCGCGTGGCGATACTGCGCAGCGCCGGCCGCATGATGGATATCATGGGTAATGCCCCCTATGATTTTGTGATTAACCACCGTGATGATGACCTGCGCGGTATCGGGGGGTGCATTCACCGTACTTTCAATGCGGAAGATTTCATCTATTTCATTGAGGCTTTGAAAAATGTATATCTTGAGAAGGGCGGGATGGAGGCGATCTTTGCCCGGCATCAGACTGACAGTTCCCTTCAGCCTGCCATTCATGAATTCGGAAAGATATTTTTTGGGCTGCCACACAACCCCCGCACGCGGAGGCACGTCTCCGACCCTTTCAAGGGCTCCGCCGCCAAGAGGATAAACATGTTCCTGAGGTGGATGGTACGCAGGGATGACCGGGGTGTCGATTTCGGGATGTGGCATTCAGTTTCGCCGTCACTACTCTCGTGCCCGCTGGATGTTCATTCCGGCAACGTGGCCCGCAGGCTGGGGCTCCTTACCCGCAAACAGAATGATGCAAGGGCAGTTGCCGAGTTGGACGGAGTTTTAAGAAGTTTTGACTCCGAAGATCCTGTCAAGTATGATTTTGCACTATTTGGATTAGGCGCTATAGAAAAGTTTAAATCGGGATTTAATATAGAGGGCCTGTGATCAAGCTTCGATCCGGCTGAATATTAATCTGTATCAGTTATCAGTGACGAGAGTGTGGCACCCCGTAGAATCTCATGTGTATTATCGCGTATATCCTTGAAGACGCGTCTTATTTTACATGCCTCCTCGATCTTACAGAACTCGCATGGCTGATAAGAATTTTCCGAAACACAGTAAAGCATTGAAATTGTACCCTCGAAGCGCTTGACAATATCCAGCAGACTTACCTCATCAGGATGTCTAAGAAGGAAGTAGCCTCCTGTTTTGCCAAGTTTGCTTCCAAGGATGCCTTCTCTTTTCAGTTCAAGTAAAATTGATTCCAGAAATCTTTGTGGAATCTTCTCTCTCTTCGCCAGTTCACCTATGAGTATTGGACCTTTACCATACTCCCTTGCGAGATTTGAGAGTGCCACTATCGCATATCGTGTTTTCTTTGAGAGCATAGGCTGTCACATAGGAATTAAACAAACGTCCGGGTAATTAGTTTATCGCTTTTCCCATTAGTAAAAGTACTTAATTTATTTGGAGCTTTTTGCAGTCTTTTTACTTATTGTGCATGGTCAGGTTGTTACGTTCTTTTGTACACTATATCGATAGACAATCAGATAAATACGTCCCCGGGTTTACTGCAACACAACTTTTAGTAATCCCTGAATCCAAAACTCCTTCACAATAATCATTGCATAACCATATGAAAAACCCCCAAGCTGACTCAACGAGATTTTACCTGTTACTGATCCTGTCATTGATTCCGATCATTGCCAGTAGTCAGAGCATGGTTACCGTCACCGGCACTGTCATATCTGAGGAAGACAGAAGTGCTATGCCCGGGGTTAGTGTCACCGTAAATGGCACTAGCAATGGAACAATGACCGATGAAAAAGGTTTTTATTCGCTTACTGCTGACAGCAAATCTGTTTTCAGTTTTTCTTTCATAGGATACGTCAGACAGGAAGTACCGGTTAATGAAAGAAAGCGCATCGACGTTCTGCTCCATCCTGAAACGCAACAGATCGATGAAATAGTAGTGATAGGATATGGTACCCAGTCAAGAAAATCTCTTACGAGTTCAATAGCTTCTGTAGGAACAGCGGAGGTACAAAGTATTGCATCGGTCAGTCTTGATCAACAAATACAGGGCAAAGCTGCCGGTGTTCAGGTCATTGCCAATACCGGTATTCCCGGAGAAGGAATATACATGAGAATCAGGGGTACTACGTCAATCAATGCCAGTAATGAGCCACTGTATGTTGTTGACGGCGTCTTTGTTAATAGTCAGTCATTGCAAAACATTCACACCCAGGGACAGTTGACTAATCCAATGGCGGATATTTCCTCCTCTGATATCGCTTCAATAGAAATACTAAAAGATGCGAATGCAACAGCAATTTATGGATCGCGTGGAGCAAACGGCGTAGTTCTTATTACTACAAAAAGGGGCAAATACAAAACGCAGCCATCTGTAAGATTCAATACCTCTTTCGGTCTGGCCAGGGCACCTGAGCTATGGGACCTTGTTACAGGGCCTGAGCATGCTACAATTATTAATGAAGCATGGGCCAATGATGAGAAACCTTTTGCAACAAGACCATTCAGGCCGGTTTCAGAGGGAGGAAGGGGCCTGCCTGAAGAACAACCTACTTATGATCGTCTCAGCACTCTTTTCAGAACGGCTCTTTTAATGAAATTCGATCTTTCAGTTACGGGCGGAAATGAAAACATCAGGTATTTCATTGGCGGTGACTATACAAGTCAGGAGGCAACTCTGGACCCCGTCAGATTTCAGAGAGGAGGGATGAGAATCAATATGGATGCAAAACTATCCAAAAAAGTAACACTGTCTTCCAGCAACAGTTTATCCAGGACCTTCAGGAATCAGGCCAGGGTAGGCGACGGACCCAATGGAGGTATGCTGCAGGCGGCCCTCCATACTCCAACTTATCTTCCATTCGTGAATAGCGACGGCACGCCTGCAAAGTGGGCGGGATTTGACAACCTGGATGTTCTTATTAAACATACCGATATTGAGGCATCAAGCTATAGGTATATAGGCAATATGAGGCTGGATTTTGAAATAATAAAGGACCTGAGGTTTTCATCGAGCTGGAGTATAGATTTCAATGATTATGATGAGTTTCAGTACTGGAATGATCTCACCAACCTTGGAGCGGCAAGCAATGGGTACGGCAGTGACGGGGATACAAAGAATATGATCTGGATAAATGAGCAGACACTTGATTACAGATATCATACGGGAGAGCATAACTTCAGTTTTCTGGCAGGTAACACTATTCAGAAAAACTCCCGGCAGAGTAAATACATTGAAGGTTACGGATTCCCGAACAATTCATTCAAATTAATTTCCTCGGCTGCAACCAAGACCGGATCGGTAACACATTCCGAAATAGGTCTTTTGTCATTTTTCGGACGAATAAACTATGATTTTGCATCAAAGTATTTTCTTTCCTTTAATCTCAGGGCTGATGCATCGTCAAAATTCGGTTCTGACAATAAATGGGGACATTTTCCTTCAGTCGGTCTCGGATGGCAGATTAAAGAGGAATCTTTCCTTAAGAATGTCAGCTGGCTTACAAATCTTAAACTCAGAGGCAGTTATGGTGTAACAGGAAACCAGGGAGGGATAGATGAATATGCTTCCCAGGGGTTGTGGGGTGGGGGCTATAACTATCTTGACCAGCCAGGGATCGCACCGGAACAGCTTGGAAATCCTGAATTGAAGTGGGAAAGTACCACTCAGTCCGATCTTGGTTTCGATATATCTTTTGTGCAGAATAAGATCAATATCTCATTTGATCTGTATTCAAAGTATACCTCCAACCTTCTCCTTGCAGTGCCAATGCCATCAATTACAGGATTTAACAGCATATACCGCAATGAAGGTGAGATGAGTAACAAGGGTTTTGAGTTTACGTTGACAACAGAAAATATAAGTTCAAGGACTTTCCAATGGTCAACCTCCCTTAACATTGCCAGAAATAAGAACAAGATAGAGGTACTTCCCATTCCCATAAACCAGTATAATCGCGACTGGGTAAGGATGGAACAGGGCTATCCCATGTATTCTTTCTGGCTTTACAGACAGCTGTATGTTGACCCTCAAACAGGGGATGCAGTATTCGAGGATGTAAATAAGGACGGTTCAATAACCGTTGCTGACAGACAGATTTTGGGTGATACATGGCCTGATCTTTTTGGGGGAATGACAAACAACCTGCGATATGGCAATTTTGATTTAAGCATCTTCTTTAACTTCCAGATTGGGAATGATGTTTTTAATCTGAACAGGTTTTTTCTTGAATCGGGCGGAAGAAGGGATGAAAGAAGGGCACTCCATGCTAACCAGCTAAACAGATGGCAGAACCCTGGTGATATTACAGATGTCCCCCGGGTCACAACGACAGGAAATAATTACCGGCTTGAACAGAACAGCAGATTTCTTGAGAATGGGTCTTTCCTCAGATTAAGATCCCTTAGTCTGGGTTATTCTATTCCTGGCTCAGTATTGAAGGCGATAAGAATAACATCTGCCAGGGTTTATTTTCAGGGAACCAACCTCTGGTTACTGAAAGAATATATAGATCCGGATCCCGAAATAAATGTGGCGGGTAACAGACAGAATGTACAGGGTCTCGACCTTGGAACCCCTCCGCAACCTAGGATTTTCGAATTTGGGATAAACTTAACCATATGATATTCATTGAAAAGACACTGGAATGAAAAAACTAATAATACCGCTATTTATCATTCTGTTCTCCGGATGTGAGATACTGGATCTTGAACCTGAATCGCAAATATCCGACAAGCTGGCAATTACTGATGCGTCAAGCCTTGAAACAGCTGTCCTCGGAACCTATTCCATGCTTCATGACAATGATTACTACGGTCTCACATTTCAATCTCTCGGTTATCTCCCGGGAGATAATGTCAAATGGACCGGCTCATTTGATTTCCTGGGACAGTTTGACGCAAATGATATCAGACCTGACAATTCACAGCTGACCCCTGTATTTACAGGAATATACAGGACAATTAACTGTGCAAATCAGGTAATCTGTGCGGTCTCAACAATTACAGATCCGCAACTCAGCAATATGCTGAGGAAGCAATATAAGGGTGAGGCATATTTCATAAGGGCTCTTTCATTTTTCGATCTTTCACGGTTGTGGGGAGGAGTTCAGCTTGTCACATCGCCGACTTTATCATCACTTGATAATATAACGATAACAAGAAGTTCTCTTCAGGAAACAAGAATGCAGATTCTTAATGACCTGAATACTGCTGATACTCTCTTACCTGAAACAACAAACAGAAACAGGGCAACCAGTAAAACGGTATACGCTCTGAAAGCCAGGCTATATCTTTATATGGAGGACTGGACCAATGCAGAGATATTTGCCACTAAGCTGATAACTGACGATAATTATGAACTGGTTGCGCCATATAACTCATTTTTTGCAAACAATGTAAAGAACACTAAGGAATCGGTTTTTGAACTTACATATTCAGCAACGGATCAAAATGATCACAGTATGTGGTGGCAGCCTCCTGCCAACAGTGGAAGAAGAGAATGGGCTCCTACAGATCCGCTTGTATTGCTTCTGAATGATCAGGAAACAGGGGGCAACAGAAGCACAATGATTGCACAAACAGCCCCTCCCGGGAATCTGTGGTATGGTAATATGTACTACAGAAATCCAAGAACTGATCCGGCATTTGTTATCCGGATTGCTGAAATGTACCTGATCAGGGCGGAGGCAAGAGCACAGCTGAACATGGTAACCGAAGGACTTGAAGATCTTAATGCTGTCAGAACCCGGGCAGGGCTTGAACTTTCAACTGCTGTTACACAGGCTGAGCTTCTGCTGGCAGTAGAACAGGAACGCCGGCTTGAGTTTGCGCTTGAACCACACCGATGGTTCGATCTGGTTCGTACCGGCCGGCTCGATGATGTGATGGGAGTGACAGATCAAAACAAATGGGTTATGCCGATTCCTATAAGTGAGATCCAGGCTTCCGACGGATATCTTGAGCAAAACCCGGGCTATTAATAGAGGGAATTAATTAGTTCATCAGATTCGAAAATTCCACATTATTGACCATGAAAAACTCAAAACTATTTCTTTGCACGACCATCCTGATGCTTCTTCTATCAGTAATGTCATTTTCACAGGTAACCAAAGAATACTATCTCCCTGAGGGCATCTCTTATAATTCTGACATTCCTGCTCCAGAGGAATTCCTTGGATACAGCGTCGGAGAATGGCATGTAAGTCACGATCTTCTTGTCGGATATTTTAAACTGCTTGCTGAAAAGTCTCCGAGAATCAAGTATGAAACATATGGAAAGACCCACGAAGGGAGACCGTTAACAATTGCCATAATAAGCTCAGAAGAGAATATTAAAAACCTTGATGCAATTAAGAAGATTCACAAGCAGATTACCGATCCTGCTACCTCATCTTCAGTCGACCTGGCGACACAGCCGGTCGTTGTCTGGCTGAGTCATAGCATCCATGGAAATGAAGCGAGCGGCGCGAACAGCGCTTTGCTTACTGCTTACTACTACACTGCCGGTACTGGAAAAGAGATTGAAGATATTCTTAAGAACACAATTATTCTTATTGACCCGACTACTAACCCGGATGGACTACAAAGATTTTCGACATGGGTTAATTCACACAAGAGTTACCAGGGAAATTCTGATCCACTTTCCCGCGAGCACCTTGAGACCTGGCCCGGAGGAAGGTCAAATCATTACTGGTTCGATCTGAACCGCGACTGGCTACTGATTGAGCAGCCCGAATCAGAATACAGGGTAAAAAAGCTACTTGAATGGAAGCCAAACATCCTTGTTGATCTTCATGAAATGGGCAGCAACAGTACTTTCCATTTTTCTCCCGGTGAACCCAAAAGAGTTAATCCCCTGATTCCTGAGGAGAATCAAACCCTTACAAAAAAACTTGCCGCTGACTATGCAAAGGCATACGATGAAATTGGCTCATTCTATTTCTCTTCTGAGCAGTTTGATGACTATTACATCGGACGGGGGCCGACGTTCATGGATATGAATGGCGGTGTTGCACTTCTTTTTGAGCAGGCAAGCTCAAGAGGCTTTGCGCAAAATACTGTAAACGGACTTCTGACTTTTCCATTTGCAATAAGAAACCAGTTTACAGGTTCAGTATCTACTGTGAACACCGCTTCCAGACTTAGAAATGAATTCCTCACCTATCAGAAGAATTACTATTCAACAGCGATTACAGATGCAAAGAAAAGTTCAAAAAAAGCTTACATATTTGGGTCAGTAACTGACAGGAGTACAACCTTCAGACTGGCTCACTTCTTAAGTATTCACGGAATTAATTCCTACCTCATTAAGAAAGATCTGACAACTTCAAAGAACATTTTCAAAGCCACTTGCGCTTACGTCGTCCCTCTTGAACAACCGCAATTCAGACTTATCGAATCTATCTTTGAAACCCGCACTGCTTTTTCTGACAGTCTTTTTTACGATGTTTCTGCATGGAATATTCCAATGGCCTATAATGTTCCGTTTGAGTCACTGGATGTAAAGAATTTCACGACAGACCTTCAGGGGGAAGTCTTCTCACCATCTCAGCAGCCTGCAGGCAGTTATATAGGTGCCGGCTCAGCCTATGCATATGTGATTAAGTGGGATGATTATTATGCGCCTGCAGCTTTGTATACTTTGCTTAAGAATAATGTTATAGTAAAAGTTGCAACCTCACCGATCGAAACTCTTACCGGTGACAAATATGAAAGAGGATCACTGGTAATACCGATGGGTAATATCAACAGCGATGCAGGAAGGGTGGAAGAGGTGCTAAAGGAGATAATTACCGAAAACGGATTGAATGTTTACAGACTCAATACCGGAGATAATGAAAAGATCGATCTTGGCAGTCCCACTCTTGTCAGTATTGACGCGCCCAAAATATTAGTAATGACTGAGGATGGCGTAAGCGGATTTAGTGCGGGACAGTTGTGGCATCTGTTCGATACCCGCTATAAGATACCGGTGACTCTGCTGCCTCAGCGACTGCTGTCATCCGTGAATCTTTTCAATTACAATATCCTGATCGTTCCGGATGGTAATTATCAGGCCATTGGTGAAAGGACTATTGAAAAAATAAAGGCGTGGCTTTCGTCCGGGAATACTGTTATTGGGTTGGAAAGGGCTGCGATCTGGTTAAATAAAAACAAGTTTATCAGTGTGGAATTTAGTTCTGCCGCTCCTGCCTCAATAAACCTCAATTATGAGAGTACTCTTATTTCAGCGGCTTCACGGGAGGTGCCCGGTACCGTTTTTGAAGCCTTCCTTGATCTGACGCACCCAATGAATTATGGATATTCAAAAGATCGTGTAGCAATATATAAGGATAATGATATAATCCAGACGACAGATGATCAAAGTCCTTTGAGTTTTCCCGCCAGATTTACATCTGCCTCATTGTTAAGCGGGTATTCACCGCGGGGATTCGAAAAAACACTTGCTGGATCTCCGGTTTATTCCGCCTTCCCATTCAGGCAGGGTCGTGTTGTTGTTTTCTATAATAACCCAAATTTCAGAGGTTACTGGTGGGGAACCAATAAGTTCCTTGCCAATGCTATTTTCTTCAGTAAGGCTATCCGGTTCTCTTCTTCCCGCATACAATAATTTTGGTAACTCAAATCATCTGTCAGTACCTAAGCCTGACAACAAGATTGAATTCAGTATATTGGGATCGGGGAATAATATACATTTTATCTGATAAAAATGATGGAAGAAAATCTTACCAGACTCAGGCAGAGGCTTGAGCAGTTTTCAAGTGCTGTAATTGCTTTCTCTGGAGGGGTTGATAGTACATTTCTTGCAAGAGTTGCAAAAGATGTTTATGGTGATAAACTTTTGTTGATCACTGCAACATCGAGTACATATCCATTTTATGAACTTGAAGAAGCAAAAAGTCTTGCAGTGCTGCTTGGGATCAGGCATATGATAATCGTTTCAGAGGAGTTGGAGATACCGGGATATTCTGAAAACCCTCCTGACAGATGCTATTATTGCAAGAGTGAGTTGTTTTCCAAACTCAAATTCATTGCTGACAGGGATGGCTTTGATGTGGTCTTCGATGGAAGTAATGCAGACGATATGAATGATTTCCGGCCCGGGATGAAAGCAAAGCAAAAATACGGAGTTATCTCTCCCCTCTCAGAGGCCGGAATAAATAAAGAGGAAATCCGGCAGCTATCTGCAGAATACAATCTGCCCACGGCAAATAAACAATCTTATGCATGTCTCGCCTCAAGATTCCCATACGGTGAAAAGATCACAAAGGAAAAACTGGATAGAGTCGGCACAGCCGAATTCGAAATCAGAAAACTGGCTTTCACACAGTTCAGAATCAGAAGCCATGACAATCTGGCCAGATTGGAATTCCTCACAGCAGAAATGGATAATGCCTGGCTTCAAAGGGACTGTTTAACAGATATATGCAGGAGTGCAGGATTTAGTTACGTAACCATTGACCTTTCAGGGTACCGCACCGGTTCAATGAATGAGGTATTGCCCGATGAATTGAAAATAAGCTGGCAGGAAAAGGATTCAAACAGCCTTAACTTGTAGTAATAATGCTGAAGAATGCAATTTTGTCGGAAAATGAAGCAGAGAGGTACAGCAGGCAGATCCGCCTGCCCGAGATAGGCGTGAGCGGCCAGCTTAAGCTGAAAAATGCATCAGTTCTTGTTGTTGGCGCCGGGGGCCTAGGCTGCCCTGTTATTCAATATCTGACCGCTGCCGGAGTTGGAATACTTGGGATCGTCGACAACGACTCGGTTGATGAGAGTAATCTTCAAAGACAGGTCCTCTACTCCATTGACGATATCTCGAAACCTAAACCTGTTGCCGCAAAGGACAAACTAGCCAGGCTGAATCCCGAAGTAAAGATTAATGTACATTTCTTACGCCTGAATAAAGGAACAGCGCTTGACATAATTACCGGTTATGACATTGTGGTTGATTGCTCAGACAATTTCGCGACACGGTACCTGATAAATGATGCTTGTGTACTGTTGGATAAGCCATTGATTTACGGGGCAGTGCAAAGGTTCTCAGGCCAGGTGACGGTTCTAAATTACAATACCGGACCCACATTGAGATGCATCCATCCTGTTCCTCCCCACCCGCTGGAGACAGCCTCCTGCGAGGAGGAAGGAGTACTTGGTTCAGTTGCAGGCATTGTCGGCACGATGCAGGCCACAGAGGTAATCAAACTTATCACCGGTGCTGGTGATATCTTGTCTGGACGAATGTTCGTTATTGACACACTGAATTACAGCACACAGGTTGTATCCTTTGGCAGAGATCCGGAGCACTCATCGATCACCGGTTTGGGAGATTATGATGATCAGTGCTTATCCGACAGTGAACCGGTAACTGAGGTCACTGCTGATGAGCTAAGAACCATGATTTCATCTCATCCCGGCCTGAAGGTTATTGATCTGCGGGAGGAGGATGAAAACAGCGATATTGGCTTTGTCTGTGTGAGGATACCATACTCCGGAATAAGCCAGAGACTGCACACCCTGCCGGCAGACGGCCCTCTTGTTTTTTACTGCAGATACGGGGTTAAGAGCAGAAATGTTATAGTATATCTTCGAAATCACCACAAAATGGAGCATCTTTACAACCTGGTACTTTGAGCATATTGAAGTACCTTGATGGCAGCTTGTGTCACCATGGCTGAGTGATAACCAAAATGGAACAGGGCCCATCGAACGCAGTAATCAGATTATGAAAGCAACGAATCATACCCTTTGTCATCAAGAGATAGTTGAGCTTCTGTCGACCGAAGGAGATGCGAGAAAAACCCTGTTTGAGACGGCTGCCCGGATAAAAAGAGAGCATTTAGGTAATATTGTATATTTCAGAGGGTTAATCGAATTCTCAAACCGGTGCCATAAAAATTGTCTCTATTGTGGCATTCGTTCAGGCAATAAAACGGTTGTCAGATACGATCTGACTGACGAAGAGATAATTGATGCAGCCAGGTTTGCCTTCGACAACAGGTACGGATCCATTGTCCTGCAGTCGGGAGAGATTGAAAGTCATGCATTTACCGGGAGGGTCGATAACCTGCTTAAACAGATTCACAGTGCCACCAACGGGGGCTTGCGAGTCACACTTTCATGCGGGGAGCAGACCGCCGATGTTTACCGGCGCTGGTATGAGAGCGGGGCACAGAGATACCTCCTCAGGATCGAAACCTCAAGCCCCATTCTTTATTCAAAGCTTCACGCGGATGACAGCAAGCACTCTTTCAGACGAAGAATTCAGTGCCTTGATGATCTCAGGAAGGCAGGCTATCAGGTTGGTACCGGCGTAATGATCGGGCTGCCATTTCAGACCATTTCAGACCTTGCTGATGATCTCCTGTTCATGACAGGTGTTGACATTGACATGGTAGGTATGGGTCCATACCTCGAACACTCTGAAACCCCTCTTTTCAAATACCGTCATGAGCTGCTCCCCCTTGACACCAGGCTGGGACTTACTTTCAAAATGATCGCTGTGCTCCGTATATTAATGAAAAACATTAACATAGCGGCAACCACAGCTCTTCAGACAATTGAACAACTGGGCCGGGAAAAAGCTATAATGGTTGGTGCAAATGTAATTATGCCCAACATCACCCCCGGAAGCTATCGCGATGATTACCTGCTATATGATGGCAAACCCTGCACTGATGAGAATCCCGAAGACTGTAAAACATGCCTTGAAGCACGTATTGCGCTCACGGGCCATGAAATTGCCTATGGTGAATGGGGCGATTCAGCACATTATTCCTTACGTGATCAAGGCAATAAATGACAATATTGGAGATTTGTAATGAAAATATAATGCCGATATAAATTTCTTTTTATTTTTGCATAATCAACAATTGACCTTTTGGGTTAAACAGGAGACAATGAATTATTTTCATCTTACTCATAACAATTTCACCATGCCGCTCATGCCTATGTGCATGTGCCGGTAATCTCCTTTCCCTGAATTAGTCGTTTTCGATCTTACCGCCACGTGACGATGGAAGGATGCATCCTGATGCGGTGCAGTACCTATAATCCTCTAATATTTCGACATCATGGAAAACAACAAACTCAGATATGAGACACTGCAACTGCATGCAGGTCATTCTCCGGACAGCGACACTCTTTCAAGGGCTGTACCTCTTTACCAGACAACCTCCTATGTATTCAGGAATGCCAGACATGCTGCTGACCTGTTTGGCCTTGCCGCACCTGGCAATATTTATACCCGCATAATGAATCCCACAACTGAGGTTTTTGAGAAGCGGGTGGCAGCCCTGGAAGGGGGCGCTGCTGCGCTGGCTGTTTCTTCCGGTCATGCTGCACAGTTTATTGCACTGACCACCTTCCTGAAGGCCGGCGACAATTTTGTCAGCTCTCCGTTTCTCTATGGTGGTACTTTTAACCAGTTCAATGTTACATTGCCTTCATTCGGTATTAATGTGAAGTTTGCCAGCGATCTTGAAGTTACATCTTTCGAGAGGCTAATAGATGAGCATACCAGGGCAGTCTATCTTGAGACAATTGGCAATCCCGGATTTGACATTCCTGATTTTGAAGCTTTCGCTGCGCTGGCAGAGCGTCACGGAATTCCTCTTGTGGTAGACAACACTTTTGGCGCATGTGGATATCTGTGTGCCCCGATTAAATATGGTGCGAACATAGTTGTGGAATCCGCTACCAAATGGATAGGCGGTCACGGCACAAGTATCGGTGGGGTCATTGTTGACGGAGCAAACTTTGAATGGCGCAGTGGCAAGTTCCCGGCTCTAACAGAACCTGCCAGTGGATATCACGGTTTGGTTTACACTGACGTGTTCTCTCCCGACACAGAGGCTGGTAATGTGGGATTCATAATCAAAGCAAGGGTTGAAGGACTCAGGGACATTGGTCCTGCCCTCAGTCCCTTCAATTCCTTCCTTCTGCTTCAGGGCCTCGAGACACTCTCGCTTCGCATGGAAAGACACTTGCAGAATACACTTCTGCTTGCCCGCTGGCTCAGGGAACAGAAATTTATTGAGAAAGTAACCTACCCCGGCCTGGAGGAAAGTCCATATTACCCCTTTGCCAGGAAATATCTGCCGAAAGGAGCAGGCGGGGTACTGAGTTTTGTTCTTAAGGCTGATCTTGAGAAGGCAGTTAAACTTGTTGAACACCTCAGCCTGGTAAGCCACCTCGCCAATGTAGGCGATGCCAAAACACTTATAATTCAACCATCGGCAACAACTCACTCTCAGCTTTCTCCTGAAGACCAGCTTGCCGCGGGTGTGGAGCCGGGCCTTTTCAGAGTTTCTGTAGGACTGGAGCATATTGATGACATAATTGATGATTTCTCCCAGGCATTTAAAAAGATACTTTGAAACCCACGTGATTGACCACAATCACAAACACGAATAAATTTAAACTACAATCATGGGTGGTTCTCCCGATAAATCGGGACAGGCTATCACACCATTAAAAGTCAAATTTATTTTATGATGAAAAAGCTGATATCAGAAGAACCGTTTCAAACAGAGTCGGGAACTGTCATTGCTCACCTCGAAATAGCATATCATACATATGGTACACTGAACCGTGCTGGCGACAATGTAATCTGGGTCTGTCATGCCCTTACGGCGAATTCAGACGTGGAGGCATGGTGGCCGGGTATGGTAGGCAACGGCTTGTTGCTCGATACTACGGATTACTTTATTGTCTGTGCAAATATACTGGGATCCTGTTACGGCACTACTGGTCCTGCTGACATAAACCCGCGGACGGGTAAGCCCTGGCTGAACAGTTTCCCGGATATTACAGTCAGGGACCTTGTAAATGCTCATGAGATCCTCAGGTTGCATCTGGGGATCAATGGCATACATACTGTCATTGGGGCGTCGATAGGAGGGTTCCAGGCACTTGAATACTCAATTATGCATCCTGAACTTATCAGGCACCTTGTATTCATCGCCTCCAGCGTCAGACAGACCCCATGGGCTATAGCATTCAATGAGTCCCAGAGACTGGCCATGGAGGCAGATGAATCATTCATCGTAAACAACCCGGAAGGAGGCCGGAAAGGACTAAAGGCAGCAAGGGCCGTGGCTCTGTTAAGTTACAGGTCAGCTTTCGCATATAACCTGACTCAGAAAGACGACGATGATAAGACAGATTCCTTTAAAGCATCTTCCTATCAGTCTTACCAGGGTGACAAGCTGGTAAACAGATTTAACCCCTACTCATATTACCGCCTTACAAAACTTTCAGACACTCATAATGTCGGAAGGGGCAGGGGAGGCATCGTGAAGGCCCTGGGGAGAATTAAGGCTTACGTTCTGGCAATAGGGATATCATCTGATTACCTTTTCCCGGTGGGTGAACAGAAGCTCCTGGCAGATAGTGTGGAAGGAGCATTCTATGATGAGATTGACTCCATGTACGGACATGACGGGTTTCTAATAGAAGCAGACCTCATTACCGGTGTGATCAGAGATTTTTGGAAAAACAGTTCAAAAGAAAAATATGACAAGAAGAGAGCTTAGAATTGGGCTGTTCGGGTATGGATGTGTCGGCCGCGGCCTGCATGACGTCCTTGAGAGCAGCAATGGGATCAAGGCAGAAATAGTCCGTATCTGCGTGAAAGACAAAACGAAGGAGAGACGTCTGCCAATGTCCTTTTTTACATTCGATAAAAATGACATCCTTAATGACTGTTCCATCAACCTTGTTGTGGAGCTGATCAATGACCCGGATGAGGCTTTTGAGATAGTAAGACAAGCGATGCAAAACGGGAAAAGCGTTGTGACTGCTAACAAAGTAATGGTTGCCAGCCATTTAAATGAGCTTGTGGATCTTCAGCATAAACATAATGTAGCATTGCTGTATGAGGCTTCAGCAGGGGCAAGTATCCCGATTATCAGGAACCTGGAAGAGTATTATGACAACGAGTTGCTCCATTCACTTCGCGGGATTCTGAATGGTACAACAAATTACATTCTGACCCTAATGCATAGCGAAGGCAGGGATTTTGCCGCAGCATTGCATGAGGCTCAAGAGAAGGGGTTCGCTGAATCAGATCCGGCCCTCGACATAGAGGGATGGGATGCAAAGTACAAGCTTTGTATTATTACAGCTCATGCATACGGAATGTTCCTGGATCCTGATGAGGTCTTTCATTACGGCATCAGTCACATCTCCAGGCACGATATCCGGTACGCCAAAGAAAAGGGATACAAGATAAAGCTGGTTCCATATGTCGGGAAAACTGATGACAACACTATTACATGCTTTGTCCTGCCCCGCTTCGTATCTCCGGATAAGTACCTGTATAATGTTGATTATGAGAATAATGGTGTTATAACGGAAGCGGCCTTTGCCGAAAAACAGTTTTTTGCCGGGAAGGGGGCAGGAGGCCATCCCACTGGCAGTGCTGTATTGTCTGATATTTCAGCAAATTCGTATGGGTACAGGTATGAGTATAAGAAGAATATCCATGATACTATCAGGAATTTCACACGTGACCATCATATAGAGATTTACCTGAGATATCACAACGAGAAAGACAGAGATCAGTTCAGCTTCAGCGAGGTGAGTGAGTTCTACAATAATCACATTTACAGGTATATTATCGGGACAGTGAACCTGAAAGATCTGTATGATATAAGGAATAAACTTGGCAGTATGAGTATCTTTATTGCAAGCACCGGCAGGAAGATTCTGCGTGTTTGACAGCCATGGCAAATAACTATATTAAATTCAAACAGTTTACGATCCACCAGGAATATGCATCCTTTAAGGTTACCACCGACAGCGTGCTGCTGGGAGCATGGGCGGATTTGGGCGGATGTCGCACGGTGCTGGATATAGGCACCGGAACGGGGATACTCACCCTGATGGCGGCCCAGAGGTCATCAGCAAAGATTGTCGCCATCGAACCTGACCGCAGCTCATTCATGCAGGCGGGATTGAATTTTGCAGCATGTCCCTGGCATGAGCGGCTGACTCTATATAATAATACCATCCAGGAATACAAGCCTGATGCCGGCCTGCTATTTGATGCGATCATCACCAACCCGCCATATTTTGTTGATTCATTGTTCAATCCCGATGAGGGCAAGGCGCGCGCGAGGCACAATGTAAGCCTGAGCTACGATGATCTTGCCGGTGCTGCCGTCAGGCTCCTGGCACCTGCCGGCACCCTGCACCTGGTGCTGCCGGGGAGCGAGGCGGAGAGATTAGCCGTGATCGCTGCAGCCCATGACCTGCACTGTATCAGGCGACTGCTTGTCAGGCCGACACCTGAACTGCCGCCGGCACTGGTATTGATGTCCCTGAAGCGGGGAGCAATGGCGGGCTGTGAGGAATCCTCGATGGTGATAGAAGAGGGAGGGAGACATCAATACTCAGAGGAGTATGTCTCCCTCACAAAAGACTTTTACCTTAAGTTCTGACGGCCTGCCGTGACTACAGGGGTTTGCCCCGTGATCTACCAGTGAACTGTCTGGAATCCTGCCTGGTTTCCTTCGCGATCAGCCCTTGGTCTGTGCAGTATCTGCCCTGGCTTCCTTCGCGACCTGCCCGTACTCAGTTCGGAATCTGTCCTAATTTCTGCTCCGCTATTTAATCATCTGGTCAGCCGGCAGTCCGTACTCCTCCTCCATGGTGATGCCGTTGCGCTCAAGCTCGTCGAGTATCGGGTTATAGATCTCGGGCAGGACAGGACGGTATACGCCGTGCAGGGTTATCTTGCCGGTGAGTATCTGCTTCACTGCCATGGCTGCGGGCAGTGCAACAGTGCGTGCTATGGAGGTGTTGGTTGCAGGACTGCCGAAGTCGAGCATCCTCGAGCTGATAACCTCCGTTCTTCCGTCATGGAAGGAGGCCAGGAAGAGGTGCTGCATCACTATCATGTCGCGCTCAGTGTCTCCAAGCCACATCTTCTTTATCATCAGGTCGGAGGTGATCTCATAGGGTGAGGTCACGGCGTAGCCCATTACGGTGTCGCTGAAGAGGCCCAGCCACTCGAAGGCATCAAGAGCCCTATCCGTCGCATCAAGTCCGGGTTTCGCCTTAAGCTCTTCCCTGAGGTTTTTACCGGGGAGACCTGCTCTCTCAGATACAAATTGACGGTAGGATTTCCCGGTGTAATCGATGTCGCCGTCATCTATCAGGCCAATAGCCTTCATCAGGTCGAGCGTCTCGCACCATCCCCTGAACCTGAAGGTCCCGCGGTACATCGTACTGATACCCTTCAGGCCGTAGATGTCAACATAGCTGACCGAGTCGCGGTTCGGGTAGACCTCCAGTTCGCCCACTCCCGGGAAGAAGTGTGAGAACCTGTCCTTGAAGAGGTTGATCGGATCCACGGTGACAATTTTCCCGTGCTTCAGGTAGGAGGCTCCGTTGCGACTGGCAAGCACCACACCCTTCGGGCTCCACGAGAACTTATAACCAAGCGGGTTGGTGGCGTACTCAGGGGCAGGCAGTGCTCCGCAGAGTGAGTAGAACTCCTCTATCTTGCCGCCGCGCTCCCTGACAGTGTCGATGATGCGCATGGCTGACATGTGATCTATGCCTGGGTCGAGGCCGGCCTCATTGAGCAGTATCACACCGGCGTTCACAGCTTCATCGTGCAGTTCCTGCATGGCCGGTGACACGTATGAGGTTGTCACAAGCGGCTTCCTGTGCTTCAGGCAGAGCTTTGCAACGTCAACATGATATTTGTAAGGCAGGAGGCTGACGGTGAGATCACTGTCCCTGACCATCGCATTGAGGGTAACCATGTCGTCAGTCATCCATGCCAGCGATCTCCCATTTTTGTGACCGCCAAGCAGCTTGTCTGCCTTCTCTTTCGTCCGTGTGGCAATTATTACTTCGAAACCTTCTTCAAGCAGGTACTCGACCATGGGCTTTGACACCAGGCCGGCACCGAGAATGAGTACTTTTTTCATCTTGTTCATTTTGTTTACTGTGATTTATTGTGCAGAGCCATCCGGGCAATTTAATGCTGATTACTGCAAAACAAATGTACGGAAACTCTTTGGGAGTATTTATGATAAAAGTTATACTTAAGTTGAAGGAGATTCTTAATTTTGTTTTCGCAAGAGCAGAAGTCACACGCCGCAGATGTCCCAGATGCACAAATATGTTGAAACGCCGCTGATGAAGCAGTATTATGCCGTCAAGGCCAAGCACCCTGATGCGATACTCCTCTTCAGGGTGGGTGATTTCTACGAGACCTTTGGTGAGGATGCCATCCGGGCTTCGGAAATACTGGGGATAACACTCACCAGGCGTGCCAACGGTGCTGCCAGCTCCGTCGAGCTGGCCGGCTTTCCGTATCATGCCCTTGACACCTACCTGCCGCGGCTTGTAAGGGCAGGGCAGAGGGTGGCTATCTGTGAGCAGCTGGAGGATCCGAAGCTCACGAAGAAGATCGTCAAGAGGGGCATCACCGAACTTATTACGCCGGGGGTCTCTTTCAGCGACAACGTGCTTGATCACAAGGAGAACAACTTCCTGGCTGCACTGCATTTCGACAGGCAGGCAGTGGGAGTGGCACTGCTCGATGTATCTACGGGCGAATTTTATGTCACCGAGGGCGACACGTCACATGTAGATCAGATACTGAACAACTTCCAGCCCCGTGAGGTGCTCTTTGAGAAGCGCAGGACCGACATGTTCCGTGAGAAGTTCGGCAGCCGCTTTTATACCTACAAGCTTGACGACTGGATCTTCACTCCCGGTACTGCCACCGAGAGACTGCTTAAGCAGTTTGGCACCACCTCGCTGAAGGGCTTCGGTATCCAGGGTCTTGCCAACGGCATCATCGCTGCCGGAGCGATACTCTATTATCTCGACATGACCCGGCATGAGAACCTGGGTCACATAAACCATATCTCGCGCATCGAGGAGGAGAAGTATGTGTGGCTCGACCGGTTCACGGTACGAAACCTCGAGCTGTTCCACTCGCCGTACGAAGGGGCAAAGACGCTGCTTGACATTGTCGACCGCACCCTCTCGCCCATGGGCGGGCGCATGATGAAGCGATGGATATCGCTTCCCCTCAAGGACATAGACGTGCTGAATGCCAGGCTTGATATAGTTGAGTTTCTCATGGCCAACAGCGGCGTAACCGAGACCGTTGATGAACTTATCAGGGAGGTAGGCGACCTCGAACGGTTGCTGAGCAAGGCCGCCGTGGGGAAGGTTACACCGCGCGAGATGGCGCAGATACGGCGGGCGCTGACAGCCATCGGCGAGCTCAGGAGGGTATGCACAGACACCGGATGCCAGCCGCTGGTGTCGCTGGCGGCTGGACTGGATCACTGCCCCGAGCTCTCTGACAATATCGGGCGAACGCTGACCCCTGACCCTCCGGCTGCCGTGAACAAAGGCAATGTCATCGCCGAAGGGGTGTGGAAGGAGCTCGATGAGCTACGCGAAATATATTACGGAGGAAAGAATTATCTCCATGAGCTGCAGCAGAGGGAGAGCCAGCGCACGGGCATTAGCTCGCTCAAGATCAGCTACAACAATGTCTTCGGCTATTATATCGAGGTGCGCAACACCCATAAGGACAAGGTGCCATCCGACTGGATCCGCAAGCAGACGCTGGTGAGTGCCGAGAGGTATATCACCGAGGAGCTGAAGGAGTATGAGAGCAAGATCCTCGGAGCCGGAGAGAAGATACTTGAACTCGAGACATCGCTGTTCAATGAGCTGATATCCTCGCTCACCCCGTACATAGCATTGATGCAGGCCGATGCGGCTGCTGTTGGCAGGCTCGACTGCCTCCGCTCCTTTGCCGCTGTCTCCGTGGAGAACGGATACAACAGGCCCCTGCTTGATGACAGTCTTGTCCTCGACATAAAAGAGGGACGTCATCCCGTGATAGAGAAACAGCTGCCTCCTGATGAGCCCTATGTTCCCAACGACCTGTGGCTTGACAACAACGACCAGCAGGTAATAATACTCACCGGGCCCAACATGTCGGGTAAATCGGCCCTGCTGAGGCAGACGGCACTTATAGTGATCATGGCGCAGGCAGGGTGTTTCGTCCCGGCACGGGAGGCGCGCATAGGGATCATAGACAAGATATTCACCAGGGTGGGCGCCTCCGACAACCTGTCACTGGGCGAGTCGACCTTCATGGTTGAGATGAATGAGGCGGCAAGCATACTGAACAACATCTCTGACCGCAGCCTGATACTCCTCGACGAGATCGGCAGGGGGACAAGCACCTATGACGGCATCTCCATAGCCTGGGCCATGGTCGAGTATATCCATGAGAGCCGCCGCAGGGCCAAGACCCTCTTCGCCACGCACTACCATGAGCTTAATGAGATGGAGAACACCTTTGCCAGGGTCCGGAACTACAATGTATCAATCAGGGAGCTCGACAACAGGGTTATCTTCCTCAGGAAGCTGAAGAGGGGAGGAAGCGAGCACAGCTTCGGGATCCATGTGGCGAGGATGGCCGGAATGCCCAGGAGCGTCGTGGGACGTGCTGACGAGATACTCAGCATGCTCGAGGAGGGCAGGGGAGGGAAGAGTCTCGGCAAGCCTGTGGAGGAGATAGCGGCGCACCGCGAGGGATACCAGCTGAGCATCTACCAGCTTGATGACCCGGTGCTGAAGCAGATACGTGACGAGCTGATGGGACTTGACCTTGACAATCTCACCCCTATGGATGCTCTGAACAAGCTCTATAATATCCGGAAGTTATTGAGGTAAATTTCAGGGATCAGATTTTTGCGGCCTCCGCACATCTTTATTAACTGACTGTTCGCGAATAGTCAACAGCAAGGAGGTCTAAACATCACTTCAGATTCAATTTTGTTGTGAAAAGAATTTTATTATTTTTGCAGTCACAATTGCGGGAATAGCTCAGTTGGTAGAGCACGACCTTGCCAAGGTCGGGGTCGCGAGTTCGAGTCTCGTTTCCCGCTCAAGAATCGAGGAAGCATCAGGCTTCCTTTTTTAATATGGGCTACTGGGTGTATATAATCTATTCCCCATCGACGGACAGTTACTATAAGGGTCAGACTGATGATCTGGTAGACCGATTATCAAGGCATAATAATGGCTGGGAGAAGACAACGAAGTCAGGGGTTCCCTGGCTGCTGGTATGGGAGTGCCAGAAGCCGGACAGGTCATCTGCTGTCAGGTTGGAAAGGAAATTGAAGAATCTGTCGAAAGAGAGGACCAGGCAATTTATTCTGAAGTATACTTCTGGGGTCGCGAGCCCTGACGATACTGACCTGTAATGGTCAGTATGTCAGGGTGCTGACCGCTTGCGCGTCAGCATTCGAGTCTCGTTTCCCGCTCAAGAATCGAGGAAGCATCAGGCTTCCTTTTTTTATTTCACCGGTCCCCAGTCGACCAGTATACCGTCTCTGAAGTAGAGGTACTTCTTTGAGTAGATCCACTCTTCCTCGACACTCTGATCAACGTACATGCGGTTTATCTGAACCGGCTTGCCCCAGCTGTCGCGTGCCATGTCGGATGTGATACCTTTCCATACCTTATGCTGGTAGAGCCTCTTGCCGATGTCGGCACCGTACTTGTCCACGAGGGCCTCCCACCTGTTTGCCGGAGCATAGTACTGCTCCTCTTCGGGCAGCGGCGGCTCCTGCTGGTATTGAGGTTGTGGCTGCTGAACAGGCTGCTGGTCTGCCGGCCGGTCGGCTGGCGGCATCATTTGTACTGTCACGGGTGCGGCTTCAGGGAGGGGCTCTCCCAGCCTGTCGGACCTGACAAAGCCGTCCAACCCGTCAAAAAGTATTCTTGTGTAGAGAGAGTCAGCGGTAACCACTTCCACTGTGCTGTCGTCGGGGATCAGCGTTAATACTGAGGTAAGGTCATCCTTGTCGCCGAAGAGCCTGACGGCCCCTTTGGTGGTTGCCTTCGGCAGATCCTGTGCCATTATTGCAATGCCAGCAAAGAGGGCAAGCATTGAAACTGCTATTCTTTTCATCATATAATAATTTATTTCATTTGTATGATAGCCTGTCCCGGTTTATCGGGAGAACCTCCATGTATCAGATTATTATGTAATTGTGTTTGTGTGTGCTAACACATGGAGGTTTCATGATCGTATTATCTGTTACTCTTTTGCGATCAAAAACCGTACCACCTTATTTCCTGCGGATGATCATAAGCCCGTCTCTAAGGGGCAGGATCAGTTTTTCAACGCGGTCGTCGCTGCGAATCTTCTCGTTGAACATCACGATCCCATTTCCCTGAGGGTCTTTCACTGCCTCTTCCGTGTCAATCTTACCACCCCAGAGAACATTGTCGGCGATGATGATACCGCCCTTGCGTACCCTGTCAAGAACGAGGTCGTAGTATTCGCAGTACTCGCGCTTGTCGCCGTCAATGAACACCAGGTCGAAGATGCAGTCCAGGGTTGGAATGATATCCTGTGCCCTGCCGGTATGCTGTGTCACCCTGTCAGCCACACCTGCAAGGGCAATATAGCGGGAACTCATTTCGTGAAGCTCGTCGTTTGACTCTATGGTATGCAGCTCTCCTCCGGGCTTCAGTCCACGTGCCAGGCAGATGGCCGAGTATCCTGTATAGGTGCCTATCTCAAGAACATATGAGGGTTGTATCATATGTGAGATCATCTCGAGGAGCTTCCCCTGGAGGTGTCCCGAGGCCATGTTCGGGTTAACAACGTACAGATGTGTCTGGCGGAATAGCGCTGCGAGCACCTCATCCTCCGGTGTGCTGTGCTCCCTGATGTAGCGTTCAGCCTTTTTCTCCATTCTGCCTGTATATAAGGGTTGACAGTGAAGCCTCCTCAAATACTGTGCTGGCGATGTCTGTCAGTTCGATGGCGGTTACCGCGTCTATCTTGCGAAAAATCTCCTCCATAGAATCGATTCGACCAAAGATCAGCAGGCTCTTTCCGAGGCTGAGCATCAGGCTCTCGTGGTTCTCGTAGGCCCTTGCCAGGTAGCCTCTGATCTGGTTTTTGGCCTTGGTGAGTTGCAGGGAGCCCAGGGGCTGGCGGCGCAGCCTCTCCAGTTCGGTGCGGGTCAGGGAGATGCTCTTTTCAAGGTTGCGGCTGTCAGTACCGAAGTATATGGTTATCAGGCCGGTGTCTGTATACGGGTTGTACATCGACTCCACATTGTAGGCATACCCGCGTTTCTCACGGAGCGAGAGGTTCAGTCGTGAGTTCATCCCCTGTCCGCCCAGGATGTTATTCAGCATGAAGAGTCCCATCCGGCTGGAGTGGTGAAGGTCGTAGCCGATATTTCCGATGATGCAGTGGTTCTGGAAGGTCTCCATTTTCTTTTCAAAAGTAACCGGTCTGTACCTGTACTCTGACCTTTGCCGGCGGGTGCCATCCCTGGCAACGATCCTGCCGAAATGCTTTTCAAACAGCGCAGTGATATTTTTCGGGCTGATGGCTCCCACAGAGCAGAATACCATCTCTGAGGTGGAATAGTTTCTTGCAATGAATTTGCGTATCGACTCGCCCGTCACGGCCTTCACTGTCTCCGGCCGTCCAAGGATATTCCTTCCTATGGGCTGGTCAGGGAAGACAAGCTCCTCGAACTCGTCAAAGATATATTCTGCTGGGTTATCGAGATATGAGTTGATCTCCTCCATGACCACCTCCTTTTCCTTCTCTATCTCTGCAGGGGGGAAGGTGGATGAGAAGAGGAGGTCTGCCAGCAATTCCGTTGCGCGAGGGTAGTGTTCCTTGAGGAAGGATGCATGGATGGCGGTCTCCTCCTTGGTGGTATAGGCATTCAGTTCGCCGCCGACGTCCTCGAGGCGGCTGAGGATATGAAACGACTTGCGGTGTGTTGTGCCCTTGAAGAGCATATGTTCGATGAAGTGGGCGGTGCCGTGTTCTTCGGGAAGCTCATCGCGTGAGCCGGCGTTGATGATTACGCCGCAGTGTGCCACCTCGCTGGCAGTCATGCAGTGCACCAGCCTTATGCCGTTGGGTAGTGTGTGAAATGTAAGGTCCATGCCTGTTTCTAAGCTCGGGTAAAGATAGCATGAAATGAGTTGTCCGGCACAATTATGCAAAGTGGCTGGGGGGTCTTGCATGAAAATATAATATGCAGTATATTTGCAATCCGAAATGGTACCATAGCTCAGTTGGTAGAGCAACGGACTGAAAATCCGTGTGTCCCCGGTTCGATTCCTGGTGGTACCACATCCCCAAAACGCAAATCCCGCATGATCAATGATCTGCGGGATTTTGTAATTGTGGAGGTGACGGAATTGGTAACGATTATGCAGTTATTTATAGATTTCTTTTCTGTGACCGACAGAAACGATGATAACGATAATTTTGTCATTGTCAATTTCGTAGATGATACGATAATCGCCAACACGAATTCGGTAAGCATCTTCGCCTTTTAGTTTTTTGTATCCGTATGGTCTGGGGTTATCGGCCAGAGAGGGGATAGCCGTTTTAATAAC
Source organism: Bacteroidales bacterium (assembly GCA_029210565.1). Lineage (GTDB taxonomy): Bacteria > Bacteroidota > Bacteroidia > Bacteroidales > VadinHA17 > SR-FBR-E99. The sequence continues at coordinate 95,517 of JARGFQ010000002.1, forward strand.
AGGGATAACCTTTTTATCCAGCTTCATTATCTGCTTCTGGGCATACCGCTCAATAAGAACTGTATACTTCATTTTACAGCTTCTTCAATCTCCCTGAATGCCTGTTCAAAGGGTATCGCATTGCCTTTATGGGCCTTGGCTTTGCGGTATTCCTTTATCTCTTCCAGTTCTTCGGAATCAGCCACAAGCTTCTTATAGGTTTTAATTGGAACCTGCACTGCTATTTTCCGGCCCTTTTTATCGATTATATAGTTTTCCTGAATCATAACCTAATCTATTGATCTGTTTTCCAAACATTCCATTTTACAAAGATAAACTACTCGAAAGAATTTTCAAAAACCAGCCTTATTCGCCTTGTCAGTGCCTGGCTAAGAATTTCTTGGGGCTGGTGGTCCCGCATCCTGAAGACGCAAATTCTGCAAGATTAAATAGGCCGGTTGCATTGACCACATTGCACCGGAATTTAATTGGCCATCTTCTGCTGGTTATATTTATCAGTGGTCATTTCAATGGTTGTTTTGCGAGAGCATCATCATCTCCGTACCTGCGAGAAGGAATGCTCCGACACCGTATACTTCAGTCATATCAGATGTAACAATCTTCGGATCCTGGCCGACAGGTTGCACCCAGCCGAGTTTGCCATCTGCATGAACAGCGCTTACAAGCGCCTGCCATGCGTTGATGACCACAGGATTGTAGATTTCTTTATCAAGCAGGCCCGAATTTACCCCATAAGCCAGGGCATAGCAAAAGAATGAGGAAGAGCTGGTCTCCGGATTTGGAAAACTCTGATGGTCTAGCATGCTGGCGTGCCAGAAACCCTCTCTGTCCTGGCACGAAGCCACCTTTTCTGCCATTTCAGCAAATAGTCTCTCATAGAATGGCCGGTAAACGCTTTTTGCAGGCAGTTCCTTCAACAGGGAAACAATGCCACCCATCACCCAGCCGTTTCCCCGGCCCCAGAATACTTTTCTGCCGTTTGATTCCAGCACCTTTTCCGGGAAATAGCGATGATCACGATAGAAGAGATGCTCCTCCATGTCAAACAGGAGCATATAGGTGGCTTTAAACTCACTGTCCATGAACTCCAGATACTTATCATCCCCGGTAATGGCCGACAGTTTTGCATAGACCGGTGGCGCCATGAAGAGGGCATCGCACCATGACCATCTTTCAGTGGTTAGCGGGTCGCTGTAATCAAGCAGTAAACCGGCCGCGGAAGGATGCGAGATCACATAATCAAGCCTGGCCTGCGTGGGTGCCAAAATAAGGTAACTGTTCTTATCTGATTTCTTGTGCCTATACATATCGAGATACATCTGGCAGACGGCTATGTCATCAGCATGATACATGTTCTTAAAGGGCTGCCATGAATGACTTCTCCCGATCCTGTAGCGCCAGTCCAAATATTTCCCGTCAGGGCTGATCTTTGCAAACTCCATCATCCCGGCATAAAGAGCACCGTTGGTCCAGTCGAGTTGATGGTGCGGCACAGATGCAAAATTGTCAATCTGCCAGTCGGCCACGGCACTCATCACTTTCATAATATTCCCCGGATTCAGATCCGCTGAGAACTTCCCTGCTGCCTCATTTCCTCTGATGGCAGTGCTGTAATTTGTATAGTGCTCATAATGATTTATATGCATCCACATGACTCGAGGAGAGAGTGAGGCAGGAGAATTTCTTACCACGAAAGGACGCACATTGTCCTTCAGTGATTTTGATGTAACGGCACTTCCTGAAAAACTATCGCCTCCGTCTTTGGTAACCCATTCCTCAATTTCATACCGGTCATTCACCGGCCTTGACATGTAGACCCTGCAGGGATCATTATGGTCCAGCACAATGCCTCCGGAGTAATGGGGTTCAGGATCTCTCTCCTGCTTCTGCCTGCTGAACCTGGGGAAGGCGCTTCCCGCCTTGCAGATTCTGCTGTTTTTCCATTCTGTCCCCGTCCAGGTGCCCCAGTTGTAGTAATGCTGAGTTTCTTCGGGAAGGGTAGTATAGGCAATTACAGGTCTTCCATCACCGGTAAGGGCGATATCCCAGATCCATGCCCTCTGCTTTGCAGCTTCACCGTCATATGCCCTCAGTACCATTTCCTGCTCAATCGGCAGGTTATCCATGTCACCCATTTTATTGCCGGCAGCGTCGAAGAAGTTGCCACTTTCGTATTTCAGATAATAGATGGAGTTGTAGTTTTCATCCCTCGGGTGTCCGTCGGTAAAGGCAAAATGAATAACTGAATTACCGTCAGAGACGATCTTGGTATAGGGTCGGTTATGGATATTGTTGATTTTTTTCGACACAATAGTCTTTGGTTCGGACCATGTTTTGCCATAATCATCAGAGGTGATAAAGGAAGGTTTCCAGTCATATCCTCCCCTGAAAAAGAGATAGATCCGGTTATTTTCATTTCTCAGCAAAACAGGGTTGGTATAACAGGCCATTTTCCCCAGATCGAGTGAATCAACATTTGAAAACCTGTCTATCTCTTCGGGTTTTTCGGAGGTAGTGTAATAAACCTTACCTCCGTGCCTGGTAAAAAACACCATCAACCGTCCGTCAGGCAAAACCAGTAATGATGGATTTACATGGTCATCTGCCTGGAGGTTGGGGTAAATCAATGTCTTTCCTTCATCACCTGTCCGGTGGTCTTTACAGGCAACCATAATATCTCCCCCGGAAGTGACAAATCCGGTATATGTACGTTCATGGATCCCCTTATAGTAAACGGCTCTCGGATCAGAGAACCAGCACCATGCTCCGTCTTCAGCAACTGTTACAAAATCTTCTGCCCTCTGAGCTGCTGTGGAAATCATGATTAAAAGACACGGGCTTATCAGTAGCAATCTCTTGTACATCTGGCGTATGTATTCAGGATTAATATCAAATCATTGTAAAGGAAATAGCATGTATGTGCAAAAACAAACCCGAATGATAATAATTTCTTCTGTACTGTTTTTTTTGGGTTAAATGGAGGCAAAGTAGGATCTATTTATGGCAGGCGTTCATTATAGGAATGCCGGATAGGGGTTCTCCCCATCTGTTTCTTTCCACAACCGCTGTCTGATGGTTGTTTTCAACGACCTCATGATCAATGATCTGCGTGATTTTGTCATATTAAAATAGGTTAATTATCACAATCCGGCCCCCTGGCTCATCTATTAGGTTACCTTTGGCCTCAATTATAACAAGAGGGGAAATGGAGATGAATGAATTAAGAATTGGGAATCTGACAGTTGCTGTTCCGATTATACAGGGAGGCATGGGGGTAGGAATTTCACTTTCAGGGCTTGCATCAGCGGTTGCGAATGAAGGCGGAGTAGGTGTTATTTCGAGTGCAGGATTGGGTCTTTTATATAAGAACTTTTCCGGGAACCTGTTCGAGGCCAGTATTTACGGACTTAAAGAGGAGATACGCAAAGCGAGGGAAAAGACGAAAGGGATCATCGGCGTTAACGTAATGGTGGCCATGACAAATTTCGTGGATATGATCAAGACCTCCATCGCTGAAAAGGTCGATATCATTATTGCGGGAGCCGGGTTGCCGCTTGATCTGCCATCCTTTTTAAAGAAAGACAGCATTACCAGGCTCATACCTATTGTCTCATCAGCCAGAGCGACCAGGATAATTTGTGAAAAGTGGAAGGCAAACTATGATTATCTGCCCGATGCTGTTATCGTTGAAGGGCCAAAGGCCGGCGGGCACCTGGGTTTTAAGGAGGGACAGATAGGGGATAATAATTATTCCCTGGAAAAGCTGGTGCCGGAAATAGTTGATGAGCTGAAAACATTTGAGGAAAAATACAATAAACCGATACCGCTCATTGCAGCAGGGGGTATTTATACGGGAGAGGATATCAGTAATATAATGAAACTGGGAGCTTCCGGGGTACAGATGGGAACCAGGTTCGTTACCACCGATGAATGTGATGCCTCGCAAGGATTTAAACAGGCATACATTGATGCCGCCGAAAAGGATATTGAGATCATAAAGAGTCCTGTTGGCATGCCGGGAAGAGCTATACTTTCGGCTTTTATCCAGAAAGTAAAAGAGGGGAAGAAGCAACCCCTGCATTGCCCGTTTAAATGTATCAGGACCTGTGACATTTCAAAAAGTCCTTATTGCATTATAATTGCACTGGTTAATGCTCTTAAGGGCAACTTTGAGAATGGATTTGCCTTTGCCGGCAGCAACGCATTCAGGGCAACCAAGATATCATCAGTGAAAGAGGTCTTCCAGGCTTTGATAAATGAATACAGGGAGAGTAAGCCGGCTTTGGGAGAAGTCTGATAAAGGGCCTGTGATGGAAGGCCGCTGGGTCTGACAGAACAACCTGACCTTTGATTATTGTTTCGTAATGGCCAAAGTGGCTGCCTGCATAATTTTTGCCCCGTCTGTACGTTGATTGTTTGAGGCAATGTTTTTAATAATCCAAACAGGGGGGAAATGATTCACGCAAAACTTAAAAGTGCACTGCTGTTTTCTCTGTTCTGCGTTGCGACAACTATTGCAGCAGGTCAGGGGCAGATGCCGGAGGAGCTCACAACCGGCACAATCCGGGAGCAGATAAATTACATAGAGAACAAAACAAGAATTTACGAAGACTTCCGGGCTATCAGGGAAGATATGTTCCGGAAGATCAACCGCAATATACTGGATACCCTTTCAGCTGAAAAGGGGAAGGTCACGGAATTGAACAACATTAAGGCAGCCCTGAACGATAAAAACGATTCACTGAATGTTTTACTTCAGTCGACAAGAAATGATCTTGCGCAGGTTACAGCCACGAAGGAAAAAATAAGTGTCCTCGGACTGGAGATAAAAAAGAAAACCTACAACGCTATAATGTGGACATTGCTCGGAGGGTTGCTGTTCGTCATGGCGATTGGATTTCTTATCTTCAAGAGAAACCTGGTGGTGCTCCTCAGAACCGAGAAGGATCTGAAAGAGCTCAAGGAGGAGTTCGAAGCCTACCGGCAGTCATCCAGGATTGCCCGCGAGAAGGTTGAGATGGACCTTTTCCGTGCAAACCAGAAGCTGAAGGGGAAATAGATTCGAAGTTACCTGTTCTGAGGTATCAGTTCATAAGTGTGCGTATCTAGTTGAATTCACTTCTTAATATCCCTTCGATAATCTGCTTTAATAAGGGCAGATCTTTTTTTATCGTATCCCAGATGACTCTGTCCTCAATGGCATGATATTCATGGAGAATGAAATTTCTGAAAGCCCTGACCTTATACCATGGGAAATCATATTTATCAAGGATGTCTTCATTGACACGGACTATTACTTCGCCTATTACAGCAAATTGAAACAGGGTAGCGTCAATCGTTTTCCGGTCCTCAAGAAAGGATGATCTGCTATATTCCCTGATGAAGTTTTCAATTGTTGTAATTGAATCCAGAATATGACTAAGTCTGTCTCTGTTTGATATTGTTTGATTTTTCATTCTATCATTTAATCTTTATTTCATTGGTCGAATGGAACTTGCATGAAATATTATAATCTTATTCTATTGTAAGCTCTTGCTCATTCAAGTTTCATAGATCAGAATTAGTTCGGGAGTAATACGTTTCAGTATTTCACGGTTTACGGCACCCTCCATTACAACATCCACCTTCGTGGGGATCAGCTTCTCCAGCTGATGTTTTATCTCCGCCAGATCAAACAGGGTGAAAGACTTCTTGTCGGGAACGCGTACAAGTATGTCAATGTCGCTATCAATGTCATGATCATCACGGGCATAGGAACCGAAGAGCCATGCTTTCCTGACAGTTTTCTGATTTCTGAAGTACTCCTTTATTTTTTTTATTATTTCTGCTTTGGTAACTTGTCTGCCGGACAGATATCCGATTCTCTTCTCGGCAAGGGCAATCGCTTCAATCGCCTGTACCTCACCACTTACCTCATGTATTATCTTATCAGAAAGCCAGAGGACAAGAAGTGTCCCTGGTTCAACCCCATAATACTCTTCCAACTTTATGACATTCGCTCTGGTTGCGATGCGTTTGCCATTCTCTATTTTACTCAGTATTGCCTGATCAATATCAAGGAACGAAGCTACTTTTCTTAAAGGATCGCCCTTCTGCTGTCGCAACTCGCGTATCTTATCTGCAAAGCTCAGCATAGTTGAATAATTCATATTGACAAATATAGTCAAAATTATTCATTCAACAAAATATTCTATATAATTCAGAAGAACCTAACTGAACAGGATTCCCGGCCTGCCGGGGCAACATCTGAGGGCACTGAAGGAAAGTTGCCCTGTGAAAAGTCAGGCAGGTCCTGACCAACCGGGGCGGCTTTCCAGGCCTCCAATAAGTACGCGCCTGCGGCTCACAGACGGCAGGCACCTGACGGCCTTACAGGGAGGGTGCGGTGACGGAAGAGTGACTTAGTGATGCGGCAATGTCATGATAATTAATGCCGTAACCCTCTTTCTTCAGTGAGGTGACGAAATCGCTGTGCGGCCGGTGCTGACGGTAGTCGGGCTCACGGGAGGGATGCCTGAGGTACCTTTCGAAGATCGAAGGGTCGCCGGCGATATTCAGAACGCCGTGATATACCAGCCGGTTTTCACGCCGGTGCATCGATGAGCCGAGGATCTTTTTGTCGCCGATGGTTATGTCGGAAATACCCCTGGTGCCGTAGTTCCTCACACCGAGATCAGAGAGGAGGTAAAGGATCATTCCGTTGACCTCCATAAAGAAATCCTTTGAGCGGGCTATCCCCGGAAACTCCCTTGCCACGGTTATCACTGCCATCTGCGGCGTCAGTATTACCGCCTCGCCCCCGGTGGGACGCTTTGTCACCGGTATGCCATCGGAGAGGACATTCTCAAGTATCAGGGACCGCTCCGGCGTGTTACTCTGTCCCAGCACTATGACCGTCTCCGCAGGTTGCCATACCATCATGCCGTCGCCCGTGCCGCCGAAGAGGGCGGCATCGGGGAGGTCATATGGACGTACTGTTACAGGCATGCCTCAATAAAATCAGGCTTTGTGAACAGGTTTACCCACGGCATCGGATCCGGCCTCGAGGAACACCTCAGAGATCGTCGGGTGGGCGTGCATGGTGTGAGCCACATCCCACACCGTGCTCTCAACGGCCATATACGCCGCAGCCTCGCTGATAAGGTCCGTGGCATTGTGGGAGATGATCTGCACCCCCAGCACCTCGCCGTACTTCGGCTCCGAGATAATACGCAAAATACCCTCGGGCTGGGCCTCGGTCAGAGCCTTTCCATTGGCCGACAGCGGGAACTCATTGACCTTGAAGTCAATCTCCTCTGCTGCCAGTTGCTGCTCTGTTTTACCTATCTGTGCTATCTCCGGGTCAGTATAGAGGGTCAGCGGAACGCGCTCAGTATTCATCGTCTCAGTGATACCCAGAATATGGTTCACGGCTGCCAGCGCCTGTGCCGAAGCGGCATGGGCATAGATGCTCTTTCCGTTGACATCGCCGACGGCATAGACACCCTGAACGCTGGTCATGAAGTTCTCATCGGTGACATAAAAGCTTTCTGATTCCCCGGCCTTAAGTGCTCCGGTGGGCTTGATACCCTTGCGGGGCATGCAGTTGACAATCCCTTCATACTCGTCGAGGTTGATTGAATCATACCCTCCGGTACCTTCAAGAGTCTTTATCTTCAGTGAGTCGAGCCTGCGGCTGATGTATGCATTCAGGTAATCATCAAGTGCAGGAAAGACCCTGTTGGCGGTCTTGAGAAGAGTGACATCCTTTCCTATTAGTGCAAGCATCTGTGACACCTCTGCAGAGACAGGGCCTTCACCGACAACCAGAAGTTTCTGTGGTATCTCCTTCATTGAGAACATGTTCTCGAGATTGATAATCCGGCTTTCATCCCCCACCTTGAACTTCAGTGGCCTCGGATATGAACCGGTGGCAATGATGATGTTCTTTGTTGTCAGTTTACGCTTATCAACTACCACCGTGTCCGCAGCTTCGACAGAGGCAGTACCTGTTATTGTCTCTACGTTGTTCTTCTTGAGAAGGTACTCGACCCCTTTGGTAAGTCTCCTCACTATACGTTCTGAGCGCTTGACTCCCTTCTCCCAGCTGAATGTCAGTTTCTTCGGGTCGAGGCCTTCAACACCGAAGTCGCCTGCCATGCCAAGTCTTGAGAAGTACTTTGCACTTTCGAGCATAGCCTTGGAGGGTATGCAACCCCAGTTAAGGCACATGCCACCGACGTGCTTCTTCTCAATGACGGCAGTTTTCAGTCCTGCCTGTCCGGCCCTTATCGCGGCCACATAACCTGCCGGCCCGGCACCTATGATTATAAGATCGTAGTCCATCTTCACTCTATTTTATTGTCTCATTATCAGTGACAGCGGGTCTGCGACGCCTGCCGCCACATCATTCAGGAACTCCGTTGCCTCTGCTCCGTCGACCATGCGGTGGTCAACCGAAAGCGACAGCGGCATCACATTACCCACCCTTATCTCGCCGTCGGCCACCACAGGCTGCTGGTTGATGCGGCCTATGCCGAGTATCCCCACCTGCGGGTAGTTGATAACGGGAACGCCGAACCATCCTCCCAGGGCTCCGTAGTTGGTGATGGTAAAGGTGCCGTCCTTCATATCGTCAAGCGTCAGCTTCCTGTCGCGCGCTTTAACGGCTATCTCAGCCACAGCTTTGCTCAGCTCCTTGACAGTCAGCTTATCAGCATTTCGAATCACCGGCACAACCAGTCCGTCCTCAGTACTTACGGCTATACCTATGTTATAGTAGTTCTTGTAGATGATATTCCCTTTTTCGAAATCCATCTCCGAGTTCAGCTCCGGGTGTCGTTTCAATGCTGCCACAACGGCTTTGATTATGAAAGGCAGGTATGTAAGACTGATATCTTCCTTCTTATACTCCTCCCTGTACCTGGACCTTGCTTCCACCAGTGCCGACACCTCAGGCTCCTCGAAGAGGGTCATGTGTGCCGTGCTCTGTTTGGAGCGCAGCATGTTTTTGGCGATCGACTTACGGATCTGGCTCATCGGCCTGATCTCGACAAGCTCACGCACACCGTCCGGAGTGGCGGGTGCGGTCCTGGCTGCTGCCGGAGCTGCCGATGAATGATAGTTCTGTATGTCGCTCTTCATCACGCGGCCTGCAGGGCCTGTTCCTGTCACCAGGTTTATGTCGATGTTAATATCGCGTGCCATGGCGCGTGCCACCGGCGTCGCCAACACCTTGCGCCCGGCAGTTGCGGCCGTGGCGGCTGCAGGTTTCGGCTCGGTGCCCTCATCGCTTGCGGGAAGATAGGCGTTGTTGGAGGCCACCTCAAGGGTGCCCACCACGCCTGCGCCTTTTTCCTCGACCATCTCCGCTTCGGGAACAGGAGCCTCCGTGCCGGATGCGGCGGCGGCCTCACCGGCGATCTCTATCTCGACGAGCGTCTCTCCCACATGGATCGTCTCGCCTACCTTGCCGTATCGTGCTGCGATGACGCCCTCACGCGGTGCGGGTATGTCCGTAACAACCTTGTCGGTCTCCATCTTCACCAGCGGCTGTCCTACCTTGACGGCATTACCCTTATCAACATACCACTCGATGATGATCCCTTCGGTCAGTCCTTCACCTATATCGGGAAATTTGAAAATATATCTCATTCGTTTATTTATTTACTATTTCATTGGTCGAATGGAACTTGCATAAGTTTTTTGCTCAAATCCTGTTCTGAGTTCTTTCTTATGCAAGTTTCATCAGTTCAGTATTTTATTGTTCTTTCAATCGCGTAGAAGATCTTATCAGGGGTGATCATATAGTGATGTTCACCGCGGGGGTAAGGCACTATCACGTCGAAGGCCGCCACCCTTTTCGGGGGAGCTTCAAGGTGGAGGAAGGCCTCTTCGTTTGCCAGCGCCATGATCTCGGATCCCACTCCGAAGCTGCGCGGCTCCTCGCCAACGAAGACTATACGTCCGGTCTTCTTTACGGAAGCGGTTATCGTCTCCTTGTCAAGGGGATATATTGTTCTCAGGTCTATCAGCTCCACCGAGTATCCTGCCTCCTTCGCCATCACCATTGCCTTCTGCACCTCGCGTATCATGGCGCCGTAGGCAACCACGGTAACGTCGGTGCCCTGGGAGAGGACCTTGGCTTTGCCGATAGGCACTGAGAATTTTTCTTCACTCACCTCCTGCTTGATGGCGCGGTAGATGCGCTTGGGCTCGAGGAAGAGCACGGGATCATCACTCTCTATGGCCGAGATGAGGAGCCCTTTTGCATCATGGGGTGTCGATGGCACCACCACCTTCAGTCCGGGTATATGTGCAAAAATTGCCTCCATACTCTCGGAGTGGTGCTCGAGAGCGTTGATACCTCCTCCGTAGGGCAGGCGTATCACTATCGGCATTTTATAGCGGCCCCGCGAGCGGTTGTGCATGCGTGTTATGTGTGAGATTATCTGGTTGAAGGCCGGGTAGATGAACCCGCAGAACTGCATCTCTATCACCGGGCGGAGTCCTGCTGCTGCCATACCCACTGCCGTGCCGGCTATACCCGACTCGGCCAGGGGCGAGTCAAAGACCCTCTCCACACCGTGTTTCTTCTGTAATCCTTCCGTTACCCTGAAGACGCCGCCCTCAAAGCCGACATCCTCACCGTAGACAACAACGTTATTATCCTCTGTCAGTTTGATGTCGAGAGCATCATTGACGGCATTGACTATATTCATTGCTTTCATTTGCGTGCGTTTTTCCATTGTAAGAATTTTTCATGCTCAATCTGCTGGTCGCGGAGATCCTGCGGCATCTCGGCATAAGTATATTTTAGTGCATCTTCAAGCGGATACTGAACTGTCTCTTCCGTCTCCATGAACTGGCGGTCGATCTCCTTCTTGTACTCCTCTGTCACTCTCTCCTCCTCGGCATCTGACCACAGCTTCTTCTTCTCCAGGTAGAGCTTCATGCGGCGCAGCGGGTCCTTCTTGTCCCACTCTTTCTCCTCGTTGGTGGTACGGTATTTTGTCGGGTCATCCGATGTGGTATGGGCTCCCTTGCGGTAGGTGACAGCCTCTATCAGCACAGCCTGCTGCTCCTTCCTGGCGTACTCATGAGCATACCTGAAAGCTGCCAGCATGGCGAAGATATCATTGCCGTCGACCTTCAGCCCTTTGATACCGTAAGCCACCGACTTGACAGCGATGTTGGTGCTGGCGGTCTGCATCTTCACGGGAACGGAGATAGCGTACTGGTTATTCTGAACGACGAAGATTACGGGCACCTTCCAAACCCCGGCGAAGTTGAGCGCCTCATGGAAGTCGCCCTCGGAGGTCCCTCCGTCACCGACGAATGCCATGGCCACCTCATCCTTCTTCTGATATTTAATGGCATATCCGATACCTGCTCCGTGAATTAGCTGGGAAGCAATAGGCACCGAGAAGGGAAGGACATGATTTGCCTCTCCGAACCTGAGTCCGTCTTCGAATCCCATGTTGAACATGAATATCTCCTTCATGGTAACGCCCTTGGCCAGCCATGCGCCCAGCTCGCGGAAGGCCGGCACCAGCCAGTCTTCATGTCTGAGTACGGCGCCGGCTGCCACACCAATGGCCTCCTGCCCGTAGTTGGGGGGGTAGGTATAGACACGGCCCTGACGCTGGTACGAGACGATCATGAAGTCGAGCGTTCTGACAAAGAGCATCTCCTTATACAGTTTTACCATCTCTTCATCAGAGAGGTCGGGCATCAGCTCCTTGCTGATCACCTTTCCGTTGTTGTCAATTACCTGCAGCATCTTGTCTTCTGCAGGGTCAAACTGGTCGAACATATTTTTGTTTTGTTTAACGTTTCTGCAATAAAAGACAAACAAAGCTGCAATTTGTTCAGCAGGATATGTGGCATACCGCCGGTGATTTTTCCCCGGAGGTGAAGCCGCGGAAAGCTATTACGGTCCGTGACCGTCCTTGATGCTTTTCCGGCCCGTGACCATCCGGGGATCGCGTTTCCGGAGGGGGCAGATGTCGGGAGTGGCCTTGAATAACCGGCACTTGCATTTGATCAGGTAATTAATGTGAAGAAATGTTAACAGCCACGCGCGTACTCTATTTATGCTTAAATTAGCTGTTTATTATGCAATCAGTTAACCCAATCCGTGAAAACTATGAAGAATCTTTCCAGAGCATTAATGATCCTGGCTCTTATTTCCATGACCTCCTGCCAGAATAAAACAGGAGATGCGTTGAACCTTCCGTTTGAAAAGTACCAGCTTGAAAACGGACTCAGTGTCATCCTGCATCAGGATAGGTCAGATCCCATCGTGTCAGTGGCGATTTACTACCATGTCGGTTCCAACCGTGAGGTTCCGGGCCGCACAGGCTTTGCTCATCTCTTTGAGCATATGATGTTCCAGCAAAGTGAGAATGTCCCTGAAGATCAGTATTTCAGGCTGATACAGAGTGCCGGCGGAACACTGAACGGATCCACCAATCAGGACCGCACCAACTATTACGAGACGGTACCGAAAAACGCCCTCGAGTTGGTCCTATGGCTGGAGTCAGACCGCATGGGGTATCTTGCAAACACCATCACACAGCAGGCTTTTGCCATTCAGCAGAATGTCGTTCAGAATGAAAAACGCCAGAACTACGACAACAGGCCATATGGTCATTCATCAACCGTCATGGCCAGGGCCCTGTTCCCGGAAGGCCATCCCTACAGCTGGACCACCATCGGGGAGATGAAAGACCTGTTCAACGCCACGGTGGAGGATGTGAAGGAGTTCCACGGCCGCTTCTACATACCAAATAATGCAACCCTTTCCATTGCCGGCGACTTCGAAACTGAAGAGGTGAAAGCACTGGTTCGGAAATACTTTGGTGAAATACCCGCAGGGGCTGAAGTGGAGAAGCTGAAGCCGATGCCCGTGACACTGGCAGAGACGAAGAAACTCTATCATGAAGACAACTTCGCCAACACTGCACAGTACACCATGGCATTCCCCTCTGCCGAGATGTATAATCCTGATGCCTACGCCCTGACCATCCTGAGTGACATCCTTGCCGGTGGCAAGAAGTCGCCCATGTACAATGTGCTCGTTAAAGAGAAAAAGCTCACCTCCAATGTGGGTGCCTACAACAGGGCACAGCTGCTTGCCGGTACCTTCCAGATCTTTGTCAATGCCAACCCGGGCGTATCTCTGACAGAAGTAGAGAATGCTATCTTTGAAGCTTTTGAACGTTTTGAGTCCGAGGGTTTCACCGAGAAGGATCTTGAGAAGGTTAAAGCCGGCCAGGAGACCCGTTTCTATAACATGATAAGCAGTGTTGACGGTAAATCGAAGCAGCTTGCAGAATATAACATGTACGCCGGTGACCCGGGATTTTACAAAAAGGATATGGAGGCAATGAAGGCCGTCACCATGGACGATGTGCAGCGGGTATATGAAAAATATATCAAAAGCAGGAATTATGTAGCCACCAGTTTCGTGCCCAGGAGCAAGGTTGAGCTTGCAGCCGAGGGATCAGTTGATGCCGGCATAGAAGAGGAGAACATACTTACTGCCATCGAGGTAAAGATAGAGGAAGGTGCTGCTGAAGAGATTCAGAAGACACCGACCTCTTTTGACCGCTCCGTACAACCTCCCTTGGGTCCTGATGTGTCGGTTACCGTACCGACCGTCTGGAGGTCTTCGCTGGCAAACGGCATGCAGCTGTTCGGCATTGAGCATTCCGAGGTGCCTCTTGTTCAGTACAATATTGTAATCGAGGGAGGCCACATGCTTGATGGTATCAGTGCACCTGGTGTGGCCAACATGCTGGCGATGATGCTCAATGAGGGAACGAAGAACAAAACCCCCGTGGAGCTGGAGGAGGAGATCGACCTTCTGGGCGCGATGATAAGAGTATCAGCGAATGATGAATCTATAACTGTAAGTGTCAACACCCTTACACGCAATTTTGAGAAGACTCTCGCCATTGTTGAGGAGATGCTTCTGGAACCCCGGTGGGATTCGCTTGCCTTTGAGATTTCCCGTACACGGGTTCTGAACAATCTGCGGCGCAGCTCCATTGATCCCACATACCTTGGCTCGAGGGCTCTCGCCCGGCTTACTCTCGGTGAAGGCAATATCTTTGCCACCGATGTTTCTGGCACGGTTGAGAGTGTTCAGTCGATGACCATGGAGGATCTCAAGGCATTCTATGAGAAGAACATTTCACCCTCGGTAGCAAGGTTCCTGGTTGTGGGTTCGGTTGACCAGGCAGGCGTGGAGAAGGCTCTTGCCAGGCTCGGGACCAACTGGAGTGCCAAAGAGGTGCAGATACCCGAGATCACCTACGCACAGGCACCTGACAAGGCAGGGGTATATTTCGTGGATGTGCCCGGCGCAAAGCAGTCCAATATCTACATAGGAGCTCCCGCTATCCCCCGCAGTCACCCCGACTACTACCCGGCCTATGTTGCCAACTACAAGCTTGGCGGCTCATTCAACGGATATGTAAACCTTGTTCTCAGGGAGGAGAAAGGCTACACCTACGGTGCCAGAACAAGTTTCAATGCACAGAAGCATTACGGAACCTTTGTTGCCAGTTCGGCCGTACGTTCAACAGCCACCCTTGAGTCGGCAGAGATCTTCCGTGACCTGATGAAGCAGTACAGGGAGGGTGTATCGCAGGGCGACATTGACTTCACGAAGGATGCCCTGCTCAAGGGCAATGCCCTGAGGTTCGAGACCCACAGGGCGCTGCTGGGAATGCTCGGAACCATGAGTGAACACGGACTGCCGGACGACTATATTGCCCGTGAAGAGGATTATGTCAGGAAAGTTACTGTTGATGATGTAAATGCCACGGTGCAGAAATATATTGACCCGATGAAGATGTATTATGTTGTTGCCGGCGATGCCGCAACTCAGCTAAAAGAGCTTAAGAAACTTGGCTTCGGAGAACCGGTGTTAATCAAATAAATTTCAAGATATGAAGAGAATTTCAGCATTACTGATTTTGGCTGTATTGATCCTGGCTTCAGGATGCAGCGGAAACAAGAAAAGTACACTTTCCATCCCGTATGAGAGCTACAAGCTTGGCAACGGGCTGACGGTGATACTCAATGAGGACAAGTCCGACCCCATCACCTCGCTGGTGATACTGTATCATGTGGGTTCAGGCAGGGAGGTTCCCGGCAAAACCGGGTTCGCTCATCTCTTTGAGCACATGATGTTCCAGCGTTCCGAGAACGTTGGTGAGGATCAGTTCTTCAAATATATTCAGGGTGCCGGAGGGATGCTCAACGGTGGAACCAGCTTTGACCAGACAATTTATTTCGAGGTGGTGCCGAAGAATTCGATTGAAATGGCTATGTGGCTCGAATCGGACCGCATGGGTTTCCTTCGCAATACTGTTACCCCGCAGTCGTTTGCCCTGCAGCAGAATGTGGTGCAAAATGAAAAGCGGCAGGGAGTCGATAACCGTCCGTATGGATTCACTGACTACGTGTTGCTTAAGAATCTTTACCCCGAGGGCCATCCGTACAGCTGGGATGTCATCGGGGAGATGGAAGATCTCGCCAATGCCACGATCGAGGATGTGAAAGAGTTCCACAAGAAGTTCTACATACCCAACAATGCCACCCTTGTCGTCTCAGGTGATTATGAGACTGATGAAATCAAGGCACTGATTGAAAAGTATTTCGGGGAGATCCCCGCTGGCGAGGAGCTTAAGGATCCGGAGCCGATGAATGTCACGCTGGCAGAGACGAGGAAACTCCATCATGAGGATGCCTTTGCACGTGCCCCACAGTACACTATGGTCTTTCCGGTTGCGGAGCAGTTCACAAAGGATTCCTACTCACTGGATGTGCTGGCGCAGCTGCTGGGGGATGGGAAGAAGTCGCCCCTCTACAAGGTGCTTGTTAAAGAGAGGAAGCTCACCTCGAATGTAAGGGCTTACAACCAGTCGCTGGAGATTGCAGGCCAGCTTGAGATAAGCATCACCGCTAACCCCTCCACCAGTCTTGATGATGTTGAAAAGGCTGTTTTCGAGGCGTTTGAGAGGTTTGAGACCGAGAAATTCACGGAGAGGGATCTGGAGAGGATCAAGGCCGGCCTGGAGACCAATTTCTACTCCATGCTGAGCAGTGTCATGTACAAGTCATTCATGCTCGCGATGTACAGTGAGTATGCAGGTTCTCCTGACTTCCTGACCGAGGAGCTGGAGATGATGCAGAACGTTACCATGGATGATGTATGGGATGTCTATGGGCGTTACATTGAGGGTAAAAACTATGTCGCGACCAGCTTCGTGCCAAAAGGTCAGCTTGACCTTGTTGCTGAGGGTTCTGTCGATGCCGGGGTGGTTGAGGAGGATGTCACGCAGGCTACCAAGATGGAGGTTGCTGCCGGCGGTGAGGAGATCATTGAGAAGACCCCGGGCAGCTTCGACCGTTCGGTGGCACCGGCGCCCGGACCCGATCCTCTGCTGACTCTTCCGGAGGTATGGCAGGCAGAGGCTCTCAACGGGATGAAGATATACGGTATTGAACAGCATGAGCTGCCACTGGTGACTTATTCGATTGTCATACAGGGCGGTCATATGCTTGATGATATGAGCAAGCCAGGCGTGGCAAGGTTTACCGCCCAGATGCTTAATGAGGGCACTGCTACCAAAACCCCGGAGGAGCTTGAGGAGGAGATAAAGTTGCTGGGTGCAAGTATCAATGTAAGGGGAGGACAGGAAAACATCACGGTGTATGTCAGCGCACTGGCACGCAACTTTGAAAAGACACTGGCCCTGGTTGAGGAGATGCTTCTGGAGCCGCGCTGGGATGAAGAGCAGTTTTCGATCAACAAGACCCGCACTGTCAACGCACTCAAGCGCAATATGGCTGAGCCCAACTACCTGGCCAGCATGACCTTCAACAGGCTGACCCTTGGAGAAGAGAACATCATGTCCGTTGACAACAGCGGAACAGTTGAGAGTGTGGAGGCAATCACCATGGATGATCTGAAGGCTTTCTACGAAAAGAATCTATCCCCCTCTGTGGCGAACTTTCATATAGTGGGTGATGTTGACCAGGAGAGGGTTGAGCAGGCTTTGCAGAGTCTCAATCAGCGCTGGGAGGCCAGGGAGGTCGTCATGCCGGAGCTCTCTTTCCCGCCTGCTCCCGGGAGATCTGCCATTTATTTCGTTGATGTACCCGGGGCAAAACAGTCGGTGATAAGCATTGGCAACCTTGCCCTGACCCGTGACCATCCCGATTTCTACAAGGCTGATGTGGCCAACTATATGCTCGGTGGTACCGCCAGTGCCCGTCTATTTATGGTCCTCAGAGAGGAGAAGGGGTTCACCTACGGAGCCTACTCCAACTTCAACGGCATGAAGAGCTACGGCACCTTCAGGGCATACGCCTCGGTACGTACTGATGCCACACTGGAGTCGGTGGAGCTCTTCAGGGATATCATGAAGGAGTACCGTGCCGGCGTCCCTCAGGAGACTGTTGATTTCACGAAAGGCTCGCTGCTCAAGGCTAATGCTTTGCGCTTCGAGACCAACGACAGCAAGCTGGGTATGCTCAGTACGATGACTACTTACGGTCTGCCGGCTGATTATGTCAGGCAGGAGGAGAGTTACCTCATGGGGTTGACGAAGGAGCAGATGGACGAGACCGTTCAGAAGTACATTGATCCGATGAGAATGAATTATGTGGTGGTAGGTGATGCTGCGACACAGCTGAAGGAGTTGAAGAAGGTAGGGTTCGGAGAGCCGATTGAGGTAAAATAAAAACAATTGCACCATCCGGAGCAGAAAAGTGATATTTTTGCAAAGTCAAATGCCCGGATGGTGGAATGGTAGACACGAAGGACTTAAAATCCTTTGGCCATAGCGGCTGTGGGGGTTCAAGTCCCCCTCCGGGTACCCAGAGGCACAAGAGGTCAAAATCGACCTCTTGTTTCTTTTTATGACATTCTGAAAACCTCACTAATTCTTAGGATGAGATGTATGGGTTCCGTAAGGATGGGTTCTGTTACTTTCCCATTAACCGCAATAAGCTTTTCAGCAAAAATGGTATTAAGTATTCTCTTCTAGGTAGCACCGTCTGACTTCCTGTAATATTCCAGAAGGTTCTCCAACATTGGGACTTCCTTCTGAATATTACTCCTGGACGATGATACTGCTTGTTGCAGTTCAGTGAGATTGTCTCTGACTGAGACAATCTCTTTATCTACCCTCCCCTTCATATCCTGATAATCCCGGTGTGTAATTCCCAATGTCAGGAATAAAAAAAATAGCGTCGGAGCCCGTTATTATTAAAAATATAATTTATGTTTGCCTATGGTCTGAAAAATTCTTTACCTTAAGGGAATCAAAAATGTTTTTGTTTTAATCTTGACAATAGAAAATGTTTAACGTAGCTTCCAGGTCAGATTGTGCATTTGATATTAATAAGAAATTATTCCTTACATATTTAGTCAAAAACGGTGGTCCTGAACTTCGTGATTATGAAGAATTTGTTTTCATTGTCAATACTTTGGATCCAAAACATCTGCATGAGTTCAGGGAAGTAATAAACCCAATACTCAACGTCAATACTTTGATTGGCCGGAGTTACACAAAACCATTTGGGTATCCGGGAGATTTTTATTTAATCGATCATATTTATTCTAACCATGTTAATGTAGATAAAAAATATCGTAACTGGGATATTTTTTATCAGAATCAGGCCGGAACAATGGCTGTGAGAAACCGTAAAGATTATTTCATTAATCAATGCCTAAATCTTGCTCTTAAAAAACATGGTGAAAAAAGGGTACTGATACTCGGTTCAGGACCGGCAACAGACGTAAATGAATTTCTAAACATATATACCGGAAACGATATCAGGTTTGACCTTGTGGATTTTGACCAGAATGCTATTGATTATTCGTCAAATAAGAATAAAAAATTTGAAAAATTGATTTCCTATTACAAGGTCAATGTTTTAAGGTTTGAGCCTTATATGAGGTATGACCTTATCTGGAGTGCCGGATTATTTGATTATTTCAGGGATAAGCACTTTGTTTTCCTGGTAAAAAAATACCTCAATTACCTGGCAGAAGGAGGTGAACTTGTAATTGGCAATTTCAGCACTGAAAATCCATCACAAATCCTTATGGAGGTGGTATCTGAATGGTACCTTAACTACAGAAGCAGAGAGGATCTGTTAAAGATTGCGGGAGATGCAGGCCTCCTGAACGGGAAAGTTTTTGTTGATGCCGAAGCCCTTGGTGTAAATCTTTTCCTTAATATTCAGTGAAACTGAAAATAAATTTTTGTTGCAGTGACAAAATTACTGCTATCTAAGACATGCAAGGCACTTGATTCCAGCAAGTAACGAATCTCAGGCGCTAATTACCTTCCTGTTTGTCGACCTTCCTTCAAATACTCTGTGAGCAAAACATCTTTAGGTTGAGTTAAGGTATATTTGCCTTGATCCATGTATAAAGCTTTTGTCCAAACAGAAATCCAACTCAATTCAATCGTTACTATAGAAAAAAATATTGAAAATGCTGTTATCCCATAATTTTTTAAAAGCAATTGATAAAATCTAATCCCCACTTCTGACGTTTATTAATAAATCGATAGTCAGAAAGGATGAATATTTTTAAAAATACGCTTATTAATTCTCTGGGATTGAGTCGGGAAAGCTCGGAGTCAATGACTTTTAACAAGCTAACCCTTTCATTTACAGGATATTTGTCGAATTATGAATCTGAATTTCTTAATGACTACTACGTCAAGGCTTTGAACCCATTCAGGTTTGCACTGATCCTGGCGATGATCTTTTATGGTGCGTTTGCACTTCTTGATGCCGCCACGGTACCGGAACTGAAAAAAATATTCTGGCTTATAAGGTTCGCTGTTGTATTACCGGGTTTGTTATCAGTATTTGCTTTTACGTATTTCAAAACGTTCAGGAAATATATGCAATTGTCGATATCAAGCGTCATGTTCATTACCGGATTCGGGATTATAGTAATGATAATTCTTGGTGCCAGGGTATCTAACTATTCATATTATGCCGGCCTTATACTGATCTTCATTTTTGGATATACATTTGCTAAAGCGCGGTTTATTTATGCATCGTTAGCGGGCTGGCTGATTGTTATTGCTTACGAGATCTCAGCTATATGGATCTCAGACACACCTATCACAATTTTGATCAATAACAATTTCTTCTTTATCAGTTCAAATATTATCGGAATGCTCATAGGGTATTCCCTGGAACTATCCTCTCGCAGGGATTTTTATATGAGAAAACTCCTTGAACTGGAACAGGACAAAGTCATAACAGCCAACAGCACCCTGGAAAAAAGAGTAATTGAAAGGACACGACAACTGACAGATACCAATTTAAAACTGAAGAAAGAGATTGAGGTTCGCAAAAGATCCGAAAAGCAGAGAAGCGAACTGGAAACTCAGCTTTTTCAACTCAAAAAAATTGAGACCATCGGAACGCTGGCAGGGGGTATAGCGCATGACTTTAATAATATTCTGACACCGATTTTGGGTTACACAGATATGGCCCTGGAGGAAATTCATGAGGATAGCACACTGCGGTTCGATTTGGAACAGATAAATAATGCAGCTGTAAGAGGAAAAGACCTGGTCCAGCAAATCCTGACATTCAGCCGGGAAGTAAACGTGGAGAAGAAGCCTGTTAAAATTAACCAGATAGTGGTCGAAGTAATAAACCTTATCAAGGCATCCCTCCCTCACGCAATTGAGATAAGAAAAAGTATTGATTCGGGAGTAGGGATAATTCTTGCAGATCCGGTTCATATACACCAGATTATCATGAATTTATGTACAAATGCCATCCATGCGATGAAAAACAGGGGAGGCATCCTTGACATAAAGGTCGATAGTGTACTTGTAGATCAGAAAACGACGAAGAAAATTAACAATCTTAAGATTGGGATTTATGTAAGAATCAGACTATCAGATACTGGTCATGGGATGGACAGACGAACAAAGGAAAGGATTTTTGAACCATTCTTTACCAGAAAAGAAGTGGGTTCAGGAACAGGGCTAGGTCTTTCTGTTGTGCATGGTATAGTCAGCAATTATAATGGGGCAATAACTGTAGACAGCACTCCGGGGAAAGGTACATTATTCACTGTTTATCTTCCATACAACATTTCAGATCCCGTAAATGAAATCAAATCTTTGGATCAGCTTCCAAGGGGAGTCGAACACATCCTGTTTGTCGACGATGAACAGGACATAACTTTTATGGGCAAAAAGATGCTGGAAAATCTCGGGTATAAAGTCACCACCAGGACCAACACAAGTGAAGCATTTGAGGAATTTAAAAGAAACCCCGGGAAATATTCATTACTTGTAACAGATCAGACAATGCCCAAAATGCTGGGAACCGAACTTGCCGAAAAAATGAGGAAAATAAATCCCGATCTGAAAGTCATTATAATAACCGGATACATCGGCAAATTATCCGATGCGACAAAGTCAAAAACCGGTTCTTATGAAATGCTCCTGAAACCTATCAAATTGAGCGAGTTCAGCAAGGTTATCAGAAAAGTCCTGGATGAAAACTAATCACTTTAGCTATGGCGAAAATTTTGATAATAGACGATGATCCTTCGATATTGACAATGCTTAAAAGGATGCTTGAAAAAGCCGGATACGAAGTTGATATTGCCAGCAACGGCAGTGAAGGTTTGGAAAAAATTGAATGCTGTCCCCCGGATCTTTTGGTAACTGATATTGTAATGCCTGAAAAAGAAGGTCTTGAACTGATTTTCTACCTGAGAAAAAATAATCCAGGATTAAAGATCGTAGCAATCTCAGGTGGTGGAAGATTTAACTATGAGGGATATCTCACCGGTGCAAAACACCTGGGGGCTCATCTGGTCTTTCAGAAGCCGTTAGTACACAAAGAATTTGTACAGGCTATATCTGACCTTATTAATACTAAAATGTAGCGGCTTTTTTCACCTTTCATCACCGGCGGAATCCCGATCCCATCATCTTTCACATAAAAGGTAATTTTTTCATCATCCGGGGAATACCCGAATTCAATATTCCCCGCTTCAGTGAACTTGAAGGTATTAGTTTAGAATGGTTAATTTTTACTGGCGAGAAGTGGCCTGAATCATCGGCATTTGCAGATAGTCGATTGAACCACCTGAAAAAACAGATTAAATTTATATTTTGTAACTTACATTTTGTAACTAACAAGATGTTATATATATTTGCAGAAAGCTTAACAGAATGAATCCAAAAAAATTGCAAAATCCGTTTCCTGTATCAACCTATCAGGGTCCGGATTATTTCTGTGACCGTGAGCAGGAAACATTAAAACTGGTCAGCAATATCACTTCCGGTATGTCATCAGTCCTGGTTTCAGTGAGGAGAATCGGTAAAACAGGTCTTCTTCAGCATGTCCTTACGCGACTTCCTGACGGATTCAAAGGGATTTACATAGATATTCTGGAAACGGAAAACATGCGCCACTTTTTAAATCACCTTGGCACAGCATTGCTTCTTGCTGAGTCTGAAGAAACGGGAACTGGCAGAAAGATCTGGGATTTTATTAAATCACTGAGGCCGGTAATAACCTTTGAAACACTTACCGGAGCTCCCCAGGCTTCATTTGACTTTAAGACAAAACAAACCGAACAGAGTATAGATTCCATCCTTTCTTTTCTTGATAGTCAATCTTTCAGGACAGTAATTGCAATTGATGAATTTCAGCAGATAGCAAACTATCCTGAAAAAAATGCTGATGCATGGTTAAGAACCAGAATGCAGCAGCTGAAGAATACGGTTTTCATTTTCTCAGGGAGCCAGCAGCATATCATGTCAGAGCTTTTTGCTTCTCCTAAACGTCCATTCTTCAGAAGCACGACAATAATGAAGCTTGAAAAGCTCGAATTCAATGTCTACAGGGATTTTATCATCGGTCAGTTTAAACGCTACGGCAAAGATATCAGTAAGGAAGTTGCAGAGGAGATACTGCAATGGGGAGACAGGCATACTTATTATGTTCAGCTTGTCTGTAACCGGGTTTTTGCGGCTGCTTCGAAGAAAGTGACTTCAGACCTTTGGAAACAACAGGCTTATGAGTTGCTGAAAGAACAGGAAATTGTATTTTTCGGATACCGCAGTTTGCTAACCTCGAACCAGTGGCAGCTCCTGAAGGCTATCGCCCAGGAGGGGAAAGTTTTTAAACCAACATCACAGGACTTTCTCGGGCGATATGGATTATTGAATTCAGCGTCTGTTCTGCGATCACTCCAGTCATTAATGAAGTATAAACTGGTATTCAGGGATTTCGATTCCGGGGGCACGTTATTCTATAGCATCTACGATGTATTATTCCAAAAATGGTGTCTCATGAATAAACAATAAGGAATACATTTAATACCCTGATCTTCTCCTGAACATTATCATTGCACATGTATCTGCCTTTAAAGACCACACCATGAGATATACTCTTTCAGCCATTTTACTTATTTGGGGCTTATTTTCAGGATGCACCCATCAGTTACGTTATTCAGGCAATCCGGTCTTCCCCGGTTGGTATGCTGATCCGGAAGGAATCATTTACAATGAAATGTACTGGATATTTCCCACATATTCAGCACCCTACGAGGAGCAGGTATTTATGGATGCATTCTCGTCAAAGGATCTGACAAACTGGGAGAAGCACCCGCGAATCATAGATACCGGTGCTGTCAGCTGGGCTGATAAAGCCATGTGGGCTCCTTCGGTCATAAAGAGAGACGGTAATTACTTTTTATTCTTCGGTGCAAATGACATACAGTCCGATGAAGAGACCGGGGGTATCGGAATTGCTGTTGCCGAAAAGCCGGAAGGTCCCTACAGGGATTACCTCGGTAAACCTTTGATAGATAAGTTTCACAATGGAGCCCAGCCCATCGATCAGTTCGTTTTCGAAGATGCTGATGGCAGGCTTTATCTGATTTACGGAGGCTGGCGGCACTGTAACATTGTAAAGCTCAAAGATGACCTGACGGGGGTCGAACCATCGGAAGACGGAACGTTGTTCCGTGAAATAACACCGGATGGCTATGTTGAGGGTCCCTTTATGTTCATACGCAATGATAAATACTATTTCATGTGGTCGGAGGGAGGATGGACAGGTCCGGATTACAGTGTTGCATATGCCATCAGCGAATCACTTTTCGGACCTTTCGAAAGGATTGGAAAGATACTCCAGCAGGATCCTTCAATAGCAACCGGAGCAGGGCATCACTCGGTTATACGGATACCTGGCACGGATAATTATTATATTGTTTACCATCGGAGGCCAATGGGTCAGAAGGACCGTAATGCCAGAGAAGTATGTATTGAAAAAATGGAATTTGATGAGAATGGACTCATAAAAGCAGTTACCATAACAAAGGAGGGAGTACCGGCCCGGCCAGAGTAAGAAATGTTATTCAGGCACCTGACGGGTCAATATAAGTTTCAGTTGAGAATCCGGGAAGAATCATACAGATTCTGCCGGAGTAAATCATAAGATACTCCTTCACCTGGTTGCAAATTTTGTCCGTTCGGGGTACTTTAAGAGCCTCTTAATATTCAGATATTGAGGGGCCTCTTCTTCCCCGGTACAAAAATTGAATACTATATAGGTCCGCATCTGCTCCTCCATGTGTAACAGCAGACACCTCTTCCCCTGATTAGTCCATATTAATAAACTGATAACTGAGTGTTCCTTCCCGGTTTGTAACCCTCAGATAAGAAGCATATTCAAAATCGTCAATCAGGGCATCAAGTGTTATATACTGTGTTGCATCAAAGTTCTCCACTGAACGACGGTGATCATGGCCCATTATTACCATATCGACGTTATTATCAGCGAAGAGGTCGAGCAATGCATATAATTCCTCAATAAGGGGAACGGTACTCGTCACACGGTGGGTACGAAAAAAGTTAACATGAGTAAAGACTATGCAGTTCCTGTAGTTGCCCCGGGTGTTCCTGATAGTTTCCTTAAGCCAGTTCATCTGTTTTGACCCCAAAGTCGCGGTACCGGTATCAATGCAAATGAAAAGGTCCTTTCCGGACAGGGAGATGACTGTAAAAGTATAAGTTGAGGTACCAAAATAATTCATATAAGATTGCCATCCATCAAAAAACAGATCATGATTTCCGACTGTCGGAAAATATGGTTTGGTATCAAGCCGGGCCAGGTGTGTATACACTGTATCATAGTCATATGACTGGCCTGAGGTCATGTCGCCCACCAGGATAGAGAATGAAATTTCCGGAGCAGTTGTCTTCTCTATAAAAAAGTCAAGATAGTCAGCATGACCGCAATGAGAATCGCCGGCCACCAGAAAAGTATAACTGTCTGAATTCACAATTATATCTCTTGCAGGATGAGACTCGTTCCATTTCACCGATTGTTCAAACCTCTCGTTGGAAGATGCCTCGGAGTAGAAGAATCCGCTATAATCCACCTCATCTGAGCATGACTGGAGAATAATTACGGCAGCCCAAAAAATTATATGTCCGATCCTTTTAAGATATCCCATTTTATTCCAAATCGAAGTAAATAGCCGAAGTAATCTACTTTTATGACTAACAGGCCTGCGGTCTTGTATCCTATATCAATGAATGACGACAGGTTCTCATCAAACCGGTATTTTCCTTTCAGAATGATCATCGGATTGGTCTCCTGTTCGAACATGAAATAATCATTATTGGTTACGGAAACCATTACATTCCATTGTTCCTCTTCCTTTCTGACGAGGTACTGAAATGTATAAATCAAATTTCCGGGTTCGATTATCCGGTATTTGCCGGAAGTACTCTCGTCTGATCTGATATATGCTTTACTGAACCTGAATGTTCTGTAGTTATTACCAAAGGTAAAATGGAAATGGGACAATTTGTAATTTAGAGTTATCCCCCAGTTTGTTTCTCTTAATTCGTTTGAGAATGGCACCCACAGATAGAATCCGGAGACTGCAAAAGCCTGTTTGTGAATTGAAAATTTACGTGTATAACCAACGGAATAACCTCCAAAATTATTCTCCCGCTGACCTCCGGCCGAGAACAGGATACCGGCAACAAAACTATCATCTCCCAGGTCGTAAGAAGGGAATATGGAAAAATTGAAATAGCCCTCATCATAGACATAATTCCGACCGGTTTCAACGAAGCTCATAACTGAAGGTTGGGAGGAGCAGAGAAAATTAACAAACCAGATCAGGGACAATGATACTGCCAATCTCTTTCCAAAAATGCCTTTAAGTAGTTGTCTAAGCATACAGATTGACTTACAGGGCTTACTGAAGTAAAATCAAATATACACTTATTCCTGGTTTTCTATAAGTTGGTCAGAAAAGTAGAGAGTCTGTCTGATAATAAAATCCATACTCTGACTAAAGTCAATTGTGCATTTTATTTACCGGCAACAGCCTTCCTCGCAGCTTCCAGGTGGATGTATAGTTCATGATTGCAGATGGGTTTTAATTCCCGGGCCCTTTCAAGGATTTACAGGGCTTCCTGGTATAAGCCCTTTTTTTATAGTCCCCAGCCTTTTGAGTCCAGGTAGTTGTAATTACCAGGTTCTGTTTCCAGGGCTTTTTCAACAAGGGCCAGCCCTTCCTCTATGTCAATATCTGCGCCATGTCTGAATTTTGTGACTAATTATCAGTGATACAGCAAAAACAAGTGCTCTGATGATTAACCGGCAATCTCATTATATTTGCATCTCATTTCATTATTGCACCCTGAAAGTTATGGATAAAAAAGAGCTGGAATCGATCCTTGAGAGCCAGAGGAAATTCTTTGCTTCAGGCAAGACACTTGATATTGATTATAGACTCGCTAATCTTAAGAAACTGAAGTCGCTGATCCTGCAATATGAAGATGAACTGAAAACAGCTCTTCAAAAGGACTTTCACAAGCCGGGATTTGAGGTTTTTGGCTCGGAGTCCAGGTTTTCAGTTGCTGAGATTAACCTTATTATTCGTAACCTGAAAAGATGGTCTGGCAAACGTAGAGTCAGAACTTCCATTGCAAATTTCCCGGCCCGAAGCTATGTCGTGCCGCAGCCATACGGACAGGTGCTCATTCTCTCTCCCTGGAACTATCCTTTCCAGTTGTCTATGGTTCCGCTCACAGGGGCACTGGCTGCCGGAAACTGCATTGTTCTGAAAGTATCACAGAAGGTACCCGGCACCATTGAAGTCATATCAAAGATAGTCAGCCATTTCCCGAAAGAACTGATTTTACTTGTTACCGGAGAACACTCCCGGAGCGATTATCTCCTGAACTTTCCGTTTGATCATATTTTCTTTACGGGAAGCACGGCTGTCGGAAGGAAAGTAATGACGAAGGCCGCTGCGAATCTCACTCCCGTAACGCTCGAACTTGGTGGCAAAAATCCATGTGTTGTTGCCGCCGATGCAAAGCTCAGTTACGCAGCAAAAAGGATAGCCTCCGGCAAATTCATAAATGCCGGCCAGACATGCGTGTCTCCCGATTATCTGCTTGTTGATGATAAGGTAAAGGAGCGTTTTCTTGAACTTCTTGTCAGTGAAATAAAATTGTTCTACGGTGAGGATCCGTATGTAAGCCAGGACTTCAGTCGCATGATCAATGCCGAGAAAACGGAGAGAATGGGCTCGTTCCTTAAAAACGGCAATATCATAACCGGCGGCATTGCAGATCCGGAAACCTGCTATGTGGCTCCGACAATAATTACCGGGGTCAAACCGGAAGATCCCGTAATGCAGGAGGAGATATTCGGGCCGGTTCTGCCGGTGATCACCTTCGACGATTTCGCTGAAGTATATTCTGTCATCAACTGCAACCCGAAGCCACTGGCGGCGTATATCTTCACCACAAGCAAAAAGCTCACCCGGGAGTTCCTTTCCGGAACACAGAGCGGCACTGCAGCCGTCAACGATACGGTAATGCAGATCGCATCACCACACCTGCCTTTCGGGGGGTTCGGCCCCAGCGGAATGGGCAGGTATCACGGAAGAAAGTCTTTTGAGACATTCTCAAACATGAGATCGGTGATGGAAAAATCGAACCTCATAGACATTCCCGTACGTTATCCGCCTTATACGGCGTTCAAAGAGAAATTGCTAAGACTTTTAATGAGATAGAATCAAAAGAAGGATAACAGGTCTTACCCCAATCCTGGCAGTAGTAATTGAGTTTGGAGCGAAGCCGGCATTGCGCTGTCTATTATGTAAAAGAAGACCGCGATGAAGTGTGAGATGCTTCCGGCAAGAACCATCAGATGCCACACCAGATGGGCATACCTGAATCGGGCTACGCGGAAGAAATAGATGCCCGCCGAGTAACAGAGTCCGCCAATCAGTATCCACATCCAGCCCATGAATGGTAACTTCCTGATAAGCGGTACCAATGCTATCAGCACCAGCCATCCCATTGATGCATAAAGAATTATATTAAAGAGTCCGACGCCGGTGTTATACTTCACCGGCTTAAGCAGCTTCAGGACTATGCCAATGACTGCCAGTCCCCACTCGATACCGAAAATGACCCATCCGAATGGTCCGTGGAGGGTTATAAGAGCCATGGGGGTATAGGTTCCGGCGATAAGCATGAAGATGGCTATCTGGTCTACTGTGAAGAAGAACTCCTTGGTACGGCCTGCCGGAAGCCAGTGCGTGAACATTGATGATAGATACAGTATAACGAGAGTTGCCCCAAAGATGGCAGTCGATACTATATGCCATGCTGTTCCGACCCTGGCCGAGTATACCACCATAAGCACCAGAGCTGCCACACCGAGCATTGCCCCGGCAAGATGTGACAGGGCATTGGCCAGCTCCTCTCCCCGGGTAAATTTCTCCTGTTTCTTGTGTGTTGCCTCGGTTTCTTTCACTGCCTCCAAGATAAACAGTTATTGAATGCTGGTTGAAGTCACCGGTATGATATATCGATAATTTCAAAGACAATATCTGACCTGTCTCGTTTCAAGAAAATCCTTTCGCCGACTTTTTTGTTTATCAGTGCCCTTGCCACAGGTGATATGAACGAGACCTTGCCTCTGGCAATATCAGCCTCGTCAACCCCTACAATCTGAAAAGTCTGTATTTTGCCTGATGTCGCATTTTTCAGGGTTACCGTGGCCCCGAAAGTCACTTCATTCTTCTGTTGCTCTTCCGGTTCGACGATCCGGGCTTCGGCTATCCTGTTATTGAGTAACTGCAGTTTTGCTTTGATGAAGTTAATGGCCAGTCGCTTTTCATTCTCATTGGCGATGTTCAGGTTCTCCCTCTCCTGTATCAACGCCTCCTTTTCAGCCAACAACTCCTCCATCCCGTTGCGGGTGACAAAGTTTGGCACACCCTCTGGCAGATATGCCCTCTGCGGCACCATTGGCACCTCTTCCTGATCACCTTCCCTGACGAATCCTCTGCTCATAACTAATGTATCCAGACTGCTAAATTATTTATTAAAGAACATATTCCATAACTTCCAGGAGGTTTTCGGTTGAACCTTTCCAGGTGTTTCAACGGCAGTGAGCCGAGAAAAATATTATTTTTCCAGTTCGGGTTCCGGGGGGCCGGTTCTCCCTTCAAGAGGACCTGCTGATCGATGAGCCTGTCCCCATCGAGTTTGGCCTTCATGATTGCAGGTACAGAGGATACTGCTATATTTATTCCGTCAATAACTGGCGGGGAATTATGAAGATCTTCTTTAAACCGTTAATTACAAGGCTGCTGATCGTCTCTGCATTACTCTGTGCAACTGTGCCTGCTCTCTCTCAGAAGGCTGACACCGTTCTTCCCAAACCCGGCTATGAGACCGCCGTGCTGCTGAGCGAGTATATCAGCCATGCTTCGGTCTCCGGCACGGAGAAATATGCCGGTGAGTTCCTGGCAGGAGTGTGCCGGGAGCGGGGATTGCACCTGAGAATCTTCACCGACACTGTTGATTCATACAATTTTGCCGCATCACTCTATCCGCTTGATTCCGGCAAACCAAACATCATCTTTCTGAATCACATTGATGTTGTAACTCCGGGAGAAGAGTCCGGATGGAAATACCCGGCATTTTCAGGGACCATAGTTGAGGATACTGTATGGGGAAGGGGAGCGATAGACATGAAGCAGGCTGTGATCATGCAGTTGATGGCACTCTCCACAATGGTTGACCGAGCTGCCGCGGAGGATCTCCCCATGAATGTAACCCTTCTCTGTGTATCGGGGGAGGAGACCTACGGACTGAACGGCTCAAAGATTATCAGTGAAAGATACCTGCCGGAGCTTAATCCTGCTGTCCTGATCGGAGAGGGAGGGATAGGTTCAAGGGAGGTGCTGACAGGTGATCCTCAAAGGCCTGTTTTCGCCATCTCTCTGAGTGAGAAGCGAGCCCTCTGGCTCAGACTGCATCTGGCATATGAGAGCTCCGGGCACGGATCGGTGCCGCCGCCGGATTATGCGTCAAAGCTCATGATAAGCTCCCTGAACAGCCTGACAGAGATCAGGCCGCAAATCAGGTTCGATGATTTGTCAAAGCTGATGTTCCGAAATCTCGGTAAGCTCGAAGGCGGGCTGACAGGTTTCCTGATCAGCCATCCTGTACTGTTCAAGCCGCTGGTGGCAGGAGGCTTAAGGAAGAATCCGCTTATGGCCTCCACCGTAACCAATACTGTTACGATAACCCATCTGGCAACAACTGAGTGTGGCATCAACCAGATACCGCAGGAGATCACGGCATTTCTAGACTGCCGCCTGTTGCCCGGGACTTCTACGACTCATTTCCTCAGTTACCTCTGGCAAAAGCTTGACAACAGTCATATAGAGCTGAGTGTCATAGAGGAGACGCAGGGATCAGATTCCACCGTTCCTGACAGGTATTACAGCCTTCTTGCCGAATCCATTGAAGATGTGTACCCGGATGCGGGAGTCGTCCCGGTTCTCTTCCCGGCCACCAGCGACAACAACTACTTCCGCAATGCCGGAGTCCCGGTGTACGGGGTCATACCCGTGCTTATCAGCCAACAGTTGCTGGAGACGATACATAATTACAATGAGCGGATTCCGGTGGAGGCACTTCACTACGGAACAGAAGTATACAGGCTTTTCCTTGAAAAGAGTATGCCGGATACGGATCAACCTTAGATTGCAGGGCGGGTCTATTGTGGAGGTGGATCTGTTGTTCGCCGGGATGGTTCATTACTGGGGCTCAGCCATATATCGCCGGGCTATTCAAATCAGGAGGGTCACCATTCGCTCGCTAAGTTTCTCACATGCAGAGCATCAGCTTTAGCTCCCACGGCTGGTCAGAGCCGGAGAATATTTTTCAGGTTTCCGCCAAGGATCATCTCCTTCTCCCATTGACTTATTTTCAGGTTGTTGACCCTTTCAATGATATGTCTTGTATTGTTCTTGCCGTAGGGAGTATCAGAGCCCATGACAACCCTTCCCGCTCCGAACTCCTTTAGCACCAGATAAATTCTTTCATCAGAGATCAAAGGCGGGCATGAAATATCGAAGAAGACGTTTTCAGCTGTTCTCTCCTTCATGCTTATGAAGATCTCGAGCCCGATAAGATGCCCCACAATCAAAGGTGTCTTCACAGATCCGGAGAAAGCTATCAGATCTTCTACATCTCGTTTTGAATGTGGGTGAATGAATACCGGCAACCCTTCTTCTTCTGCCAGCTCTGCCAGTTCCGCGAAAGCGGGCGAATTTATCCGGAAGGGATGGCAGCTCTGGTGCAGTTTGATCCCTTTTATCTGCCACGACCTGATCTTTGACCGGATGTCATCGGCAATGTGCTTCTGCCTCAGGTCCGCCCAGTAGAATTGTATAACGCGTCCGTTTGAGGCCCTGGCGATCTCATGTACCTCCCGGTTTCCATATTCGATATGCTGTTGTCTGCTTCTGCTACGGGTGGCCTGCCTCAGGAACCTGTTGACAATCCAGCTGAGCTCCTTGCCAGGAACCTTCACAGGAGGATCAGGCAGTGGCATAGGTCTGTTCCTCGGTGCATCGGCCGGGCAAAGAACCACCATGTCCGTACCGGTCGCATCCAGGGTCTCCAGGATAGCCGGAAGATTCCTGTATTCCCCTCCGAGATGCGCGTGTCCGTCGATGATCATAAAATTTTCTTTAGCCGGGCAGATGAGTGATCTGTTCAGTTTCGAAGATATCTCAATTCGGGGAATAAGAGCAGCAGATATCGTAAATTATTCTCTGAATATTTGATCAGAGGAACTGCGCCGGCAGGTCAGTATCCTTTCGCAACACTGATTGATCAGAAGAATCGCCGCGGCAGGTCAGTAACCTTCCGGAACACCTGACTGATCAGCGGGTCACCGGGACAAGGTCACGAATCAGCCGGAATCACTTGCCTTATTGCTTGGTTGCTGCCATTCAGTCTTATTATGCAATCTGCTATGGGTATAAAATCGTATTTTCAACATGCAACGCCTCTCTCACGATTGCCGGATGAATACTTTGGTTATTTTCGCAGCGTGAGTTCTGACGGCAGTCACCCTGTCGGCAGGATTACCGAAGAAACCAAAAGTGCTGTCGATCATGAAAAATTTCATTTATTCCAAACCACTAAGTTCCGGTAATCTGAGACTGAACCGGAGTCTCGTGATAATGATGTTATCGGCGATCTTGTTTCCGGCAGCCTTGCCGGGACAGACAAAAGATGACTTCAAGCCATCAGGCAAGGCGGAGGTAAGGATCTTCACAGGATTCAATACCACATTCTCTGACGGTGAGATGCACAGTAAGTTTGATGTGACCCGTGCCTACCTCGGCTACAGTTACAACTTCACAAGAACTCTATCGGGTCGTGTTGTCTATGATGTTGCAGATCCTTCGGCTGGTAACCTGAAGTTCACGGGCATGCTTAAGTTTGCATACCTGAGATACAAAACTGAAAAATGGACCGTCACCGGTGGTATGATACCTCTTCCCCAGTATGCACATGCCGATAAAACATGGGGCTACCGGTATATCTACAAACCTTCGCATGACGTATATGGGTTCGGTACGGCTGCCGACCTTGGATTGAGTGTGGTCCACAGAATAGCACCGTGGATAACGGCTGACGTCACCCTAATAAACGGTGAAGGATACAAGCTGACGGAAGCTGACTCCACCTTCAAGGCTGCTGCCGGCATCACGCTTCTTCCCGTGAGGAATGTTTCCCTGCGCGGTTATGTGGACAATATGAGCAAGGATGGCATCAATCAGCAGACGGCTGAGGTCTTCGTCTCCTGGGAGGAGAGGGGATACCTCCTCTCCGCCGCTTTCCATTACCGGAAAAGCCACAAACTGATTGACGGGCATGATTACCGGGCGCTTACTTTAAACAGCAGGTTGCCGGTCTCGGAACGAGTCGCGATTCTTGGAAGGTACGATTATGTTGCATCCGTGAAGATTGGCAGCGCGGAAGAGCCCTGGAACCTGGCCAAAGACGGACAGTTTTTCCTCGGTGGAATTGAGTTTGCCATCTCTCCGGGGGTCAGGCTCTCCCCAAACTTCCAGGGATGGAAGCCTGCCGACAACAACTTGCCGTTTATTTCCACAATCTCTTTGTCACTCGATCTGAAGATCTGATCAGTCAGAGATAACAGCAGCCATTACACGGTTACTCGCAGTGACCTGCCGTAACAAAGCAGCAGTGCAGGTACAGCAATCCTCCCCATTCTCTACTTCGGACTGAGTATCTGGAACAGCAGCCATGAGACTCCCAGGGTAAAAATGATATTGAAGGTCTGCGCTATCAGGAAACTATAGAAGGGCTTCTTACTGCCTATATGTTTGAAGTCGTAGAATCGGGTCTCCAGACCGATGCTGATAAATGCGAGGTTAAACCAGAAGGTGCTGAACGACTTGATAACCTTGCTGGAGGCGTGAGCCGTCTCAGGGTTCAGAATGAATGAAAATACAAGTGATGCCAGGATAAAACCGAGGACGAACTTCGGAAAGCGGTCCCAGATGATCCTTACCGGCACACGGTCTCCTTTCTCTCCGTTGTCCTTTTTCCTGTAGGCCCAGAATATTGATATGGCAAATGCTGCCAGTCCCAGCAGCACATTCTGCGAAAATTTAACAATGGTGGCATATTTGAGTCCCGTCTCCCCGGTAATGGTTCCGGCAGCTACAACGGCTCCGGTGGTATCGATGGTGCCTCCCAGCCATGCTCCGGTAACAATATCCGACAGTCCCATCCATCTGGCAATGATGGGCAGGAATATCATCATCGGAATTGCTATTATCAGCACCAGTGAGATGATGAATGAGAGTTTCTTCTTGTCGCCGTTAATGGCTCCTGCCGTTGCAATGGCAGCCGATACGCCGCAGATTGAGACAGCGCTGGCAAGCATGGTTGAGAACTCAGCGTCGACTTTCATCTTGCGTGACAGCCAGTATGCAAAATACCATACCACTGTAACTACAATCACCGCCTGTATCAGTCCGAATGACCCGGCGGTGAGTATATCCTTGAATAGGATGGTCGCCCCCAGCAGCACCAGCCCGATCTTGACGTATAGCTCCGTCTGCACTCCCGCCCTCAGCCATGCTGGCAGCCGGAAGAGATTCCCGATCACCAGGCCGAGGAGCAATGAGAAGAGCACGGTCTCAAGTCCGAGGTTCTTGAACCCTGCGAAAGATGAGATAAACTGCGCCAGGATGGCCAGCAGATAAAGTGAGAGGAATCCGGTAAGATATTTCTTCAGTGAGTCGCCGCTCATGACCATGCCAAGAACCGATATTATGCCGAAAATCAGCAGAGTATAAAGTGCCGGCAGCCAGAGAGAGGAGGAGCTGAATATCCCCGAAAGATCCTGGCCGCTGTTCCACCCGACTTTACCGCCGAACGCAGGCGTTCGGGTTGCATATCCGGTAATGACAACAAAAAGTATGAGGATAAATCCTGTTACGACTGATGCCCAGTCCTGCCCGATAACATACTTTTTTCGTGCTGCGGTATCGCTGTTCCCTGTCATGATCTGTTTTTTTCGTTTTACACTGTTATCCCGTATGAATAATGCTCATCCGACGGCTGAAATATTCAGTCAAATAGCCCGGTATTCAACCGTTTTCAGATGATCAGGCAAATATGGAGATCATTGCGGGATTTCATGTAGGTATAAAGTCGTATTCTGCCTTTGATTTGATACAAAAGCAAAATCTAACAGTATAATAAATATATCCGGGTCAGAATAGACGCAGGGGCCTCAGAAAGTAAGCTGATGTGCTGTTTTACCTTCAGGCATCGACATGCATGAGAGAATATTTATCGGGCTAAATTTCCCCCGGCCTCTTGAAATATTTCGACTCAGCCCTTGCCACAATGTCACCTGAGAAACGCTTGGTGCCTCCCTTGGTCGGTGTAATTATGACATCAGCATAGCTGCCGGCACTCCTTTTCAGGGAGATCTGGATCTTGGCTGTAATATAAAACCCTCTCACCTGCATCAGCATCTTGATATTACCCTTCTTGTCCGTACTCTGATCATAACTGATGACATTCAGCTTATTGGTGTAGCCGTTGCCTGCAATCATTTGCCCCTGAAGGAAAATGAACTCACTTTCGTAGGAGAGGAAGTTTGAATTATCCGTATTGGTCACAAAGTTTCCGCCCCCCGAGTCATAATTGTCGACGATGATGACGAAGTCTTTTGCCTCGATTGCGGCCAGTGCTTTTTCAAACGCAGCTGCGGATGCTGCTTCTCTTTCAGCTTTTTTATCTTGTCCGGATGCGGCCAGCACTGTTGCGCTGACAAGACAGAATACCAGGAAAAATCTTTTCATATTGAGTCAAAATTATCTTAGTTTCATTTACAAATTTAATTTTTCTCAGATACAAATAGCGTGCCTTGTGCACGATTGCAGCAAACTAACCTTACCGTCAATCTTAGAGGCATGACCCTGAAAACATTCTGCCGGAAGCTGCTGTGGTGGCGATTCTTTTTATACTTTTGCAGCCCAAACAGATAAGACAACGGAAGCAATAAGAAATATTGCCGTGATAGCACATGTTGACCACGGCAAGACTACACTCGTAGATCGCATATTATACCAGGTTAAGCTTTTCCGCGACAACCAGGACATGGGTGAGCTGATACTCGACAGCAACGCCCTCGAACGTGAAAGAGGCATAACCATTCTGTCGAAGAATGTCTCGGTACGTTACAAAAATGTCAAGATCAATATCATTGACACTCCCGGCCACTCCGATTTCGGGGGTGAGGTGGAGCGGGTCCTTAACATGGCCGAAGGGGTGCTGCTGATTGTTGACGCCTTCGAGGGACCCATGCCGCAGACCCGGTTCGTCCTGCAGAAGGCGCTGGAGCTCGGGCTCAAGCCTATCGTGGTTATCAACAAGGTCGACAAGCCCAACTGCAATCCCGAAGAGGTTCAGGAGAGCGTCTTCGACCTGATGTACAGCCTCAGTGCCACTGAAGACCAGCTTGATTTTCCGACCGTTTACGGATCGTCAAAGCAGGGCTGGATGGGCCCTGACTGGATACATCAGACAACTGATGTCAGTTACCTGCTGGATACAATTATTGAACATATCCCGCCGGCTCCGATGAAGGAAGGCACTCTTCAAATGAGGATCTCGTCGCTCGACTATTCCTCGTATCAGGGTCGTATTGCAGTGGGCAAGGTAAAAAGAGGGACACTCGTGCCGGGAAGCCAGGTCTCGCTGATCAAGCGTGACGGCACCGTGATGAGGAACACGGTCAGGGAGGTATATCTCTTTGAGGGACTGGGGAAGGAGAAGACCAAGAAGCCTGTGCGTTCGGGAGAGATATGCGCCGTATTGGGGATGGAGGATTTTGATATCGGTGACACGATAGCCGACGCAGAAGCACCGGAGGGCCTTCCCTATGTTCAGGTGGATGAGCCCACCATGAGCATGCTGTTTACGTCAAACAACTCACCTTTCTTCGGACGTGAGGGTTCCCTGGTGACCTCACGCCAGCTCCGTGAGAGGCTCTTCAGGGAGACCGAAAAGAACCTTGCCATGAGGGTTGAGGAGACAGGTTCCGCTGATGCCTTCACCGTTTACGGAAGGGGTATACTGCATCTTTCGATCCTTATTGAGACAATGCGTCGTGAGGGTTTTGAGCTCCAGGTGGGGCAGCCGAAGATACTGATCAGGGAGACTGATGGTGTCAGGCAAGAGCCTATAGAAGCGCTTACCGTGCAGG
Organism: Bacteroidales bacterium; assembly: GCA_029210565.1. Lineage (GTDB taxonomy): Bacteria > Bacteroidota > Bacteroidia > Bacteroidales > VadinHA17 > SR-FBR-E99. The sequence continues at coordinate 132,696 of JARGFQ010000002.1, forward strand.
TGCCGGATGAGTTTGCCGGAAAGGTGATAGACCAGGTCACCCAGAGAAAGGGTGAGATAGTGAAGCTTGAGGTAAGAAATGACCGTGCCCATATCGATTTCAGGATCCCCTCCAGGGGTATCGTGGGCCTGAGGAACCAGGTGTTGACCGTCACCGAAGGGGAGGCAGTCATGGCACACCGCTTTGATTCGTGGGAGCCGTGGAAGGGTGATATGGCCATCAGGCGCAACGGCTCGCTGATAGCGATGGAGACGGGGACGGCTGTAGCATATGCGATAGACAAGCTGCAGGACAGAGGCCGCTTCTTCATCTACCCGGGTGAGGATGTTTACATGGGACAGGTCATCGGTGAGAACACCAGGCAGGATGACATAGTTGTCAATGTCACCAAAACCAAGAAGCTCACCAACATGAGGGCATCCGGCTCTGACGACAAGGCGGTGCTGACCCCGCCGATCCGCTTCTCACTGGAGGAGGCCATGGAGTATATTGCAGCCGATGAGTTTATTGAGATTACGCCAAAATCAATGCGGCTGAGGAAGATCATGCTTGACGAGAATGACCGCAAGAGGGTAAAGTTAAAAGCCCAGGGGGCAGAATGAATAGTTTTGTAGATGAAAGAAGCCGGATCCCGGTGTTAATCTCCCTGTGTGAAAAGCATGAGACCCAAATCACAAATTCCCCGTGTTTAACCAACTGGCAGTCGAAGCATTCTGTCATCCTCGTCGTCCCGGCAGTCGCAAAATCCACACATACTCGCCATCGCGGCAGTCTCGGCGTCCCAGCAACCTCAGCAGCCCGCCCGCCTCTCAGTTAAGGTCTCCGTTGAACTCCCTGACTGCGTTATAGGCGGCAACAATGTTCTGCGGGGGGACTTCAGAAAGTATGTTATGAATGGGTGCGAAGACAAAGCCGCCATCTTTTGAGAAGATCTCGCAGCGTCGAAGGACATCCCTCCTGATCTCATCGGGGGTGCCTCTGTTGATGACCGATGTTGTATCCACGCCTCCGCCCCAGAAGACAATGTCTTTCCCGAATTCTCTCTTCAGCTCCTCCGGGGCCATGCCGTGCGAGTTGGTCTGCACCGGGTTCAGGATGTCAAACCCAACCTCGATGAGGTCAGGGATAAACTGCCTGACACTGCCGCATGAATGGAGGAAGATCTTCATGCTGCTGTGTTTTTTGACATAGTCGCAGAGTAGTTTGTAGCGCGGTTTGAACACCTCGCGAAAGGTGTCCAGATCCATGAACGGCCCGGTCTTCATGCCCAGGTCATCACCGAAACGAATAACGTCAACAATGTCTCCCAGTGCGCTGATCTTCTTTTCAAGTCCTGCAAGGTGCATCTCTACCAGCCGGTCTAGCATCTCACAAAGTTTTTCCCGGTCCACCAGCAGGTCGGTCAGGAAATTATCCATCCTCCTGGCAAAAAAACCAAGTTCAAGAAGCTTTACGCCTCCAGACATCACCAGGGCCTTCCCTGTCTCTGCCCTGAGCCTTATCAGCCTCTCCCTTAGTTCTCCGGCATCCAGGTTCGATGCGTGTGAATGAACCACCCAGCTGATCTTTTTCAGTGCCTCCTTCAGTCCGTCAAAGTTTTCCGGATAGCCGTCCTGGTAAGGAAAGAAGGTCTGATCGAAGCATGTTGCACCGACAGGCATTCTCGACAGCACCCTGCCCTCTTCATCGGTTGTCTGCCATGATCCGTCAGGCAATCTTTCGGGCCGGTACCAGGAGGGGAATTCCACCCTGGAGCCGTCTGCCAGTTCAACTTCATACCACTCGCCGGTTTCGGCGGTTATCCTGTTTATATCAAGGACATCAACGCCGAAGAGATCTATGACCTCCATATCGACATTTGCCAGTTGCTGAACGACATCGAAAACCCTTGTCGGTTTTTCTATGCCCAGATGTTTTTTCAGGTTGCTGTATGCCATAGCTGCAATACCGGTCACCGTTGACCCTCCCAGGTCAACAGGCACCCTGTCAGGCTGCCGGTGATTTATTGCCGCTAATATCCTTTCACGTGAAGTCATTCAGGGTATTCAATACTTTCTAAATGGAAAGATATGGAATAACTGCAACTTTATGTTTCAGCAAGGAAGGAAATAAAATGTTTCAATAAATGATACACCTATACTATCAGTGTCAATTCCCCGATTGTAAAGGATATGTGTGGGAACAATAGCGCTTTCGGTGCAGAGTTAATGCACTAACCCGCGAACTCATCCACAGATGAAATAAAAAACCGGCAGATCTCTCCGCCGGTTTTTTTCTCAGCCTTATAAAATTGATTACTTGCGACCTGCGCCGGTACCCTTGACGGTGGCCGGACGGTTGGTCCTCATGCTTTTGGCAGCACCTTTGTTCCTGGTGGCTTTCTTGGCCTGTTTCATCGACTTCTGGGCTTCACCCTTGAGTTTGGCCTGCTCCCTGACCATCTCGCCAACACCCCCTTCGGTCTGTGTCCTGGCCTGCTTTGCAGTCTCGCTGACAGCCTCGCCGTGGTTCTGTGATCTGGTCTGTGTCTGTGTCATGATCGGATCGCCGCTCTGTGCCTGCTCCGGATCCTGTACCTGTGCCTGGGTCTGAGTCCTGGTCTGCGTCTGGGTCATGATCGGGTCACCGCTCTGAACCTGCTCCTGTACTTTAGCCTGCTGCCTGGCCTCAATCCTGAGTTGTTTCTTGGTTTTTGTCTGGGTCTGGACAGGTTCTGAGGTCTGTGCCATGACGCCTGTACTTATCAGAAGTGCTATTGCGCCGAAAAGAATTTCCTTTTTCATCTTTGTTCTGTTTTGGTTTATTATCAAATAACAGATCAAAAATAACCCCGTGAAAATGAAGCTATAATGAAATTACGGGAAAAAAGAAAAAAAATTGCGTCCCTTTTTCGGGTTCGGACATGACTCTGACCGAAATATCATGAAAATCGGCTATCGATTTGGTGATAGCCAGTCCTATCCCGGTACTGTCGCCTGTGGGTTCCAGCCTGGTACTGAAGCGTGAGAAGAGTTTTCCGAGCTGTTCCCGGGTCATGCCCCTGCCTGTATCGCAGATTGACACTTCAAACCTTCCGGCATTCTCTCTTCCGCCAATGTCAATTTTTCCGCCTGACGGGGTGTTTTTTAAGGCGTTGTTGACCACATTGTATAACATGGAGAATAGCAGAGTCCGGTTGGCATTCGGGAATCTGTAGTCGCGGTCACACTTCAGATTAATGGTCACCCCGGCATCTTCTGCTATGGGAGACAGCTCCCCGGCGACCTCTTCCACCAACTCCTTCAGGTCAACAATATCCTCCCTGAGGTACTGCCTGCTCTCTATCCGAGCTATCATCAGCAGAGAATTCACCAGGGCTTTGAGACGGTGGAGGGTGCGCAGTGATTCATCCAGGCCTGTCTCCAGGGCAGGATCAAGATTTTCCTGCATCAGCATGTTCTCAAGCTTGCTGCGGAGCACCGAGACGGGGGTCATAAGCTCGTGCGAGATGTTTACCGTGATCTCTTTCTCCTTGCGGAAGAGCTCCTCTATCTTTTTCATCATTTCCCTGAGGGTGCGGTCGAGCCGGATGAAGTCCTCGGTGGACGTCACCAGCGGCTCCGACTGGTCGAATGACGGAGTGACAGTCTCACTGAGCCTTCCGGTGATCACCCTAAGGGGGTGCAGTATCCGGGCTGTGTAGAAGAGGTCGGAAAGGAGGGTCACAGCAATGAATACAACAAGGAAAATCAGGATGACCTTACGGATGTTTTTTTCAGCATATATTATACTGGTAAGGCTCTTTCCGATCTCAAGCAGGTATGTCTGGCCCTCCACGCGGAAAGAGTAGTGCAGCACACGGTAGTCGATGGTCTCGTTGTCAATAAGCCTTTTTGTGACCTCAATGAAGTTCCAGTCCTCTGAAAGGTCCGCTTTTTCAAGACTGATGAACTCCTCTTTAAGTATGTTGTAGCTGCCGAACCCCTCATCGGTTCCCAGGGTGATGAAAGGCTCGATGCCCACCTCGGCGATAAGGTCAAGGATCTCCTCCCGCTTGTCTATAAGCTCATTGTCGGTCTGACGGGTGTTGATCCGTTCAATTAACAGCGGGAGAAAGCCGGTGAACAGAGCCGAGAAGACCAGTTTGGAGAGCAGGTTGAAGAGTGCAAGCTTAGTCTGTAGTTTCATCATGCTCCCCGGGAAGTTTTTAGCTTTCGGTGCTTATCCTGTACCCCACGCCCCGCACTGTCTCAAGCCACGGAGCAGGCGCCCAGTCAGACAGTTTCTTGCGTAAATTCTTTATATGAACGTCAATGAAATTGCTGTCGTACTGGTCATCGAGGGTGTTACCCCAGATATGCTCGTAAAGCTGATGACGTGCCAGGACTTTGTCATTGTTTATTGCCAGGTAATGAAGGAGGTCAAATTCCTTTTTTGTGATCTCCACCTCTTTGTCGCGGTACATTAGTTTTCTGCCCTGGATATCCATTACGAATTCGCCGAGTTTAACATCCGGCGAACCGATCTGGAACTTCCTTCTTGCGACGGCCATGATGCGGGCGTGCAGTTCTGCCAGTGCAAAGGGCTTCGGCATGTAGTCGTCGGCACCTATATCGAGTCCTTTTACCCTGTCTTCGACAGCACCCCTGGCGGTGATAATGATGAAGGAGACATCGATGTTGTTTTTCCTTGCCTCTCTGATCAGGTCGAGCCCGTTGTAGTCGGGCAGCCCGAGGTCAAGAAGAACGAAATCGTAGAGGTTGACAGCTATCTTTTCCGAGGCATCCGCACCTGTATAGGCCAGATCGCAGAGAAAGCCCTCCTTCTTCAGGTAGGAAGCTATCTCACCTGCGAGGCTCTTTTCGTCTTCAACGATCAGAACATTCATGATCCAAAGTTAAAAAATCCTGAAGAAGGCGCTTGCCATAAAGAGAAAACCTTTCATGCCTGTTGTGCCTGTCACTGAATAGAAGGGGATGACATACCCCGGTTCGATCTCCAGCGTGAGGAAGTCGTAGCTGAAAGCTATGGGCAGACCGAAATCGATCTCCATGGGCCCGAAGGTTTCCGTGTAGGTGGTTGATGAACCCTGGTTGTTTCTCCAGGGCCTGTAGCCGGGAGAGACGGTGGTGGCAGTGCCTTCGGTGGTCTCAATGCTGATCATCTTGCCGAACAGGATGTTCACGTAGGGATCAAAAGAGAAGAAGGCCTTGTCGCCGGCAAACGAGGGTGTCTCAAAATATCTCGAGTGCCTGGTCTGAAGATAGACCTGGCCGCCGTCAGAGAAGAGGCCGCCGAGCGATATCTTAGAATACAGTATCCTCCAGTCGAAGCCAAGGGTGGCGTCGGCGTAGCTAAAGTTACTGAAGAGAGTGTCCCTTAGTGACTCCGCAATATTGTAACGTGAGAGCCCCAGACTTATGTCAAACCATATATTAAAGGTATGATTGAAGCTGAGGCCGAGGCTGTAGAATGCAGTGAAGGGAGAGAAGCCGGTTATGGTATAGCCTGTCGCCGACAGGTATAGTTTGTCCTTCAGACCGTATGACAGAGATGCATAGCCGAAGCCGTGATCCTGCGACATGGTTGTCCCCAGGTATATCATATTGCTGCCGTAGCCGGTTCCGGCATAGAATGAATGAACTGAACTATCCTCCTCCGCGGTGACTTCGGCGGAGACTGTGTCAGTGGCAGCCAGGGTGCCGGCAACGGTCTGAGCCGGCAGCTGCATGACAACAGCCTGCAGCATTATGCCGCAGGCTGTTGCACCAATCAATGAAAACTTTCCTCTCATTTCGTCCGTGAGAAATAATATTACCTTCTTCCAGGTCCTTTTGCTCCTGCGGGTCTGCCGGCACCCTTGGGTATGCGTGATCCCGACGGGCGCTCGATAGAGGCCGGACGTGCTCCGCGTGCCTTGCTCCAGTCAGGACGAGCACTCTGCACCTTCTTTACCCCTGATGCATTGCCGCTCTGTGGCTGGCCTTTGGACTGAACGCGGTTTTGAGCCTGCTCCCCGGCCTGTATCTGCACTTTTTCTCCTGCCTGTGTCTGCGCCTGCTCCCCTGCCTGAGTCCGTGCCTGCTCACCACCCATGGACTGTTCCCCCTGCGGCTCCTGCGTCAGCTGGCTACCCTGCTGCGCAAGTGCCCGGGCCGTGTCAGGCGTCACCGGCACCTCCTGTGCATTTATTACTCCTGCGGTGATCATTATCACAGCGGCTGTCAGCAGGAGTGTCTTAATCTTGTTCATAACTAATCCGGTTTTTAATACCCGAAGATCCTTTCATAATTTTGTAATCAGCCTGAATCTCAAAGTATTTTCATCATTACACGACAAAAATATTCATTCAAAGATGAAGAAAAGATGAAAGGAAAGAATTTTCTTATAAAAAACGTAGAAGTGTATGCATTACATTTAAAAGATTGCATAAATTGCATGTCCAGGGAGTAGGGAGTAGAGGGGAGAGCGTAAATAAATGACCCGGTGAATCATTTTAGCGAGCAACCGGATTGCAGGGGTGGCAGTAGTGGGGTGATCCTCCAGATGGCGGAGAGCAGACGGATTGCGGGGGAGGCGGATCAGTCGGCAGTCGGCAGTTGGCAGTCGGCAGTTGGCAGTCGGCCACCTACGCCAGGGCTACGGTGGCTGGAAGCAGTTGACAGTCGGCAATTGGCAGTCGGTAGTAGGCAGTAGACAGTAGTGGGGTTGCCGGTTTTTGTGATTTCAGAAGCGAATTTAACCTACATAGTTAACCTAACAACGAAAGAATCATGCTGACACTCGACTGGATCGTTCTGGGGGCGTTTGTCCTCGCACTGATTGTCTTCATCGTGCTTGCTGTCAGATCAAAGAGCAAGACATCAAGCGACTATTTTCTTGCCGGGCGTGATGCCACCTGGATAGCCATCGGAGCCTCGATCTTTGCTTCCAATATCGGTTCCGAGCATCTTGTGGGGCTGGCAGGCGCAGGTGCCTCATCCGGTATGGCCATGGCACACTGGGAGATGCACGGCTGGCTCATATTGATTTTGGGCTGGCTCTTTGTGCCTTTCTATGCGCGCAGCGGGGTATTCACCATGCCCGAGTTCCTTGAGAGGCGCTATAACAAAGCGTCACGGTCGGTACTCTCAATAATATCTCTTGTCAGTTATGTTCTGACGAAGGTGGCAGTCACCGTCTATGCCGGCGGAGTGGTATTCAAGGATGTCTTCGGCATAGAGTCGATGTGGGGCATTGATTTCTTCTGGATCAGTGCCATCGGGCTGGTAGTCATCACCGGCATCTACACTGCACTGGGGGGTATGAGGGCAGTGTTGTGGACCTCGGTACTGCAGACGCCGATCCTGCTTGCCGGTTCAATAGCAGTCCTGATTGCCGGCCTGATCAAGGTTGGAGGATGGGATGAGCTGATGCATATATGCCGTGCCGTACCCGTAAACGAATATGGTGACACCATGACCCAGCTTATCAGGTCGCCCAAGGATCCTACATTCCCGTGGACCGGTGTGCTGCTCGGCTCTGCCATCATCGGATTCTGGTACTGGTGTACTGACCAGTACATCGTTCAGCGTGTCCTTTCGGGGCGCGATCAGACACAGGCACGTCGCGGAGCTATCTTCGGCGGTTTCCTGAAGCTGACACCTGTCTTTATCTTCCTCATCCCCGGCATGATAGCATATGCCCTTGATCAGCAGGGAGTCATTCATCTTACCAGCTCTGACTCGGCATTTTCGACTCTTATCAAGGAGCTGCTCCCTATTGGTTTCAAAGGACTGGTTGTCGGGGGGATTCTGGCGGCGCTGATGAGTTCGCTGGCATCCCTCTTCAACTCCTCGGCGGCACTATTTACAATCGACTTCTACCAGAAGTACAAGCCAAAGGCTCCCGAGGCAGAGCTTGTCAGAGTAGGGCGGATAGCCACAGTAGTGGTGGTGATACTGGGGATACTCTGGATACCTGTCATGAGGAGTATAGGCAAGGTGCTCTATGCATACCTGCAGGATGTTCAGTCTCTGCTGGCCCCCGGCATCGCCGCGGCATTCCTGCTGGGTATACTATCTAAAAAGGTTACTCCTGCAGCAGGACTGACGGGATTGCTTACCGGGTTCACCATTGGCATGTTCCGCCTTATCTTCACAGTGTTCAAGGGATTTCTGGATGCTGACGGCGTCATTTACCAGGTCTTCGTAGGCACCAACTGGCTGCATTATGAGATCGTAAACTTTGCTATTGTAATAGTTACAATGATAATTGTGAGCTACTTCACTCCAAGAATTGCAGAGCATAAGATAGCGGGTCTGTATCTCGGGTCTGCGTCAGCAGAGGAGAAAGCCCTCACACGGGCCAGCTGGAACAAATGGGATGTCATCACCTCTGTTGTCATCATTACGGTGATCATTGTATTCTACGCCTATTTTTGGAATTAAGAAATAAAGACTAAATCATATACCATAAGAAATGAAAAGCAAAAAAGTTGAACTGTGGTTCATCACAGGCAGCCAGCATCTATATGGTGAGGAGACACTGAAGCAGGTCGAATCCGATTCAGGAACCATTGCCAGGGCCCTTGACAGGTCAGACGACATACCGGTTAATGTCGTTTTCAAGCCGGTGCTGACAACTGCCGACGCCATTACCTCAATCTGTCTGGAAGCCAACAACTCGCCTGACTGTGCCGGGCTTATTGCATGGATGCATACTTTTTCGCCTGCAAAGATGTGGATATCAGGGCTAAAAAGACTCCACAAGCCTCTGCTGCATTTCCATACGCAGTTTAACCGCGACATACCCTGGTCTGAGATCGATATGGACTTCATGAACCTGAACCAGTCGGCGCACGGCGACCGTGAGTTCGGATACATCTGTTCACGCCTGAGGCTTGAGCGCAAGGTTGTTGTGGGTCACTGGCAGGATAAGGAGGTGCTCAGGGCCATTGGAGTATGGTCGCGTGCTGCCATGGCGGCTCTCGATGCACGCTCGCTTAAAGTGGCGCGGTTTGGCGATAACATGAGGGATGTGGCTGTCACTGAGGGAAATAAGGTTTCTGCGCAGCTTCAGCTTGAATACCAGGTACACGGCTTTGGTGTGGGTGACCTTGCTGATGCAGTCAGCAAGGTATCGGATAAACAGGTCAACGCATTGGTCAAAGAGTACGGTGATGAGTACAATGCACCGGCAAAAGTCCTTTCCGAACCTGCAATCAGGGAGGCAGCCAGGATTGAGGCCGGCATGCGCGCTTTCCTTGAGAAGGGAGGCTTCAAGGCTTTCACCACCACCTTTGAGGACCTGCACGGGCTGGTTCAGTTACCCGGACTGGCTGTACAGAGGCTCATGGCTGACGGTTACGGTTTCGGCGCCGAGGGCGACTGGAAGACGGCAGCCCTGTTGCGTTCAATGAAGGTCATGGCAGCGGGGCTTAAGGGCGGAACCTCTTTCATGGAAGATTATACCTATCATCTCGATCCAAAAAATATGGCTGTCCTTGGAGCTCACATGCTCGAGGTATGTCCCTCCATTGCCAGGGGCAAACCGACTCTCGAGGTGCACCCTCTCGGAATAGGCGGCAAGGCAGATCCGGCGCGACTGATCTTCAGAACAGGCACCGGCAATGCCATTGTAGCATCAATGGTCCAGATGGGCGACCGCTTTAGGCTCATCGTCAACTCCATGAAGGTGGTCGAGTGCCCTCCTATGCCAAAACTGCCGGTGGCAAGTGTTTTGTGGAAGCCCGATCCTGACCTGAAAACTGCAGCAACAGCATGGATCTATGCCGGGGGAGCGCATCATACCGGGTTCAGCCAGGCACTTACTGCAGAGCATATTGCTGACTTCGCCTCAATGACAGGCACGGAGTTCGTGCTTATTGACGGCAGGTGTGACATTGAGCAGTTTAAAAAAGAACTGAGGTGGAATGACATTTACTATCATCTGAACATGGGATGAAGATCCATTTATATTCCAGGCATCCAAGGCATTATCTTGCTGTAGACTGCATAATCTTCGGATATGATATCACGGAGAAGGAGCTCAAATTGCTTCTGATAAAGAGGAGCTTTGAGCCGGCTCTGGGTCAGTGGTCGCTTGCAGGAGGCTTTGTGCAGGAGGAAGAGAGCCTTGACGATGCTGCATGCAGGGTGCTCTGCAGCCTGACAGGTCTCTCTGACCTGTACATGGAACAGCTCTACACATATGGCGAGACAGATCGTGACCCGGGCGCCAGGGTGATATCAACAGCTTACTTCGCACTCATCGGCATACATGACCTGGACCCTGAGATAAGAAGGAAGAACGGAGCCCACTGGAGATCGATATCAAACCTCCCGGAACTGATCTTTGATCATCATAAAATGGTTGACAGGGCTCTCAAGGAACTGGTGGAGAAAGTAAAGGTGAGACCGATAGGCTTTGAGCTTCTTCCCGAAAAATTTACCCTTGTGCAGCTCCAGAACCTTTATGAAGCCATTTACCTGAGGCCGATAGATAAACGTAATTTCAGGAAGAAGATCCTGTCTATGGAGCTCCTTGAGAAACAGGAAGAGAAGGAGAAAGAGACATCAAAGAAGGGGGCCTGGTATTACAGGTTCAACGAAGCCAAATACAAGGAGCTGGCCAGAAACGGCTTCTTTTTCAACCTTGCCGTTAGCTGAGTGAGTGGCTTTAACGGCGGGCATAACACTCAAACAACAGCATCATGCTCGAAAAACTTAAGGAGGATGTGTACAGGGCTAACCTTGAACTGGTAAAGCACGGACTGGTGATAATGACTTTCGGAAATGTCAGCGGGTTTGACAGGGATTCGGGATTGGTGGTCATCAAGCCATCGGGTGTAGCCTACAGTGAGATGACAGTCAATGACATGGTGGTCACTGATATCGACGGGAATGTTGTGGAGGGAACCTTAAACCCTTCAACAGATACGCCCACCCACCTTGCCCTTTACAGGTCGTTCCCGGAGCTGGGAGGTGTTGTTCACACCCACTCGACCCACGCCACAGCATGGGCCCAGGCCGGCAGGGCGATACCCTGCCTGGGCACAACCCACGCCGACTATTTTTACGGTCCGGTGCCGGTGACCAGGAGGCTTACAGCCGGGGAAACGGAGACAGACTATGAGTATAATACGGGTCTGGTGATAGCGGAAGCAGTTGCAGGCAGGGATCCCTTGTCCATGCCTGCCGTGCTTGTCAATTCACACGGTCCTTTCACATGGGGTGTCACACCGGCCATCGCCGTCCATAATGCCGTTATTCTGGAAGAGGTGGCCCGGATGGCGCTCCTCTCTGTAAGCCTGGCCCCGCCGCAGGAGATCGACAGTCACCTACTGGACAAGCATTATCTGCGGAAGCACGGAAAGAATGCCTATTACGGTCAGAAAAAATAATTTATTAAAGACAAATCATATGCATAAATATTCAATAGGTGTAGATTTCGGGACGCTATCGGGCAGAGCCGTTCTGGTTGATACGACTACCGGAGAAGAGGTAGCTGTTGCCGTTCATGACTATTCTCACGGGGTGATGGATGAGAAGCTCCCTGACGGCACTCCTCTGGGTGTCGACTGGGCCCTTCAGCACCCGCAGGATTATCTTGATGTGTTCCGCGTTACCGTTCCGGCTGTGATGAAGATGGCCTCGGTGGTTCCGGAACAGATAGCGGGCCTGGGGATCGACTTTACGGCCTGTACCATGCTGCCGGTGACGGCCGGCGGCACTCCGCTCTGTTTCATGGATGAATTTAAAAGCAGGCCCAATGCCTGGGTGAAACTCTGGAAGCACCATGCCGCCCAGGATGAGGCCAACAGGCTCAATGCAATAGCCGCAGAGAGAGGTGAGAAGTTCCTCAGCCGCTACGGAGGCAAGATATCATCCGAATGGCTGATACCAAAGATATGGCAGACGGTTAATGAGGATCCAGGGATATACGATGCCGCCGCACGTTTCATAGAAGCTGCCGACTGGGTTGTATGGCAGCTGACCGGCGGGGAGACACGTAATACCTGTACCGCCGGGTATAAGGCGATATGGCACAAACATTACGGCTATCCTTCCGGTGACTTTTTCAAAGCCCTGCACCCCGGGATGGAGAATCTCGTTGATGAAAAGCTGTCGCGTAATCTCCTGCCTGTCGGAACAAAGGCAGGCGTAATCTCTCCTGCCGCGTCAAAGCTTACGGGGCTGAAAGAAGGAATAGCCGTGGCTGTCGCCAACGTTGACGCTCATGTTTCTATCCCTGCAGTGGGCATTACATCCTCCGGGAAAATGCTGGCAATAATAGGCACCTCAACATGTCATATGCTTTTAGGCGATACAGAGAAGGAGGTGCCGGGCATGTGCGGCGTGGTTGAAGACGGCATCATTGAAGGATTCTTTGGTTATGAGGCGGGTCAGAGCTGTGTGGGAGATCACTTCCAGTGGTTCGTCGAAAATTGCACTCCTGCAGAATACAGGGCTGAGGCAGACAAGAGGGGCATTGATCTTCATGCTTTGCTTACGGAAAAGGCTGCATTGCTGAAGCCGGGAGAGAGCGGGCTGGTAGCCCTCGACTGGTGGAACGGTAACAGGTCGGTGCTGGTTGATGTTGACCTCACCGGCATGATAGTGGGGATGTCGCTGACAACAAGGCCCGAGGAGATCTATCGTGCACTCATTGAAGCCACGGCCTATGGCACAAGGATGATCATCGATACCTTCGAAGAGAATGGCGTGCCGGTAGAGGAGTTCTATGCTGCCGGAGGCATTGCCGAAAAGAACCCGTTTGTGATGCAGATCTATGCCGATGTCATCAACAGGGAGATAAAGATCTCCGGATCAACGCAGGCGCCTGCACTGGGCTCGGCAATGTTCGGCGCCGTGGCTGCGGGAAGGGCAGCCGGCGGTTTTGACACCATACAGGAGGCTGCCGCCGTCATGGCAAAGGTCAAGGATTACTCCTACAGGCCGGTGGCTGAAAATGCGCGGACCTATGACAGGCTGTTTGCCGAATACCGGGAAATACATGATTATTTTGGCCGTGGGGCCAATGATGTCATGAAGCGGCTGAAACAGATCAAAAAGGAGGCCAGAAAATGAAGACAGGATTTTTGCCCTGCGTGATGGCAGTACTTTTACTGGGCTCCTGCGCTGGCAGGGCCGGGGAGGAGAAACCGGAGCAATGGCTTAATACTCCTGCCTTCATTGATGTGATGATCAGCGACGGATTCTGGTCGCCCATGATCGAACGCAACAGGGTGAAGACCATACCTTATGTCTTCAGGCAGTGTGAGCTTACGGGACGCATAGACAACTTCGCCGTTGCCGGGGGACTGAAGAAGGGGAAACACACGGGTGCGAGGTACAACGACTCTGACGTGTTCAAGATCATTGAGGGAGCCTGTTACTCGCTGATGGAGACCCCTGACCCTGAGCTTCGCGGGTATGTCGACAGCCTGATCACGCTGATCGCCGCTGCACAGGAGGATGACGGCTATCTTTATACCACCCGTACCATTGACCCTGTCAACATGGCTCCCGGGGCAGGGAGTGAGAGATGGATCGACGAGCGCGTGAGCCATGAGTTATATAACGTTGGACACATGTATGAGGCGGCTGTGGCCCATCACCAGGCGACAGGATCCCGAACCTTCCTCGACGTTGCACTGAAGAATGCCGAACTGATCTACCGGGAGTTCGGATGGGGCAGGAGGGAGATTGCCCCCGGCCACCAGGAGATTGAGATCGGGCTGATAAAACTGCACAGGCTGACAGGCGACAGGCGGTGGCTTGAGCTGGCCCAGTTCTTTATTGACGTGCGTGGCAGGCCCGGCGAATATATACGTCATCCCGACACGAGCAGGTTCAGGGTCTACAACGACTCTGTCTACCTGCAGATGCACATGCCGGTGATGGAGCAGACCGAAGCCGTTGGCCATGCTGTCAGGGGAGGATACATGTGTGCTGCAATGGCTGACCTCTCGGAAGCCACGGGATACAACCGCTATCTCGAGGCGTCGCAAAGGATATGGGAAGATGTCACGCAGAAAAAGATATACATCACCGGCGGCATAGGCTCAAAAGAGTACGGTGAAGCTTTCGGTGAGCCCTATGAGCTTCCGAACATGGAGGCTTATACCGAGACCTGCGCATCGGTTGCCAATGTGTTCTGGAACCACCGGCTCTACAGGGCTACGGGTGATGCAAAGTACCTTGACGTGCTTGAGCGTACTCTTTATAACGGGCTGATATCAGGCATAAGCAACGACGGCTGTCATTTTTTCTATACCAACCCTCTTGAGTCGGACGGCAGCTTTGAGCGTGCCGGGTGGTTCGACTGCTCATGCTGCCCAGTAAACGTCGCCCGCTTCATGCCGGCACTGAAGCAATATGTCTGGTCGATATCGGACGACGGCATAAACGTGAACCTCTTTATCAGCTCGGAAGCCAGGGTGGCTGCCGGTGCCGGGGAGATAACCCTGAGGCAGGAGACGGAATACCCATGGAAGGGCGATGTAAGAATAGAGGTTGATCCTGACAGCGACGGAAACAGGTTCAGCCTGCGCGTGCGCATACCGGCATGGACCGGCGATGAGCCTTTTGAAGGCGGGCTGTACAGGTATCTGACACCGGAGGAAGGCAAGGTGCAGATAACGGTGAACGGCAAGAAAACTGCTGTCAGGCCTGACGACGGTTTTGCGGTCATTGAGAGAAGATGGAACAGAGGAGATGTTGTGGAGGTTGTTTTGCCCATGGTGCCCCGGTTCATCACGGCACGGGAAGAGGTGAAGACCGACAGCGGAAGGGTGGCACTGGGATACGGTCCGCTGGTATACTGCCTGGAGGAGGCAGACAACGGCCCGGTCAGGGAACTGACCGTGAAGCCTGATGCGGATATTGAATTCACATATGTGCCTGAGCTGCCAGGTGGAGTCGGTACCCTCACCTTTACGGCAATAACACCTGAGGGAATGGAGCAGAAGGTAAAGGCCGTTCCCTACTATTCGTGGAACAACAGGGGCAGTGGCGAGATGACTGTCTGGATGAAAACGAAAAAACAGTAAACGATGCAAAAAACAGGAAGAATTTTCATTGCGGCGGCTATAGTGCTGATGGTCGCGTCATCATGCAGCCGCAAGATGGCAGATGATAACTACCCTATCCGGCCAGTGCCCTTCACCTCGGTGAAGATGACAGATAACTTCTGGGCACCGCGTATCCGGAAAAATCATGAGGTAACCATAACCATTGCCTTCGGGTACTGCGAGTCAACCGGCAGGGTGAAGAACTTCGAGATAGCCGGCGGTCTTGATACCGGGGCGTTTCAGACAATATACCCGTTTGACGACTCCGATGTCACGAAGATCATAGAGGGCGCAGCCTATTCATTGCAGACATTTCCCGATCCTGAACTGGAGGCGAATGTGGACTCGCTGATATGGAAGATCGGCCTCGCCCAGGAGGATGACGGATATCTCTATACAAACCGCACCATTGCGGAGATGGGCTTTGGTAAGATCCACGAATGGGCAGAGGGAGAGAGATGGGGCAGGACCAACATTCTCAGCCATGAGCTTTATAACCTGGGGCACATGTACGAGGCAGCCGTGGCATACTATCAGGCAACAGGCAAGAGGGAACTGCTTGACATCTCCCTTAAGTCGGCTGATCTGGCAGACAAGGATTTCGGCTTGGATGCCTTTGTGAGCTATCCGGGTCACCAGGTGATTGAGATGGGCCTGGTCAAACTGTACAGGGTGACAGGCGAAAGGAGATATCTTGACCTTGCCAAATTTTTTCTCGATGCACGCGGTACCAGTGAAGACGGTGATGAATATGCTCAGAGCCACATGAAGGTGGTGGACCAGACTGAGGCTGTGGGCCATTCTGTGCGAGCAACATATATGTACTCAGGCATGGCTGACGTGGCTTCCATCCTCAAGGATGAGGAGTATGTCAATGCCATTACCAGGATATGGGAGGACCTGGTCCACCGCAAGATGTACATCACCGGTGGCATCGGTGCGAGCGGCGGCAACGAGGGCTTTGCCGAACCGTACCATCTCCCGAACATGACGGCATACTGTGAGACATGCGCATCGATAGGCAGTATCTTCTTCAACCACAGGATGTTCTCGATGCACGGTGAGGGCAGGTACTTTGACATCCTGGAAAAGACACTTTACAACGGGGCTCTCTCCGGGGTCAGCCTCTCAGGCGACAGGTTCTTCTATCCCAATCCCCTCGAGTCCGACGGCCGGCATGAGAGGTCACCGTGGTTTGGCTGTGCATGCTGCCCGTCAAACATATGCCGGTTCATCCCGGCCATACCGGGTTATATCTATTCTGTTACCGACGATGACCTCTACGTTAACCTCTTTGCCTCAAACGAGGCTGGGATAAGCATTGGCAAAAACATTGTGACCGTCACCCAACAGACCGACTACCCCTGGGACGGAAAGGTGACCATGACGGTAAGCCCGGAGAAGGAGGGGAAGTTCGCGTTGCATATCCGCATTCCGGGCTGGGCCCGCAATGAGGCTATACCCGGGGGACTGTACCGGTTTGGTGACAGTGTGGCTGAAGAGTACTCGCTGCTGGTTAACGGGGAGGCTCCGGAGAGCGACATGATTGACGGCTATGTCACAGTTACACGGAAATGGGAAAAAGGCGACAGGGTGGAACTCTATCTCCCCATGCCTGTCAGAACTGTTGTTGCAGATGAGAGGGTCAGGGAAGACGAGGGTAAGTATGCCGTGCAGAGGGGACCGCTGATGTTCTGTGCCGAGTGGCCTGACAACGCCGGAGGTCATGTGCTGGGACTGGTGGTGGATGAGAAGCCTGAGTTTACAACTGAATTCAGGGCTGATCTGCTTAACGGCACGCAGGTGATTTCCACAAAGGCCAGACAGGCGACAGGAGACCTTGACGGAACGGCTTCACCGGGCGATTATAATGAACTGATGCTGATTCCTTATCACCTGTGGAACAATCGTGGCCCCGGTGAAATGAAGATATGGCTTCCCTACAGATAGATGAGCGCCATGCCGACACCCGCAACCGCTATCGCTCATACGTCCACTGTGACGGGAAGCATGCATAACAGGGCCCTCACAGCCATCAATGACCAGGCTGAAACCGCAAACTCAACAAGGAGTTTTCATCGGGAACAGATGAAGCAGTTATTGAATGATAACTAATTATAGCGTTATTTAAATCGTTTGCAAAAAACTTATGCAAAATAATGCCCATGTAAAAAATTATGCATAAATTGCATAAGAAAGAACAAGTGTATATTTTACATTAATTAAAATTTATATTTAATTTTGTAAGGTATTTTTCCTGTTTAAAGAAGTGTAAAATTTACACGTATGTGGTGGTGGAGTTAGGAGTATTGTCTTATCAGTAAGATGCGTATAATGCAAAAATATCACAGAAATAACACCCTGATTATTCTAACCAACCTCATTCAAAATGAAACCAGACTTTATCACAAATGTGCGTTTGCATGCCTGGATGTGTCTGTTTGCCCTTTTTCCCCTTGCGGTAGCGGGCCAGCAGCTGACCATCGCGGGCACTGTTGTTGATGAATATGGCGAGACTCTTTCCGGTGTGACCCTTGTCACAGAGGGGACCACCGGGGGGGTATCGACTGACATCAACGGAAAGTACACTATTAATGCTCCGCCCGGAGATGTGCCGGTGTTCTCATCCGCAGGGATGAACTCCCGGGCCATCACTGTGGGGACGCAGACGGTAATCAACGTCACCCTGACCGGAACAACTGCGGAGATAAAATCCGTATCAGTCGTCGGTTACGGTGTAAAGAAAAAGGAGACGGTCGTCGGAGCTGTCTCGCAGATCCCGGGAGAGAGGCTGATGGATATTAAGACGGGCGGCGCCCCGATGGGCAGTAACTCACCTCTGATCTTTACTGACAGGTACCATAAAGTCATTTTCAGGGCTTGAGGTTCGAAGGCAACCATGGTACAGGAGTCATATTATACAAAAGAACTAAACTGATGATCTATGAAAACAATTAAACTGATGAAATGCGTATTGTACGCTACAGTTTTGGCAGCATTTGTCCTGGTTGGGTGCGAGGATTTGGATATTTATTCAATAAATGCACCCTCAGACCTGCAGAGAAGGATCGACTCAATTGCAGCTGCGAAGCCAAATACCGGTGACACTACTTACCTTATTATCGTTTCAGCGATAGTCGGACCTGAAGATAACAGTGCCGGTTGGTGGGCTCACTTCTCTGATTACTTTACCATTCCTGCAAACAAGTTATTGCATCTGGAGTTTATTAACTACGGCACCGGAGTCAACAACTGGAACAACTGGAATCTTGCCCTTGCCAATGCAGAGCGTGATGCCGAAGGCTATGCGGAATACTTTCTGCTGCGCTCTGATGCTTATGGCTGGGGTAATGCTGATTACGACGGGAACATGATCTCCCACAACTATCCCGACACTGACGGAGATGACGATATCTGGAACGACTTCCGAGCTACCATGCAAGGTGCCCGTGTTTCTCTCGATATTGACCATTCTGCCACCGGCAATGTATTTGTAACAGCCACTGCCGTTGGAACAAATGGCACAACACTGGTCATGACATATCAGCAACCTGTTTCTGCCACGGATGATATCGTGGCTTTCCTGGTGTGCGATGGCAGCCATTTCGAGATGAAGAAGGCATACATTATCCCTTCTAAAGTCACTGCTATAGAGGACGTTGATCCGGTTTCAATCGATATTACAGGAGCTCCTTCATTTGTTGAATTTGGCAACGAAAACTACTGGGGTGATGCAATAGCCACTGTCACATTCGCTGACGGATCTTCAGCGGAGGTTGATTCTGCAGATTTATCATTCAATGTTATTCCTGATATGACTACACTCGGAAAGAAGACAGTTGTTGTGGCATACAGCAAAACCAAGCAGGGGGCATTCTGTCAGGCGGTGTCAACAATCTACACCCTGGAAGTGACCAACCCTGTCATGAGCCTGGAAGTCACTACAATGCCAACTATTACCACATACTATTACTTCAGCAGCGACTCTATCATATTCAATACAAAAGGTATTGTCGTTACAGGTACATATTCAGACGGTACACTGGCTGTCATTCCAAACTCGGCTCTTAAATTTGGCAAGATTCCGGCAGCTTCAGGTTCTCAGAATGCTGTCATCTCGTTTGTTGGTGCAACAAAAACAGTAACCACAACCTGCCCGTTTACTCTTATACAGGGGGTTAGTCAGGTAGGAGCTACTGACTTTTCGACAGCATGGTGGACGGCATTCTCTGATGACTATACAGTAGCAACAGGTTCAAGCAGGACGATTACCATGTACTGTTACTCCAGCCAGGTTAATAACTGGAACAGCCCCTGTACAATTCTTCGCAAAGCTGACAATACTGAATATGCTGTAGTTCGCATGGACAGTTTCGGATGGGGCGACGGTTATGGCACAGCCATCCTCACATCTGACTGGAACTGGGATATATTCGCATCAAATATCAGTGGCTCCAGGGTAGTCATCACAGTTACAAACAATGGTGACGATACGGCTGATATACTATACAATGTTACTTACGCCAACGGCGAAACGCATTTCCAAAAGTATGCAGGTATAACGGTTGACAGTTCTGATTTGAATTGCGCACTCGTAACAGAGGGGTCTTATCTCGTGATTGTTGAATAATAACCAGGATAAAAACATACAGACTATGAAATACTTATATTTAGTCATGTTGGGATTGCTGGCGATCGCAACGACAACATATGCAGAAGGCTACGGCAATGCCGACCGGATGTCAATGATTCAGACAGACAGGATAACAGTTAAAGGTACGGTTGTTGACGAAAACGGAGAACCGCTTCCGGGTGCAACCATACAGGTGAAAGGTACAACCATTGGTACCTCTGCCGACATTAACGGGAATTTCTCTCTTTCTGTTCCTTCAGATGCTACGCTGGTAATATCTTTTATAGGACACCAGACTATTGAAATATCCGTTGGAGGAAGAACCGAACTGGGCAGCATCACCCTGGTTTCGGGATTGGAAGAACTCGAACAGATTGTTGTAATAGGTTACGGTACACAACGCAAGGTTGACCTCACCGGTTCAGTTGCCATTGTCGACACTGAAGAGATGAAGAAAGTATCACACTCAAACATCTCAACAATGCTAGAAGGGAAAATAGCCGGTATTCAGATTACAACCGACGGACAGCCGGGCGCTGACCCTACAGTACGTATCCGAGGTATCGGTTCGTTCGGCAGCACCGCACCTCTTTACGTTGTTGATGGTGTGCCCATGGGAACAACAATACGCGACTTCTCTCCAAACGATATCGAATCACTTCAGGTACTCAAGGATGCTTCTGCTGCCGCAATCTACGGTTCGCGTGCTGCCAACGGCGTGGTTATCATCACCACGAAGCAGGGGAAGCATAACGAAGCCATGAAAGTGGACTACAGCGGCTACGTTGGTTTAGACCAGGTGGAGAAGGGGGTATATGATGTCATGGATGCTTATCAATATGCTCAATACGTCACCATGGCATACACTAACAGTGGCATGGATGTCCCTGCCGGATACAATCCTGCAAGCCCAAAATATCTCGATCCCGATGTAATTAATACAAACTGGTTCAATGAGGCTTTCAAAACAGGTGTTCGCCAGAATCACAACATCAACCTTTCAGGAGGTGGCAATAACAATACCTACAACATCGCTCTCGACTACTACAGCCAGCAGGGAACGATGGAAGGTGCCGGTCCTAATTTCGACCGATACACTGCCCGTTTCAACAATACGATGGATGTCAAGTTTATCAAATTCAAGACGAATATAGTGTACAGTCACAGTGATCAGGACAACATGGCTCTCAGTAACGCCAACGAGTATGTCCAGGGCCTGTGGGGTGCACAGTATCCTGTAATGGCATCGGCTCTGCTTATACCTCCAAGTATCAAAGCTTATGATGAATCGACCTGGGTTCTCGATGATAAAATTCCGGCTGCTACGGAATACACATACGACTCCTTCGGTTATGGTACCTACTATGACGATGTTCATGGAGACCTGCGTGTAACGAATCTGCTCCTGACCAATAACCTTCTGGAAAGAAATGTAGTTGTTGACCGCGTTGTTGGTTCAGGTTCCGTAAATGTTGACCTCATCGATATGTTTGGTCGCCAGAGCAGTAATCATAAGTTTGATTACAACCTCAACCTTGCGTACAGCAAGATCATTGCAAAAGACTTTACGTTCGTACCTGCATTTATACAGAGTACAACAAACTACCTGTCAAAGGCAGATGAGACCCTGACGGAGGGCTATCGCAATTACAGCACTGCTCTTGTCGAAAACACTCTTACATACGATGGCAATTTCGGCCGCAATCATGTCAATATGCTGGTCGGACAGACATACGAGCACGAGACTTTTCATACAGTCAGTGGCAGCGGTGTCAACATGCCTGAGCCATACTTCCTGGAATTAAGAAACGCGGAGGAGACATCAGCAACAAGCCCGGAAAACGAACACAAGCTGGCATCGTATATCGGTCGTTTCAACTATGATTTCGATGCGAAATACCTTCTTTCGGTAACAGCGCGTCGTGATGGTTCAAGCCGTCTTTCACCCGATATTCGCTGGGAATGGTTCCCATCTGTGTCAGCAGGCTGGCGCATTGATCGCGAAGATTTCTTCCCCGTATCCGAAAAGACAATCAACCTGCTCAAGGTTCGTGGCAGCTATGGTGTACTTGGCAATGAGAACATAGGCGAATACCAGTACATGGATGTCATGTCGAGAGGTAATTACACATATAGCTTCGGAAATAACAAGGTTACCGGCTCGGCAATATCAAACTACGTAAACGAAGCCATCAAGTGGGAAAAGAAGAAGACAATGGACTTTGGTCTCGATCTCGGTATGTTCAGCAATCAGCTGGAGTTCACATTCGACTGGTATAAGTCGACTTCAGAAGACCTTCTTTACAGTGTGGCAGTGCCGGCCAATGCAGGTGCTACCAACGCAACGGTAACGATGAACGCAGCAACAATGGTAAACTCGGGCCTTGAGTTCCTGGTTGCATATCACAATCATCAGAACGCTGTTAAGTTCGACGTCTCTGCAAACCTCTCCACCCTCAACAACGAGGTGACAAAGCTGGGCGTTTCAAACGAACCCCGTACTGACGGCTACTGCCGGACAGAGGTAGGCCGTGAAGTTGGTTCATTCTATGGCTACGTTTACGAAGGCATCTTCCAGTCGCAGGAAGAGATAGACAGCCGTGTCAACTCAGAAGGCGAATTCATCAATCAGAGCGGGGCACAACCGGGCGACTGCGCGTACGCCGACCTCAACCTTGATGGTGACATTACAAACCAAGACCAGCAATTTCTGGGCAGCGGTTTGCCAAAGTATCATTACGGTCTCAGTGCACGTGCTGAATGGAACGGTTTGGACCTGAGCATTTCAACATATGGAGCTGCAGGTTTCAAAGCTGTTGATTTTGTTGACGTCACATTACGCAGCTCATATTTTATTCTCAACAAGAGTGTTGATCTGTTGAATGCCTGGAGACCGGATAACACAGACACCGATGTGCCCCGCATAGCATACAAATCGACAGGTTCAATCACCAATGATATGTTCAGCGACCGTTTCATACAGGATGCATCATATCTGAAGATTGCCAACATCGAACTGGGTTATAACTTCCCCAACAGATGGTTTGGCGGCTATGTGCACGGTGTGCGCTTATACGCATCGGCTCAAAACCTGTTCACGTTGTCCAAATACATAGGTTACAACGTAGACTTTGCAGGAGGTACGTTCACTCCCGGTTACAACTATGCTTCGTATCCATCACCGCGAACTGTAATGTTCGGAGCTCACTTCTCATTCTAAATGTGTAATCAAAGAAACAGGATAGCAAAATGAAAAGTCTAAAGTTATTAATAGCAATGTTGGCGATTATTGCAGGCATGACAGCCTGTGATGATATGCTCGATGTTACGAACCCGAATAATCAGACAACCTTTGATTTTGGCGATTCAGAGTCAGAACTTCAGGAGGTTATCATCGCGTGCTACAACCGTATTCGACTTGAAGGAACGTTTTCCCGTGTTGGTTACACAATGGATGCAGTACGTGGCGACGAAGTCTGGAACTCATCTCAGCAGTGGTATCTGCCGTATGACAATCTCAATTCTCCGGGCACAATTGAGATCGGGGACCAATGGATATGGCGAGACTGCTACCATGTAGTCAACCGCACTAACTTTGTGTTGTCGAAAGTCGATGATGTTGACATGTCGGACGATGCTTATGATCAGATAGCCGGTCAGGCTCTCTTCCTCAGATCCCTGGCATACTATGAACTGGCTACATATTACCAGACCGTCCCGTTGATTACAGACTATGCATCTTATTCAGACATCAACACCATGTATGCATCCAATAATACTCAGGACGAGGTGTTTGACCAGATAGAGGCAGACCTCACACTGGCCATGCAAATGTTGCCATCGCGCGATAAAGGTGGTGAATGGGCTCTGGGTCGTGCTACATGCGGCGCTGCTGCCGGATATCTTGCTCGGGCACTTATGTTCCGTCATAAATTTCCTGAGGCGTATGATGTACTGAAAGACATCATCGCCGGTGTGTACGGACATTATGAACTTACAGACGACTATGGTGACAACTTCAGGGAAGGTGCGGCATACGAGAATAATTCAGAGAGCCTGTTCGAAGTTCAGTTTATGGACTATGGCACAGGTGGCACAGACCAGGAGTGGACTCCGGTAAACATAAGCTCGCAGGCAACCCAGGGTCATGCTGTAGAAAGCAACTACGCCTCTCAGCAGTTGGGTAGCTGGGGTGACCTGGCCGGTGCACCCTGGTTGTATAACCTGTTCAGAAAAGAGAACTGTACAGATGGCCGTCTCGATCCCCGTTTATACTGGACTCTGGTTACATACGAAAGTGAATATAATGCCTATTCAGGTCTGAAGACTGCGGCCTATCCCAATGGAGATCCTCGTAGTAACACTGTTTATCAGGCAGACATAACTACAACTCCTGTATCAAACACAGCCCAGGGAGGTATATCAATAGCCAAGTTCACCAATGCCAGAAATAATATCTACAGCACTATTACTACAGGGTTGCATTGCGGAATCAACCTGCGCCTTATGCGTTACAGCGATGTTTTACTGCGTGCAGCAGAATGCGAGAATGAAATCAGTGGACCAACACAAACTGCTATCAATTACATTAACGAAGTACGTCAACGTGTTGCTCTGCCGGATCTTCAGCTTGCTGACTTCCCGACCGCTGATCATCTTTTCGAACAAATAGCAAACGTTGAGCGTCCCAAAGAGTTCGGTTGTGAAAACGGACGTGGTATCGACTTACTCCGCTGGGGATTCTTTTACAGTACAGATCGCCTTAATCAGTTGGTTGAACATGCTTATTACAAGCGCGATGGAACACCCTCAACAGAAGAGCTTACCGCCGAAACCGCTGACGATTCATCTTTCAATTACTACTATAAGGGACATGAATATTTCCCGATTTATCAGTCCACTCTTAATGCCAATCCTAACCTTACAGGTAACTCGGCAAACAAGAATGAGGATAACGGGCCTTCTTTCACAGCGAAATGGAGTGTTCGTCCTGTTGTAGATTTGTAATCAATTTCTTGATTTAGAGACTTCCTTATCAGCATATTTTTCGTATGTTGGTGAGGAAGTCTTTTGAAAGAAAACATATTCGGCATGAACCTGAAGTATTTTCTGATTTTGTCTGTCTCCTTAATTGCTCTGTCGCTGGCAGGTTGCAAAAAAAATCCTATTGAACCCTCCGAGGATGATAATGACGCTGACACAACATTCACCATTCCGACATACGCCGACGACTATTCAGCGATATCCTCGTGGTCAGACCGGAACATCTGGAATCTGGCCAACGTTCACGACCCATCGGTTGCTTACTATGATGGAAATTACTATATGTACGGCACCGATGCCTCGTATGGTAATGCTGCGGAAGGACACGGACATTTTCAGGGCAAGCGTTCAACCGACCTGGTTAACTGGCAATGGGTAGGCGGGCCTTTTTATGAAGCTCCATCCTGGGTGGCCGACTCGCTCAACGCCATTCGTTCGCGCATGGGGCTGGATGTCATTGCCAGGGGAAACATAGTATACGGCTACTGGGCACCGGTAGTACGCCGGGTCAATGTCGGAGGACAGGAGATCCTGCGTATGTACTACAGCATAGTTATCCTGAACTATATCAAAACCGGTAACCCAACCTCATCCACTTTTGACGGGAGCTGGACCGAGCGCGCGTTTATCGGCATGTGCGAATCGACCGATCCTGCAGGAGCTGTATGGACCGACAGGGGTTTTGTTACCGGCTCATCGTCAGATCGTGGCCTCGACTACTATCGTACAAGTACAAATGACTGGAGCGCCTATTTCTACTACAACGCCATCGACCCGACGTATATCGTAACACCTGAGGGAAAGCATTACCTCATTTATGGCTCATGGCACAGCGGCTTCGCACTGCTGCAGCTCAATTCAATAACCGGTAAGCCTCTGAACACACAGGGCAATCCATGGGCAAACAGTGCAGCTGAGCTGACTGCCCGATACGGTGTGCGAATCGGCACCCGCACAGCCTCGTCGCGCTGGCAGGCCAGTGAGGCTCCCGAAATAATATACAGGGATGGTTACTACTATCTGTTCATGGCCTGCGATCCCCTTGACATACCGTACAACACACGGGTGGTAAGAAGTGAAAACATCGAAGGTCCTTACCTCGATATCACCGGGCGCAACTTTACCACCGGAAGCGGTGACTGCTATCCCATCGTAACCCACCCATACAAATTCAATCTCAGCTACGGATGGGTAGGCATATCACACTGCTCTGTCTTCAAAAAGGAAGATACAAACGAATGGTTCTACATGTCGCAGGGACGATTGCCTGAAAACGTTGGAGGCAACCTTTACTCCAATGCCATCATGATGGGGCACGTACGCCGGATTGTATGGTGTCCGGCTTCTCCGGGCGAACCGGACAACCTGTGGCCGATCGCATTGCCCGAACGTTACGCAGCCGTACCTGATTACGGTACCATAACAAGAGACTCGCTTACAGGACCGTGGGAGCATATAAACCTTAAATACGCCTACAGGGTACAGGATGGTGCCACTGCCCTGACCCTCAATGCCGACGGCACCATGTCGGGAGCACTGGCAGGCAATTGGAGTTACGATGCAGCAAAAAAGCAACTCACACTGGGCAACGTTGTTGTTCGCGTTGAACGCGAAGTCGACTGGGAAGCCAACCCGCGACGTGTGACGTTTGTCTATGCCGGAACTGAAAAAAATCTGAACGCAACTTATTGGGGCAAAAAGAAAAAATAATATTCATCTGTTGAATCCGCCTCCGTTGATCCTGAGACCGGTCTTTGACAGCGGGTCATTGCATAAAAAGGTGTAACTTTTAAACTGAATTCAAGCAAAATCTTACAAAAGAGAACAGGTTATGAGACTATCCGGCATCATCACTTCGGGAATACTGATCCTGTCTGCGTTGGCATATTCTGCCTCTGCCCAGTCAGGGGAAAAATCCGGCCAGGCCAATATTATCATAAGCACAGACCTTGGAACACAGACTATCAGCCGGCATATTTACGGGCATTTTTCAGAACATCTGGGCCACTGTATCTACGGCGGTTACTGGGTGGGAGAAGATGCTGCCATACCCAATACAAGAGGTATCCGGAATGATGTGGTCGAAGCCCTGAGAAAGACACAGATACCCAACCTCCGATGGCCCGGAGGATGCTTTGCCGATGAATATCACTGGATGGACGGTATCGGACCGCGGGAGCAAAGGCCTAAAATGGTAAACACCCACTGGGGTGGCGTTACCGAAGACAACAGCTTCGGAACACATGAATTTCTTGACCTGTGCGAACAGCTTGGTGCCGAACCGGTTATCTGCGGTAATGTGGGCAGCGGATCGGTTGAAGAGATGTCAAAATGGGTTGAATACATAAACTTTGACGGCGTGAGCCCCATGGCTGACCTCAGGCGCAAAAACGGTCGCGACAAACCCTGGAATGTTAGATACTGGGGTGTGGGGAATGAGAACTGGGGTTGCGGCGGACATATGACCGCTGACTTTTATGCTGACCAGTTCAGACGTTATGCGACCTATACACGCAACTACGGCAATAACCGCCTGATGAAGATTGCCGGAGGGGCAAACACAACAGACTACAACTGGACAGAGACCCTGATGCGCGATGTGCCTCATTTTCTGATGTGGGGTGTCTCGCTGCATTACTATACCACCTATTGGGAGAAAAAGGGCTCCGCCACCAAATTCGGCGAGAAGGAATATTTTGAGACGCTCGAAAGGTGTCTCAACATAGAGACAGCCCTGGACCGGCATATCACTATAATGGACAAGTATGATCCCGCAAAGCGGATTGCTCTCGTTGTTGATGAGTGGGGTACCTGGTGGGATGTGGAGCCGGGCACCAATCCCGGATTTCTCTTCCAGCAGAACACTCTGCGTGACGCAATGGTGGCAGGTCTCTCTCTTAACTATTTCAATGAGCGTTGCGACAGGATTAAGATGGCCAACATTGCTCAGACGGTCAATGTATTGCAGTCACTCATCTTTACTGATGGGGAGAAGATGCTGCTCACGCCCACTTACCACGTCTTCGAGATGTACAAGGTGCATCAGGATGCCACCCTGCTGCCGCTGGCTGTCAACTGCGGCACCTATGCCATGGATGGCAGGGAGCTGGCTTCAATCAGCGCCTCAGCCTCCAAAGACAAGAATGGTGCAGTACATATCTCGGTTGTGAACATAGAACCGTCGGAGAGAATCGAATTGCTGATAGACCTGCGCGGAGGAGATTTCAAAGAAGTATCAGCGAGAATACTGACGGCATCGGAACTCAACACGCACAATACATTTGAAAAGCCGGAAGAAGTAAGACCCGCAGCGTTCAGGGTGGTAAAGATCAAAAAGAATATTCTGAGCCTTGACATGCCGGCTAAGTCAATCATCATGCTTGAAGTTAAGTAGATCGCAGGCAATAGTATAAACATCATAATAACCTGCATGAAGCTTCAATGATAAGCGACGTCATACAGCGTTATAACAGCTCTGTAAAAAGCAGATAGATTCGTAAAGTAATGAAAGCAATAAAAATATTTCTGGGAGTTCTGATTTTGACAATGTCAGTGCCCGCCGCCGCTCAGCCGGGTAATATATCCGTTCATGACCCTGTTATGATCAGAGAGGGAGATACATATTACCTCTTCTGCACCGGGATGGGCATATCAGTTTTCTCATCACCGGATATGATCAGCTGGAAGCCTGAAAAGCCGGTGTTTGACAGGGTTCCGCAATGGGCGGTTGAGGCTGTAAAAGGTTACAGGGGGCGCACCTGGGCACCTGACATCTCGTTTCATGACGGCACATACTACCTCTATTATTCGGTCTCCGCTTTCGGAAAGAATACCTCATGCATAGGTGTAGCCACAAACACCACCCTTAACCCGGCTGACCCGGCATTCAGGTGGGTTGATAATGGAATGGTTGTGCAGTCTGTGCCCGGACGCGACATGTGGAATGCAATAGATCCAAATGTGATCAAAGACGATGCAGGAATACCGTGGCTGGTATTCGGTTCCTTCTGGGACGGCATGAAACTTACGAAACTCGACAAAAGCCTCACGAAACTTTCTGATCTCCAGGAATGGCATACAGTTGCTGCGCGCCCCCGTGATTATTACACTGAAGAGACCAGTGCCGGCGAGGGAGCTGTTGAGGCACCTTTCCTCTTCAGGAAGAACGGATATTTCTGGCTGTTCGTCTCCTTCGATTTCTGCTGCCGGGGCCTCGAAAGCAACTACAGGGTCATGGTCGGAAGATCAGAGAAGATCACCGGCCCCTATCTCGACAGGAACGGTCACCCCATGACCCACGGCGGCGGCACACCCGTGCTGATGGGAAACAAGGCATGGCCCGGAGTTGGGCATAATGCCGTATATACCTTTGACGACCAGGACTATATCATCTATCACGGCTACGATGCCTCTGAGCATGGCAGACCAAAGCTGCTGATC
Source organism: Bacteroidales bacterium (assembly GCA_029210565.1). Taxonomy (GTDB): domain Bacteria; phylum Bacteroidota; class Bacteroidia; order Bacteroidales; family VadinHA17; genus SR-FBR-E99. The sequence continues at coordinate 161,846 of JARGFQ010000002.1, forward strand.
GACAGACTGAGCTGGGATGATGAGGGCTGGCCGGTTGTGACGAACAGTGTCATCGGAAAAAATTGAGAATACGGGAAATTCATAGCAATACTTAAACTGGAACGATATGAAACGCAATTCTGTAAAAATCGGATTAATCCTTCTCCTTCTGATCAGTTACCCGCTTTTGATGAGCTCGCAGAATGCAAGGATAAAGATTGATATCGACCGCACAATAGGCGAGGTTGATAAAAACCTTTACAGCAATTTTGTAGAGCATCTGGGTCGCTGTGTCTATGGCGGAATCTGGGAACCTGGATCACCGCTTTCGGATGAAGATGGCTTTCGCAAGGACGTAATGGAGGCAGTGAAGGGATTAAATGTTTCACTTGTCAGGTACCCGGGGGGCAATTTCGTCTCCAATTACCACTGGCTGGACGGTGTGGGACCGGTACGAAACCCGAGGATGGAGCTGGCATGGGCACGACTGGAGCCAAACACCTTCGGCACGAATGAGTTCATGAAGTTCTGCAGCAAAGCCGGAGTTGAACCCTACTTTTCAGTCAACATGGGCACAGGAACTATTGAAGAGGCACAGCAGTGGGTAGAATACTGCAATGTAAAGGAGGGACCGTTCTATGCTGAACTCAGGAAGAAGCACGGCTTTCCTGAACCTTATAAGATAAAATACTGGAGCCTGGGTAACGAGATGGACGGATTCTGGCAGATGGGGCATCTCAATGCCGAGGATTACAGCAAGAAGGCCCGTGAGGCTGCCAAACTGATGAGGCTGACCGATCCCACTATCAAACTCGTTGCGGCCGGATCATCAAACTACAGGCCTGATGCCGATCCCGATGAATGGAATGCGAAGATCCTCAAAGAGCTGAGAGACGTGGCCGATTATATCGCACTGCATATCTATGTCGGGAACCCGGACAACAACTATTATAATTTCCTCTCCACCCCGCTCGTCTGTGAACAGCGAACACAGCTTGTAAAGGGGATGATAATGGAGGAGATGTCAAAGGCACATCGGGGCGACAGGGATCCTATTTACATTGCCTGGGATGAATACAACGTCTGGTATCGTGCCCGTACTGATGAGCACATGCAGGGAACCAGGGCACTGGAGGAGCCTTACAACCTGGAGGATGCACTGGTAATTGCCGGCTTTCTCAATGTCTTTGTGCGCAATGCAGATATCGTCAAGATGGCCAATATGGCCCAGCTGGTAAATGTCATTGCCCCTATCTGGGCAGAGGAGAATGGGATGTTCAGGCAGACGATTTACTACCCGCTGGCACTTTTCGCACAGAATGTGAAAGGCACTTCACTGGATCTGTTCGTAGATTGCGAGACCTATGATACGGAGGAGTTTTTCATCGGACTTGGTGAGAGTACCACAAAGCAGACTGACGTTCCCTACCTGGATGTATCCGCCACTTATAACGACGGGGAGGTGATCCTGTGTGTTGTCAACAGGAACAAGGAGAAGGCTATCACAACGGATATCCTGTGTCAGACAGGGGAGTTTTCGGGTAACTTCAAGGTTTATGAGGTTAACGGACCTGATATTAAATCGATGAATAACTTTGAAGGTGAACAGGTTAAGTCTGTAAGCAAGCCTGAGATCAAGGGTAAGGGAGCCAAACTCACCTATTCATTCCCCGCCCATTCATTTACAATGTTGATCGGGAAAATTGAAAATTCAAGATAAAATCAATTAAATTCGAAAAAAATCCGATATGCGAAAACAACATTTATTCCTTGGTGCGGCGCTGGTTATGGTCATGTGCGGCATGGGCTCGTGCGGAAACAACAAAGCAAAAGAGATGCTTACTACTGAAAGCTTCGGCTCATTTGAAGGGAAGGAAGTCTTCCTCTACACCCTCACGAACAGTCAGGGCAATTTTATTAAGCTCACCGGCTATGGGGCGGCGATCGTTGAGATAAGCGTGCCCGACCGCAACGGCAACAGGGGAAACGTCACTTTCGGTTATGACAATCTTGAGGGTTATCTTAACGGTGACGCCTATTTCGGCAAGGTTGTCGGCCAGTATGCCAACCGAATTGCCCGCGGCCAATTCACCCTCGACGGTGTTGAATATACGCTGGCTCTGAATAATGGCCCCAATTCGCTTCACGGCGGACCAACCGGCTGGCACAGCAGGGTATGGGATGCCGAGGTGCTGAAGGGTACCGATTTCCCGGCCGTGAAGTTCACCTACAGCAAGCCCGATATGGAAGAGGGATACCCCGGCAACGTGGTGGCCGAGGTTATCTACACATGGACCGATGACAACGAGATCATAATGGATTACAAGGTGACGACCGACAAAACTACTGTTGTAAACATCACCAACCATGCATACTTCAACCTCCACGGTGCAGGCACGGGAGACATCCTTGACCATGAGGTTCTCATCAGGGCCTCCGCCTTTACCCCCGTGGATGCGACACTGATACCCACCGGTGAGATACGGCCGGTCGAGGGCACGCCCTTTGACTACCGTACTCCCCACGCGGTAGGCGATCGTATCGGGGAAGAGTACGATCAGCTGGTACTTGGCGGCGGTTATGACCATAACTATGTGCTTGACAATATCGAAGAGGTTGACGCCGAGGTCTATGATCCTTCCACAGGCAGGGTTCTGCAGGTCATCACCGATCAGCCCGGGGTTCAGCTTTACTCCGGCAACTTCCTCGACGGCACCCAGACCGGCCGCGGTGGCAAGGTTTACATCTACCGGTCAGGGCTGTGCCTCGAGACTCAGCGCTTCCCCGACAGTCCCAACCAGCCGGCCTTCCCGTCGGTGGTTATAACCCCGGAGGAGCCGTTGCTGACCAGCACCACCTTTCGGTTCAGCGTTCGGTAGTCTGTCGCTTCGCTCCGTCTTGCAGTCTTGCGGTCTTACAGTCTAAGTTATTGATTCTTAATTCTTAATTTCTCACTATTGCCTACTACTGCCTGAATTGACTGCCTGCTGATTCACAACTCCCGGATTTTAACAGAGCGGAACCAGACCTCGTCTCCGTGTTCCTGCAGGAGGATGTGGCCCTTTTGCGCCTCGCCGAAGCCGGCGTAGTCCTTGTATTTGCTCTCCTTTACGAGCTGGCGGAATGCTTCACTGCCCCGCTCATATTCAAGTACCTTGAAGCCGTTGAGCCAGTGTTCCACATGACCGTTTAAGGATACAATATGTCCTGCATTCCATTGCCCGATACCGTTAAACCGCTTGTTTGCCGCCGGTATCAAATCATAGACCGAGGAGGTGGTCCTGTTGCCATCACGTCCCATCTTCGCATCAGGATGCCGCAGGTCATCAAGGATCTGATATTCAAGACCTATGGCAGAGCCTGTTGTTGCATATTCTTCGGTGACAAAATATTTAACCCCGCTGTTTGCTACTTCAGTGATGCGGAATTCGAAGAAGAAGTCGAAATTACTGTATTCATTCAGGGTGACTATGTCTCCGCCGCCCTTTGACTCAGCGCCTCCCGAGGCAAGCACCTTCATACATCCGTCCTTTATGACCCATCCTGATTCCGGAAAAGTATCCTTATGGGCGCCTCTCCAGCCGGTTGAGGTGGTACCGTCAAACAGCAGCTTCCATCCGTCGTTCACCTCACTGTCAGTCAGGGTGTTAGGAATGAAATTTGCCTGGTAGATGGCTACAGTGTCACTGTTCATGTATCTTTCCAGGTTCTCAGTGGCAATCCTGATATTTCTCCACATGACCCTGGCACCTGCCAGCTCTTTTGCCACGGCGTGCACCTGGAACCCGATGAATCCCAAAGAATCAGCATCGTCAACCAGGTCCGCAACGGGGATTCCGTTGACCCAGGTTCTGAACCTGTTGCCAATTGCCTCCACATGGTAACGGTTCCAGCCCTGCCTGTCAAATGATTTAACGGCTGCCTGATTATTGGGAGTGACAGGGTATAGCCATCCTCTCCTGGCCTCGTCATAGATGCCGCCGCTCCATGCACGGTCAGTAGGGTCGATTTCAATCTGGTATCCGTAAACAAGCTCCCTGCCGGCGTTGTCCCTGCTGTGGCTGCGGATCTGGACACCCGAATTGAGGAGTGTGTCAACCTTAACCTCAAATTCCAGGATAAAGTTTGAGTATTCCTCAGCGGTGCACATAAAGCTGTTTGGGGTGTCAGGGGTTGATATGCCAATCATGACGCCGTCTTCAACCAGAAATTGTGCCTGGCCGCCTTTCTGAACAAAGCCGGTGAAATCGTTTCCATTGAAGAGATCGTACCAGTCGGACTGCCGGCAGCCAGAGAATAGAATGGTGATAACCAGTATGGAGATAAGGAACTTTTGTTTCATTTTCAAAAATGCTGTTTGGTTAATATTGCGGGAACTTCCATGGTTCATTATAATATGGCATGATCAGTGCGTTGGCATCATCCTCGAGGAATTTGCCGGCAGTGTTGTCCCATGCAAGAGGTTTTCCAAGTCTGCAAGATACATTGGCCAGGTGGGTCATCTTGGCCACCTGTGCACCTACAGCCACATCGGCATTGGGCAGTTTGCGGGTTGTCATGCAGTCGAGGAAGTTTGCCACATGGGCAGCCAGTCCACCCCCGGCAACCGCCTGACCCTCCACGGTCTCCGATTTGGTCTTCAATGGCACGGGTTCCATGCGGGCTGCCGAATCCACTTCGGGTATCACCTCCCATCCGTTGCGGTCAAGCACCAGTGTGCCGTTCTCGCCAAGAAATGCCAGTCCGTGCTCACGACCGTAAGGTCCGTCCTTGATTCCGCATGCATGGTCCCAGCTAATTGTAAAATCGTCATAGACATATGATGCCAGGAGGGTGTCAGGTGTCTCCATGGCATCAGTCGGGTAGGCGAACTTGCCTCCCGCAGTGTAGACTGCTTTGGGAAGATCGGCTTTCATACCCAGCAGGGCATAGTCGAGCAGGTGCACACCCCAGTCAGACATCAGTCCTCCGGCATAATCCCAGAAATATCTGAAATTATAGTGGAAGCGGTTCGGGTTGAAGGGCCTGTGCCGGGCCGGACCGAGCCACATCTCATAGTCTACCCCTGCCGGCACGGGGCCGTCGGGCTGAACGGGAAGGGTCTTCTTCCATATCATATATGCCCATACTTTTACGGTCCTTATCCGGCCCAGCTTACCGGAATGAATGAAGGCGACAGCCTCCTGCCAGTGAGGGTCGCTGCGCTGCCACTGACCCGTCTGTACGATCCGGTTATTTTTTCTTGCTGCCTTGACCATGGTGTCACACTCAGCGATGGAGTTGGCGAGAGGTTTTTCGCAATAGACATCCTTGCCGGCCTCCATGGCTGCAATGGCCTGAAGGCAGTGCCAATGGTCAGGCGTTGCAACAATCACTGCATCAACATCACGGTTGTCCGTCACTTTCCGCCAGTCCTTAACAAGCTGCTGAGGCTTTTTTCCGGCAATCTTCTCAACGTCAGAGGCTCTCCTGTAAAGCCACTCATCATCTATGTCACAGATCGAAACACATTCCACCTGCGGAAATTTCAGGAATGTCTCCAGGTTTGACCATCCCATGTTACGACCGCCGATCAGTGCCACTCTTATCCTGTCTGACGGACTTACTTTTCTGCCTGGCATGCCGTAGACTGATGCCATGGACCCAAGTCCGGCTATTCCGGCGGAAGCCAGGAGGCTATTTTTCACGAAGTCTCTTCTGTTGCTCATGGTCTGACTATTTCTGAATTGTCTGAAAGTTCAATTATGGCTCCTGTCAAAGGTAATAAATCCTAACTTTAACATCGCTAAGACAGAAAATTGGCAGATGATCTTCACATGTTACTATAAGACAAGCCTTTATGAGGTTAAATTCATTAACATGCGGAGTGCATCACTTTTAACATCAAGATTATATCATAATGAAGAAGATTACATTTTTTTCGGTTCTGATATTATTAATGACTCAGGTCCAGTATGCCCAGATCCCTGCATATCTGAATAAAGATCTCTCATTTGAGGAGCGTGTCAATGACCTCGTCAGCCGCATGACCCTTGAGGAGAAGGCAGCACAGCTGATCTATACTGCTCCCGCCATCCCGCGTCTCGGCATCCCCGAATACAACTGGTGGAACGAGGCTCTGCACGGCGTCGCCCGTGCAGGCTATGCCACAGTCTTTCCGCAGTCGATCACCATCGCCAACAGCTGGGATGAGGAGCTGATGCTCGACGTTGCCAACGCTATCTCCGATGAAGCCCGGGCCAAATATCATGAGTTTTTGAGGAGGGGTGAGCCGGGCATCTATCACGGCCTTACCTTCTGGTCGCCCAACATCAATATCTTCCGTGACCCGAGATGGGGCAGGGGCCATGAGACATACGGAGAGGATCCATATCTTACAGGCCGCCTGGGGCTTCGTTTTGTTCAGGGCATGCAGGGTTCTGATACAACCTACCTCAAGACGGTTGCTACGGCAAAGCATTATGCTGTTCATTCGGGTCCCGAGCCTCTCAGGCATGAGTTCAATGCGGAGATAAGTGAACGTGACCTTCGTGAGACCTACCTGCCCGCCTTCCGCACCCTGGTTAAGGAGGGCGGTGTGTATTCAGTGATGGGGGCCTACAACCAGTTCCGCGGACATCCGGCCTGCGCCAGTGAGGAGCTTTACGGCATTCTCAGGAATGAATGGGGCTTTGACGGTTACATTGTCTCCGACTGCTGGGCTGTCTCCGACTTTTACAGATTTCAGGGTTATGCAGAGGATGCTGCCGAGGCGGCAGCACAGGCGCTCAAGGCCGGCACCGACCTGGAATGCGGCGTTGACTACAGGCACCTTATGGAGTCTCACAGGCGCGGACTGATCACAGAAGCCGATATTGACAGGGCAGTGAAGAGAGTGATGATGGCCCGCTTCAGGCTGGGTATGTTCGATCCCGACAGTATAGTTGAATATGCACAGATACCTTATCAGGCAAACTGTTCTGATTACAACAGGTCGCTGGCAAGGAAAGCTGCCTGCGAATCCATCGTGCTCCTGAAGAATGAGGCCGGATTGCTTCCTCTTAAAAGGGGAATAAGGAGTATAGCAGTGGTAGGACCCAATGCGGATAACTGGGAGGCGCTGGTTGGTAATTACAACGGAATCCCAAAGGCACCGGTTACCGTGCTTGACGGCATCAGGGCCAAGGCCGGTGACTGCACGGAAATTTTGTATGCTGAAGGCAGTGATCTGGCTCCGGGGATACACAACCTGGTTGTGATACCTTCATGTTTTCTCTCAACTCCTGAAGGAAGACAGGGAGTAAAAGGAGAGTACTATGACAGCAGGGGGATGAAGGGTGATCCTCTTTTCACCAGGACGGACGACAACATTGATTTTTACTGGGAGAACAACTCACCGCACCAATCGATGCCTGTCAATGATTTCGGTATACGATGGACAACTGACCTTGTTCCTCCTGTTACTGGCAGGTATGCACTCGGAGCATGGGGGTCATCTGATTACCTGGTAATTGTCGAAGGTGATACTCTCATTCGTTACAGGGGTGAGCATCATGCTTTTCATAAGGAGGTGGAGATTGCTCTCACAGCCGGAGAAAGGAAGAGGATCGAGATAGTTTACAGAAACTGGGGGGGTGATGCAGACATGAAGCTCCTGTGGGCACTTCCGAGGGAGAATCTGGTTGAGGAGGCGGTGGCAACTGCTTCGCAGGCAGACATCGTGTTGCTTGTGCTGGGTCTGTCACAGAGGCTGGAAGGGGAGGAGATGGGAATAGCTATTGACGGCTTCAGCGGAGGTGACCGTACCAGCCTGAATCTGCCTAAAAACCAGGAAGAACTCCTTGAAGCCATGATAAACACAGGGAAACCGGTTGTGGTAATCCTGATGAACGGAGGCCCGGTAGCCTCGCTGCAGGCTGAGGAGAAGGCTGCTGCTGTGCTGCTGGCCGGATATCCCGGTGTTGAGGGAGGCAGTGCCGTTGCTGACGTGATATTCGGCGACTATAATCCTGCAGGGCGACTGCCGGTGACATACTACAGATCCGTTGACCAGCTGCCGCCGTTTGATGAGTATGATATGACCAACCGCACATACCGGTACTTCACCGGCAATCCGTTGTATCCCTTTGGTTACGGGCTGAGCTATACCACCTTTGGGTACTCTGGTTTTGAGATGCCGGAGAAGTCTGTGGCAGGCAGTGATGTGAGCGTGAAGGTCATCGTCACCAACACCGGAAGCATGGCCGGTGATGAGGTGGTGCAGCTCTACCTGGCAGATGAGAAGGCATCGACACCACGTCCTGTGCGCCAGCTTGCCGGGTTCCGGCGGATCCGCCTTGAACCCGGAGAGAGCCGCGTGGTTGACTTCGTCATAAGTGCAGAGCAGTTCTCGATAATCGATGATAAGGAGGAGAGGGTTATCGAACCCGGATGGTTCACCGTTGCCGTGGGAGGCAAGCAGCCCGGCTTCACAGGTTCGTCAGATCCTCAGTTCACCGGTGTGGCGACGGCTCGCCTGAGGCTGACAGGCAGGGAGGTCAGGCCTGATGAGTAAACAATAAGGGGGCTTTTATCGTTTATTGGATGTGACAGCTATTGAAAGAAACCGGAAAAGGGCCGGGTGGGTGGTGATACTGACGGCGGCTACCATGGTGGTGGAGATCATTGCAGGGTGGCTTACAGGCTCCATGGCGCTGCTGGCCGACGGCATTCATATGGGATCCCATGTTCTGGCTATAGGCCTCAGCTGGGCTGCCTATGTGCTGGTGCAGAGGCTGTCGGCAAAACCCTCCTTTACCGGCAACAAGGATAAGATCCTCACCCTCGCCGGATATACCAGCGGACTCATCCTGCTCATATTTGCATGCATGATCATTGCCGGGGCCATTGGCCGGTTCATCAACCCGCGGGTCATTGAGTACAAAGAGGCCATATTCATAGCCATCATTGGGCTGGGTGTTAACGTGTTGAGTGCCTTTCTTCTGCATCACGATCATGAGGAGAAAGACCATAATATACGGGCGGCATACCTTCATGTGCTTGCTGATGCTGTTACGAGCATGGCTGCCATCCTTGGCCTGGTGACAGCGATGATCTGGGGTCTGCCGTATGTTGATGCAATAGCCGCACTCATCAGCTCTGCCGTAATCATCAAATGGTCGGTCGGATTGCTCAGGGACTCAGGGCGTGAGCTGATCTCATAATCAATATCCTAAAAATTGTTAAATCGCCCGGAACATGAGATAAGTCATCCTGCGGCCATTCTGTCATCTATAAATTTGCCCGAACCTAATTAGTGTATCTGTTACACTTTGGTCTTTTAATGTTTATTCATACGTTCAAGGTACATTATAGGACATTTTAAGTTTTAGGGGTTATTATTGGCCGTCCCGACTCGTTCGGGACGGTTTTTTTATGGGGACTGTTTTCAATGGTTATCTTTGCCTGGAGAGTTACGGAAAATGTTTCCCGAGAAATTCCTGGAGCGGTTAGCCAGTCAGCCTTACATCGATGCGGCAGGACTCACCGCTGCCTTGCAGCGGCCGGCAGGGCAGTCGGTGCGTGTCAATCCGCGCAAATGGCATCATCCTGTCGCCGGGTACGAAAGGGTCCAGTGGGAGCCGAACGGCTATCATCTGCCCGGCAAGCCTCTCTTTGCCCCTGATCCGCTGTTTCATGCCGGTGTCTACTACCCTCAGGAATCATCGGGCATGTTCACCGGTGAGCTCTTCAGGCAGATGACGGAGGGCCGTGCGGGCCTCCGCGTCCTTGATCTCTGCGGTGCTCCGGGGGGCAAGAGCACACACCTTTCGTCGCTTATCGGCGACGACGGACTGCTGGTGGCCAATGAGGTCATCGGCTCTAGGGCCGCCGTACTGGCTGAGAACGTTACGAAATGGGGCATGGGAAACACCGTGGTGACGCAGAGTGATCCTTCGCGTTTTGCTGCTTTTCCGGGTTTCTTCGACGTCATCGTTGCCGACGCCCCATGTTCTGGTGAGGGGATGTTCCGTTCACCAGTGGCGGTGCAGGAGTGGTCCCTGTCGAACACCAGGCTCTGCAGTGAGAGGCAGCGCAGGATAGTCATGGAGGCATGGCAGGCGCTCAGGCCGGGAGGTATCTTCATATATTCCACCTGCACCTTCAACCCGGCAGAGAATGAGCACAACGTATCGTGGCTGGGTGAAAACACCGGCGCGGAGTCGCTGGCTGCCGACATCAAGGGTATGGATGGGATTACGGAGATCAGGCATAGCGGTGTTACCGGGTATGGGTTTCACCCCGGCAGAGTCAGGGGAGAGGGTTTCTTCATTGCGGCACTGCGCAAGCCATCAAAGGACGATGACGACGAGAGCCCCAATAACGAGACACCCGGTTCCGGGGACCGCAGCTTCGGGAACCGTAACCCCGGCAAGAGTGGGAGTCGCAGTTCCGGGAGCCGAAACACCGGTGGCAGCGAGAGCCGCAGAGCCGGGAACCGTAACCCTGGAAGCCGTGAGAGCCGCAACAGCCATGCCGGCATGCAACCTTCCGCCAAAGCTTATGAGGTGGCGGAGTCACTGGCCTCCTTCGGAAGGGAGAGGCTGACAATCAGTGACGACAGGATCATCGCCCTCGCGGCGGATTCCGGGCTCATGTCACAGATCAGCGGATCACTAAACGTCGTCAAGTACGGGACGATGATCGGCGAGATCAAGAACGGTATTCTGATTCCCGCCCATGACCTGGCAATGTCAGTACGGCGCATACCGGGCCTTTTCCCCGAACATAACCTCACCCGCGATGAGGCTCTGGCATACCTGAGGCTTGAGCCAATACGGCCTGAGAGGATGCCGGAAGGAAGGGTGCTCGTCCGGTACCGCGGTGTTGCCCTCGGGTTTGTCAATAACCTGGGCAGCAGGGTCAACAACGGATATCCCAGGCAGTGGAGGCTGAGGATGGCAGCCCCGCCTGACTATCGGGAAATTTTGTAAATGGATTGTTGTTGAACTAAACTTTCACAATGTTTATTTGTTTCCTCTGAGTGAATAAATATATATTTGAGTAAATAAAAAGTATAAATAAAACTTGCATGAGCAGGAACTCGCAACATGTTTTGATTATAAAAAAAATTCATGCAAGTTACATTCGATCAATAAAATAAATATCAGATAAACGAATGAAAACTGACATCGAGATTGCACAGAGTGCCAAAATCAAGCCTGTAGCTGAGGTAGCCGAAAAGCTGGGTCTCACTGCTGACGACCTTGAACTGTACGGAAAATACAAGGCAAAGCTGCCGCTGACACTGATAGATGAAAAGAGAATTGCCCGGGCAAAACTCATCCTGGTGACTGCCATCACCCCTACACCTGCCGGTGAAGGTAAGACAACCACATCCATTGGTCTGGCCCAGGGTCTTAACCAGATGGGTAAGAAGGCTACCGTGGTGCTCCGTGAACCCTCTCTCGGTCCGGTGTTCGGCATCAAGGGAGGTGCTGCCGGCGGCGGTTACTCACAGGTGATACCTATGGAGGATATCAACCTCCATTTTACGGGTGACCTCTCTGCGGTGGAGAAGGCTCACAACCTGCTCTCCGCAATGATAGACAACAACATACAGTCGAAGAGCGGCAATCTTGGAATTGACCCCAGAACCATAGCCTGGAAGAGGGTGATGGACATGAACGACCGTTCCCTGAGGGACATAGTGGTTGGCCTGGGAGGTACAACACAGGGGGTTCCCAGGGAGACGGGTTTTGACATCACCGCTGCCTCGGAGGTGATGGCCATACTCTGCCTGGCTACCGGCATTGACGACCTGAAGCAGCGTCTCGGCAATATCTTCATTGGATACACATATGATGGCAAGGCTATATATGCCCGTGATCTCAAAGCCCAGGGTGCCATGGCGGCACTGCTCAAGGATGCCCTCAAGCCCAACCTGGTACAGACGCTGGAGGGGACACCGGCCATCATCCACGGCGGACCCTTTGCCAACATAGCGCAGGGTACCAATTCCATCCTGGCTACCCGCATGGGCCTCTCCCTGAGTGATTATGTGGTCACCGAAGCCGGCTTTGCAAGCGAATTGGGCGCGGAGAAATTCTTCAACATCAAATCACAGGTCGGAAAGCTCAAAACCAATGCTGTAGTCATTGTCGCCACCATAAGGGCGCTTAAATACCATGGTGGCATGAAGCTGTCGGAGCTGGGGCACGAAAACCTCGATGCACTCAGCAAGGGATTTGAGAACCTCGACAAGCATATTGAGAACATGCACTACTACGGTTTCCGGCCAGTGGTTGCCGTCAACCGTTTCAGCTCCGATACAGATGCTGAGATAGAGCTTCTTACGAAGTACTGTGAAGAACACAATGTCAGGGTGGCTGTCAATACTGCCTGGGCCGACGGAGGCAAGGGGGCTGTCGAGCTTGCCATAGCTGTCATCGAGGCTGCCGATTCCTGCACCGACTGCTTCACACCCCTTTATGACATGTCGTGGAGCATTGAGAAGAAGATCGAAACCATAGCCTCGCTGATGTATGGGGCAAGGAATGTGGAATATACTCTTGAGGCGAAGCAGCAGATGAAAAAGATTGACGAGCTGGGTTTTGACAATCTTGCCGTCTGTATTGCCAAGACCCAGAAGTCGCTCTCCGATGATCAGGCCCTGCGTAACCGCCCCAGGGATTTCACCGTGCGCATCCGGAAGGTGGAGCTCTCATCAGGTGCGGGATTTGTGGTTCCCATAGCCGGGGCAATAATGCGCATGCCGGGATTGCCAGGAACGCCTTCAGCCGAAAAGATTGACATCGACAGTAACGGACAGATAAGCGGACTATTCTGAAAAAGCCTTTTCCTGACATAACCGCGTCAATAGTTGCCGGAGGCAGTAGCAGGCGCTTCGGCGGCATCAACAAGTCGCTCATAGAGGTTGCCGGAGTGCCCATCATAGATCGCATCATCTCCGTTCTGGATCCATTATTCCATGAGATCATAATTGCAGGATGGCCTGAGGGGAGTCCTGTTCCGAGGGGTGTGCGCCTGACGGCTGATAATTTTGCCGGTTTGGGCCCCCTGGCCGGCATCGAGTCCGCCATGAAGGCCTCCGCCACACCGTTGCTCTTTGTCTTTGGTGGTGACATGCCGTGGCTCTCGGAGGATATTATCAGGCAACAGGCCCGGGAGATGCTCAGTACGCAGGCAGATATTCTTGTGCCCAGGGTAAACGGGCTGGCCGAGCCGATGCACGCCATATACAGGTGCGAAATTCATAAAAGGCTGGAGAGCTACCTCCTGTCCGACGGCAGCCCGGCGGTGATCGACTTCTACACTCTTGTCGACACCCGTTACCTGGAACTGCCCTCCGACGCAGCGACAACAAGGGCCTTTACAAATATCAACAGGCCGGAGGACCTGCCGGGCAGCTGAACCTTACTGCCGAATCTTACATTCCACAGGCTCTTCCTGAAAGATATTCATCAGCTGCCTTTGTCCGGAGCAGCTGCCGGGCAGCCGTCACAGCTGCCTGGTTCGCGTAGTTACCTGAACCGGGAAATGAAATTTCATTGTTTTCCATATGCAGGGTCACAGGCTTTGAATCTCATCTGCCTATAAAAGATCCGGGGATTTTTGTAAGTTTGGGGAGGACCTAACCCAACCGGCTATGCAAAAGACTCTCATCACTGTTTCCCTGCTGGCATTGATTTTCGTTGCCTGCAATCGCTACAGCGACTACAGCGGGACTGAATGGCAGGAGAAGGAGATCCCTGAATGGGAAGATCCAGCCGTGAACACTGTCAATACTGAGAAACCCCATGCCACCATGGTCAGCTTCCCGGAAAATTTCTCCGCTCTCGATGCAGGATGGAGGGATTCTCCAAATGTAATGTCGCTCGACGGCACCTGGAAGTTTAACTATACTTCTGTGCCTGCAGAACGTCCCTACTGGTTCTTCCGTGACGACTATGACACCCGTGGGTGGGATGAGATTGCGGTGCCTTCAACATGGGAGCGCGAAGGGTACGGCATACCGTATTATGTAAATGCAAGCTACACCTTCAAAGTCAATCCGCCTCTAATTGATCATTCCAACAACCCCGTCGGGTCTTACAGGCGTTCATTCACCCTACCGTCGGAATGGAAGGAGAAGGAGATCTTCCTGACCTTCGACGGCGTCAGCTCAGCATTTCATGTGTGGATAAACGGAGAGTATGTCGGGTACAGCGAGGACAGCAAGACAACCGCGGAGTTCAATATCACCCCCTTCCTTAAGAGGGGCCGCAACACTGTTGCGGTGGAGGTATACAGGTACAGCGACGGTAGTTATCTTCAGTGCCAGGATTTCTTCAGGCTCAGCGGCATCAAGAGATCTGTCTGGCTTCATGCCAGGCCGAAGGCATATATCCGCGACTATTTTGCAAAGACGACACTTGTAAATGACTATACCGACGGGTTCCTGGATCTGACCGTGGAGATGACCAACACGGACAGGAAGCCGGCAGGGCTCAGGCTGGAGGCAGGACTGTACGAGGGTTCGACAAAGATATTCGGTGACACAAGGGTTGCCGAGGAGGTTGACAGCGTGGCGATGGTGAAGATCAGGGGAGAGGTGCCGCAGGTAAGGCAGTGGTCGGCTGAATCACCTTCGCTCTATACGCTGGTGCTAACGCTGGCTGATAGCAGGGGCAGGGTGCTGGAGAGTGTCAGCAGCCGCATCGGTTTTCGCACTACCGAGGTCAGGGATAGCCGCTTCCTTATCAACGGCAGGGCCGTTAACCTCAAGGGCACCAACCTGCATGAACATGATGCCGTCAACGGCCATACCATAGATGAGACCCTGATGCTCAAAGACATCAGGCTGATGAAGATGCACAACATCAATGCCGTGCGCACCTCGCACTACCCCCAGCCGGAGCGCTTCTACGAGCTGTGCGACCAGTATGGTCTCTATCTTATCGACGAGGCAAATATTGAATCACACGGCATCGGCTATCATCCCGATGTCACCCTGGCACATAAGCCGGAGTGGCTGGCGCAGCATATGTTTCGCACTGAGAGGATGGTGGAGCGCGACAAGAACCACCCGTCGGTCATCACCTGGTCGCTGGGCAACGAGGCCGGCGACGGACAGAACTTCGTGGCTACCTACAACTGGATCAGGGAGAGAGACAATACGCGACCGGTTCAGTATGAGAGGGCAGAGAAGATAACCCACACGCCTGAGAGGCACACTGACATCTGGTGTCCGATGTACCCCTCCATTGAAGAGATGGAGAGGTATGCCCTCAGCGCCGGCAGGCCGGGCTATGACCGTCCTTACATCATGTGCGAGTATGCCCATTCAATGGGTAACAGCACAGGCAACCTGCAGGATTACTGGGATGTGATAGAGAAGTATGACCTACTCCAGGGTGGCTTTATCTGGGACTGGGTGGACCAGGGGCTGCTGGAGACCAGTGACGACGGAGAGGAGTATTATGCCTACGGCGGAGACTACGGCGAGGTGGGAGCCTATAGCGACGGTAACTTCTGCTGCAACGGGCTGGTGGGTCCTGACCGCATGCCTCATCCTGCCCTCAGCGAGGTAAAAAAGGTATATCAGTATGCCGGCTTCACGCCTGCCGACCTGTCAAAAGGTCTAGTCACTGTCACCAATAAGTATGATTTCACCAACCTCTCTCTCTTCACCATCAACTGGGAGGTGCTGGCTGACGGAGTGCTGATGGACTCCGGCAACCTGAACCAGCTTGATCTGGCCCCCGGAGCCTCGACAACCGTGGAGGTGCCTTACGGAACCATAGAACCGGTGCCCGGGACGGAATATTTCCTTAACTTTTATATGACCAGGACCGACGAGTGGGGAATTGTGCCGCAGGATCACCTGTATGCCTCCGAACAGATGCTTCTGCCGTTTTACCGGGAAGAAGAGGAGAGTGACGGCAACAACCTGGCGCTGCTTGACCTGAAGAGTGAAGAGAGCGTGCTCACCGTGGCAGGAGAAGAGTTTTCGGTTGTCTTTGATATGGCTGCCGGGGTCATCACATCCTATAAGGTTCGCGGCGAGGAGCTGCTGCTGTCAGGTCCGCGGCCCGATTTCTGGAGGGCACCGACGGATAATGATTACGGCAACCGTATGGATAAGAGGAACGCCGACTGGAGGGAGGCGGGACAGAAAGCGGTGATGAGGTCAGCGCATATCTCACGTCCCGGGATGGAGAGTGCCAGGGTGGGATTCATTCATGATATTCCCGGATTGGACGGGAGGACGATAGCCATGGTGGAGACCGGCTACACTGTGCATGCCGGCGGTACCGTGGATGTGTCATTCAGGTTCACAAAGAGAGACAGGAGCCTGGAGGAGGTGCCACGCATAGGCATGCAGATGATCATGCCAGCCCGGTTCAACGGCCTGTCGTGGTACGGCCGGGGACCACATGAGAATTATATCGACCGTAAGAGCTCTGCCTTCGTAGGTATTTACGAGAGCAGCGTGGCCGATCAGTACGTGCCCTATGTCAGGCCCCAGGAGAACGGGTACAGGACGGATACAAGGTGGCTTACCATTACTGCCGGCGACGGCCGCGGCATTAGGGTAGAGGGTGATCAGCTCTTCAGCTTTGCAGCTATGAACTTCCTGCATGACGACTTCGAGTCGCCCGGCAGCCTGGCCGGATACAGGTCTGATGCCAAGCTGGTCAACACACATATTGACGACGTCAGGCCGCGCGACCTGGTGCGTGTCAATATCGACTACAGCCAGATGGGTGTCGGCGGTGATGACTCATGGGGTGCACGTACACATCCACAATACTGTCTGCGTGACGGCAGTTACGTCTACTCATTCCGGATCGTGCCTCTCTAGAGACCTTACGGAAGTGCGCCAAAAGATCTCCTTCAGTTGGCTGCCGGCATTATTTCGGCTTTCAGGACACTGTTGCTGTCGGTAATAATATTACTGACCTCATAGGTTACAGGCTCATCAAGGTACCTGCGGTCTGCCTTGATAATAACACTGCTTCTTGCCGGCAGGCTTACGGCAGCAGGTGCTCCTTCTGGCCCACCGGTAAGTTCCATCGGCAGGTCAGAGCTGTTTGTCAGTTCGAACCATATCGTCTTGCCGTCGTCACGGAAGGGTTTTCCGGCGGTGACAGCCGCCCGGAAGAACGGAGCAACATTTTCCTCAAATCCTGCGAGGAGGTCGCCATGCCAGACTGCCGTGCGACCGGCGAACAACGCCTCCTTCAGGGCGGCGGCGGTACGCTCCCTGGCAAAGACCAGGGTCATGGGGCGGTGAGAGTACTGTGGTGCACTGAACTCTTCACTTATGACGCCGTGGATATCACTGTTGCCCATCACCGCCAGCTTATTGTCGCGGCACATGTCCATCACCAGGGGATAGAATTCATGTTCGTTGGAAAACTCTATCCCGTGCATCCATCCTCTGGCAATCATTTCCCGGTGAACGTCGTACATACGGGGTATGCCATCAGGCTGCTGGCTCTTCCATCCGGGGTGGTTCCACTGGATGAATGCACCCTGACCGATTGCTGTTTCGATGACCTCCATGAAACCCTCCCTGTCAAGAGAGTCGGCGTCGGTAATGAAGAGTGCATTGAGGTGACCGGGAGGCATGCCGCGGGTGATCTCGGTCCCCTGGACGAGGATTATATTCCGGTCCCTGGCTGTATTCTGTAATATCTTCCACGCCGCGTTGTGATCGGTGGGTATGTACTGTTTTTTTTGCTGGTACTCGATATGGTCGGTGACGGATATTGCATCGAGACCGTCA
Source organism: Bacteroidales bacterium (assembly GCA_029210565.1). GTDB lineage: Bacteria > Bacteroidota > Bacteroidia > Bacteroidales > VadinHA17 > SR-FBR-E99. The sequence continues at coordinate 179,577 of JARGFQ010000002.1, forward strand.
CGCCACGCCTCGTCAACCCGTACTGTGGGCCAGACCTGACCGTCGGAAAAGACAGTGTGCATGTGAAAGTCGCACTTCAGAGTCACATACCCTGGAATATCCGGCATGTTAACAACCCGCCGCTGTGCAGTCAGGCTGAGAGTGACCATCAGCAGGATTGCGATAAATAAGGTTCTTGTTTTCATTCGTTATTGAGTTTCATATGATTATTTTATTGTTATTTTATTGGTCTAATGGAACTTATCTGAAGAGAAACAATCATTTCCTATTGTGAGTTACTGCTCATGTAAGTTTCACTTGTCTGTTATTTCATATTACCGACTGCCGTCTCGACACTCCTGACTTCATCGGGACAGGTCCGTGTAGGGGATTGAGCCTCCTCCTGTTGCGTCGGAGCCTCAAACTGCTGACTGCCGGCTGAAGACTGGCAACTGCCGACTGTTTACTGCCTGCCATTCCCACTGACCTCCCTGCCATTCAGTATTAGCCTGTCATACAGGTAAAGCATCACGCTGGCGGCGACGGCGATGGCTGCAAACATCATCCACACCCTGGATGGGTTGTAGGTATCCCACAGGTACCTGGTGAGGTGCTGTGCATCCATGCCGAAAAGCTCCTGTGCCCTTGTGTAATAGTCTGTCTGGGTGAATGTTGCAGAGACATCGGGAATGTCAAATCCTCTCTCTTCTACTGCTCTTTTCAGGAGCAGGAGTTTATCGGCAGCCTGTTCGTAAGGCTTGCCGGAGACCCAGCCGGCACCGACGTGTCCCAGGGCTATCGGGAGGAAGGCGGTACCCATGTAGAGGGCTTTTCTGTCAGGAGGGGCGATGCCACCCAGGTACTCCTGTATCTTCGGTGAGGAGGCCATCTCTCCTATGCCGAAGATCAGCACCCCCAGTACTATGAACCAGGGATTGAGGTTGGCAAACATCATACCCAGGCCTATGGCCAGTATGAAGATACCGCTCATAATGCTGTTCAGCGGCCGGAAGCCGGCAGTCACCGATGAGATCACCAGCTGGAACAGAATTATGAAGAAAGAGGCCAGGCTGGAGATGGTTACGGTGGTGATAGTTCCCGGTTCAAGCCCCAGGGTAACCGACATCTTGTCGAGGTTCACCCACGACTCAAGGAAGACCGGGAAGGAATAATAGAGCTGGTTGTAGGCTGTCCAGAAGACTCCGATTATCAGCAGGAAGAGCAGGTAACGCCAGTCGGTGAGTGTCACCCCGATGTTCCTGAATGCAATGCCTATATTCTGCAGAAAGGTGCTGTCTGTGCCTGTCAGTGCCGGCTCCCGATATAAAAGCATTACCAGCACGAAGTTCAGAGCCATTGCCGCCATCGACATATAGAAGACCATATCCCAGTTGTGCTTGTACATCAGGCTGGCCACGAAGGGGCCGATGAAGCCGCCGATATTGACCACCATGTAAAATATGCCAAAGCCGAGTGAAGCCGTCTCTCTGTTGGTCACCCTGGCAACTGTTCCCGAGATGATGGGTTTGAACAGAGCCCCGGCGACTGCCAGGAGTATGAACGCTGCGAAGATGGCTCCGAAGGTCTCGAACCGGCTCAGCATTAAAAAGGAGAGTATATATGTCAGAAAGGAGACGATAAGTACCTTTTTGTAACCTATCCTGTCTGCGATGGCGCCGGTTATTACCGGAAGGAGGTACAGAATCATCGATCCCGTGCCCATGATCAGCCCCTTCTCCCCGTTGGTGAAACCGAGTGCACCCGTCTCCTTCGCAGAGGTCAGGTAGATGGCGAAGAACCCGTTGTAGAAGGCGTACCAGCCCCACCGTTCAAACAGCTCAATGACGTTGGAAATCCAGAAGAGGCCGGGGAATTTTTTCAGGGTTTGTGAGAAGCTGCTCATACAGATGGGTTTTTGGGCGGTTAAAATAATTAAATAATCTCTAATAGAGGAGCGGTTAACAAAGGTTAACTATGATCGTCAGTAAACAGTCAGATGGTGGCCTGCATATGCCTCCGGGAGACATGGATAATCCTTCAGGGACTTATTGATGCATAGAAATATGCCTCCTTTTTGTCAGCGTCATCCCAGGTGTAGACCTTGCGTCCCCTGTAACGCTCCAGGTAGCCCAGCAGTGCGGCATCGCCTGCACACATCGTCGTGTGGGCCAGGAGAGCAAGGGTCAGCACCCACTGCCACCAGGGTGGCACGAAAAACATCACTGCAACCATGGAGGCAGTGACAGCCAGGAATGGAGTAAGGGCTACAACGGCAAAGAGGTTCAAGGCGGCGACAAAACGGTGGGCGGTGACGTAGACAATACCCTGCCGCAGTTCTGCACCCACCCTGATATCCCGGGCGCCGGCAAGCCTGAAGGGTATCAGGTGCATCAGCTCGTGCAGGGGTACAAGCAGGAGAGGTATCAGGATGAGTCCCGCGGCCAGTCCTAACAGTATCCCCGGGTGTTCAGGAGTGCCTGTTGAACGGGGCCACAGTAAAAGCGTCAGGGCCGCAGAGACGATGGCAACAGTCCAGACCAGCATCATGGGCAGTGTCAGGGTTCTGAGCCCGCTGATTACGAACGGGGCCAGATCATCATAGGGAAGGGTCAGCACCTTCTCGTAGGCAGACCCCTCCTCAAGTTCATCTATGGAAGGCTTGTCGTTCATGGCTCCTCAAACTTACATAAAATCGACCGATCTTACCCGTTCAGGAAAAAAACAGGACGGTCAAGCCATGCTGCAGTAGCAAGGCAGCTCAATTTTGCCACGGTGTATGACACATATCAGTTTTACGGTCATATGAAACCTTTGGCACGACAATTGGTTAAATTTGCAGGGAATTATGAAACGGCTGTTTGCAATACTGTTCGCCCTGACGCTTTATTTGTACTCTTACGGTCAGAAGCCAGGGGTGGTCGCGCCGGACAGTGCGGCGTCAGATACTGTTGTGAAACTGCTGCATGTCCTTAAGTCAGCAACCTTTGACGGTCAGACATATCCTCTCGTGGAGCTTGATGAGATCACCGTCGTCGCTGAGGCTCCCCGCGATGTGCGGTTCAACTACAGGAGGCATGCCCGTCTTGTCTACAACGTGCGACGTGTCTACCCCTATGCGCTGATCGTCAGGGACGAGTTCGGTCGTATTAACAGGACACTTGAGATGATGCCTGATGAGAGGGCCAGGGACAATTTCCTGAGGCAGTATGAGAAGGATCTTTTCAAGACATATGAAGGTGACATCAGGAAGCTGACCTTCACACAGGGCAAGATACTGATCAAGCTGATTGACCGTGAGACACAGGCCACCTCATACGAACTTATAAGGGACTATCGCGGCAAGTTTGCCGCCACCTTCTGGCAGAGCATAGCACGCATCTTCGGTTCAGACCTGAGGGCCAATTATGAACCAGCCGGCGATGATTATCTTATTGAGCTTATAGTGAGAGATATAGAAGCCGGCAGGCTCTGATCTGCCCCGGGCTCGGATGATATTCTTTTGAGCGTATTGTGATAGACAGAAAGCCGGAAAGCTATGATCAACCTTTGCCGGTTAGTTCCATCAGTGCTTTGACGACCTCTTCTGCATCGAGGGCAATGTCTGCGACTGTTGCGTCGAGCATGTAGCATGCCGCAGTAACGATGAGGTTTTGCCTGTCGACTGACACTTCCCCATGGGTCTTGCGCTCATGTTTAGCCCCGAGTTCAACTAAATGTGCAGCTGTGGTAGCGTCACTTCCGATAGTGACTGTCACATTGTCCAGCACCCTAGCTATCAGCACCGGGGAGATACATAGTGCCCCTATCGGTTTGCGGGTTTTATGAGTTGTGAGGATAGCCTCTTCCACCACCCTGTCGACGTGGCATTCAGGGCCGTCGAAGGCATAGGTGCATAAATTCTTGGCAACACCGAAACCTCCCGGGAAGATAAGGGCATCAAAATCTGATGCCCTGTATTCTGTCAGGGCCTTTATCTTTCCCCTGGCTATCCGGGCAGCTTCGGTAAGGATATTGCGCGACTCCTGCATCACCTCACCGGTGATATGGTTGATGACATGATGCTGCATCACGTTGGGGGCAAAGAGCTGGTATGAACATCCGTTTTTGTCGAGTGCATACAATGTCATGACCGTCTCATGTATCTCCGCTCCGTCGAAGACTCCGCATCCTGAGATAACTACTGCTGCTTTCATATAACTTTTTTTTGAAGAGATAAAATTAGCAAAAAACGGGATAACTGACGTGTCAGCAGACGGTTATTGGCTTTGACAAAGGCATAAAATGGCTACCTGTAGCAAAAATAAATATCATAAAACATCAATTTCTTAAAAAAATGTTAAATTTGGCTTTGCAAGCAGGCAACGGAGGATTGCCGTTAGCATAATTTTCCGGTCCTGGTTGCAGATATTACCTAAACCTAATTGTTAACCTAAAACTCTAATCTATGAACAGACTGAAACTGTTGATCGCGCTGTTTGTCCTAACGGGCTTTTCCGCCCTGATGGCACAGACGGTGACGCTTAAGGGTACTGTTACATCAGCGGAGGATGGCTTGCCCATTCCGAGTGTTACTGTGACAGTAAAGGGCACCACTGTTGGCACCCTTACCGGTCCGGACGGCAGCTATACCCTTGTTGCCCCGACAAACGCAACTCAACTTTCATTCACATTTGTGGGGATGAAATCGGTGACTGAGGTGATCAGTGGCCGTACGACAATTGACGTTGTGATGGAGACTGATATGTTGGGTCTTGATGAAGTCGTTGTCACTGCCCTGGGCATCAGCCGTGATAAAAAATCTCTCGGTTATGCTGTCCAGGATCTCAGCAGTGATAAGATTGACAAAGCCAAGGTGTCCAACATCGTAAACGCATTCCAGGGCAAACTGTCGGGTGTGCAGATCAACAACACCGATGGAGGTGTTGCCTCTGGTGTGAGGATCCTCATCAGGGGGGTCAACTCACTTTCTGCAAGCGGCAACACTCAGCCTCTCTTCGTTGTTGACGGCGTGCCTATAGTGAACGTGGTCTCGGATGCAGGGGCTTACGGTGGCATGGACTATGGAAACATGTCCTCTGACATTAACCCGTCTGACGTCGAGAGCATCACAGTGCTCAAGGGCGCAAGTGCAGCTGCACTTTACGGCTCCAGGGCTGTAAACGGCGTTGTGCTTATAACCACTAAATCAGGCAAATCCGGTGTACCAGGTCTCGGAGTGACCATCGAGCAGAATACCATGTGGGAGAATCCGTTCCGTTTGCCCAAGTTCCAGAACCTGTACGGTCAGGGCGGCGGCGGAGAATTTTCATATGTCGATGGTAACTACGGCGGTATCAATGACGGTGTCGATGAGAGCTGGGGTCCCCCGCTTGACGGAAGGCTGATACCTCAGTTTGACAGCCCCTATGATCCCGAAACTGATGTCCGCACCCCGACGCCATGGGTTGCTCATCCGGATAACATTAAGGATTTCTTTGAAACGGGCATCAAGCGTACCACCAACGTGTCTGTCACAGGCTCAAAGGAGGGTGCAAGCTTCCGCCTGTCGCTTTCGAACCAGGGAGTCAAAGGTATTCTGCCGAATACTGACCTGACAAAGAACTCTGCCCAGCTTAACGGAGAGTATTCTGTGACTGACAGGATTACTGTAGGAGGTTCGGCAAACTATATCAACAACAGCAGTGACAACATCGCGGAGAACGGCTACAATGCCGGTAACCCGATGCAATCACTCATGCAGTGGTTTGGCCGCCAGGTTGACATGGATGTCCTCAAGGAAAAATGGAACGAGACAGATCCGAAGACCGGGCTGCCTTTCAACTGGAACCACAGTTATCACAACAACCCCTACTGGACCCTTAACAAGAGCATGAACTCGAGGAACAGGGACAGACTTATAGGTAATGTCAATTTTGGCTGGAATTTCACCGACTGGCTTGCATTCAAGGCCCAGGTCGGTACCGACTGGTCCATTGAAGATATCAAGGAGAGAACGGCCAAGGGCGATATCGGGCAGGAAGACCCCGAAGGCGGGTATAATGCATATTCGAACCGCAGGAGCCTAATCAACGCCAACGCCAGGCTGGAATTTGTCAAGTCATTCGGTGATTTCGACTTTGACGGTTCTGTAGGTGCTGATTACAACCATTATGAATACCAGTATCACAGAACTACTGTACCTGACCTGATTGTGCCTGATCTTTATTCAGTCAGCAACTCTGCCGCTGCAGCCACGACAGGCCTTAGCGAATCACGATATGAACTGCAGAGCGTATTCGGGGTGGCCAACTTTGGTTACAAGAACTGGCTGTTCCTCAACCTGACAGGAAGGAATGACTGGTCATCGACATTGCCGATAGACAACAACTCATATTTCTATCCCTCCGTATCACTTGCATGGATTCTTACGGATGCTTTAGGGATCGAATCACCATTCCTTTCATTCCTGAAGTTAAGGGCCAGTTATGCTGAGGTGGGCGGCTCGGCCGGTGCATATGCCCTAAACGGTGTGTACAGTGCCGGTAATCCGTATGACGGCAATCCGTCACTCAGTTATACCGGAACCATACCCCCGCTGGGACTGAAGCCGCAGAGAAAACGTTCAAAGGAGGCTGGCCTCGAATTGCGCTTCCTGAACAACAGGCTCGCTCTTGATGCTGCAATATACCGTGAGAACACTGTCAACCAGATTATGAACATCGCAGTGTCTCGTACCACGGGCTTCAGCAGCCAGACCATCAACGCCGGTAACCTGCAGAACCAGGGTATCGAGCTGCAGTTGCTTGCCTCACCGGTACAGACAAATAACTTCTCATGGGACGTCACCGTGAACTGGTCAACCAACGAGAACAAGGTGGTTGAGCTCTATGGCGACATGAAATACCTGTCACTTTACAGTGGAAGCTGGGGATCCTATGTATATGCCATACCGGGTCAGGAGTACGGAACCCTCTGGGGCTATGCCATCGTTCGCGAGAATGCCACCCCGGTATATTATAACAATGATCCGGAACAGGGGCTTTCACACTATGCCTATTCAGGCAGGCCTCTTGTCTCAACCTCCGGAAGATATATCCGTTCGGGTGCAAGGACTGACCTCGGTAATATCTATCCCGACTGGTTCGGTGGGATAAACAACTCATTCACCTATAAGGACTTCAATTTCAGCTTCCTGGTAGACTTCAGAAAGGGAGGTCTCATAAACTCGATCACCCATATGTTCGGAATGTATACCGGTATCTTTGAGGAGACTGCTGCCATCAATGCCAACGGCAAGAATGTCAGGGATCCTTTAGATGAAGGCGGCGGCGTGCTTATAGATGACGCAGTGTACGGCAAGGTTAACGCTGACGGAACGATCCAGTTCCTGAATGCTGACGGCTCCAATTCATCAGCTCCTGTGACGAACACAACTTATGTTGATGCCAACAGATGGGGCTATGACCACTATGCCAAAACAGAGCTCAACACATTTGACGGAAGCTTTGTTAAGCTGCGTGAAGTGTCAGCAGGTTATTCATTCAACAAAATCGACGCGCTTCGCAGGATAGGTATCAAGAATCTGACCCTGTCGGTGGTCGGCCGAAACCTGTTGCTGATCTTTGCGAACATACCACATATTGATCCCGAGGTGGCCAACAGTGCCGGTAACAGATCAGTGGGTGCTGAGAACAACGCCATCCCCTCTACCAGATCTTACGGATTCAATATCAGACTTGATTTCTAACCTTAACGAATCTGAACATGAAATACATAAACAAACTACAGAAAAAAGTACTGGGATTGTTCCTGATCGTTGCCCTGTTGCCGTCCTGCACGGAGGGCTTTGAGGAGATGAACAAGAATCCGAACAACCCGGTGGATGTACCGGCGATAAACATCTTTACCAATGCTGTATACAACTCCATAAACCGTCAGCTTGGCGGATGGATGCAGCATACATACCTGGGACCCTGGTCACAGCAGTGGTGCAAGATACAGTATATTGATGAGGACAGATATATGCCCCGTGACATGTCAGGGTATTTTGAAGGTCCTTACTCAAGTGAGCTTAAGAACCTGGCGATCGTTATGGACAAGGCCACGGAAGAGGGTGATGACAGACTCCTCGGCGCAGCCAAGGTGTTGAGGGCATGGGTTTTCCTCTACCTTACCGACTGCTGGGGTGATGTACCCTACAGCGAGGCTCTTCAGGGTCTTTATGCCGACGGTATCATGACACCAAAGTATGATACCCAGGAGAGCATTTATCCTGCTCTTCTTGATGATCTCGAAGCGGCAAACGTACTGCTTACAGGAACAACCCTTAACTTCGGTTCGGGTGATATACTGTACGGCGGTGATCCGGTCAAATGGAGGAAGTTCGCCAACTCACTCAAACTTAGGATACTGAACCGTGCAGCCGGCACGCCGTGGTCATACACCTACAACATGGCAGGAGGCGGTACCGTGACCACCACTGCCGGTGCTGCAGCCATGGCAGATGCTGACACCAGGATTGCAGCCATTCTGGCTGACGCCAACAGGTATCCTATTTTTGAATCAAATGATGACAACGCTGAGCTTGCATGGCCCGGTATTCCTTACAGGAATCCGATCTACAACACCCTGTTTGCCAGGAAGGACCAGTCTATTTCCGAGACAATGGTTGACTGGCTGAAGGCACGCAATGACCCGAGACTCCATGTCTATGCAGCCCCGACACTCAACTCGGTGGCTTCAGGGACACTTGAATACGTAGGATTCCAGAACGGTCGCGGCATTACTGCAGCCATCTTCCCCGAGGTCTCAATGCTTGGAACAGCTATTGCCTTTATTGAGGGAGCCACTTCGAAGGTGATGACATACGATGAGGTTCAGTTCATCAAGGCTGAATATTACCTCAGAGCCAACCAGGACGGACCTGCCAGAAATGCCTATGAAGAAGGTATTGCTGCTTCAATGGAGCGATGGAACCTCGCCGATGGTGGCAGTGTCAATCCTTCCTGGGGTTTTTCTGGTGACATCACAGTAGGCTCAACATCTTATCCTGTGGACTATGGTGATTACCTTGCCGAGCCGCTTGTTGCATGGGGCGGTACTGATGCCGAAAAATTCCAGAAGATATGCGAGCAGAAATGGGCCTCCATCTTCGGACAGGGCATCGAGGCCTATACTGAAGTGAGAAGGACAGGGTTCCCTGCCAGGATATTCGAATATGAGCTGGAAGGTGCATATTATCCTGACCTGGGCCTCCCGATCAGGCTGCAGTATGCTCTCAGCGAGCAGACATACAATACCGATAACCTGCTCGCTGCACAGACAGCAGAAAAGATCGAACAGATCAACGAGGGAATGTTCAGCACTAACGGCATACAGAGCCAGGTGTGGTGGCATACACGCAAGAACCCGATCCCAACCGCGACAGATGTGAAATAACCAGCATCTGCTGATTATAATGAAAGAGAGTCCTCAAGGCTCTCTTTCTTTTTATAAATTGGTTTAACTTTACCGTGTGACCCGTAAAATTCAGTTTTGTGGTTTAAACTAAAAAGACAATGCAATGAGAAGATATATACTACTGATGGTGTTCGCAGCAACCCTCATTACATCCCATCTGGTTGCCCAGACTGATTGCAAGGTTCTGATCCCTGCCATTGCCGATTACTACGAAGGTGGATGCAAGAAGGGGCTGGCGGACGGTACAGGCGAAGCATTTGGCGCGGATCAGTACAAGGGAAGCTTCAGCAAGGGGTTGCCTGACGGGAGTGGAACTTACATCTGGCAGTCGGGTGCAAAGTATGAGGGTGAGTGGAAGAAAGGCCTCAGAGATGGTCAGGGAACCTATACATTCATTTTCATGGGAAGGGATTCAGTTCTTACAGGGATATGGAAGGCTGACCAATATGTCGGAGAAAAGGAGGTGCCGCCATATGTGATAAAGTACCGCAACGGTATTGGGAGAGTGACCTGCATGAGGGTAGGTGGTACCCCACTATATATCAAATATAAGTTCTCAAGGTCAGGTGAATCTTCCACTGCCCAGATAAGGGACCTGTTGCTTACCGGCAGCTCCGGCAACGAGAGCACGACAGGCAATTTTCTCGGTTTTGAGGATGTGAAGTTCCCTTTTGAAGGTAAAGTCAGGTTCACCGCCCCCAATGCCTTTAACACTGCAATGATCTCCGGCGAACTGCGGTTTGTGATCAATCAGCCGGGAGCCTGGACTGTGACGATATACTATTGACCTAAAGTCCCCTGCCTCTTATGATGGTACCCAGGGTGTAGTATATTATCTTCAGGTCAAGGAAGAGAGATACGTTCTCAAGGTACAGCAGGTCATATTCAAGCCTTTCGAGCATAGTGTCTATGTCGGAGGCATATCCGAGCTTGACCTGACCCCAGCATGTGATGCCGGGCTTCACGGCCAGCACCCTGTTGTAGTGCGGTGCCTGTTTTTTTATCTTTTCAATATAGTGTCTCCTCTCCGGCCTCGGGCCTACCAGTGACATCTCTCCCCTGAGGACGTTGATGAAGTTGGGTATCTCGTCGAACCTGTGCTTTCTCATGAAGCGCCCGAGGGGTGTGATGCGCTTGTCGCCCCTGACTGCCAGCTGAGGCCCGTCAGCTTCCGCACCCTCCTCCATCGACCTGAACTTGTATATCATGAAGGGTTGGCCATGGCGGCCGATCCTCTCCTGTCTGAAGATAACGGGACCTTTCCCCGATCTACTGATGAGTATGGCCAAAAGGGCCATCAGGGGAGAGAGCAGCACCAGGGCTGTCGCCGCCAGCGAGTAGTCGAGCAGCAGCTTGATCATCTGCTGCCAGTGTGGCATCTCGCGGTATGAGACCCTCAGCAGGGGGGTGGCATAGATGGGCCCGGCCTCGACGTGGCCGGCGATGACCTGTCTCATCGAAGGCAATGCCTTGACAAGCACATCGCGGAAACAGATGCTGTTCACCAGGCTCTCCACCCGCTCATACTCATTCTCCTCAAGGGCCAGTATGACCTCATCAATATCATGCTTCTCAATTATCTCCACAATATCTTCCTCCCTGCCAAGCCAGGGAACTTTCCCGGCCAGCGGCTGACCCTCCGAGCCGTCGACGCTGATATAACCTGCAAGGAGATTTCCTGCCGGCATCTTTTCACCGGTGATCTCGCTGATCAGCCTGGCTGCCTTGCCGTTGCTGCCTGCTATCAGTGTGCGGAATCCGGCCTCACGTCTGTGTATCTTCCCGGAGACATACGAGGTGATGGCGAACCGTGGAAGCCATGTCAGCAGTAGCTCCAGGGCGAAGAGTACCATGAACGACCTGTAATATGTGGAGTAGTCTCCCACGGCATCGTCGAGCACCAGCACAAAGAAAAGGATGACCACCGCGGCGAGGGTGATGACCAGCGATTTGCCGAATTCAAGAAGCCGTGAACGGCGCAGCGTATCCGAATAGAAGCCGGCCATGGCAAACACAAAGAGATAGAAGAGCGGAATAAGAAGGATGCCCAGATAGAATTTGTTGCCCAGCTCCATCCGGAAGTATTCGCCGTATAACCTTGTCTCAATGAAATATTTACGGAAGAGGTAAAAGAGACCCCAGGCGATGGCTGATCCGGTGAAGTCAGAGAGAATATATGCTAGTGTTATTCTGCGGGCAAATTTTTTCATCAGGTGAGGCAAGCGATATGCAAAGATATCTGTTATTTTTAGACCAAAATCATTCACCAGTGATAGAAGAGTCATTTGAAGCCAGGGGCAAGAGGAAGAAGCTGATAGAAGAGTTACGTTCCAAGGGCATCAGTGATGAGAGGGTGCTGGAGGCTATGAACAGGGTCCCGCGTCATATATTCATGGATGACGCCTTTCTGAAGCATGCCTATCAGGACAAAGCCTTTCCTATTTCAGCAGGGCAAACTATCTCGCAGCCTTATACCGTTGCCGTTCAGACGATCCTGCTAAATGTCGGAAAGAGAGACAGGGTCCTGGAGATAGGCACCGGTTCTGGTTACCAGGCCGCCATACTCGCGGAGCTGGGGGTGAAGGTCTATACCATCGAGAGGCAGCGGGAGCTCCACCGCAAGGCACAGGCGATGCTCAGCGGGATGGGTTACCGGATACACTGTTTCCTTGGCGATGGCTATGAGGGGCAGCCGCAGTACGGTCCCTATGACGGGATAATCATCACGGCAGCGACAGCCGAGGTACCTGAAAAGCTGCTGAAACAACTGCGCATCGGGGGGCGGCTCGTGGTGCCCCGCGGAGAACGGGATTCACAGGTGATGACGCTCTATACCCGCACTGGCGAAGATGACTGGGAGATCACCACCCACGGCTATTTCGTCTTTGTCCCGATGCTGAAGGGCATTGCCAACGGCAACAACAGATGATACTGTCATGAAGATATACAAAGAGATATATTCCCCTATCGCGGTCAACACCTATATTGTTACGGGAGATGATTCCGGGTGCATAGTAATCGACTGTGGCTGCTACGGCAAGAGTGAGGAGCAGAGACTGGAGCAGTTGCTTGCTGACGCAGGTTTGGAACCAAAGCTGCTTCTCAACACCCACTGCCATCTTGACCATCTCTTCGGGAACCGCTTCATGCTTGAGAGGTACGGACTGCGCACATGGTATCATGAGGGCGACAGTCAGAACCTGGTCAACGCGCCGAAGCATGCTCTCATGTTCGGCCTCTCCATGGAGGAGCCCCCTGCGCCTGCAGGATATCTTGCCGATGGTGAGGTTGTTACGGCTGCCGGAGTGAGCCTTGAGGTTTTGGCTGTGCCGGGCCATTCGCCCGGCGGGATAGCCTTATACTCGGAGAAAGATGGAGTTGTATTCGCGGGTGACGCCCTCTTTGCAGGCAGCATCGGTCGTTCTGATCTCCCGGGAGGCAACCATGGGCAACTGATCGAAAGCATCAGGCGAAGGCTTTTTACCCTGCCTCCTGAAACCGTCGTATATTCGGGTCACGGGCCTGAGACCACCATTGGCCGTGAGATCGGAAGCAATCCGTTTTTTACCTGAAACACCCGTTGACCCGAAAACGGCGACCAGGAAGCCGGAGTATCAGCACCGGGCAGCTGGCAGTATAATGTGTAATCAGGGAAAGAGCAGCTCGTGATACAGAGACTGACTTTATTTTATTAAGATGAAACTTACATGAGCAGTAACTCACAAATGGGAATGAATATTTTGTTACATGTAAGTTCCATTCGACCAATGAAATAATAATGAAATAATCGAATAAAACATGATGAATATGCTTTTTTTGTCTGAAGCTTTCTGTTAATTTCGCCCTATATCCCTGAAATAATTTAATAACAATCATATTATGACCACCGATAACTTTGTTGACCGTCACATCGGGCCGCGTGAGAGCGATGCCTCCGAGATGTGCAAAACCATTGGAGTTGATACAGCGGAGCAGCTGATAGAACAGACCGTTCCGGCTTCGATAAGGCTTGACAGACCTCTTAACCTGCCTCCGGCGATGAGTGAGCAGGAGTATCTCTCGCATCTGAGGGAGCTTGGCAGCCTCAACAGGCAGTACCGCTCTTTTATCGGGCAGGGTTATTACGGTGTGGCAGTGCCGCCGGTGATCGTGCGCAACGTACTTGAGAATCCTGCATGGTACACCTCCTACACTCCATACCAGGCTGAGATTTCACAGGGCAGGCTGGAAGCGCTGCTAAATTTCCAGACCACGGTGATAAGCCTCACGGCCATGGATATCGCCAATGCCTCACTCCTTGATGAAGCCACTGCTGCCGGAGAGGCCATGCTGATGATGTTCGGTGCCCGGTCCAGGGAGAAGGTAAAGGCCGGGGCATACAGGTTCCTGGTTGATAACTCGGTCTTCCCGCAGACGCGTGACGTGCTCATCACCCGTGCCTCACCACTGGGTATTGAGATAGAATTTGCAGACTATACCGGTTTTGAGGCTGACGACACTGTTTTCGGGGTGCTGGTCCAGTACCCTTCTGCCAGTGGTGAGATACGCGACTACCGTGAGATGGTGGATAAGGTCCATGCTGCCGGAGCTTTGGTGTCCGTGGGTGCCGACCTGATGAGTCTCGCCCTGCTGACCCCTCCAGGAGAGTGGGGTGCCGACATAGTATTCGGATCCAATCAGCGTTTCGGGCTGCCGATGAGTTACGGCGGTCCGCATGCCGGCTTCTTCGCCACCAGGGATGAGCTGAAGCGCAGCATGCCCGGTCGCATCATCGGCGTATCCGTTGACGTGCATGGCAACCATGCACTGCGCATGGCCCTGCAGACACGCGAGCAGCATATCAAGCGTGAGCGTGCCACCTCGAACATATGTACTGCCCAGGCACTGCTGGCAACCATGTCAGGAATGTATACCCAGTATCACGGTCCGGAAGGCATCAGGCGCATAGCCATGCATATCTTCTCCACGGCATGTACACTTGCAAAGGCACTGCGAGACCTGGGATATACCATAAGGCATGACCAGTTCTTTGATACAATACGCGTCCAGGCTGTCCCGGGCGTCACTGCCGACATGATTGAGAAGATCGCCCTGGGCAGGGGTATCAATCTCTGGTACCAGTGCGGCAACTGCGCCGTTATAAGCACGGATGAACTCACCACCCTGAAAGAGATAAATGACATTGTCTCCGTCTTTGCCGAGGCGGCAGGTAAAAAGGCAGAGGAGGTGACAGCGCTGTGTGACTGCTTCTGCATAGACGATAAATTCAAGCGTACCTCGCCTTACCTGCAGGAACGCACCTTCAACAGCTATCACAGCGAGACAGATATGATGCGCTATATCAAGATGCTGGAGCGCAAGGACTTCTCGCTGGCCAACGGCATGATTCCGCTGGGATCATGCACCATGAAGCTCAACCCTGCAGCTTCCATGTTTGCCATGAGCTGGCCTGAGTTTGCGAACATACATCCCTTTGTTCCTGCCAGCCAGGCAGAGGGGTATCACAGGTTGATGGAGGAGCTGGGTGAGGCGCTTAAAGAGATCACCGGTTTTGATGCGGTCTCGTTCCAGCCCAACTCCGGTGCTGCCGGAGAATATACCGGGCTGATGGTCATCAGACAGTATCACAACAGCCGCAATGAGGGCCACCGCAATGTAGTGCTGATACCATCCTCAGCGCATGGCACCAACCCGGCAAGCGCGGCCATGGCAGGCATGAAGGTGGTTGTGGTGGAGTGTGATGAACATGGGAATATAAGTGTTGAAGATCTCAGGAAGAAAGCAGTTGAGAACCGTGACAGCCTCAGTGCCGCTATGATCACCTATCCTTCAACGCACGGTGTGTTTGAAGAGGCCATCGTGGAGATGATAGGCATCATTCACGAGAACGGCGGGCTGGTCTATATGGACGGCGCCAATATGAACGCACAGGTGGGCCTGACAAGTCCGGGCCACATAGGAGCCGACGTGTGCCATCTCAACCTGCACAAGACCTTTGCCATCCCTCACGGCGGCGGCGGACCGGGTATGGGGCCCATACTCTGCAACAGCAAGCTGGCAGAGTTCCTCCCATCGCATCCGGTGGTGAAGACAGGGGGCAGTCACGGTATTACGGCTGTCGCGGCAGCGCCGTACGGCAGCGCTCATATACTGACCATCAGCCATGCCTACGTGATGATGCTGGGCGCTGAAGGACTCACAAAATCAACGATATATGCCATCCTCAACGCCAACTATCTGGCAGCCGCATTGGGGGAGATGTATAAGGTGCTCTACACCGGTGCCAACGACCGCTGTGCGCACGAGATGATACTTGACTGCCGGGGCTTCAAGGATGCCGGGGTGGATGAGTCGGATATAGCCAAGAGGCTCATGGATTACGGTTTTCATGCACCTACTCTGTCGTTCCCTGTACACGGCACCCTGATGGTTGAACCGACAGAGTCGGAGCCAAAGGCAGAGCTCGACAGGTTCATTGATGCCATGAGAAATATATGGCAGGAGATAGAGGAGATAAGACAAGGTACGTCAGACAGGGAAGATAACGTGCTTAAGAATGCACCCCATACAGCCGCGTCGGTAATCTCCGACGGATGGAGTCATGCCTATCAGCGCGAGAAAGCCGCCTATCCGCTGCCATGGATCGCCGAGAATAAATTCTGGCCTTCGGTTGGCAGGGTTGACAACGGCTACGGAGACCGCAACCTCGTCTGCTCATGCGCACCCATCGATTCGTACAGATTCGAAACATTGAGCTTCGGTACGGAATAATTGACTATATTGTGGCGATGCCCTGCAGGGCATGACATCATCCTGACAGCGATGCATGAACGCTGCATCGTTTCATTAATTCAGAAGAGAGATGGATGCCATTCACAAGTATGAGATGGGAATCGTGGGCAACTGCTCATTCCTGGCCTATATCAACAAGAGCGCAGATGTAACATGGATGTGCCTGCCCAGGTTTGACAGCAGCTTCCTCTTCGGGTCACTGCTTGACGGCAAAAAGGGAGGAGAGTTTTCCATCAGACCCTCAAGCGGCAACTACTATACTTTTCAGTCATATATCCGCAATACCAACATCCTGACAACCGAGTTCACCAATGACGACGGCAGGTTCAGGGTTACGGACTTTGCTCCAAGGTTTTACCAGTACGACCGCTACTACCGGCCCCTGATGCTCATACGCAAGATCGAGCCGATAGAGGGCAACCCGTTTATCACTGTCAGGTGCGAGCCGGTGGGGAGTTACGGTGCCTTAAGGCCCGAGATCGTTGCCGGCAGCAACCATATCAGGTTTCTGAATCTCGAGTCGCAGGTCAGGCTGACAACCAATATCCCGCTTACATACATTGTCAACAACCAGTCCTTCCTGTTAAATGATACCTGCTACCTGGCATTCACATACGGAGTGCCCCTGGAGGCCCCGCTGGAGGCTACTGCCGAGGATTTCCTCGACAAGACCATCAAATACTGGCTTCACTGGATCAAGACCACCTCCATTCCAAACATCTTTCAGGATGAGATCATCAGGTCTGCCCTGGTGCTGAAGCTTCATCAGTATGAGGATACGGGTGGCATCATAGCCTCGGGTACCACCAGCCTGCCTGAGGCCCCGGGAGCAGGCAGGAACTGGGATTACCGCTATTGCTGGATGAGGGACTCCTATTATACCCTCAATGCCTTCAATAACCTTGGCCACTTTGAAGAGCTGGAGCGCTACTTCCTCTATATCCAGAATATCATTCTTTCAGAGCAGAAGACGATAAGGCCGATGTACACAATTGCGGGCACTGCTGTCCCCAAAGAGAAGGAACTGGATCTGGAGGGCTATCTCGCCAATAAACCCGTTCACCTGGGCAATGACGCCTATCACCAGGAACAGTATGATATCTACGGACAGGTGCTTGCCAGCCTGTTGCCGCTCTATATTGACAGAAGGCTGAACTACCTTTCCTACAGTAAGTCCCGGGAGGTACTCCACTGGCTTCTAAACCGTATTGAGGAGACGATGGACAGGCCTGATGCCGGCATCTGGGAGTTCCGCAACAAGATGCAGGAGAACTGCTACACCTTCCTTTTTCACTGGGCAGGAGCAAAGGCGGCGGAGAAGATAGGAGCCAGCTTTGCAGACAATGACATGAAGAGGAGGGCCGAAAAGCTGGCTGTCAGGGCATCGGAAAAGATCGAGATGTGCTATCAGGCTGACCTGAAGGTATATATGCAGGCTGTAGATAACAAAAACTATGACGCCGCCACCATCCATCTCATCACCATGAATTACCTGGATCCGGCAGGGGTCAGGGCGCGGGACCACCTTGACGCCCTGGCAGAACACCTGAAGACTGAAGAGGGACTGCTCTACAGATATATCCATGAGGATGACTTTGGCACGCCGGAGACAACCTTCCTGGTATGCGCCTTCTGGTACGCTGAGGCGCTGGCCTGCACGGGAAGGGTGGATGATGCAATGAGAACCATTGAAAAGCTACTGGAGTTCTCAAATCATCTGGGCCTCTTCAGTGAAGACGCCGGACGCGACGGCAGCCAGTGGGGCAACTTCCCTCAGACCAACAGCCACGTGGGGCTGATGAATGCAATATACCGGATAGCAGCAAAGCTTAACAAGCCGGTATTTCTATAATACAGACATAATGAGCAGAGGAGGATTTTCAGAGCCTGAAAGGCTGGTCTTCCTGTAAAAACCAGGCAAAATGAGCAAAAGCAAACCGTCAGATTTCACAAGGATAGTGATAGTAGCCTACAGGCTGCCTTTCACCCTCAAGCACCGCAACGGGAAGCTTACCGCTGTTCAGAACACCGGGGGACTAGTCTCCGCTGTGCTTTCCCTTACCCAGAGAATGAAGTCGGAAAGCGAGAATGAGACAATGGAGAAAACCGTCTGGGTTGGCAAGGGGGAGTACGACAATGAGCGGCTTAACTCCCTCCCTGAGGTTAAGGAGACTTTTGAGCTCAGCTCGGTAAGGATACCCGACAGTGTAAACGAAAAGTTCTACGGGGGGTTCTGCAATGACCTTATCTGGCCGCTGTTTCATTATTTCCCTTCGATGGCTGTCTTCGGACAGGGCTATTTTGAGAGCTATAAAAAGGCCAACGAGCTGTTTTATAAGGAGTTGCGAAAGATCATCCGGCCGGGAGACTTTGTCTGGATTCATGACTACCAGCTCTTCCTTCTGCCGGCCATGGTTCGCGAAGAGTTTCCGGAGGCGTCAGTGGCTTTCTTTCTGCACATTCCGTTCCCATCATACGAGGTCTTCCGTATCATGCCCGACGGATATCAGAAGGCTATACTGCAGGGACTGCTGGGTGCTGACCTCATCGGGTTTCACACCCATGATTATGCGCAGCATTTTCTGAAGTCGGTAAGAAGATGCCTCGGCTATGACATTTCGCTCAACACGGTCACGGCTGAGGATGTCTATTCGAGGGCAGATGCCTTCCCCATCAGCATAGACTATAACAAATTCCATGATTCGGTTTTATTGCCGGAGACGGAGAAATATATTTCACGGATACGAAAGCAGAAGAGAGACCGTCTGCTGATCTTCTCCGTTGACAGGCTTGACTACACAAAGGGTTTCCTCAACAGGCTCTCAGCCTTCGAGCTCTTCCTGGAGCGTTATCCCGGAATGAGGGGGAGGGTGATCTTCAACATGGTTATGGTGCCCTCACGTGACACCATCGTCCGTTACCAGGAGATGAAAAAGGAGATAGAAGCCACGGTGGGACGCATAAACGGCAAGTACGGCACGTTGGACTGGAATCCTATCATCTACCAGTACAGGTCGTTGAAGTTCAATGAGCTGGTAGCTCTCTATTCGCACAGTGACGTCGGCCTGCTGACCCCTCTCCGCGACGGGATGAATCTGGTGGCCAAGGAGTATGTAGCTGCCCAACATAAGCGGGCAGGCATGCTTATCCTGAGCGAGCTTGCCGGTGCTGCCGCCGAGATGGGTGAGTCGGTGCTGGTCAACCCGTCAGACATAGGACAGATGGCTGATGCCATACATGAAGCACTGACGATGAAGGATGATGAGAAGCATAAACGCCTCGAAGCGATGAAAAACAGGATCCGCGAGTATGATGTCTTCTCATGGGCCGATGATATACTCCGTACTACCGTCAAAGTGAAGGCTGACAGGGAGAGTTATCGTATCAGGCTAATAAACAAGGATATAGAAGACAGGATTATCACATCATTCTGCAAGGCTGCCTCGCCGGTGCTGTTCCTCGATTATGACGGCACACTGGTACCGATTCGCGAGTTGCCTGAGCTGGCGGTTCCTGAGACAACCCTGGTTGATCTTACAGCGAGGCTGGCATCAGTCACCGAACTGGTAATCATCAGCGGCAGGAACAGGGATTTCCTTGACAGGTGGTTCTCGGAGGTCAATGTGACCCTGGTGGCGGAGCACGGGGCCTTCATCAGGTATGCGGGTGGTGAGTGGGAGTCGTCGCTCGGCCAGGATGCCACATGGAAGGAGGGGATTATGCCCGTCATGAGCAGGTTCACCAACCGTTGCAAAGGCTCTTTTGTTGAGGAGAAGAGGGCTTCACTCTCATGGCACTACCGGAACGCCGACGAGGATCTGTCGGCACTCAGAGCCATTGAGCTAAAGAGCGAGCTGGAGGAGATGATACTGAACATGCCGCTACAGATAATTGACGGTCATAAGGTTGTGGAGGTAAAGATGGCCGGTTACAACAAAGGTACTGCAGCCATGAAGGTGACGGCCTCGGGGAGGAATGACTTTGTTCTGGCCATCGGTGATGACAAGACCGACGAGGAGCTCTTTGCTGCTCTTCCTGACAGTGCCGTAACGATCAAGGTGGGGAAGGGGCCGACAAATGCCACCTACAACTTCACCAAGCAGACGTCGGTGACCAGGTTCCTGGAAAGGATGATAGAGGCCCGCGAGAAGCAGGAGTGCAGTTAATCCGGAACTGCTTTGTCGCGGCGCAGTTGCCGGCTTCCGGTCACGAAATCAGAAGAGATCCTCGATCACCATTGAATAGAGCTCGGTCTGCGAGATGCCATACACTGCGGCCTGCTTGGGAAGAATGCTCTCAGGCGTCATCCCCGGAATGGTATTTATCTCGAGGAACTGAGGCCCGTCGGGTGTGATTATGAAGTCGACCCTCACAATACCCTTGCAGCCCAGCAGGTCACATATCTCTGAGGAGAGCTCCTGGATCCTTTTTGTCATCTCGTCAGGCAGCCGTGCAGGGGTGATCTCTTCGGAGAAGCCTTCGGTATATTTTGCCTCATAGTCGAAAAACTCCTTTTTCGGAACCACCTCTGTAACGGGCATCACTATCTTTTTGGTTCTGGTCTTTACCACGCCGCAGGCCACCTCGGTGCCCGGCATGAATGATTCCACAAGCACCTCTTCACCCTCTGTCAGTGCGGCCTCCACTGCAGCTGCAAATTCGCCAACCTCCTTCACCTTTGTCACGCCGAAGCTGGAGCCGCTGGCATTGGGCTTGACGAAACAGGGCAGGCCGATCTCAATAGCTATCCTTTCGGCATCAAACTGTTGCCCTTTCCTGATCAGCAGCCCGCCGGTCATGGGTATCCCGTATTCGAAGAGGTAGAGCTTGCAGGCCTGCTTGTTGAAGGTCAGCGCCGACACGAAGGAGCTGCAGCTGGAATAGGGTATCCCCGTCATGTCAAAGTAACCCTGCAGGAGCCCGTCCTCGCCAGGCGTACCGTGAATGGCAATGAAGGCAGCATCAAATCTTACCTTACCCTCATCGAGCATAAGTGAGAAGTCATTCTTGTCAATGCTGAAAATTCGTCCTTTGGGGTCCTCCCAGTACCAGTCGATCCCCCTGACGGTTACAATGTAGGTTTCATACTTCCCTTTCAGTGCCGAGGCAACACTCCCGGCACTTCTGACCGACACCGGGTATTCCGATGAATTTCCCCCGGCAATGATGGCAACAGTCTTCATTGGATTATACATTTATTATTTCACAGGTCTAATGCAACTTACATGCATTAAAACAATCATTTTCTTTTGCGGGTTACTGCTCATGTAAGTTTCACTATCCTTAAGTTTTGCCCCAAAATTACATTATTTAATATCGCGTTATAAGGATGTCCGAAAAAAGATCATCAATAAGGGATTTGACAGAGAGTGCGCATAACCTCTTCGCCGGGACCTGTTTTAATTTTTCTCTGGTATCAGCGGCGGTTGTCCTGATTTTTATCCGGCTTTACAAAATCAACAGTTTTTGTGTAAGTTTGGGTCTGAAACAAAACAGACTGAAAAATGGAAAAGAAACCTTTAGGCAGGATAGGTACCATTGTGATAGTACTTGTTGTTCTGCTGCTGATTGTATCATGGGGTGTGGGGATCTACAACAAGATCATCCCGATGAATGAGAAGGTATCCACGGAGTGGAGCAATGTCGAGACGCAATATCAGCGTCGGGCGGACCTTATTCCCAATTTCGTAAATACAGTCAAGGGAGCTGCCGAGTTTGAACAGGAGACACTGACAAGGGTCATTGAGGCAAGGGCGAAGGCGACCCAGATGACCATTGATCCTTCAAACATCACAGCTGAACAGTTACAGCAGTTCCAGGCTGCACAAAGTGAAGTAAGCTCGGCTCTGCAGCGCCTGATGGTGGTGGTGGAGCGTTATCCCGACATCAAGGCTACGCAGAACTTCCGCGACCTGCAGGTTGAGCTTGAGGGTACGGAGAACAGGATAGCCGTTGCCAGGAATAACTTCAACGATGCTGCCAGGGAGTACAACACTTTTATAAAGCAGTTTCCGAACAATCTTATCGCCTCTCTCTCAAAGTTTGATGCAAGACCCTATTTTGAGGCACAGGAGGGCACGGAGACAGCTCCAACGGTACAGTTCTGAGTTTTCGGGGATGAAGGCTGCATCATTTTTCACTGCTGAGCAGCAGGAGACTATTGTCAGGGCCATCAAGGAGGCTGAGCACGCAACTTCGGGTGAGATACGGGTGCACGTGGAAACCTCCTGCAAGGCAGATGTCCTTGATGAGGCGGCCTGGCTCTTCAGAAAACTGGGGATGCACAA
The DNA here is from genome assembly GCA_029210565.1 of Bacteroidales bacterium. Taxonomy (GTDB): domain Bacteria; phylum Bacteroidota; class Bacteroidia; order Bacteroidales; family VadinHA17; genus SR-FBR-E99. The sequence goes on from JARGFQ010000002.1 coordinate 202,073, forward strand.
GACGGCTGACCGCAACGGGGTGCTGATCTATCTCGCCCTGAAGGAGAGAATCTTTGCTATAATCGGTGACACCGGCATAAACAGCGTGGTGTCCATAGGCTTCTGGGACAACATACGTGATCATATGAAGATGCGTTTCAGCGAGGAGAGGTTTGCTGAGGGTCTCGCCGAAGGGATACTGATGGCCGGTGAACAGCTGAAGGAACATTTCCCGTACTCGGGGAACGACATCAATGAGCTCTCTGACACAATCTCCTTTGATATAACTGAACCGGGACTGTAATCATGAAAAGGTTAACATTTATAGCTGCTATATTACTGTTCATGATTGCACCCCTGGCGGTGACCGGTCAGACATTGCTGCCCAGGCCCGATCCGCCCCGGCTTGTCAATGACTTTGCCGGGGTGCTCTCCGCCTCAGAGCTGAGGGCACTGGAGGATAAGCTTGTTGTTTTCAATGATACCACATCGAACCAGATAGCCGTGGTGATCGTTGATGACCTCCAGGGATACGACCGGTCGGACTTTGCCTACAGGATAGCCAGGGACTGGGGCGTAGGTCAGGGCGATTTCAACAACGGGGTACTGATCCTGGTAAAGACCAAGACGGAGCGGTCAGACGGACAGATATTCATCGCCACCGGCTACGGCCTCGAGGGCGCCATCCCTGACATAGCATGTGCTGAGATCATAGACAGGGAGATACTGCCGCGATTCCGTTCCGATGACTATTACGGGGGCCTGGATGCCGGCACGGATGTGCTGATGTCACTTGCCGCGGGGGAGTACAGTTACGACAGCTATGCTGAGGGCGCCTCATCAGGGGCGGTTCCGGGCATAGTCTTCTTCATCGTTCTCATCATCTTCATTGTGGCCATATCTTCCGGCAGCTCCAACAACAGGCATATCAGGAGGAGCGGCACGCAGAACCTCCCGATGTGGCTCCTGCTGGGCATGCTTGGCGGGGGACGGTCGCACAGTGGCAGCTGGGGAGGCTTCACCGGCGGCAGGGGCAGCGGCGGCTTTTCCGGCGGCGGAGGCGGTTTCGGCGGTTTTGGCGGCGGCGGTTTCGGCGGCGGCGGAGCAGGGGGATCGTGGTAGAATTTTCGATTTTCGATTTTCGATTCTCGATTTCTGAGGATTTAGGATTTTTGATTGGTCAGATTGTGTTTAGCGGTTTTTTTGGCGGCAACGACAATTGATACAATTTCATCCATGTCTGAAGTGAAGGCTGAAACCGGCTCTTTAAACCCGCGTTCCAGATCCAGAAGCAATTCAAGCCAGAAAATCGATTCATCAGCCTCTTCTTCAACTACACTTAGTTTGTTGATAAAATCCGCATATGATTTAGCCCTGCAAACCGCCCGATAGTTTGCTCCCACAGAGCATGATGCCCTGATTAACTGGCGGCTGATAATCTGATTGGGAACACTTCTGGGCAATCGATCACAGAGCGATACTAGACCCAATGCCAGCTTCCTGGTACGAAACTGAATTTGCTTCTTCATTTCCATAATTATTCCACAAAAGAATGCAGATGGAAAAGTTATCGCAAAACCTCTAATAAATCAAGTTTTTTTTCAAAAATCTCAAATCTCAAATCTCAAATCTCAAATCCCTTCGTTTCTGCCGGCGGTATATTTTCTCCATTTAGCCAGTACGGCGGTCATGTCGGCGGGCAGGGGCGATTCGAAGGAGAGCCGCTGGCCGGTTACCGGGTGATCAAAGGAGAGGGTCTGGGCATGCAGCGCCTGGCGGGGCAGAAGAGCAAAGCAGTTGCGCACGTACTGCTGGTATTTTGTAAAGGTGGTACCCTTGAGTATTCTGTCACCCCCGTACTCACTGTCGTTGAAGAGGGGGTGGCCTTTCCATGCCATATGAACCCTTATCTGGTGAGTGCGTCCGGTCTCGAGACGGCATTCGATGAGCGAAACGTATCCCAGCGGCTCGATGATTTTGTAGTGGGTGACGGCATGTTTGCCCTGGCTGCCGTCGTGGAAGACCTGCATGGTACGGCGGTCGCGTATGTTGCGTCCTACATTGCCGGTGACGGTGCCCTCCTCAGGGTCCGGCGTGCCCCATACCAGCGCGAGGTAGCGGCGTCCCGTGGTGCGGTTGAAGAACTGCCTGGCAAGTTTGTTGTGGGCATATTCGTTCTTGGCTACGACGAGCAGTCCTGATGTGTTCTTGTCGATGCGGTGCACCAGTCCCGGCCGTTGCTCTCCGGTCTGAAAGAGAGGGAGATCCCTGAAGTGGAACATGAGTGCATTCATGAGGGTGCCCGAGTAATTGCCGTAGGCCGGATGCACCACCATGCCTGCCTGCTTGTCGACGACGATCACATCATCATCTTCATATACAATATTTATGGGGAGGTCCTGCGGTATCAGCTCTATATCCCGGGGTGGGTTGGGCAGCAGTATCTGAATGATATCCAGAGGCTTGACGCGGTAGCTGGGTTTGACGGGATTCTCGTTGACCAGTATGTTCCCTGCCTGTGCCGCAGTCTGCACCCGTGTGCGCGACACATTCTCTATGCGTGCGGAGAGGTACTTGTCGATGCGCAGCATCGACTGCCCCGGGTCAACAACGTAGCGGTAGTGCTCGAAGAGCTCCTGTTCCTGGTTGTCAGGCAGTTCCGGCTCGGTCATCAGTGTTGTCTCATTGAAGTTTGATGACACGCAGCAGGGATAGCGGCAGACCTTCACGGCTCTTTACAAGGAGGATATATGTGCCGACAGACAGGCGGCTGAGGTCATACCGACCGCTGCTGTCGTCAAGCGACAGTACCCTGGCTCCGGTGGAAGAGATCACCTCGACTGTAAAATCGTCCGGAGCCCTATCCGAGGGCAGAAGCGTCACCTCCCCCGAGGTGGGGTTGGGGTAGAGGGTGAACATATCGTTGATCAGGGTGCCGTGGTCTGATGATGTGGCTGATCCTGCTCCCCTCATCACAGGCCTGATCATCAGCGTTCCCGGAGCCTGGCTGGTCTGCCAGACGCCGCTGAGCATGAAGTACTGTCTGCCGTCGTTCGGGGTGTTGAGATCGAGGCCGGCATTGAGGAATTTATCGGAGAGCTGACTCCAGCCTACCCAGAAGTAATCGGTCACCTGTACTGGCCGGTCAAAAAGATAAGTGACAAATCCGTTGATCTCTCCGCCCGGAGCAGCAACGGGTCCTTCAGCAGAGCTCAGCACCACTCCCGGCTGACCGTTGTCGTCAGCCCATACCATGATGTCGAATGCCCTCTGGTTGGCGTTGTCATAGGCGTCATTGAAGCAGATGCTTATCCCTCTGACAGAGTCGGGGAGGAACGATCTGAAGCGGAGTGCGACCCTGGCATTGTTTGCTCCCTGGCCGTTGATTCCGTAACCTGCCTCGGCAGTGCCGTCGTCAATGGCAAAATAATCGGAGAACCGTTGCAGGTACCTGATTGTATCATTATGCTTGCGGTCGAAGTCATCGGTGACCAGCGATGCTGTCACAAGGAAGTGAGCCGAGTCGGTGGCGGCGGTGTTATAGGTGTATAAAAGAGGTGCATCAAACAGAATGTCAGACAGGGGAGCCGCATTGGAAGATCCGGCATCAAAGTCGCGTACCACAGCGCCGGTAGTGGGGTCAGTGACAGAGATATACCTTGTCACGTTGCGCACGATGGTGTCATTATTGCGGTATCTGAGACTGACGGCGGGACTCATCAGCGAGAGGAAGGCCTGGCGGAAGTGTCTCCACGGCATAGCCTCGTACTCTTTGACCAGTGACCGGAGGGGCAGGGTCATGGCTACGTCATGGATGACGGTGTCATGACGTGACCTGTTCCTATCAAGCCAGATATGGTCGAGGTTCCACTGGTCAGCTGTGCCAGACCGGGATGGCTCAGTGAGCACACCGGCGAGGGAGGCATAGCCTGTGAACATAAACCTGAAACCGTTCTTCAGAAACCGGTTGTCGGTCACGGGTATCATCGCCTGTTGGAATCCTGTCTCCGTGCCGCCCGTAGCCTGCCAGACACTGTACCATCTCTCCTCATCCGGTGCCCAGAAGCTCAGCGTAAGGCTATCGTCGCTCTCAGGCATGTCAGCCACTCCTCCAGCCTCGTAGAGGAAGCTGAGCCAGATGCTGTCGCTGGCCGGATATGCCAGGTCGATGGTTCGTGATGTCAGTCTGTCGGCGGTGAAGACAAGGTTTGAAGCCTGATCATAAAGCAGGCCGTATTCATCAAGGCAGTCGAAGGTAGCAACGCCCATGGAGGGCTGGGTGACGGAGAAGGTGTTATTTACAAAGATCTGGAGGTCAGACCATCTGTCGACGGAAGGATAGAGGCTGTCGCGGGAGAAGTCGTCATAAAAGGGGAGTGAGAGAGGCTCCTCCGCTGCAGCTGCCTTCAGGCGGGTCTTGCCCGTCATGCCGTCAGTCTGCCCGTCCGGGTACATGACCATCCTGCCGTCAAGCTGCCTGTTGCGGGTCAGCCCGGTAAAGACCTCCTGCGCCGAGGTCCACGTGGGGACCAGCAGGAGGGGGAGCAGGTATATCAGCCAATTGTGTCTCATCATAGAGATTCAGGTCCGTACTCCGGTAAGGTCAGCATTTCGCCGCTGTCTGCAGCGACTATCGCGGTGGTGTCTGCGATGATCTTCAGGCTGTCAGTCGTCAGCCAGATATAGACGGCTGATCCCAGCTGAACTGTTGCGTCAATGTGATATTCAGGATTTTGCTTGTATACGAAGGCATTCAGGGAGTCTTCACCGGTAGTGACAGTTACGTCGAACACATATGCTCCGAGGTTCAGTGATGAACTCAGTATCTCGCTTCTGGCCTGGTCAAGGGTATACCCGGTAAGCCGGGGGATGGATGTACGCTGGCTGCTGAGTCCCCTGCCGAGGATGAGGTCAATGACCATTCCCTTCTGTACTGAGTCGCCCGGGGTGATCACACGGCCATGGAGTGTCTGCTTAAGCACGAAATCGACTGTCAGGTCAGGCACATAGGTCAGCTGACCAACCTGCAGTCCTGCTGTTTCAATAACCGATACCGCCTGCCTCCTCGGCAGTCCCACGAGGTCAGGTACGGCAACCATTTCAGGATTGAAGGCATTGATGGTTACGTTTATCGTTCGCCCTTTCTTTACATGATGGCCGGGTACCGGCATCTGTTCGGCCACGCAGCCGCGGGGAACGAATGCGGTGTATACTGAGTCGATGATCTGGAAACGCATCCTGTTTTTCTCTGCCACGCGTCTTGCCTCATCGATGGTCAGACCCCTGATCTCGGGGGTTGGTCTCGACTGGCCGTGATGGGTGTATATATTAAGGAAGATGATGAGTAAGAGTACTATGGCTACGCCGATGACCAGCGCCAGGCCTGCATTCTTCCAGAAGACCCGGCTTTTCAGAAATTCCTTGAAGCTCATCGTGTGATGAAGTATTAAATTAATAACGCAGAGTCAAAGATAAAATTATATTATGAGATCGGAGGCCAATTACCACTCCCTTACAGAACGGTAGAGTGTATCTCTCTCCACCGGTCTGAAACCGGCGGAGCGTATCATGGCCACGAGTTCGGTGGTTGAGAGTGTGGTGTTGCTCTCTGTGGCGCCGGCCATGGAGTATATTCTTGTGGTATCATCGATGGTGCCGTCGAGGTCATCGGCGCCGAAGGCGAGGCTCATCATGGCTGCATTCTTGCCTATGGCAGGCCAGTAGGCTTTAATGTGACTGAAGTTGTCAAGAAATATGCGTGACAGGGCATAGTTGCGCATGTCTTCAGTAACAGGTACCTCGCCAAGCTCATGCATGCGGTTGTTTTCCCTGCGGAACTTCAGGGGTATGAATGCATTGAAACCTCCGGTGCGGTCCTGCAGCTCTCTCAGCCTCACCATATGGTCTATGCGCTGCGCCGGGCTCTCGGCATGTCCGTAGAGCATCGTGGCGTTGGAGGTGATGCCCAGGTTATGGGCAGCTTCGTGTATGGCCAGCCAGGTTTCGGCGTCAGCCTTCTCACGGCATATCTTCCTGCGCAGCGAGGCATCGAATATCTCTGCACCACCACCCGGTATGGAATCGAGGCCGCAGTCATGCAGGTACTTTAGTCCTTCAGCATATGTCATGCCTGCCTTCCGGATCATATATTCCAACTCTACAGCCGAGAATGCCTTGATGCTTATATCGGGCCGGAGATCGCGAATTGATGAGAGGATCTTTCCGTAATAGTATATGTCGCGCGATGGATGTACACCGCCGGTGATGTGTACCTCTGTCACAGGCAACCCCTCAAATCGCCTGAAGATGTCAAGGATATCACTCTCCGAGAGCTCCCAGCTGTCAGGGTCGCCCTCGGGCTTATGGTAGGAACAGAACCGGCAGTTATAGATGCAGACGTTGGTAGGTTCAATGTGAAAGTTGCGGTTAAAGAAGACTGCATCACCGCTTTTGGACCTCTTGACGGCGGTGGCCAGAAGAGCCAGAAGGGATAGATCGGCCCGGCTGTAGAGCGTCAGTGCCTCTTCGGGGGTCACTCTTCTGCCGTCGAGGATAGCCATGGCTATCTCCTTCAGCTCAGGGTCGGTGTTTCTCAGAAGAATCTCATTCATCGCACCAATGTTGACAAATTTAATCGCACTATGCCGTAATAGAAAAGAAAAACCGCCCTAATTGTTCATTAAGACGGTCATTTTTCTATTGTCAGTCAGCCTTTCAGTTCTTCTTTCCCGGTTCATCGGAGACGGTTAGCTTCCTCCTGCCCCTGGCCCTGCGGGCAGCAAGCACACGCCTGCCGTTGGGTGTTGACATTCTCTCCCTGAATCCGTGAGTATTGCTCCTCCTCCTTCTTGACGGCTGAAATGTCCTTTTCATCTGTTGCTTGAATTATGTAGTTTACTTTCCTTTTTTTAAGACTGCAAAGGTAGTCATTAATTTGAAATAAATACCAGGCAGGGCAATTTTTTTTCTCACCGCGGAAGGTAGACGATTTTTTTCGTCTCAAAGTAAGGTTCGTCAAACCAGCGGCTTACCGGGACAATCGTGCTTTCTGCCGCAAAGGGTTCGAGTTCACCGGTGAGATCGCCGCCCTTGAGAACGATCCATCCGTTCCTGAGGCTGTTGAATGAGCGTGGGGAGAGAAGATGCCGGGTGAGTTTCACGAACCGGCTCATCTCCGTCACTGCCCTGCCTACAATAAAATCATGGCTGCCGGGGATGTCTTCCGACCTTGCGGCAATGGCGGTGATGTTACCGACAGAAGCGGCGTCTGCGATCTCACTGACCACTTTTATCTTTTTGGCGATCGAGTCGACGAGGGTGAACTTCACCTCGGGGAAGAGGATGGCGAGGGGTATTCCCGGGAGACCTCCCCCGGTACCGATATCTGCCACGGAGGTGCCGGGAAGAAAGGTGATCAGGCGGGCGATGGCCAGGCTGTGGAGCAGGTGGTTGGTTGCGAAGTTTTCTATATCCTTCCTGGAGATGACGTTTATCTTTTCATTCCAATCCCTGTAGAGACCGGGCAGCAATGAGAACTGACGGCGCTGCTCCCGGGTGAGCGACGGGAAGTATTTTTCAGCGACGGTGGTCAAATCCCGCTCTTTTTGTTCTGTACGGTGTTGTGGATGAGGACTTTTGCCCTGAAGAGTCGGGCTTTTACCGTTCCTATCGGCAGGCTGAGTTCAGAGGCTATCTCCTCATAAGAGTACTCTTCGAAGTAACGCAGTTCTATCAGGCGGCGATAGCGAGGCTTGAGAGCCTTGACTATCCTGTTGAGTGACGCTGCCGTCTCCCGGTCTATCATCAGCTCATCAGGGCCCCGGGTGTCGGAGGCGACGGTAGCCTCCACCTCGGACTCTTCCCCTTCTTCATGGTCAAAAGGTCTGGGACTCTGGCTCTTGCGCCTCATGAAGTCGATGCAGTTGTTGGTGGCGATGCGGAAGAGCCATGTGCTGAAGGCATGGGAAGGGACATATTTTGCCAGGTTATGGAAGGCTTTTCCGAAGGCCTCGATGGTAAGATCCTCCGCATCCGAGGGGTTATTGACCATCCGTAGCATGACATAATAGACCGAATCACGGTACCTGTTGAGCAGCTCGGTGTAGGCCCTGCTCTCACCGTTGAGTGCCCTGTGAATGACCCTCAGGTCATACTGTGCTTTTTCCGATAAGCCGGTTTCTACTTCCATGTCTTCATTCTCCTGCGCCTTCCGGTTGCTGTCAGGTAAAGGACTCCGTTGATCAACGGTGCCAAGATATCAAAAAAGAGCGAATTAAACCATAATCCGGGTTCGTTGAATGTGGCAGATGCTCTTTTGAGGATGATTGAGCGCATGACCAGACGAGCCAGGGCAACTGTAACCACCGCGGGCCAGAATGCGGTCATCAGAGCCAGCGTGACGAGCAGACCGTACCAGACAACCCTGGAGAGGGGTTCCAGGAACAGTCTCGCCTTATCCTTTTGTTTGTAGTATGGAGCTGCAAGAAAGTGTCTTCTCTTCTGCTTGACCCATGAGGCGATGCTCTTCTCCGCCACAGAGAGGGTGAACGAATCGTGGGAGAGCATAAGGCTGACGTTGTCAGGGGTAGCGTTCCGGTTCACGAACAGATCATCATCACCTGACATGATGTGGTTATGCGGACCGAAGCCCCCTTTCTCAAAGAAGAAGCTTCGGCGGTAAGCCAGGTTTCGCCCTACACCCATGTAGGGCACTCCCGCCATAGCCATGCCGAAGTACTGCATGGCAGTAAACATGGTTTCATAACGTATGTAGCGGTTGAGGACCCCGGTATTTGGCATATAGGCTCCGTAACCTATTATAATGTCTGCATCACCGGCTGCCGCCGCTGCCACTTCGCGCAGCCAGAAAGGGGAGGCGGGGCGGCAGTCGGCGTCGGTGAAGACCAGCAGGTCATTCTTTGCCGCCTTGATGCCTATCAGCATAGCCAGCTTCTTGGTGTGGGTGAAGCCGGGGTCTTTCTGAATCATACTCACCTTAAGATGCGGGTACTGCTTCAGCATCTCCCCGAGAACATCAGAAGTGCTGTCTTCAGAGCAGTCGTTGACAACCACCACCTCATACAGCGGATAGTCCTGCTCCAGTACTGAAGGCAGGAACATCTTCAGATTGTCGGCCTCATTGCGGGCACAGATAACCACGGAGAGCGGCGGCAGCTCGTGCTGCACCTCCTTCCTGCCTTTCGGGCCACGGGCGGCCGCCCGGTAATAGCGAAGCCAGTACCATCCCTGGATAAATGCCGCTGACAGTAGCAGTGCCAGAAGGATTATATGGAGCGGTTCAGTGGATAAGATCATTCAATGGTAGCTGAGTGCGAAGCAATATTATAAAGAATTAAAAAACGGTTGCAAGAATCTTTTCAACAATCGGACTATCGTTTTCCCAATTTGATAACCGGATGTTCAAAATCAGCGGGATTAACCTTACTTTTGTGACCGTCACACAGCGGATGATGTTCAGGATAGATCAGAAAGACAGCTCCACATCTGCCAGGGCAGGGGTTCTGCGTACGGCTCACGGCGATATACCCACCCCGGTGTTCATGCCTGTCGGCACCGCTGCCACCGTCAAGGGTGTGCTGCACCGCGACCTGCGGACGGAGATAGATGCCCCGGTGATACTTGCCAACACCTATCATCTCTACCTGCGTCCCGGCACCGGCATCATCAGCAGGGCAGGAGGGGTACATCCCTTCATGTCGTGGGACAGGGCGGTGCTCACCGACAGCGGGGGGTACCAGGTCTTTTCGCTGGCCGCCAACAGGAAGCTGACAGAGGAGGGGGCCATCTTCAAGTCGCACATTGACGGCTCGAAGCATCTCTTCACTCCCGAGAAGGTCATTGAGATACAGAGATTGTTGGGTTCGGACATCATGATGGCGTTTGACGAGTGCGCCCCCTGGCCCTGTGACCACGATTATGCGCTCAGGTCGATGGAGCTGACGCACCGCTGGCTCGACAGGTGTGTGGATCATCTCAGGAAGACGGAGCCTCTCTATGGTTATGAGCAGATGCTCTTTCCGATAGTTCAGGGAGCTGTATACAGCGACCTGCGTCGTGCCTCCGCGGAGAAGGCCGCGTCGGTGGAGATGGCAGGCATCGCCATCGGGGGACTATCGGTGGGTGAGCCGGCAGAGGTGATGTATGAGATGACGGAGGTGGTTAACAGCATACTGCCGGAGGAGAAACCTCGTTACCTCATGGGAGTGGGCACCCCGGCCAACATCCTCGAGAGCATAGCACGGGGAGTGGATATGTTTGACTGCGTGATGCCTTCACGCAACGGAAGGAACGGGATGCTGTTTACGCGTGACGGCATAATAAATATCAGGAACAGACGCTGGGCTGAAGACCTCTCTCCGGTAGACGCCGGATCAGACTCTGAGATCAGCCGCACATATTCAAAAGCTTACCTTCGCCACCTGGTGATCTCGGGAGAGATGCTCGGGGCACAGATAGCTACCATACATAACCTGGCATTCTACCTAAGTCTCGTCAGGGAGGCGAGGAAGAAGATACTCGAAGGAACATTCGAACCATGGAAGGAAGAGACGGTAAAAAGAATATCAGAGAGAGTCTGAGGAAGCTTGCCCCGACTATACTGGACCGCTATATCATCAGGCAGTTCCTGGGCACGTTCCTCTTTTCCCTGGTACTCATACTGAGCATAGCAGTCATCTTCGACTTCTCAGAGAAGATTGACGACTTCATCCAGAAGCAGGCTCCGCTGAAGGCTATCATCTTTGATTACTATCTCAACTTCATACCCTATTTTGCCACACTCTTTGCTCCGATGTTTGTTTTTATATCGGTGATCTTTTTTACCTCGAGGATGGCTGTCAATACAGAGATCATCGCCATGCTCAACAGCGGGATGAGCTTCCCGAGGCTGCTTGTCCCCTACTTTGTCTCCGCCGCCTTTATTGCGTTGGCTGCTTTCCTGATGCTGAACTATGTGCTTCCCCATTCAAACATTGCCAGGCTTGATTTTGAGGAGAAGTACTACCGGAGATCCGATTTCAGGCAGATCAACGTATCATCGGTGCACCGCCAGGTTTATCCCAACGTTTACATATACATGGAGTCATACAACAAGATATCGCAGAGCGGCCGCAATTTCAGCATGGAGAAATTTGACGAGCACGGGAGGCTGGAGTCAAAGTTGACGGCAAACATGATCAGGTGGGATACGACTACCAACAAGTGGGGAGCATGGTGGTACTATATCAGGGAGAATGACAGCCTGGGCGAGAGGATCACCTCCGGGCGGCGCATCGACACCGTGCTTAATGTGGGGCCTGACGATTTCACACGTGCGCCCGAGTTCGTCTATACCATGACCCACAGCGAGCTGATCAACTACATTGATGTGTTGCGGTCGCAGGGCTCCGATGAGATAAAGCTCTATCTCAATGAGAAGCACCGACGCAACGCCTCGCCCTTCGCCTTCTTTGTCCTGACCCTCATTGGCGTCTCGCTCTCCTCGCGCAAGATAAAGGGAGGCATCGGCATGCAGATAGGGCTGGGGCTGGCACTGACATTCTCATATATTTTATTCATGCAGTTTGCGTCACAGTTTTCGCTTAAGGGCGACCTCAACCCGGCGCTGGCAATGTGGATACCAAACATAATATACTCATTCATTGCCGTGGGGACCTACCTCTACGCCCCGAAGTGACCCCCGGGGCAGGATGAGGGGAATTTGCTTATATTGCCGTGCTTTTTTTCAACGGTAAACAGGGGTAATAATCTAAACATAAACAGCTATGGCACTGGAAAAGAAGATACGTGAGCTTAAGGAGAAACGGGAGAAGATGCTTCTCGGCGGCGGCGAGGAGGCGATCGGAAAACAGAAGGCGATGGGCAAGAATACGGCCCGTGAGCGCATCCTCGCCATTCTTGACGACGGCTCGTTCAGTGAGTATGACATGTTTGTCGAGCATGATGCGCGCGACTTTGGAATGGACAAGAAACATCTTCCCAGCGACGGGGTGGTGATAGGTACCGGTACTGTCAGCGGCAACCCGGTGGCCATCTTCGCGCAGGATTTTACCGTCGCGGGCGGGTCGCTGGGGCTGATGCACTCGCGCAAGATCACCAAGATCATGGACCATGCCCTGAAGATGAGGATACCCCTTATCGGTATCAACGACTCCGGAGGAGCGCGCATACAGGAGGGGGTCAATTCCCTGGCCGGTTACGGTGAGATCTTCTTCCGGAACACCATCTCCAGCGGGGTGATACCGCAGATATCAGTGATACTTGGTCCCTGTGCCGGGGGAGCGGTATACTCTCCTGCGCTGACCGACTTCGTCTTTGTGGTGGACAATATCTCCAAGATGTTCATCACCGGCCCCGAGGTGATAAAGACCGTGCTCGGTGAGGAGATCTCCATGGAGGCGCTGGGAGGTGCCCGTGTACACTGTGAGACCTCCGGCAACGCTCATTTCTTTTCGGAATCGGAGGATGAATGCTTCAGCCAGATAAAGAAGCTGATCTCATTCCTGCCGCGGAACAATGAAGTCAGGGCGGAGGTTGTAGAAACGGTGCCGCCCGACAGCAGCTATGATATTGACAGGATCGTCCCGGGTGATCCCACCCTGCCTTATGATGTCAGGGAGGTGATCAGGGCTGTTGTTGACGGTTCGGATTTCTTTGAGATACAGGAGATGTATGCCCGCAACATGGTGATAGGCTTCGGGCGCCTGGGGGGCAGGACGGTGGGGTTTGTTGCCAACCAGCCGCTGGAGATGGCGGGCGTGCTTGACGTCGACTCCTCTGACAAGGCGGCAAGGTTCATCCGTTACTGTGATGCCTTCAGCATACCTATCATCACCTTCGTTGACCTGCCGGGGTATCTTCCGGGCATAGACCAGGAGCATGCGGGAGTGATACGCCACGGTGCCAAGGTGCTCTATTCCTACAGTGAAGCCACGGTGCCCAAGCTGACGGTAATACTGCGCAAGGCTTACGGCGGAGGTTACATAGCCATGGGTTCGCGTCACCTGCGTGCCGATTTTGTCTTTGCCTGGCCTACGGCCGAGATAGCCGTCATGGGTCCGGAGGGAGCTGCTAACATCATCTTCCGCAAGGAGATAACCTCTGCCTCCGATCCTGATGAGGTACGCCGCCAGAAGGTAGAGGAGTACAAGGAGAAATTTGCCAATCCATATGTGGCAGCATCGCGCGGTTATGTTGACTCGGTCATTGAGCCGTCGGAGACACGCAGGCTGCTGCTGCACGGACTTGAGGTATCATCCGGCAAGCATGTCCAGATGCCGTTCAAAAAGCATGGCATACCACCCTTCTGATTATCTCATGACAAGCGACGATATGGAAAAGAGAGCGAACGACAGGCTTAACATAGACCACACCTGGTATATCACCAGGATCAGCCAGCGTCATGCTGCACGCAAGCCCTACGCCCCTGCCGATCCGGGTCTGATCAGCAGCTTCATCCCGGGAACGGTGGTAGAGGTTATGGTCAGTGTGGGTGACACGGTGAATGAGGGTGACGATATATTGATCCTCGATGCCATGAAGATGAAGAACAGGCTTAAGAGCCATATAGCCGGAAAAGTGACTGCCGTCAATGTAAAACCGGGAGACAGGGTGTCGAAGGGAGCAGTGCTGGCAGTGATAGAGTGTTGCTGAGGCGGCTTATAGCATCTCTCCGGCCGTTTTGAGGAGGTATTGTGAGACCTCGCGCGGCAGTTCCGGCGGCTTGCTGAAGATACCGTATACTGATGATCCGCTACCTGACATGGATGCATAGATGGCGCCGGCCTTATAGAGCGCATCTTTCAGCCGGCCGATTTTCGGGTAACGCTTAATAATTCCCGGTTCAAAATCATTGGAGAGCCTTTCTCTCCATTCAGTCAGCGGGAGGCTCAGAAGCTGTTTGAGCGACTCTCCTCCCGGGTCGGGATGACAGTCGGCATAGGCCTCGGCAGTGCTGATATTAAGGTCAGGGTAGAGCAGTGCGATGTGCCAGCCGCTCAGATCGAGCGGAATCTCCGACAGTATGTTACCCACTCCTTCGGCAAATGACGGGGTGTTGTCGATAAAGAAGGGAGCGTCACTGCCAAGCCTGCCGGCGAAGGAGCGCAGCTCTTCGAAGTTGAGCCCGAAACTGAAATACCTGTTCAGCGCTTTAAGCATGCCTGCAGCATCGGATGACCCGCCGCCCAGGCCGGCACCCACAGGTATGTTCTTGTGCAGATGAATACGCAGAAAGGGGAAATCGAACGAACGGCGCATCAGTTCAACAGCCTTCATGACAAGATTGTCTTCCGGATCGCCCTCCTCCATCACCCCGGTGACCGTCAGGGTGTCACTCCTCCTGCTGTCCTTCCTTACAACAAACTCCAGAGCGTCAGCCAGTGCAACGGGGTAAAAGAAGGTCTCTATATTATGATAACCGTCGGGCCGCTTTTCAACGATCCTTAACCCTATGTTTATCTTGGCTCCGGGAAATACAACCATAACCGCCCCTCTCTTATGAGATCAAAAATATACCAACCTTTTCAAATATCCTCATCTTTCACCATATTATCCGTTTTCAACATCTTTTTAACAACTGCTGTTTGAAACAAAAAAGAGAAGAGTTGGAATCCTGACTGTTGTTATTGTTAAATTTGACCACGGCGGGAGTATCCGGATTTGATTTCTAACTAACTGATTAACAATTTAATATTTAATGTCACAGGTAACTTCAAGAGGAAGGCAGGATAAAAGGTCTTCGGTGGTTGTCATACCTGAGGGTGGCCGGGTGCCGCCTCAGTCGCCCGAGATGGAAGAGGCTGTTCTTGGTGCAGCGATGCTGGAGATAGAGGCAGCCAGGATGGTTGTTGACATGCTCAGGCCCGAGGTCTTCTATTCTGCAGCGCATCAGAAGATCTTTGCCGCCATTTTAGAGCTCAACAAGCGTGACCAGCCGATAGACCTGCTGACCGTCACCCAGGAGTTGAAGAGGGTCAATGATCTTGACGAGGCCGGCGGTGCAGTCTATCTCACAGAGCTGACATCGAGGATCGTCTCTGCCGCCAACATAGAGTATCATGCCCGGATTGTGCTGCAGAAGTATATTCAGCGTGAGCTGATACGGGCAGCCACTCTCATTCAGAATATGGTTTATGAGGACACGCTTGATGTCACCGAGCTGCTTGACAAGAGTGAGGATGAGCTGTTCCGTATTGCCGAGGGCAATATCAAGCATGAGGTTGCCCCCATCCATGAGGTCATCAAGCAGGCACTGTCGGAGATAGAGGAGCTGGGCAAGAAGGAGGATGCACTTGTGGGCGTACCTTCGGGCTTTACGAAGCTTGACAGGCTCACCTCCGGATGGCAGAAGTCCGAGCTGGTGATCATTGCCGCCAGGCCCTCGATGGGCAAGACTGCCTTTGCCCTAACCATGGCACGCAACATGGCCATCAATCACGGCAGGAAGGTGGCGATCTTCTCGCTGGAGATGGCAGCCATACAGCTGGTTAACAGGCTAATAGTCTCCGAGACTGAGATCCCCGGCGAGAAGATCCGCAACGGCAAGCTCTCAGCAGAAGAGTGGTCGTTGCTTGAGTCACGCATCAAAGCACTCACCGAGGCCCCGATATATATTGATGACACTCCGGCCATCTCGGTCTTTGAGCTGAGGGCCAAATGCCGCAGGCTCAAGGCCCAGGGTAAGCTTGACCTGGTGGTTGTCGACTACCTTCAGCTGATGACCGGTCCGCCCGATGCGGGCAGCCGCGAGCAGGAGGTGAGCTCCATCTCCCGTTCGCTGAAGAGCATCGCCAAGGAGCTGGCGGTGCCTGTGCTGGCTCTCTCGCAGCTCAACAGGTCGGTGGAGACACGCGGGGGCAACAAGAAGCCCATGCTCTCCGACCTTCGTGAGTCTGGTGCCATAGAGCAGGACGCCGACATGGTTGTCTTTATCCACAGGCCTGAGAAGATGGGGGTGTCGCAGTTCGAGGACGGACAGTCGACAAAGGGTCATGCTGATATTATCCTTGCCAAGAACCGTAACGGCCCTACTGATGAGATACTCCTTTACTTCAAGGAGGATCGTGCCACCTTTGTTGAGCCTGACGACTTCGGCAGTGAGGCCGGGTACCCCGACGCGGCGCCGGGAGGGGTATACACCCTGGGATCAAAGATGAATGATGATCTCTCGTCAGACTACAGCGACTTCTCCCCAGACGACAACGGCCGCAAGCCGCTATTCTGATCCCGTGACATGACCTGCGGTTTTGTCGCGGGAGCCTGCCACTGTTATCACTATCTCGCCCCGCGGGGCTGTCTCGCGGAAATGTGCTGCCAGTGATGAGAGGCTGCCCCGCACCGTCTCCTCGAACTTCTTTGTCAGTTCTCTTGATACAGAGGCGCGGCGTTCAGCGCCGAGCGCTGCTGCCAGCTCCTCCAGGGTCTTTACCAGCCTGAAGGGCGATTCATAAAATATCATTGTTCGCTCCTCGCCGGCCAGGGCTGAGATCCTCTTCTGCCTGCCCTTCTTCTGCGGCAGGAATCCCTCGAAGCAGAAGCGGTCTGACGGCAACCCGGAGTTTACCAGTGCCGGGACGAATGCTGTGGGGCCGGGGAGCGACTCAACGGGGATCTCCCGCTCGATGCACAAGCGTACCAGCAGGAATCCCGGATCGGAGATGCCCGGGGTACCGGCATCGGTGATGAGAGCCGTGACCGTGCCTCTTTCCATCAGGTCACAGAGCGACTCAATGGTCTTGTGTTCATTGAACTTGTGGTGCGAACGGAGAGGAACCCTTATGCCATAGTGGTCAAGCAGTATGCGGCTCTTCCTGGTGTCTTCGGCAAGGATCAGGTCAGCCGATTTGAGCACCTCCAGGGCACGCACGGTAATATCACCCAGGTTGCCTATAGGAGTAGGTACCAGGATCAGCTTAGACATTCAGACTGAATTTTCTTCGTACCACATCAACAAAAGACGACTGTGCCGCGGGGTCGGAGCCCATGACGGTGCTCTCGTCGAGTATCTTCATCGCTTCACCGAGTGATGCGGCCGCATTCAGCCTGCTGACAGCGTCACCGTAAGCTGCCGTATCACCGCTGAAGAGCTCACGTATGTAGTAGAACTTGTCATTGATGCCGATTGCGGCAGCGATATCAGCTATAGGCTTGCTGTGCATCACTGAGGTAACCACCTCATCCTTTCTTGATGAAGACATCTTTTCTCCAAGGGTTCCCGTCACTCCGAACCTGTCGGCCAGTATCGCCTTCACACTCTCCTGTGGCCTGGCTTTTGACCCGGCAGGGCTCTTCACGGTTTCGGATTCATCTTTTTCAGGCTCAATACTTGCATGAGGGGCTGCCGTTTCAATCACTCCTCTCTGTCCTGCCACCTCACTATTCTCAATCGTGACCTTCCTCTCCGTTGTCACTTCCCTCTCAACGGTCGCGGTTGTCGCACTTTTCTCAATTGTCGCCGCCTCGTCTGCGGTCATGCTTTTCTCAATTGTCGCTGCCTCGTCTGCGGTCGCGGCGGTCGTACTTTTCCCGGTTGTCACCGCCTTTTCGGCAGTCTCGACAATCACGCTCTTCGACTCGCCGGCCACAACTGAATGGCCTGCCGTTCGGGCTTCGCCGGCACCGTACAGCCCGGGGAGGAGCTTCAGCATGTCAGATGCACTGCGGATCCTCGACTTTGCCAGCTCGGTCTCTGCAATATGCGAGCCGGGTACTTCCGAGAGCTGGTCAAGCATTGCAATCGCCTCCTCCAGATCCCTTCCTATAATGCCTACTGCTTTTGTGAAATCCATCTCTCTTTGTTTTTTATAATGATCGTTTTCTTTATTTTGCAAAAGTAATTAATTCTGATCTTCTCAGCCTTAATAATAGTGTCACAATACTGAACGGCCTAACCCAGAGCTTAAGTATGGAGTTTCTCGAAAATTCAGTCCTCAATGCCGGCAAGCGCGGATCTGTCGAGGTTATAGCGGGGTCGATGTTCTCAGGCAAGACCGAGGAGCTGATCCGAAGGGTGCGCAGGGCCATGTATGCCGGCCTCAGGGTTGAGATCTTCAAACCGTCACTTGACACCAGATACTCGGAGACCAGGGTAGTGTCACACGATGAGAAGTCGATCGTTTCCACCCCCGTTGAGAATACCTCGTCGATACTGCTTCTGGCTGCCGGCGTTGAGGTTGTTGGTATTGACGAGGCCCAGTTCTTTGACGACACTCTTCCGGAGGTCTGTTCGGCCCTTGCGGATTCGGGCACAAGGGTGATCGTGGCAGGGCTCGACATGGATTTTGCAGGCAAACCCTTCGGACCCATGCCTGCGCTGATGGCGATAGCCGAGTATGTGACCAAGGTACATGCGATATGTGTCAGGTGTGGCAACCTTGCCCATTATTCACACCGAAAGACCGATGACGAGAAGGTGGTGGTGCTGGGTGAGAAGGATATTTACGAGCCACTCTGCCGTTCATGTTACCTGGAGGCGGTCAGACGATGACCGTCAGCCCATGTGGCTGATCTTCTCGAGCCTTGCAGGATCTACAATGCTGATTCTTTTACCTTCCAGGGCAATTACTGACTCGGTGGCAAACACCGAGAGGGTTCTGATGGCATTGGAAGTGGTCATGTTTGAGAGACATGCCAGGTCTTCCCTGGAGACATATGCCCTGATGGTCTTACCGTCATTCTCGACTCCGTAGGTGTCACGCAGTACCAGCAGTGACTCAGCAAGCCGGCCTCTTATATGCTTCTGGGTCAGGGATACCGTTCTTTTACTGGAGAAGGATAATTCAAGTGCCATCATACGCATGAGCTTGATGGAGAGGTCGGAATTGCGCTGCAGGAGCTTCAGGAACTGATTGCTGTCGATCCGACAGACACCCGATTCTTCAATGGCTACTGCCGAGGCATAATACCTGGTGCCTGCAATGATGGCGGAAAAGCCCATGAGTCCCTGAGGCCTGATCATCCTTATGATCTGTTCCCTGCCTCCGATGCCCTCCTTGAACACCTTCACCTTGCCGTAGGCGAGACAGTAAAGACCGGCAGGCCTGGCCCCCTCGGTAAAGATAACATCCCCTTTTCTGAAAGATGAACAGATGTGATCACGAAGCAGAAACTCCTTCTCTTCGTCAGACAGTTCCCTGAAAAGCGAAAAAGGGCCCTCAAGGCACTGTTCCATGTAAGGATCACTATAAACCATTTCCCCGTATGTTGAATAACATATGCAAAGATATTAAAAATGCTGGTCCAGGTGAAAATTAACACTTTTTAACACACTATAGTACAAGTAGTTGGAGGTGACCGGGGAAAGTCAACGGTATCTGGCCACGATAGGTATTCTCCTGCCGCTGCCGAATGCTTTTGCGGAGACGCGCAGGATAGGGGGAGTCTGTTTTCTTTTGAACTCGCTGATGCGTACCAGCCTGATCACCTTTTCCACCAGTTCCGGGTCAAATCCTTCCCCGATAATATGGTCTGCTGACCTCTCAAGATCTATATAGCTGTAGAGCACGGGGTCGAGCAGGTGGTAGGGTGGCAGTGTGTCAGTGTCGAGTTGGTCGGGTTTCAGTTCTGCCGAAGGAGGCTTGATGAGGATGGCATGGGGGATGATCTCCCTTTGGGAGTTTATCTCTTCTGCCAGTCGGAATACCTCTGTTTTGTACAGGTCGCCAATGACCGAAAGTCCACCGGCCATGTCACCGTAGAGTGTTCCGTAGCCCGTCGCGGCTTCACTTTTGTTGGAAGTGTTGAGGAGCACATGCCCGAACTTGTTTGCAAAAGCCATTAGCATCACTGCCCGCAGTCTCGACTGGATATTCTCCTCGGTCACGTCGGGTTCCCTATCGGCAAAGAAGGGTTTCAGGGTTTTGTCGACTGCCTGCCGGGCCTCTTCAATACTAATGATGTGGTAGGGTGCGCCCAGTGTTTCAGCCATCTTTACGGAGTCGGCCACGGAGTGGTCAGAGGACCATACAGACGGCATCAGAAGTGAGAGGGTGTTCTCAGGTCCCAGTGCTTCCGCAGCCAGGGCAAGGACCACAGCCGAGTCAAGACCGCCTGACAGACCCACTATCGCCTTCTTGAGTCCGCTCTTGGCAAAGAAGTCCCTTATGCCCGTCACCAGCGCACGGTGCACATGTGCGGTCATATCTTCAGGGAAACCTGCCGGGCAGGAGTACTTTTCTCTTGTGCCTTCAGGAACCGGCAGATCGGCTATCCTTACCTCTTCCTCGCAGAATGCCAGTCTCTCGAGCACGGTTCCGTCAGAATCGATCAGTACTGACGATCCGTCGAAGATCAGTTCCGTATAGCCGCCAACCTGGTTGACTGATATGAGAGGCTTGCCGTACTCCCGTGCATTTCTGGAGAAAACCTCTTCCCTGATCTTTATCCTGTTGTGAGAGAATGGGTTGGCAGCGATATTTATTATCAGGGAGGGATTCTCCTTCATGATCTCATCAAGTGGTGTGACGCCGTAAAGCCGCCAGAGGCCCTTGTCGCCGAAAGGCTGCTCGTCCCATATATCCTCACAGATGGTTATTGCTATCCTGGTTCCGTTCAATTCCACCGTCCGGAAGATGTTACCGGTCTGGAAGTACCTGTCTTCGTCAAAGATGTCGTAAGTAGGCAGGAGGGTCTTGGAGGTCACGGCTTTCACCCTGCCGTCCTGCAGGAAGAAGGCGGAGTTGTGCAGGCTTTTGCCGTAGAGACCGCTATTGGGCGAGGGGCCTCCGACGATGGCGGCTATTCCCGTGCAATGTATGGCGATCTCCTCCACAGATGTCATTGAGGCATTGACAATATCACTCCGGAGCAGCAGGTCAAGGGGCGGATAACCGGTGACAGCGAGCTCGGAGAAGACTATGAGATCGGCTCCCCCGCTTTTCGCAATACCGATGGAGGCGATGATCTTCTCCCTGTTGCCGGGGATGTCACCCGGAATATAACTCAGCTGTGCCAGTGCGACCCTCATTGCCGGATGTTCAGAATTTAAATCCCAGCCTGATCTTTACCATCCTGATGCCCGACCTGTCGTCGAGCTGGCTTGCATCCTCAAGGTCTTTGGTTATGTCGAAGAAATCCTGTGCATAGCCCAGTCCAGCAACGATAGATGCGTCTATAGCCAGCTCATATTCAATTCCGATGCCTATATGCCATCCGGCATTGAGGCCGTATACCTCATTCCTCGCATTTTCATGCCTGATATCCAGAGCCGGCACGTCAATGGTCGACTTGATCCGCATCCTGATATCGAATCCCAGGTCAGTGAAGTATGTCAGGTAGCCCACCTGGTCGGGCTGCAGCCGTATTCCGGCAGGGATATTCAGGTAGTGAATGTTATATCGTACCTCAGTTCCCGGATCCAGCTGCTCGTTGAAGTTGGTGAAGACAATTGTATGTTCCTCATCTGTGCTCTGCCTCCCGCCTGCTGACAGAAAGCTCAGGCCTGATGATATGGCATAGTTGTCAGCAAAGAAATGAAGTACATTCAGTCCGATGTCAAACCCGGCTTTTGCTCCTTCTCCCCTGTATTCCGATTCGTTTGAGCCCATCCAGGAGATAACGGGGTCAGCATGAACGGTAAATTCCAGTTCCTGGGCCGAAAGGCACACGGGTGCAGTGACCAGGGCTGCAACAGCCAGAATCCTGAGAACCGACAGTTTGATTGTTTTGTTCATCTTCTCGTAGTTTGCCGCTCAAAATTATAAATAAATGTCCTTATTTTGCGAAAAAAGATCTTATTACGTCGAATATGACCAACAGACTTTCACTGACTTCTCTCCTCGCTGCCCTGCTGATACTGGCTTCACTCATCTCATGCCACCGTGATCCATACAAGGTTGACCTGTCAGGTATTGAGTGTGACCTGGAAGTCAGGGATCTTTGCAGCGCCATTTTTGAGACTCCGCCGAATGAGCTGGCTGCCAGGGCTGAGTCGCTGAAACAGGAGCATGGCAATACCCTGAATATTTACAGCAGTGTCATCGGACTCGGAGATATAAGCGATGAGAGATGGCCCTCGGCCTTTATCCTTTTTGCCACCGACCTGCGCAACCTGGAACTGTGGGATGATGTGAAGCGCGTCTTTCCTGACAATAAAAACCTTGAGAAGGAGCTTGAAGGGGCTTTCAGACATTACAAATATTACTTCCCTGACAGGGTGGTACCCGAGGTTATCACCTGCATCTCCGTTTTTAACAACAGCATAATCGTCGATGACTCACTGCTGATGGTAAGTCTTGACCGTTACCTTGGTGCTGATTCGAAATACTATCCTTCTCTAGGCATTTACAGTTACCAGGCCCGCAAGATGACACCTGCCCATTCTGCCGGCGATTGTATGTATGCGTGGGCGTCGACGGAGTGGGATTACAGGGAGATCGGGTACGGTACCAGGAACCTTCTCAACTCCATGCTGCATGAGGCCAAGCTGGTCTATTTCACAAAGCGTATGATGCCCTCTGTTGCAGACACGCTTCTTCACGGTTATACGGCAGCCCAGCTGGATTTCTGCAGGCAGGGGGAGAGTGAGATGTGGGAGTATCTTGTCGGGAATGACCTGCTCTTCTCCACTGACGGTTTCCTGATACGCAAGTTTACAGGTGAGGCGCCGTTCACTACCTATTTTTCGGAGGAGTCGCCCGGCAGGGCAATAGTCTGGATCGGCTTCAGGATAATCGAGAAGTTCATGAATGCAAACCCCTCGGTGACGATGGAGGAGCTGATGAGCATGAACGACTGCCAGGCTATCCTGAGCGGCGCCAGGTATAATCCTGACTGATTCAAAAAAAAGAAGCTGCCCTTACAGACAGCTTCCGGTTTTCCTGGAAAGCGAATGCGGTTTAAGCCGGATGAATTGCCTCTACAGGGCATACGTCGGCGCAGGCACCACAATCGGTACATATATCAGGGTCTATCACGTAGATATCTCCCTCAGTTATAGCCTCAACCGGACATTCATCTATGCAGGTTCCGCAAGCTGTGCAGTCATCTGAAATTTTGTAAGCCATTATTGAATTTGTTTTAAAGATTACGGGCGTAAAATTATCTTTTATTTTATTAAGTTCCTAACCAAATTCTGATAAAATTTGCCCTTGCATATCTGCTATTCAAATATGATGCCAGTCATTACCCGTTAGCTCTGCGGGAGCCGGCCAGACCCCTTGCAGAAGACTTTTTACTGCCACTTTTTCAAGGATTTCGGGCATTGAGGGACCGGTCCATTCAGGAATCAGAAATCGAGGCTGAAAGAGAGGTAAAATATTTTCGGGAGGAGGTAGCCGTTATCGATGCCCCATGCGATGTCACCCCTGACGAAATAACCGAAGAGCTGTGCTCTCAAACCTCCGCCGAAACCTTGCACCAGGGGATTGCGCATGGCATCGAGTCTTACCACCACGGGACCGTTGCGCACCACCTTATCATTCCAGTAGTTCTCATTGCCCCACGGGTCCCATCCTGACCAGGCCATGCCTATATCATAGAAGCCGACAATCTGGATGCTGTTGAGGAGGTTGGAGCGGAGGGGGTGACCTGCAAAATATCTTACCACAGGCCAGCGTATCTCACTGTTTATCAGTGCAAAGTTGCTTCCGTTGCGGATATTCTGGGTAAATCCCCGCATATTGGTGGCCAGGGCCTGGAATCCGTAGTTGACGTTGGGGTTGACGGGTACGGTCTGGTCGAACATCGGCACCTTGTTGAAGAGATATCCCATCCAGTTGTCGACGCCGCCCATGTAATATATCAGTCGTGAAGGACCGAATGAGGTGCTTGCTGCGAACCTGTTTGCCCAGATCAGGTCACGGTGGATCTTCTGATAGTGCCTGAAATCGGCACCGAGAACGAACATGTCGCTTTTTCTTTCAGTGACCTCCCTGTAGTATTCTCCGAACACCTTGAATCTGGTGCCGTAGTATATGTTAATAGTGCGCCTGCGGGTATTGTCATATATCACCTCGCCCTTTAATCCTGCCCAGTGGCGGTCTGATGAGGGAGCCATGAGGCTGGCCTGGTCAGTTGACTGGATAACGTAATTGTCATAGCGGTAGGTGAGGGTTCCCTTCAGGGCAAGCACTGCGCTCAACGGCTTCCTGAGAGAGCCATAGGTGGTGTAGCTCTTTATCTTGTAATAGAGAGTATCATTGTAGCTGTCAAACGACTGCTTGTGAAACAGTAACTGCTTATCAAACTTTCCCCTGAGGGCCTCCAGGCTGACCAGGTACTCGTTGCTGTCGAAGTTGCCGGAGAATCGGAAGCCGCCAGTAATACGATAATCCTCAAAGAGGTCAATGGTACCCAGCTTAAAGAGCATGTTAAGGCCGGGATTGAAATAGGGTGCTCCGCCGTTGTAGGCCTGGTAGGTGTTGTTCAGGAAATTGAAGTCTATCTGTGTGGCAGTGTAGTTATTGTAGAAGGCGGGCCTGTAGACCAGGGCGGTGGGCATCGGCACCCGCGAGGTGTCAAGGTCAATGTCCATGTAATCCTTCCGCCACTGCAGCTCGTAGAAATTCTCCTTCTCCTTTTCGAAGACATAGTTGCGGAAATCGATGGGTTCGTCGGCCGCATAGTACTCGTAGAGTGGTTTTTCGAGAGTGTCGTTCATGCGTGCCCGTTCCGCCAGGAGCCAGTCCCTGATACGGTTGATGCTGTCGGCGGCCCTCAGCATGGCTGACTCCTCCTCGCGCCAGGATGTGGTTAGTATCTCATTGTCCCTGACCTGGGGCGCGTCACCTGTTGCCCCGGCATGGAGCCTGTAGCGTCCGTTGTTGAAGATCACGGCAGCATCCTGACCTCGGTTCCTGTCAAAGGCTTCCAGGTTGCGGGGGAAATCTGTTGCCTGGCGCCCGTCGATGAAGTACATGTAATGAAGGGCTGTGTCAATGAAGGCGATGGAGCTGTCAACGGCGGCATCGTAGTAATTCAGGATACCGTTGCCGTTGCTGATATAACCCGTGGAGAGGGCAGAGGCCTGCATCGGGTCAAGGTAATCGTTGAGCGTGCCCTCATCAAGCCTTGTGAGCATGTTACCCCGGGATTTGAGGTCATAGGCAAAGAGATTGAAGGTAAGTCCTGTCTTCTCCTGAGGATCACCCCTGTTGGTGAGGGTGTCGGTAAGCCTGTTTGAGGAGAAGATTATGGTCTCATCCTTTCCCCTGATGAATGAGGGGTCAAAATCATCAGCCACATCATAGGTTATGCGCTCGTTGGTGCCGCTGATAATAGTGTGGAGATAGAGATCGGTCATGCCGTTGATGATGGCAGAGACCAGCAGGCGGGTGCCGTCGGGTGAGTAGGAGAGTGAGAGCACCTTCTCAAAGAAGGGCATGGTTCTATGCTCCATGTTCTTCAGGTCGGTGCGGTAGAAGTAGAGCTCCACGCCGCCCTTCTCCTCATTGGCGAAGGTCAGTATCTGGCCTCCGGGGTGCCAGGTAATCGCGGGGTAGGTGTGGTCAACCGACTGTTCGTACTTTGGCTCAGCGGTAAATATCTTTTTCGATTTGCCGGTGGAGGTGTCATATATCCAGATCCTTCGCTTGCCCCAGTCGTTGGAGACATAGGCTATCATTCGTCCGTCGGGACTGATCTTCGCCGATGTATAGCGCTCCTGGGGCTTTGACTTTCTGATCTCGGGCGGTTTCCTGTACTCTTCACCCGGCTTGACACTGTAATACTCTGCATAGAAATCCTTCCAGTCACGGTAGGTGTCCTTTATGCTCTTCCCCAGCCCGTATAAAAATCCGTCCTCAATATTCTTGTAGATCTTTGACAGATAGATGATATTGGGTATGATGGCATCGCCGTAGGTCTCGCCAATGTATTTCCAGAATGAGTGCCCTGCATAGACAGCCTCTTCGTACTCGAGGTTATCGAGGTTCCTGTATCTGCCGTTCTCAAACCCGTCCCTGACACGGTTGTCGGTCTCACTGTCCCATCCGAAGGCTACGTAGTTAATGAGTCCCTTGATGTACCAGTCGGGTATCTGTATCCGGGAGCTGCTGGTGGTCCTGTCTCGGACATCGGCATTGTAAAGCATCTCATATACCACCATCTCGGCTATTGCCGACGCGATCACCTTGTTGAACTCTTCATGGTCGCCGTTGAACCATAGCATCACCTTGTTCTTGATGACGCGGCTGTAGCCTCCGACGTTGTAGTCCTCCTCGGCTGAGATAAGTCCGATATTGCTCTGCCGGTAATCGTTCTTCTTGTTGTATACTATGAGTATCAGGCGCTTGTCGAGGGTGTAGTCGAAGTAGTCCTCTATCTCGTTCAGCTTCTGCTCCGCCACCACTGAGGCATACTCAGCCACCTCGCGACCAAACTCATTGTAGTAGCAGTCAATATCATCAAACCTGAAATAGGTCCAGTAGAAGTCTCTGTGCTGCACACGGTTCTTGCCGAAGGTCATCTGCATACCGTTGTAGAATTGTCCTGATGCCGGCAAGGCAGTCAGCAGCAGGAGGGTTGCAAGTGCAAGTATGACGGGACTTTTCAAGCGCATAGGCAAAACGGAACTGCACCTTGCGGTTTCAGCAAAATCTGTTCCAAAGGCAGGCATCCGTATGGCAAAACTAATGGAATAACCAATAAAAAAACAGAGCCTTGTTGATTTTTATTATTTTTGGAGCTGATTCTGATGCAATATAACTGGCTTGATCTTTGTTATGTCAAGTGTAACCAGAAATCAACCTGATGTCTGACCAGGTTATAAAATAAGTTTGAATATGAAAAGGATTT
The DNA here is from genome assembly GCA_029210565.1 of Bacteroidales bacterium. Lineage (GTDB taxonomy): Bacteria > Bacteroidota > Bacteroidia > Bacteroidales > VadinHA17 > SR-FBR-E99. The sequence goes on from JARGFQ010000002.1 coordinate 228,803, forward strand.
TATCAGCTGTTGTTTTGTTATTGTTTGCTGCCGGGTTATGGGCACAGCCCAGGATTAAGTTTGAAGATACGCGTCATAATTACGGGACGATAAAGGAGGAGGCCGGGAAGCAGAAGGCGGTTTTCAACTTCACCAACACCGGCGATTCCGTTCTTGTCATCACCAGGGTACAACCCTCATGCGGATGCACGGCATCTGATTATACCAAAGCGCCTGTTCCTCCCGGAGGCAAGGGTTTTGTCACGGCGGTCTTTGACCCACGTGGTTACAGCAGCCGCTTTGCGAAGAGCATCTCGGTCTACACCAACGCCAGGCCACCTGTCAACGTACTCATCATTGAGGGACAGGTAGTGCCTCGCGAGAAGACCGTGGAAGAGATTTACACCTTTGCCGTGGGGCCGGTAAGGTTCCAGTCGAACCATCTGGCTTTCACAACCACGAAAAAGAACGAAAAGAAGATCAGGGTGATGCCCGTCATCAACACCTCTAAGGAACCGGCAACGGTCGAGTTTGAAGGTGTCCCCGCACACCTGTCGCTGAAGATGAACCCGGCCACACTGAAGCCTGGTGAGAAAGGGGTGATAGAGGGCAGCTATGATGCAAAACTCAACAGCAGCAGCTGGGGTAATGTCAATGATCTTATCCGCCTTAAGGTAAACGGAGAGCAGCAGAAGAACATTTATCTCTATGTCTCTGCAAACCTTGTTGAGGACTTTTCAGGACTGAGCAGCCAGAAACTGGCCAATGCGCCCGTGCTGAAGCTGGAGTCGAACACAGTCAATTTCGGTACCATCAAACAGAGATCCTCTGCCGATGTTGAATTTAAATTCACCAACGAGGGCAAGAGTGATCTGATAATCAGGCATGTCAAGTCGGGGTGCGGATGCACGGCACTGATGCCCACCGAGAATGTGATCAAACCGGGCGCTCAGGGTTCCATCAAGGCCAGATTCAATTCCGGCGGGTACAAAGGACAGATATACAAGAACATCTTCATCTACACCAATGATCCCAAGAATTCGGAGGTTATGCTGATGATCAAGGGTCAGGTTCTTGTGGAGGAGAGTTCAGCAAAGTAAAGGAGAGCCGGGGGACAGGAAGGAGATGAGCAGGGAAAAAGGTCAGGCCGGAGCACTTTCGGTTCAAAAGGGAGTTGTGCAGCCCCCGAGCATCAACCCCGATATGGCTGACCGTCTCAGGCGAAACAGGAAGAAACAGCTCACTGCTGATGATTATGCCGATGGCATCCTGCGTGGCAACCGTACCATTCTCAGTCAGGCCATAACACTAATAGAAAGCTCACTGCCGGAGCATTATGATTTAGCCCAGGCGGTGGTGGAACGTTGTCTGCCTGCCAGCTCCCGCTCTGTCAGGCTCGGTATTACCGGTGTCCCGGGAGCGGGGAAAAGCACCTTCATCGACACCTTTGGCACCATGCTTACGCGTCACTACGGCAGGCGCCTGGCAGTGCTGGCCATTGACCCCAGCAGCCAGCAGAGCAAGGGCAGCATCATGGGCGACAAGACAAGGATGGAGCAGCTGAGCCTTGACCCTGATGCCTTCATACGGCCGTCACCGGCAGCAGGTACTCTCGGCGGGGTGGCACGCAAGACGCGTGAGACCATAATCCTCTGCGAGGCCGCCGGGTTTGACACGATAATTGTCGAGACTGTGGGCGTAGGCCAGTCAGAGACTGCCGCACACTCCATGGTCGATTTCTTCCTGGTGCTCATGCTTGCCGGCGCCGGCGATGAGCTGCAGGGTATCAAACGCGGAATCATGGAGATGGCAGACACTATAATCATAACCAAGGCCGACGGCAATAACAGGCAAAAGGCCGAGATGGCAAGGGTGGAGTACAAGAATGCACTGCATCTGTTTCCTCCCGCACTCTCAAAGTGGAGCCCCAGGGTGATGACCTGCTCGTCAGTTGAGAAGACAGGTATTAATGATGTCTGGGAGACGGTGCGTGATTACGTCAGCCTGACCAAGGGCAACGGGTGGTTCTGGGAGAGAAGGAGGGAACAGGCGGTCACAAGAATGCATGAAACCATTATAGACACTCTTAAGTTCTCATTCTACAACCATCCGGAGGTGATGGCACTGCTGCCCGAGCTGGAGAAACAGCTTCGCGAAGGCGAAGTGACATCCTACAAGCCGGCACTGATGCTGCTCGACAAATACTTCAGCAGCAATTGCCGATAATCAAATATTCCACTTTTTCCTCTGAAAATCATGCCTATTTTGTCTTGCATGTGTGAAAACCGACTGTTTTTATGTATGTTTGAACCTTCAAATAATTAGAGTGTTATATTGATAAAATCGTTAAAATGAAAAAGACAGCAATCCTTCTTTTAATAGTGGCAATTGCGGCATCATGTTCCAGGGAACCGCAATACAGGATCACGGGCACCATTGACGGTGCAGGCAGTGAAGTGGTAATCCTGCAGAAACGTATACCCGGCGGCTATGATGTTATTGACTCAGCAACCCTCGAGAACGGCTCCTTTGAGATGATCGGAACGGTGGAGTACCCTCAGATGGTAAACCTTGCTATAAAAGACAAGCGGGGAGGCCTCAGTTTCTTTATTGAGAACTCCGACATTACCGTACACGGCCATGCCGACTCACTGTGGCTGGCCTCTGTTGCCGGCTCCCTTACCCAGGGTGAGTTTGACACTTACAAGACGGCGTTTGATGAGTCTAATGCCGAGATGTCAAAGATTTACGATCGTTACCGTGAAGCCAGGATGGCAGGAGATGTTGAGCTCGCAGCCTCCATTGAGGCGGAGCTGGAGGCACTCGATGCCCGGCAGACCGAAATGAGGAAGGAGTTTATTGCGAACAATCCTTCATCATATGTTTCGCCCACGGTGCTGAATGAGATCTCCTATTATCTTGAGGCTGATGAGCTTGAGAGTCTCCTTGGAAATCTTGACACGTCGCTTAACAAGGTTCAGTCGGTTGTCACCCTGAAGGAGAGAGTTGTTCAGCTCAAGGCTGTTTCCGTTGGACAGAAGGCTCCCGATTTCACGCTGAATGATACTGCAGGCAATCCTGTATCGCTCTATTCGAAGCTGGGCGGTGATACGAAGCTGCTGCTGGTTGATTTCTGGGCAGCATGGTGTCCCCCGTGTCGCCAGGAGAATCCGAACGTGGTAAAGGTATGGAACGAGTACAACAAGAAGGGTTTCGACGTGCTGGGCGTGTCACTTGACCGCAACAGGGAGGACTGGCTCAAGGCGATAGAGGATGACAAACTTACCTGGACTCATATCTCTGACCTGAAGTACTGGGACTGTGCTCCTGCCAAGCTGTATGCCGTGACAGGCATTCCGGCCAACTTCCTTATTGACGGTGAGGGGGTGATAGTAGGCCATAACCTCAGGGGAGAGGCGCTGGCAGCCAAAGTAAAAGATGTGCTCGGCTCCAAATAATATCAAATAAATTAACTAATTTAGAAAGCCGTTGGGGAAGCAGTTCTCCAGCGGCTTTTTCATCAAATAATAACCGGAAATGAGCAAGAAGGAAGAATTTCTGAACTACATGAACCAGGGCTATGCCTGCAAGGGCGATTTCATTGTCCTTGGCGGTGCCAAGCTTGACGGTGAGGCTGTCGCTGATGCCCATATCAGGATACCTCTGAAGACGCTTAACAGGCACGGTCTGATTGCCGGAGCAACAGGCACGGGCAAGACCAAGAGCCTGCAGGTTATCACCGAGCAGCTCTCGATGAAGGGGATACCATCGCTGGTGATGGATGTCAAGGGTGACCTCAGCGGACTGGCCAGGCCGGGGGAGGAGACCCCGTTTATTACCAACAGGCACGCGAATATCAACCTGCCCTATTCCACAATGGGCTTCCCGGTAGAGTTGCTGACTATCTCCGAACAGAACGGAGTACGTCTGCGAGCGACGGTCTCGGAATTCGGGCCGGTGCTCTTCTCGCGGATACTCGACCTGAACGATACCCAGGGAGGGATTATGTCAATCATCTTCAAATACTGCGATGACAACAAGCTGGGACTGGTTGATCTGCAGGATATCAGGAAGGTGATCCAGTACCTTCAGGGCGAGGGCAAGGCTGAGCTTGAGAAGGAGTACGGCGCCATGTCACCTGCATCCACCGGCGTCATACTGCGCAAGATAATAGAGCTGGAGCAGCAGGGTGCCGACCGCTTCTTTGGTGAGGAGTCATTTGACATTAAGGACCTGATGCGCCGTGACAGCAACGGCAACGGTTATATAAACATCATCCGGCTGACAGATATACAGGACAAGCCCAAGCTCTTCTCCACCTTTATGCTGTCGCTGCTGGCAGAGGTGTACAACACCATGCCGGAAAAAGGCGATCAACCCAAACCGGAACTGATGATCTTCATTGATGAGGCTCATCTTGTCTTTAACCAGGCCAGCAAGGTCCTGCTTGAGCAGATTGAAACAATCGTCAAGCTCATTCGTTCCAAGGGTGTGGGAGTATATTTCATCACGCAGAATCCGATGGATGTGCCTGCGCCGGTGCTCGCACAGCTGGGTCTTAAGGTACAGCATGCACTGAGGGCTTTTACCGCAAATGACAGGAAGGATATCAGACTGACTGCCGAGAACTTTCCGATCTCCACATGGTATAACACGGAGGAAGCCCTTACATCACTGGGGACAGGCGAGGCGCTGGTGACAGCCCTGAATGAGAAGGGTATACCCACCCCTCTTGCCGCCATGGTTGTACGTGCCCCGATGAGCAGGATGGATATACTCACGGATGAGGAGATAGCATCAATAAACAGCTCATCACCGCTGGTGGTGAAGTACTCGCGGGTTGTTGACCCCGAGAGTGCAGCTGAGATTCTTGAGAAGAAGATATCCTCAGCCGAACTGAAAAGGAAAGAGGCTCAGGAGAGAAAGGCAAGGGAGAAGGAGACGGGTCGCAGTTCACGTACCTCAACCACACGGCGCAGGACAACTCATCCGGTGGTTAAGGTGCTTACCTCTGCCACCTTCATACGCGGTGTGATGGGTATCCTGTCGAAGGCAATGAAATGATCAGATCCTTCAGGAAATTCATGCTGCCCAAATATATGCTGGCTCCTGAGGAAGCGGTAATGTCAAAATCTAACTGAGAGTCCGGGCAGTGACTCTATGAAGAAACAGGAAACCACATTAATTTAATTAGGAGAATGATTATGAAACCCACATGATTGACCACAATCACAAACACGAATAAATAAAAACTACAATCATGTGTGGTTCTCCCGATAAATCGGGACAGGCTATCATACCTTTAAAATAAAAATAATATTATGATGAAAAAAATGAAATTCGGAATTGTTGTCGTTTTTGCAATATCGCTGATAATGTCAGGGTGTGCATCAATGAACAAGGCTACCAAGGGTGCTGCCATAGGCACGGCTGCAGGCGGAGCCATGGGAGCTGTCATCGGCCAGGCCACGGGTAATCCTGCCCTGGGTGCTATTATAGGCGCCACTGTCGGCGGAGCTACCGGGGCAATAATCGGTCATCAGATGGACAAGCAGGCCGAAGAGATAAAGGAGACCGTTCCTGACGCAAAGGTTGAACGCGTGGGAGAGGGTATCGTTGTTGAGTTCAGCAGCGCCGTACTGTTCGGGTTTGACCAGTCGGACCTCTCAGCAGATGCCACCGTGAGCCTTGACAATCTGGTTAAGGTCCTGAATGCATATCCCGACACGAACATCGAGGTGCAGGGTCACACCGACAGCAAGGGGAGTGAAAACTACAACCAGACGCTCTCTGAGAAGAGGGCACAGACGGTGTCAGACTATCTCCTTGCTCATGAGATCACTGCTGAGCGTGTCACCACCAGGGGCTTCGGTGAGACCCTGCCCGAGTATGACAATGAGACAGAAGAGGGCCGTGCACAAAACCGCAGGGTTGAGTTCTTGATTACTGCCAACGAAAAGATGGTGGCCGAGGCAGCAGCGGAAGCAGAGAAGAATTAATTAACCAAATAGTTAAACCATGAAGACAAAAATTTGTATAATAATTGCAGTAGCGATGTTATCAGTTGCTGCGCTTCAGGCTCAGGTGAGTTTCGGAGTTGTTGCGGGGCCCAACTTTCAGAATATGACAGGAAAGGATGCTGACGGCGACAAGGTTACCAACGGGCTTATTGTCCGGTTCCATGCAGGGGTCCAGGCTGCCATTCCCATCTCGCCAGATTTTTCCTTTCAGACTGGCCTGCTTTTCTCGCAGAAGGGATCAAAGAACAATGAGGGCTTGATTCCCCAGAAGTCAGCCAATAATGAATACAATACCACAACATGCATCTCCTATGTTGAGTTGCCTCTGCATCTGCTGTTCCGGCCCGAATTCGGCAGCGGCCGCATACTCGTCGGGTTTGGTCCCTATGTTGCCTACGGCATTGCCGGAAAACAGAAAGTGGAAATGGGCAGCCTCTCCTATGAGCAGAAGATCAAATTCAAGAACGAGATAGAGCAGTCAGCTTCCTGGGATATGGATCATGCCTATTATCGTGGGTTTGACGCCGGTGCTGACATCTATGCAGGCTATGAGATGGCCATGGGGTTTTTTGTCAGGCTCAATGCACAGCTGGGATTGCTGAATATGGTTTCAGACATTCAGGATTGGGACTATGAGCCTACACTACGGAATACGGGTTTCAGTCTCTCCGCTGGCTATAGCTTCTGATCCTCCGTTACCGCTTAAAAAAACCGTTCGCATCACACGAACGGTTTTTTTTGCACCTTATATCGGTTGAAGGTTATCAGTTGGGCAATGCATTTAATGCCAGATTCGTAATTCGTAATTCTTAACTCATAATTCTCTTCAGAACCCCTTCAGCTCCATGAATACTGTCGGTATCAGCAGGAGGAATCCCAGCACCAGCAGCAGCACGATAAAGGGCAGGACCCATCTGAACCACTTTTCATAGGGTATGCGTGCCACACTCAGCACACCGAGCAGGACACCCGAGGTGGGAGTGATCATGTTGGTGAAACCATCACCCAGCTGAAAGGCCACCACAGTCGCCTGCCGGGAGATCCCGATCAGGTCGGAGAACTGTGACATCATCGGCATTGTCAGTGCTGCTTTGGCCGAACCCGAAGGCATGACAAGGTTTATCAGGTTCTGCACCAGGTACATCATGCTCACCGACGCCATTTTTCCTGTTCCTGAGATCGACTCCGCCACCTTATAAAGGAGAGTGTCAATGATATTCCCGTTTTGCAGGATGATGACTATGCCGCCCGCGAGTCCCACTATCAGTGCTGCCGACTGGATATCCTTAACCCCGTCGAGAAAGAGCTTTGTGATCCTGTTGGCGTCATAGCTCATGGCTATGCCTGTTGCCAGTCCCATGGCGAAAAAGAGGGTGGCGATCTCCATGATGTACCATCCGTAGCCCATCACTCCGGTGATGAGGAAGAGTATGGTGAACGTGAGCAGGTCAATCACAAAGAAATGGACCGATTTCCTGAGGGTGAACCAGCCTGTCACGGCGAAAAGGGCGGTCAGGACAGGTATTGCAGGGAGGTTGAGCACTCCTTCGCCGAATGAGAGTCCGGTCATGGGATGGGTGACAGAGAAGATCACCATGGCCGCAATGAGAATTATCCAGATCACCCAGGCTGATGTTGGGGTATGGTAATCAATTTTCACCTGGGTTTCTGAGTGCAGCTTGCGCCAGTAGTCGTCATCCTGCCTTACTGGTGAGCGGTTCGGGTCCTTTTTGATCCTGCGGGCATAGCGAAGGATATATACAAATCCCACGGCACTGATGACCACCCACATTATCAGCCTGTATTCCAGTCCTGAGAAGAGTGGCAGGTCTGACAGTCCCTGTGCTATGCCTATAGTAAACGGATTGAGAAAGGCCCCGGCAAAACCCAGGGCAGCAGCTACAAAGCAGAGTGAGACGCCCACAATAGAGTCATAGCCCATAGAGACAGCCAGAGGCACGAAGATAACGGTAAAGGCGATGGTCTCCTCGCTCATGCCAAAGACGGCGCCGAAAAAGCTGAACATGGTCATTATGAGCAGGAAGATCAGGTTATCGACACCTATCTTTTTTATCACTCCCCGTTTGCCCATCCTGCCCGTGAAGCGCAGCACCGAACCTATTGCCACGTCGATTGCCTTGCTCTCGTTCATGATCCAGAAGGCCCCGCCAATGATAAGTATAAAAACGATTATGTCGGCCTTGTCGACGAAGCCATCGAAGAGAGCCGAGAAGAGCTGCCATGTCTGTGGGTTCTTGTCGGTATAGTGAAACGAGCCCGGTATCACCACGCTGCGGGCTATACCGTTGACGCTGACCGTCTCCCTCTCAAAGGCTCCTCCCGGCACCACCCATGTCAGCACAGCGCAGAGAGCGACTATGCTGAATACGATTACATATGTATGCGGGATTTTCCTGAACACCGGCACTGTTTTGCCCTGCAAAATAATAATTAATGACGGTTTGGCAATAATGTCCGAAGGTCTGATGCCTCCCTCCTACGCCAAGGCTTCGGACTGCGTCCGACGTAGCGGACTTCGTCCGTCGGAGTCGGAGGGCAGGAATGGTCCAACGGTCTGATGTCCGAAGGTCTGTCGCTGCAGTCTACCCCGCTCTGCGGGGCTCCGTCTTGCGTAAATGCAGACCTGCGGTCTAAGTCATTGATTCTTAATTCTTAATTCTTCCCTACTGTCTACCGGCTATTGACTGCTTTTAGCCATCGTAGCCTTGGCGCAGGTGGCCGACTGCTGACTGAAGACTGTTGACTGCCTGAGAATGACCCCCCTCACCCGCTCCCTGGTCTCCGCAGGGGTCGGGTTGAGTTCTGCAGCGGAGAAGGTGCCGTGGTCCGGGTCAATGCGCTCGAAGACCATCATGTAAAGATCGAAGATGACCTCCAGGCTCAGCCTGTAGCGCGGACCCATCTGCGGACAGACCTCCTCCATTACAGTGAGTGTTTTAAGACGGTAGCTGTCGGCAATCTCACGATATTCCCTCATCATGGCCCTGAATCCGTCTGTCAGCGGGGCGCCCTGTGCCATCTCCATCATGTTCTTCCGGGTGAGGCCGTGACTGGCCATTATGTCATCGGCAAAGTAGCTGAGGTTATTGAGCTGGTCCTTCTGGAAATCGCGCATAATATGCACGAGGTAGCTGAATATTGCACACGGTTCAGCCGTGCGGCGCACATCAAACGGAGGGTCGAGATATCCGCCGTCCCGCTCCTGCAGTCCTGCCAGGTGCACAAAGACAGATGCCGGGGCCACCGAGGCACCAACGGAGTATTGCATGAAGTCGTCGAGTGTGGCAAAACCGTCGTGGTTTACATCGTAGAGCATCGATCCGGCAAAATTCTCAAGTGCCCAGAGCGGTATTCTGAACCGTTTCACCGTATCCTTCAGGTCATTGCAGAAGAAGGGTGATTCCACTCCCGGCCGCAGCAACTCAATCCACTCGCTTACCCTGCCGGTAAACAGTTCCCGGTCGGCCTCTGCAATACCTTTATTGGCCGCCTTATGGTCATCGATGAGGTCATCGAGGGCACGCATGAACCTGTAGCAGGTGCGGGCGGCACAGTAGCGCTCATTGTCCCAGAAGTTGGCGGCAATAAGTATATTCGGATGGTCAATGATCTTCTCAAAGTCGATCGAATCAAAAATACCCGTAAACTGTTCCCTGTTATTCATCATTCCCTGCCAGACTGTTGTTTCTGTTCGTTAACTATTCTCTCTGACACAAGCTTTGCCGAGAGCAGCACCATCGGTATCCCGTTGCCCGGATGTGTGCTTCCACCCGTAAAATAGAGGTTCCTGTAGCGGCGGTCACGGTTGTGGGGCCTGAACCATCCCATCTGCAGGATGTTGTGTCCGAGGCTGCCGAAGACGGACCCTCTGGTTATATTGAGTGCCTCCTCCCAGGTTGCGGGAGTGGCTACTATCTCGAACTTGATATGTTCCTCAATATCCTCGATGCCGATTGTCTTCAGTTTCCTGAAGACGGCACTCCGTGCCTTTTCAGTTATCAGGTTCCAGTCTTCCTGATGCCCGGGGTCAAGGTGCCCCACCCCCACTGCCACCGACAGGGTGTCACACCCCTCGGGTGCTGCGGAGGGATCGCTCCGGACAGGAGCATGTATATAGAAGCAGGGGTCATCGCCCATCGACTTGTCCCGGAAGATCGTGTCAAGTCCCTCCCTGAAATTGTCGGCCAGGAATGTGGTATGGTGCCCGAGCTGAGAGTACTGCCTGTCAAGAGCCCAGTGCAGAACGAGTGCCGAGCAGGAAAACTTCATACGTTCAATGCGCCGCGATTTTCCTTTCCGCGGCAGCAGCTTGCGGTAGACATATGGCAGATCGGCATTTGCAACAATGATATCGGTCCTGGCTTCGCTCCCGTCGCTGAAGAGCACGCCGGTGGCCCGCTTTTTATCCACCAGTATGCGGGTGACCGGCCGGGCAAAGTGAAACGAAACTCCAAGCTCAACAGCCTTTGCCATCAGCTTTTCTGCCACTGCATACATCCCGCCGGCAGGGAACATTGATCCCTCACTGAGCTCGGCCGCGGGTATCATTGAGAAGAGGGCAGGGGCACTGAACGGACTCTGTCCTACATATATATTCTGGAAGGTGAATGCCATCCTCAGGTGCTCCGACCGGAAGAAGCGGGAGGTGTACCGGTAGTGATTGACATATGTCTTCAGCTTGATCAGCAGAAGTGCATTGCTGAGGTTGAAGAACTCAAAAAACCCTGTAAAATTCCTTCCGAGGAGCCTGTCGAAGGCCTCCTTGTAGAGCCCGAAACCCGTTTTTACATATTTCACGGCCATGGAATAGCTTCCGGACTCTATCTTTTCGAGCTGCTTTTCCATCCGTTTCGGGTCGGTGGTGAAGGAGAGAGATGTGCCGTCATCAAACTGGAGGGTGTAGATGTCGTCGAGTGGCCTGACGGGCAGCTCCACGTCCAGGTCGAGTCCCATCTCACTGAAGACCTCCCTGTAGACTTCCGGCATGAGCATCATCGTTGCTCCCACATCGAAGCGGTGCCCATCGCGGATAATATTTCCGCACCGTCCGCCGGCAGATATGTTCTTCTCGTACACATCCACCATGTAACCTTTCTGTGCAAGTAACAGCGACGTGGCAATTCCCGCGATTCCGGCACCGATAACAAGTGCGGATCTCTGATCAGCCATAATGAATTATAAGTGATTAAGTGTTTAAAATCCCATTTCCGTTGCCGTAACCGGCAACTGAGAGGCAAATATATTGGAAATACTTCCTTTCAAAGAGAGCAAAGCTGGTCAATGGCGGAATTAAACGGGTGAATGGCGGACAATCAGTCGGCAGTCAGCAGTCGGCAGTACTCAGTCAGCAGTCGGCAGTACTCAGTCGGCAGTCGGCAGTACTCAGTCGGCAGTCCTCAGTCTACAGTCTTCAGTCCCGAATGCTTGTGCCTGACTGCCGACAGCAACTGCCGACTGTGGGCTGTTGACTGCAGACTGGTTTACCAGAGGTGATGCACCAGCGGCATAATATCCTCTTCGTAGATCTGCCTGATGGCTGAGAGCTGTTCATCTGTCATCGGGGGAAGGGCGGAAGCTTCAATATTTGATCTCACCTGTTCCGGTGATGATGCTCCAGGGATGATGCAGCTCACCTCATCGCGCATGAGTATCCACCGCAGGGCTAACTGTGCCAGGGGCAGCGTAGCGGGGAAGAGCTCCTTCAGCCGCGTCACAGCCTGCAGTCCCCTGTCATAGGGCACCCCGGCAAAGGTCTCTCCCTTGTCGAACATCATGCCGTTGCGGTTGAAGAACCGGTGATCTCCAGGTGCAAACCTTGTGTCAGATGCAAATTTTCCTGTCAGCAGTCCGCTGGCAAGGGGAACCCTGATAATCAGGCCCACCTCCTTCTCACGGGCCATGGAGAAGAGCCTCTCGTGGGGCCGCTGGCGGAAGATGTTATAGATTATCTGGACTGTTGTGACATTTTCGTACTCAATGGCTTTGATAGCCTCCTCCACCTTCTCCACACTGACGCCCAGGTTACGGATCTTGCCCTCATCCCTGAGCCTCTCAAACTCCCCGAAGATTTCCGGGCGGTAATAGACCTCCGTGGGCGGGCAGTGGAGCTGGATGAGATCGACACAGTCTGTTCCGATCCTTTTGAGTGAGTCCTCAACATATGCCCTGAGCACGGCCGGAGTGTAGCCCTTGTTGACATGCGGGTTTATCTGTCGCCCGCACTTGGTGGCTATCCCGACCTCTCTGCCCGATGCCTGCACTGCCTTGCCGACAGCTTTCTCGCTCTCGCCATCGGAATAGACATCTGCAGTGTCGATGAAGTTGACCCCGTTGTCTATGGCTTCGCGGATGATGGAGTCAGCAAGTTCCGGGTCAAATTTTGATCCCCATTTTCCTCCTACCTGCCATGTACCCAGTGATATCTCAGACACCTCAAGGCCGCTCTTTCCTAATTTCCTGTAGTTCATATCTCTCCGTTGTTTTAATTCCAGGCAATATACTTTTATCGTGCAATGTTGTAATATGAAACGGTCAGGCTGAATGTAAGCGGATTCAGGCCTATGCAATGATCTGTCATCACCCTGTTGCCCCTCGACCAGATCCAGGGGTTCCGGTTAAGCTTCACCGCATATCCGCTGGCAATTCCGAACGACCAGTAGTCGCTCCGTCCCTGCATGCCTGAATACATAAGATACTCCAAATTCAGTCCTGCCACCGCAATGGTCTGATTGAACCTCAGGTCAATGTCTCTCTCATCAAGATAGCGCGTAAGGGATATCTTCCTGTCTCCCGGGTAGTTGAGCAGCCTGTATCTCAGCCACCGTGCCGAGAGGAGGGGAGTGATCCTTATCCTGCGGGAGCTGACAAGGTCATAGCCTATGGTGAGTTTGTACAGTGTATTGTTAAGGTCAACGGAGATGGTGTCCAGGTCATCCTGGTAGCTGTAGCCCATGCCGATCCCGAGGCCGAAATAGACGCCGGAGAATGAGGCCCCGAGTTCCGGTCCTATTACGGCAAAGTATCTCATCAGGTCTGTGTTGTGGGATCCAAGGGCCGGAGTAAACTCTTCAAAATCGGAGAAGATGGCATCCATGGTAAGTGATGACCGCATGATGACTTTGTTCCTGAAGTCGCTGTAACTGTCATCGGGGAACTGCTCATCAGGGATATATATCGGTGTAAGGTTGATCTTCAGGGGATAGACCGTCGATTCATCAATTACAACCTCCACAGGATTGAATCCCAGGCATTCGACCTTCAGGCTCATATCCCTGCCCGTTTCCAGAAGAAGGTGAAAGATTCCGTTCATATCGGCTGCGGTGCAGTTGGAGGTATTGACCTGGCATGCCGTGGCGCCCACTATGGGAACATCGCGGTTATCTTTGATGACTCCGGTGACGACTGTTCCCTGTGCTGCTGCGACGAATGAAACTGCGGCCAGCAATGTCACTGCAAAGATCCGTGCAGCCATTCTCATTTCCCCGATACTCATTCTGTAGAGGTTACACCCTGACACACTCAGTTGGTGCCGGTTACTGCAGACTGGCATATTTGGGGTTATATAAGGGATTCTCTTCATCTAATCTGATTTAAGGATCAAATTAAACAAAATTCCCGGACAATCTGTTTCAGGTTGCAGGACGGAGGGAGGCTGAAGAACATCTTTTGTATTACGATAAAATATTACATTTACCCGGTTAACAATAATATAACAGGACAATGAAAAGAATTTTTTTGATATTCCTTCTGGTGGGCCTTGCTCTGCAAGCAGTTGCTCAGGAGAAGAGGCCTCTGACGATAGATGATCTTGTACAGTGGAACCGCATCACCGAGAGGGTGATATCAGACGACGGATCACTGATGGCATTCAAAACCGAGCCTTCCCAGGGAGACCCTGTTGTGACCCTTTATGACGGTGATGCCCGGCTGAAGGAGACCTTCAGCTGTGCCACGGGAATAAAAATATCACCTGACTCCAGGTTCCTGTTTTTTACCATCAAGACCCCGTATGAAGAGGAGAAAGCCCTGAAGCTTAAAAAGACCAAAAAGGATGACATGCCTCTTGACAGGCTGGGAATATATAATGTCACTGCCGGGAAGACTGACACCATTGAGAGGCTGAAATCATACAAGGTCCCTGAAAAGTGGGCCGGATGGATCGCATGGCAGACCGAGCCACTGAAGTCGAAGCCCGCAGCACCGAAGGACAGCGCCGGGCATGGCGGTGAGAAGAAGCAGGAGGTTGGAAAGGAAACAGGAAAGGAAATCCCCGAAACGGAAGCCGGCAACGGGCCCGGCGTGGAGAGCGGTAAGGAAGCCGGCAGGGAAAAATCCGGAAGGAATGGCAAGAAGCCCAAAAGCGAATCTGCCGATAACGGCTATACACTTTACTTCCGTAACCTTAACAGCGGCAAGACCGACTCGGTAAGGTTTGTCACTGATTTCCTGTTTGCGGAGGAGTCGGAGAGGCTGATCTATTCCACAACAGGAGATGATAACGGGATGGAGCCGGAAGTGGTGATCGTAGACCTGAAGAAGGGTGAGAGCACTGTGCTCTACTCGGGCAAGGCAAAATACAAGAAGCTGGCTATTGACAAGGAGGGAAAGAGGGCTGCCTTCATCCTCTCTTTCGACGAGAAAGATAAGGTTGGCAACACATACTCACTATGTTACTGGGATGGGAGCGGAATGGCCACAGTGGCTGCCACACAGGGCACAGAGGGCCTTCCTGAGGGATGGATCATCAATGAGAATGCCAGGCTGATCTTCGGAGAGACGACGCCGAGGCTCTATTTTGGCACCTCGCCGGAGTATAAGCTTAAGGATACTACTGTTCTTGACGAAGAGCGGGCCAATGTGGATGTATGGCATTGGGAGGAAGGCATCCTCCATAGCGCGCAGGTGGTCAGGAAGTCCAGGGAGATGAAAAAGTACTATATGGCTGTTTATCATGCCGACCTGAAGAAGGCGGTGCAACTGGCCACTGAAGAGAGGCCTGACCTGCAGCTGGCCGACAAGGGTGATGCACCGAAGGCTGCTGCCTTCTCGTCGCTGCCCTATGACCTCGAATCGATGTGGGAGGGACGTGCAAAGAATGACATGTGGATTGTTGATGTCAATACAGGAGAGGCTCAGATGATCAAGCAGGCGCTCAGGGCCAGGGCTCGCTTCTCGCCAGCAGGGAAATACCTCTACTGGTATCATGAGGCAGACAGTTCATGGTATTCCTACGATGTGGCTGCCAGCAGTGAGTACAGGCTTACGACCCCGGAAACATTGCCGGTATGGAATGAACTGCATGATGTTCCCGATCTTCCGGGCTCATATCCGCCTGCCGGCTGGCTGAAGGACGACGCGGCTTTCCTGGTGTCAGACAGGTATGACATATGGTCACTGGATCCCGCTGCCCGACGTGCACCGGTGAATGTAACGGGTAACGGACGCAGCGAAAGGATAAGATACAGGCTTCTCGATTTCGATCCCGAGAATGAATATATCGACCCTTCCGGGAAACAATACCTGCAAGGTGTCAACGAGGCAACGCGCAGCCAGGCTATCTATTCACTTGAGATGAAGAAGAAGGCTCTTCCCGTCAGGCTTACCGGAGGCGATTACAACTACGGCAACCCTGTAAAGGCGAAAAAGAGCAACGCACTGATATACACGAAGGAGAACTTCGGTCTCTTTCCCGATTACCTGCTGTCAGACCTCTCATTCAGGTCTGAGAAGAGACTCACCGATGCCAACCCGCAGCAGAAGGATTTCAGATGGGGTACAGCCGAGCTGGTGAAGTGGACTTCGCTCGATGGGCTGGAGCTGGAGGGGCTTTTGTATAAGCCGGAAGACTTCGACCCGAACAAAAAATATCCGATGATAGTCAACTTCTACGAGAAGAGCTCGGCGGAGCTATTCAGGCACCGGAATCCCGAACCGGGCAGGTCCACCATTGACTACCATTACTATACCAGCCACGGTTACCTGATTTTCAACCCTGATGTATATTATATCGACGGTTACCCCGGCCAGAGTGCGTACAACTGCGTGATGCCAGGTATCATGTCACTGATAGAGAAGGGCTTTGTTGATGAGAAGCGTATTGGCGCACAGGGACACAGCTGGGGAGGGTACCAGGTTGCATACCTTACCACGCGCACCACTCTCTTTGCAGCAATCGAGTCGGGTGCACCGGTGGTCAACATGTACAGTGCCTATGGTGGCATACGGTGGGCGTCGGGAGTAAACCGGTCAATGCAGTATGAGCGCCAGCAGAGCCGTATAGGGGCTGCCATCTGGGAGGCACCCCACCTCTACTGGGAGAACTCACCGCTCTTCTCCATTGACAAGATTGAGACCCCGATACTCATTATGGCCAACGACCAGGATGGTGCGGTGCCATGGTACCAGGGCATAGAGTTCTTCGTCGCCATGAGGCGTCTTGGCAAGCCGGCCTGGCTGCTCAACTACAACGGTGAACCGCACTGGGCTCAGAAGCTGCCAAACAGGATCGATTTCCAGAAGCGCATGGCTCAGTTCTTCCATCATTACCTCAAGGGAGAGCCCATGCCACAGTGGATGAAGGAAGGTGTACCTGCCACGGAAAAGGAGTTCACCCTGGGATACTAAAACAGTCTTTCTGGATCCTGCGCTGATACACTGTATTGCGCAGGAGGATATAGAGGCACAGACGGGCAGGTTGTCCGTCTGTGCCTCTATATGTGGGAATTATGTAAATTATACTTTAAATTTTGTAATTCATCTAATCCGCTGATTGACAACCTTTGTCTTACCGGACAGGAGACGTTGCCAGCAGCGTTTCTTGTTTCGTTGTATTCAGTCAATCTTAAATAATTAATAAACAAATACATATATATAGTTGTTGTAGTAATATATAGGTGTTGATTGTCCATTTTTTTGCCCTTGAGAAATTTAAACATCAACCATGAGTGTGCATTACCCAGTAGATACTTCATAACTTGGATAAAATATCTGCCCAACATGAAAGAAATTCTCTCTTTTCTCTTGCTGTTTCTTGTCTGGATTGACCCTCTTTTAGCGCAGGTTAACCTTAAAGGAACAATCGTTGATGAACAGAATGTACCGTTACCAGGGGTTTCGGTAGTCATCAAGAACACTTTCAAAGGCACCATGTCAGATGTTGATGGGTCTTACACTATCGCTGCTCTGCCATCTGATACTCTTGTTTTTTCGATGGTTGGAATGATCACACAGGAGATCGTGCCAGGGAGCCGTACCGTGATTAATATTCAGCTGGAAACTGAGACTACAATCATGGAGGAGGTAGTAGTAATTGGTTACGGAACGGTAAGAAAGAGTGACCTTACCGGGTCTGTGAGCTCAGTCAAAACTGAGGACCTGCTGAAGGTAACATCACTGAATCCTGAGCAGGGGCTTCAGGGGAAGGTAACAGGTGTTCAGGTGATAAGTACCTCAGGGGCTCCCGGAGCAGGAGCGGCAGTCCGGGTACGTGGAGTAGGCACCTTCAATAACTCATCCCCGATATTTGTTGTTGACGGGGTGATTCTTGACGATATCTCCTTCCTCAACTCTTCGGATATTGCATCCATGGAGGTTCTGAAAGATGCTTCTGCCACTGCCATTTACGGATCCAGGGGAGCCAACGGCGTCATCATCATTACAACAAAAACAGGCACGATGGGCCAGGAGAAGGCCAGTTTCAATGTCAATTCAGAGTTCGGAATTCAGCACCTGGCAAAGAAAATCGATCTCCTCAGCGGCAGGGAGTTTGCTATCATTTCCAACGAGATAGTTGCCGGGTCCTATAATAATGTTGATCTTGTTCCAAATACCGACTGGCAGGACCTGGTGTTCACCTCGGCGCTGATTCACAATCACCAGATATCGGTCACGGGAGCCACGAAGCTGACGCAATACTACGTAGGAATCGGGGCATTCATCCAGGATGGTATAATTGACAAATCGAACTACAGCCGTATCACGCTGAAACTGAATAATACGTATAATTTAACGCCATTTCTCAAACTTGGAAACAACCTGACCATTGCGCCCTACACCCAGCAGAACGCGCCCAATGTAACATACTCGGTATACCGTGCGCAGCCGGTGCTTGAGCCCTATTACGATGACGACTCTTTTGCCGTGGTCTATAATGTTGGCAACCCGTTGGCTCAGCTTGCATATTCAAACGATTTCAGAAAAGGGATAAGAGGTGTCGGTAATATTTTTGCGGAGGCCTCATTTCTCGATTCTTTTACACTGAGGACGAGCTTCGGGATAGATGCTTCATACAACAAATCGACCAGTTTCACCCCGGCTTATACAATATATAACCCTGATGGCACTGCCTCCCAGCAGCAAAATATCCTCAGTGATTTGTACAGGGGTACCTCTGATAACCTCAACTGGCTTTGGGAAAACACCCTGAGTTACCGGAAAACTTTCATGGACATTCATTCTCTTGACCTGGTAGCTGGCTATACAATGCAGGAATCGACTTCTGAGTTCCTGGCCATTCCGGGAGAGAATATACTGCGTGACGGACAGGATTTCTGGTATATCAGTCCTTCTTACATCTATGACCCCGCCAATAATGTAAACACGATACAGTCGATATCCAACGGAGTTGATGCCGGGCTTTACTATTCCATGATCTCCTATCTCTTTCGGGCCAATTATTCCCTTGACAACAAATATATTGCAACAGTCACTTTTCGTCGGGACGGCTCCTCAAAATTCGCAAAGGAGAACAGGTTTTCCAACTTCCCGTCGTTTGCCCTTGGATGGAATATAGGGAACGAACAATTCATGAAGTCGGTTGATGCAGTATCAAAGCTTAAGGTCAGGGCCAGCTGGGGAATCATCGGCAATGAGAAGATAAGTTACTATGACCGATATGCGAGGGTGCAGTCGTCTATCATAGCCGTGCTGGGTAATCCGGATGCTCCGATACCTGCTGCAACATATGGCAAGAGCGGCAACCCAGACCTGAGATGGGAGAGCACCACTCAAACGGATATAGGTGTCGAGGCAGGCTTTTTCGCAAACAAGTTCACGGGCGAATTTGACTTTTACAATCGCGTTACCAATGACATCCTGGTGGAACTCTCAACTCCGGGTCACCTGGGCAACGGGCAGGGTCAGAAGGTGCGTTACAATGCTGCATCCGTGCTGAACAGGGGATTTGAGTTCAACCTTAACTGGAGGGAGAGGAGAGGCGATTTCACCTACTCTGTAGGCCTCCTGGGTTCGACAATTCACAATGAGGTGCTTGAGATAGGAGGCACCAGCGGGGTTGACTCCACGCTTATTGGTGGTTACCTGGGTGACGGAAGGCCTGTAACGCTGAGCCGTGTCGGACTGCCTATAGGTGCATTTTACGGGTATAAGACCGACGGTGTTTTCCAGGATGAGGCTGAGCTGGAGGCCTATCCCCATTCAGCCCAGGCCGGACCGGGTGATCTCAGGTTTGTTGATGTGACGGATGACGGTATCCTTGACGGGCGTGACAGGACCTATATCGGTTCACCCATTCCAAAATTCATTTTTGGCTTCAACGGTAGCATAGAATATAAGGGAATTGACTTTGCTATGGACTTCCAGGGTCAGACAGGAAATAAGATCTTCAACGGGAAGGAGGTGGTCCGGCCTGACCCCTACAACTTTGAGAAGCATGTTTTTGACCGATGGACCGGCCCGGGTACGAGTAACAGTGAACCCAGACCCTCTTTCGGCGGGTACAATTTCACTCCCTCTGACAGGTTTATCCAGGACGGTTCATTCATAAGACTTAGGAGTCTGACACTTGGCTACACCCTGCCGGCAAGCATCTCACAAAAAGCTTTCATGCAACAGCTCAGGGTATATGTCAAGGGATCAAACCTGTTCACTCTTACCAGGTTTACCGGTTATACGCCGGAAATCGGGAGCTATGATGTTCTGTCGAACGGAATAGACTACGGCGCCTATCCGATCACATCAGTATATTCATTAGGAGTTAACCTGCAATTCTAAGAAAGATGAAAACAAAGATTTCCATATCAATCATTCTGATGGCATTCCTCTTCATCATGGCGGGATGTGAAGACTTTCTCCAGAAGGACCCGCAGGGAGAGCTGACCCAGGAGGCGTTCCCTGTAACTGCTTCGGACGCTTTGCTTGCAACCAATGCCGTATATTCAACCATTCGTAACTGGGCTTATCATTCAGGTGGTTATCCGATAATGGATATCATGTCAGATGATGCCCATAAGGGCAGCAACCCGAATGACCAGCTTCCCACGATCGGTCCGTATGATAAATTCACCTACACTACAACCCAGGATGGGCTTGACCGCTGGTGGAGCTCATTGTACGAAGGTATCAAGAGGGCCAACGTGGTTATTGAAATGGTGCCGTCAATTAATATGAGCCCTGATCTTAGGGACCGTTGCATTGCGGAGGCCAGTTTCCTGAGGGGACTCTATTATTTTGATCTTGTAAGAGCTTTCGGAGGAGTGCCCAGGGTTACCATAACGACGCCTTCCACAAAGGTTCCACGCTCAACGGCTGCGGAGATATATGATCTTATCATTTCTGACCTTGAATATGCAATTACGAAGCTCCCGGAGAAAAGCGCCTATGGACCCGATGATGCAGGCCGGGCAACGAAGGGGGCTGCCAAATCGCTTCTGGCAAAGGTTTATCTGTTCAGAAAGGATTTTATCAATGCTGAAAAGTTTGCACTGGAAGTCATTATATCGGATGAGTATGACCTCGAGCCTGTTTTTGCCGATGCCAACGGCAAGTTAGGAGAGCACGGAGTGGAATCGGTATTTGAGGTGGGAGCCATGGAAGTCGACGGTGCCGGCGGAAACCAGTATGCCAACACGCAGGGTGTCAGAGGATCGCCTAACAGGGGATGGGGATTCAACAGACCTTCCCTTGATCTTCGCTACTCCTTTGAAACAGGTGACCCGCGTCTCGATGCCACAATTATTGACCTGGGCGAAACACTGGACGGGATACTTATCCTGGGTGACGGTACAACTCCCGATGAGACACTTGACGGTGATCAAAATGTAATTGAGGTGGAGTGTTATAATCAGAAGATATGGTACCCTGGCAACAACACTACCACCCAGTGGGGTCATAACAGGAGGCTGATCCGTTACGCCGACGTTCTGCTTATGGCGGCAGAAGCGCTGAATGAGAATGATAACCCTGATGACGCCCTGCTCTACCTCAATGAGGTGAGAAGACGTGCAAGACAGGGCAACAACTCTATCCTTCCGGACATAACCGAGACGGGAGAAAATGCCCTCAGGGGAATAATACTGGAGGAGCGCAGGCATGAGCTTGCCATGGAAGGGCACAGGTTCTGGGACCTTGTCAGAACAGACAGGGCAGCAACAGTACTCGGTCCTCTTGGCTTTGTCACAGGGAAACACGAGTTATTCCCGATTCCTCAGAATGAAATTGATATATCCCAGGGATCTCTTGAGCAGAATCCCAAATGGTAAGTTATTAAACAGTGTTTATGAATGTTAAATTAAAAATCAGAAAGTTTATGAAAAGAAGACATGTTTTTTCAAGTATGCTTTTTGTTGTTGTGGCATTTTCGCTAATGCTCACCAGCTGCAAAAAGGATCCGGAGCCACTGGCCCTTGTGAGCCTTATGGCCGGGTCGATTGACCTCAATGGAGCCACCTCGCCGAATAATGTTCCGGTGAGCCCCACTATCGTGGCTACATTTAATGTTGAAGTGGATCCCGCAACGGCTACCACAGCGAACATCACCATGGTTCAGGATTATGATGATGCCGCTATTGACCTGACAGTAACTGCATCGGGCAAGACTATCACGATCGTGCCAGAGGCCAGCCTGGGTACGGGTGCTCTCTACCAGCTCAGCTTCGGGGCAGGGCTGAAATCTGTTGATGCCCTTGCAATCACCCCGTTCCAGAGAACCTTCACAACTGAAGGAACCTTTGCTCCTGCAGGTGCAATAGCTCACTTCACCTTCGAGGATAACACCAATGATGTAATTGGCGCCTATGATCCCGTTGCTGCTGATGTAATTGATATTACCTATACTGCATCGAGAAAAGCTGATGCCGGCAAGGCTGCCACTTTCAACGGTACCACAAGCATTATCGAGATACCCAACGGTGATCTCATAATGAACACCAACAGCTTTACTGTCGCATTCTGGATGAAGACCAACTCAGCCGACAAAACCAACGGGCATTTTGTCATGGGCCTTGCCGGATGGAACGGCTTCCAGTATGAGGTATTCGGTGGCTATGACGGATCCAAATTCGCTATTCAGTACGAGCATGCAACAGGAACAGCGTCTGAGGACATGTGGTTCCCGGCGCTTGCTGACCTTGGGTGGCAGGGCTGGACATATGCAAAGAGCCTGACCATTGCGGAGATGACGGCAAAACTTAAGGATAACTGGATCAATATCGTATATACCTACAATGCTCCCACCAAGGTCGGAACTCTCTACTTCGACGGTGTGAAGATGAAGAGCTTCGACTTCAACCTGTGGCCTGACGGGGATGCCAAGAGAAGCGTTACCGGCCTGAAGTACGCAGGGCTTCCTGCAGGCAACCACCTGGCACTCGGCTTCATCCAGGGAAGGAACAACAGAACCATCAGTGATGAATGGGCTGACTATGCTCTTCCGGGGAACAATCACTTCAAGGGACAGCTTGATGACATCCGTTTCTGGCACAAGGCACTCACGGAAACCGAGATTGGCCTCATGTACAATTCGGAGAAGCCTTAATCAGTAACTTAAAATTGAATTTACGGGGGGTCCAGGCAAGCGCCCGGACCCCCTTTTTTCCATAAATAATTATCATGCGCAACAGGTTATTGGGGGCTTGTCTGCTTGTCCTGGCTCTCCTGGCTGCATCATGCGGGAAAAAAGATCCGGGTGGCGACAGCACGGGTACGGTTCAGCTTGTAAGGGCAAAGGTGGGCACCGTATATCTTGATATTCAGGGTAATGTCGGGGATATTCCCGTTGACAAAAATATTATCATCGAGTTCAGCAATGTGCTCGATACCGCTTCCGCGAGGAGAAGCATCCTGCTGAAAAGGAACGGTTCTATGCTTATTTCCGGAAGCTATTCTTATCTGGACGGTAACAGCACGGTAGCACTTACACCTTTCCAGGACCTGGAACATTATACAGACTATACCCTTGATGTCACCTCATTGCTCAGGGGAGTCAACGGTGAGACCTTCCCCGGTGTCACCTACAGCTTCAGAACCATCAACGGGAAGATGGTTATCAATTCAATAACCATTAACGGCCAGTCATTCATGCCCCCGTCCGTTCCGAAAAACATCAGCCGGACGGCAGCTACGATTGTGGTTGATTTTTCTGAAGAGCTGAACCCGTCTGATTACCAGTCATATTTTGGTTTTCAGGTGCCATCCCTTTATGCTATCTCTGATGGCAACAGGAAGGTGACGGTTACAACTACGGGCACTCTCGATTACTATAAGAAATTCTCATTTACCGTTTCAAGCAGTCTCAAAGGAATTAATGGTTTTACTTTCGACGGTTTTTCCAATTCCTTTATCACGGATATTGACCCCTCTTTTAAATATCCTCTGATCTCGGATGATGAGTTGCTTGACCTTGTACAGCAGAAGACATTCCGGTATTTCTATGACTTTGCGCATCCGGCCAGCGGGCTGGCGCGCGAACGCAACAACTCGGGCGACGTTGTTACCACGGGCGGCTCAGGCTTCGGGGTGATGGCCCTCATCGTTGCTATGGAGAGGGGTTTCATCACCAGGGGAGACGGGCTTGCCCATATGGATAAGATCCTTGATTTTCTGGAGACCTGCGACCGTTATCACGGCGTATGGCCTCACTGGCTCAACGGATCGACTGGCAGAACGATACCCTTCAGTGAGCAGGATGACGGAGGTGACCTTGTAGAAACATCATTCCTCATCCAGGGACTTACCACCTTCCGTCAGTATCTTGACCCGGGAGTGACGGCTGAGCAGCTCCTCATTAACCGTATAAACGCACTTTGGCAGGCAGTTGAGTATGACTTCTTCACGCAGGGACTGAATGCCCTGTACTGGCACTGGTCGCCCAACTATGGGTTCAACATGAACATGATACTGCGCGGCTACAATGAAACCCTGATCTGTTATGTTCTTGGTGCCGGATCACCCACCCATACAATCAGCAGTGATCCTTACAGATACGGTTATATGAATGACGGGGCCATACTTAACGGCAGTACTTACTACGGGATTACCCTGCCCATGGGGTGGCCATACGGAGGGCCGCTCTTCTTTACCCATTATTCCTTCCTCGGGCTCGATCCCCGCAATCTTGTTGACAGCTATGTGAATTACTGGGAACAAAACATTGCTCATTCACTTATTAACTGGAAGCACTGCGAGATCAATCCCTCCGGTTATGTGAGCTATGGCAGTGACTGCTGGGGGCTGACTGCCAGCGACAACCAATCGGGGTACAGTGCACATTCGCCCACAAATGACCTGGGAGTGATCACACCAGCGGCTGCGACCTCATCGCTTCCTTATACTCCTGAGCAGTCGATGAATGCCATCAAACACTTCTATTATATTCTGGGTGACAGATTATGGGGCGAATACGGCTTTTACGATGCATTCAATGCAACCGCCGGGTGGTGGGGCACCTCCTATCTTGCCATAGACCAGGGACCGATAGTCTGCATGATCGAGAATTACCGCACAGGACTTTTATGGGATCTCTTCATGTCGGCCCCGGAGGTGAGGGCCGGTCTTGATAAACTTGGATTTACATACTGAGAATAGATGAGAACGATATACCTTATCCTCCTGACGGTCCTTGTGCTGACCTCTTGCAATCAGCAGGCGCAGATAAGCTTCACATCAAAGGGGCTGGTCAATTATAACCTGACAGACGGCGAAGAGGCAATGCTTGACTCGATCCAGCAGAAGACCTTTCAGTTTTTTCTGATGGAGCATCATCCGGAGTGGGGTATTGTCAAGGACCGCGCTGCGGCGTGGGCACCGGCCAGCATCGCGTCTACCGGATTCGCCCTGCCATCTTTTGCCGTTGGCGTGGAGAGGAACTGGATAACCCGTGACGATGCAGCCCGGATAACACTGAACACCCTCGACTTTTTCGTCAACTCAGTGCAGAGTGCCGATACTGCCGTGACCGGCTACAAGGGATTTTACTACCACTTCCTGCGAATGAGCAGCGGAACCAGGGAGTGGAAATGTGAGCTCTCATCTGTAGATACGGGACTGCTTCTGATGGGAATAATCTTTACCCGTAATTATTACAACCTTGACAATAATGTTGAACGCCGCATCCGTTCACAGGCGGCTATTATCCTGAACCGCGTAGAGTGGGATTTCATGATGATGCCTGATAGCGGCAGGTATGCCAGGCAGATCTCCATGGGCTGGCATCCTGAGGAGGGGCTTCACCATATGGGCTGGAGCGGTTACAATGAGGCGCTCTTTCTCTATATACTTGCCGCAGGAAGCGGGATGGGGAACGCTGAAGAGAGTTATGACTCATGGTTGAGCTCCTATAAATGGCAGACGCCTTACGATGGTCTTTCTCATGTGGCATTTCCGCCGCTGTTCGGCCACCAGTTCTCACAGGCATTCATTGACTTCCGCGGCATAGCTGACACCTACATGAAGGAGAAGGGGATTGACTACTTTGAAAATTCACGCCGTGCGACATATATACAGCGACAGTATGCCATCGATAATCCTCACAGGTGGGTCGGGTATGATTCGCTCTGCTGGGGTATAACGGCCAGTGACGGGCCGACGGACATTTACAACTTTTACGGCAGGGAGTTCTTTGGCTACGCCGGGAGAGGCACCAGCGGCCCTGACTATAACTATTTTGATGACGGAACCATCGCTCCTTACGGGCCACTGTCATCATTGCCCTTTGCCCCGGAGATCGTTCTGCCTGCCATAAAATCAATAAATGAAAAGTATGGCGACCGGCTGTGGGGAAAATACGGATATTACGACTCCTTTAACCCTACCGTCAATTGGTTCAATGATGATTACATAGGCATTGACCAGGGTCCGATGCTTATCATGATAGAGAATTTCAGGACAGGGTTAGTTTGGGATTACGTGATGAAGGATCCTGTTATCCGGGAAGGTCTCAACAGGTTGGGATTCTCATATCTGTAATCTTTTACAGGCCTACGACAAAACACTACAAATGCCGTTACCACGATGGATTACCACCTCAGCAGAATACACGCCATCTTCCTGTTGTTGGTTCTTGCAGTTGCCGGCGGCAACGCCCAGGTAACAATCCTGGATGAGTTTGAAGACGTAAACGGGTGGTCTTACAATCTATCTGACGGGGTTACAATGAACCACTCCACTGAAAGGGGAGTCACCGGGAATGCCATCCGAATCGACTATGATTTTACAAAAGGGTCCGGTTACGGGGGGATTCAGAAGCTTTTTCCGGTGGAGCTCCCTGAGAACTATGAGTTTACCTTCTGGCTGAAGGCAGAGTCGCCTTCAAACAACTTTGAGATTAAGTTCATTGACAGCACCGGGAATAATTTGTGGTGGGTCAATAACCGAAACTATTCCTTTCCAGGAGAGTGGAAAAAGATCCGCATAAAGAAACGTCATATCGAGTTCGCTTGGGGACCGGCGGAAGGCCGGGAGCCTGAACGCTTTGACCGGATAGAGTTTACAGTAGCATCATTTGTCGGCGGCAGAGGCACGCTATGGATAGATGACCTCAGGTTTGAGCCCCTCGCGCCTGAAAGGCATTCGTGGCCGGTGCCGGCACTGTCAGCATCATCATCAGCCAGGAAGTATTTGCCCGGCATGACAGCTGACGGCTCTGATGAAACATTCTGGCAAAGCCGCAAAGCCAGGAGAGCGAACATTACCGTTGATTTCATTGCGAAGAGGGAATTCGGAGGAGTTCAGATCAGGTGGATGGAAGGTCATCAGGCCGGGAGCTTTGAGATTTACCTGTCGGATGACGGCAGGAGTTGGGAAAAGGCATACTCTGTTTCTACCAACAGGGGAGAGGTGAGCTTCGTGAGACTTCCCGAAGCAGAGGCGAGGTATCTCAGGCTGGAAATGACAGAGCCCTCAGCTGACGGCACATTCAGCATTACAGAAATCGAATTTCCGGATGTGGGCAGCACAAAAACGCCCAATGATTTCCTGATATACTGTGCAAAGAATTCACCCCCGGGAAACTATCCCGAATACTTCTCGGAACGTGCCTCATACTGGACTGTAACGGGTGTCAATAATGACACAAAGGAGGCTCTGATCAACGAATCGGGGATGGTTGAGGTTGACAAATCGCTCTTTTCCCTTGAGCCGATGCTGAGAGTAGGCGGTTCGCTGGTAAACTGGAGCAATGCCCATCCGGGGCAGTCGATGGTTTTTCCCGGGGCTGCTGGTGAGACTGACTTTGTTCCGTCAGTGACATGGCAGCACGGCGGGCTGAAGTTTGTCACGGGAGTCTCATCAGGTGGCACTGCCAATGTAAATTCCATGCTCTACATCGGTTACTCATTTGAAAACCTCTCGGACCGGCCTGTTGATTTTGAGTTTTACCTGCTGGTACGCCCGTTGCAGGTAAATCCGTATTACCAGTTCCTCAACACGATAGGTGGAAGCGGGAGAATCAATACCATTAGTGAAGAGACCGGGGGCCGGATCGCAGTCGATGACAGGGTCATCCTTTTGACCAGGGCATACGATTCTTTCGGTGCTGCCGTGTTTGATGAGGGCAATCTGGTGGGCATGCTTCGGGCCGGGAGGATGCCCACAGGCAAAATGGCGACCGACAGGGTGGGGATGGCTAACGGTGTGATGAAATATTCAATGCACCTGGAGCCCGGTGAAGGGGAGGAGTTCTTTGCAGCAGTCCCGTATCATGGCAGTGAGTTGATTGATGGGAGTATGGATGTAAAAGATATTCCCGGTGCCTTCAACAGTGCGGCTGGTTTCTGGAGGACGAAGACAGATCACATACGGTTTAATCTGCCCCATTCAGCTGACAGGATCATAGATACCTGGAGATCAAATCTTGTCTACATCCTGATCAACAGGGACAAGGTTGGTATCCAGCCAGGGTCACGCTCATATGAACGGAGCTGGATACGTGACGGGGCCCTGACATCATCGGCACTGCTCAAATCGGGTATTGTTGAGGAGGTCAGGGATTTTACAGACTGGTATGCATCGCACCAGTTTGAGAACGGCAAGGTGCCATGCGTGGTTGATTCAAGAGGTCCTGACCCGATGCCGGAGCACGACAGCCACGGCCAGCTGATATTCCTGATCCGTGAGTATTTCAATTTCACAGGCGACACCGCTTTCCTCAGATCAAAAAATGAGAACGTGCTGAAGGCAGTTGACTATATTGAGTCACTGATTGCGGAGAGATCAACCGATCACTTCCGGAACGGTAATGACAGTGTCCGCGCCTATTACGGGCTGGTGCCCGAGTCGATCAGCCATGAAGGCTACTCAGCAAAACCGATGCACTCATACTGGGATAACTTCTTTACAATGAAAGGACTCAAGGATGCAGCTGAGATCCAGAAGATCCTGGGCAAGAGTGAAAATTACCGGAGGATAGCCGGCATCAGGGATACGTTCCGTGTAAATCTTTATAACTCCATCGATCTGGCCATGAAGGTCAGGAAGATAGATTACATCCCCGGCTGCGTGGAGCTTGGCGACTTTGATGCGACATCAACCACCGTTGCACTCACCCCGTGCAATGAGCTGCATAACCTTCCTGTACCTCAGGTTTACAACACCTTTGAGAAGTATTATGACTTTTTTCTGGACAGGAGGGATGGCAGAAGAGACTGGGTCAATTACACTCCTTATGAAAACCGCCTGATAGGATCATTCATTATGCTTGACCAGCCTGAAAGGGCACATGAGCTGATTGAGTACTTCCTTGATGATCAGCGTCCGCCATCCGGCGGGTGGAATCACTGGGCCGAGGTGGTGTGGAAAGACTACAGTCATCCCGGATTTATAGGAGACATGCCCCATACATGGTGCGGAAGTGACTTTATCAATGCCGTCCGGTCTATGTTTGTATACGAAAACGAATATGATCATACACTTGTTCTTGCCTCTGCCCTGTACCAGGACTGGATCGATGCTCCCGGGGGGATGTCGGTTGAAAATCTGCCTACCTATTATGGTGAGATATCCTACTCGATACAGAAGGAGGGCAACAGTTACCGTTTTTCCATTACCGGCGATATCGATCTGCCGGAAGGGGGTATCAGAATAAGAAATTTCAACGGGGGTAAAATGCCGTCGGCAATTACAGTCAACGGCAAGGAGTCATCGGATTTCAATGAAGGGGAGATCGCGGTAAGGGAGGTGCCCGCTAAAATTGTGATATATTATTAACGGCTGAAAAATAAATGCTTTCATGAAAGGGAGAGACAAGAGCACAATGAAGACCGCCAGGCACAACGATCATATATCTTTTGGTCAGCTTGCTGCCTATTCGGCGGGAGGCATTATACCCATCGCCCTCTTTAACATTGCCGGTCAGCTGGTTGGCCTGATGGGTAATATAAGCCTGGGACTGAGTGCCTTCTGGCTGGGGCTCATCATGATAATCCCCAGGCTATGGGATGCCTT
The DNA here is from genome assembly GCA_029210565.1 of Bacteroidales bacterium. Classification (GTDB taxonomy): domain Bacteria; phylum Bacteroidota; class Bacteroidia; order Bacteroidales; family VadinHA17; genus SR-FBR-E99. The sequence goes on from JARGFQ010000002.1 coordinate 258,496, forward strand.
CTCCGATCCTATTGTAGGTCATCTCTCTGACAACACACGGAGCCGGCTGGGCCGCAGGAGGCCATATCTCCTCATCGGCGGCATAGCTGTAGCGGTTTTCTTTGTTGTCATGTGGTGGATCCCCAAGGGAGTGGCGGTGCATGCCTGGTTCCCCAGTGATGCCGGTTTTCAGAGGTTCCAGCTTGTTTACATACTGTTTGGCCTGCTCCTGTTCTTCACTGCCACCACCGTCTTCGAGATCCCTCATGGTGCCCTGGGCATGGAGATGACAACCGATCCTCATGAACGGACCCGTCTTTTCAGCGGCAAAAGTTTCATAGGCAACCTCTTTGCCATGAGCACACCCTGGCTCTTTGCCCTTGCCAATACCGAGGCCTTCAGGGGGCCCGGAGGAAATGAGGCTGACGGAATGAGATATGTATCGCTTCTCATAGCGGCCGTGATTATTCCCCTCTCCTTCTGGTGGACCGCCAAACTGCGGGAGCCCGGGTTTGTGAAGGTCGCAAAACAGGAGAAGACACATTTCTGGAATGACATGAAGATAGTGGGCACCAACAAGAATTTCATCTACCTGGTGATGACCATTTTTACACTGGCCATGGGATTTAACTTTGTCAACCTGCTCGGATCTTACATACCCATCTTCTATGTTTTCGGCGGTGATAAGATTGCAGGCGCCAGGCTGCTGGGCATTAACGGGACAATCTGGGCAATCACCGGCGTGCTGGCCGTCTTTCCGTTGAACTGGATAAGCCCGAAACTGGGGAAAAGGAATACACTCATAGTTGCCATGGTGCTGATGTGCGTTGCACAGCTTTCAAAGATCGTCTGTTATAACCCGGAACATCCGTACCTGGTCATTATCCCGACAATAATGCTGTCTGCGGGAATGCTTTTCTTCTTTACACTCGGGTCATCAATGGTTGGCGATATATGCGACGAGGATGAGCTGAATACCGGTCACAGGTCGGAGGGGAGCTATTATTCGATCTTCTGGTGGTTCATCAAGCTGGGTACCGCCTTCGCCAGCCTTGTTGCCGGAATACTCATTACGCTTACCCTCTTCGATCAGACACAGGTAACAAAAGTTGACAGCCTTCAGGGAAGCGTGCGTGATATGCAGAGCAAGATCCAGGATTGGAGAGGGTATGATGGTGCAGGTGCAGGCGCAGAATTGATCAGAACTGCCAGGGCGCAGACATCCGAGGCCCTGAAGGAGTCCAGAGACTACCTGCTTTATCTTAAAAATGAGGTGGTAAAAAAGCCGGAGAAGAAAAGAACCGGGTACGCTGAGAATGACGCCCGCAGAAGGAATGTATTTATGAACGCTTCCTCTGCCTCGAAGTCGCTGATCAGTGAACTGGAGTCAATGGATGCAGCCCTGGCCCAGGCATCACCGGCACATACTGATTCACTCATCAGCGCGGCAATTCCTCTCATAATGCAGTCGAAACTGCTGAAGGCGAGGATCTATTCATTCGATTTGCTGGCACACCTTCAGGCCAGGACAAAACAGCATGAGAAAAGCAGAGAGCACACGGCCAGGCTGACTCAGAATATATCGATGATCAATGACAGGGTCAATGCCCTGAGCCCCGGTTCGGCGCCGGATATGCTTTACGGTGAGCTGGCTGCAATTGAAAAGGACATCGAGCCTCTGAAAAAGCAGTCGCCCTATACCCTGCTGATGATGAGGGTCGTAGAGATCGGACTGCCACTGCTCTTAAGTCTCCTGGCCCTCTTCTTGGCTGTGCGGTATACGCTGACTGAAAAAAGGACATTTGAGATCAAAGAGCTGCTCAGTCAGAGGAACAGGGGAAATAATGACGGCGCCGGGCTACCGGGAGGAGAGCAGGTAATACAAAATTAAGTTGACGGATATGGTACTTGGTATTGAGGGACGTAATTTCATTCAGAATGATAAAAAGGTATTTCTCAATTCAGGAGAGATACATTATTTCAGGATCAGGCGCGGACTGTGGGACAGGCACCTTGATGAGGCAGTGAGGGCCGGCCTCACGACAGTAAGCACATACGTCCCCTGGGCATGGCATGAGGAAGAGGAGGGACTGTTCGACTTTGACGGCTCAACGTGTCCTGAGAAAGACCTTGCAGGCTGGCTCCGCAGTTGCCATGAGCATGGACTGACATGCATTGTAAAACCGGGACCCTTTATCCTTGCCGAATTCAGGGGAGCCGGTCTGCCTGACTGGTTCCTTGAGAAGTACGGAGAGGAGGTCCGGATGAGGACCCGCAGTGGCAGCAGGGTCATGAGCGACGGCGTCAGCCTCTTCAATGACAAGTACCTTGAGAAGGTGGGGTTGTGGTATGACAGAGTAATGCCTCTGATACGGCGGAATCAGGCCTCCTCAGGAGGACCTGTGATAATGATGCAGATATGCAATGAGATAGGAGTATTCTCCTGGCTTGCACATCAGGCAGACTATGGCAACGGAGTGAGAGAAAGGTTCATCTCGTGGCTGAAGGAGAGGTTCGGAAATATCAATGAGCTGAATGAGCTCCGGGGAACAGACTACGCCGGTTTTGACCATATTGAGCTCCCTCCCGACGGTCAGACACCGTACACCTCAGCCGGAGACAGGGGACGCGACAATGAATGGCACCTGTTCTGGAGGAGATACTACGGTGATTATCTCAGAATGCTGACCGGTATGGCCAGGGAGAGAGGCGTAACGGTTCCCCTCTACCACAATCTTCCGGGATGGATCTACGGCAACGGTTACGAGTTCCCGGTCAACAACACCATGTATGAGGATCTCTACAATGATAAGAGTGAAATCATCTTCGGAATAGATCATATTCCCGAATTCGTTTCATACCGCAACATGCATGACGACCGGATTGTAAATGACATAACAGTCGCGATGCAGGGCAAGGGGCCGCTTTTTGCCGCCGAGCTCCAGAGCGGATCACGTGAATATCACGTTGTGACAAACCCGCGAGAGATGGAGCTGTTCTATAAGGCAAGCATTGCCAACGGCCTGACGGGATGGAACTATTATATGTTCTCACAGGGACGTAATGCGGAGAGGAAAGGGTATTCAGGAAAAACTTTTTACTGGTTCACTCCCCTGACAGCAGAGGGTGAGCGTACAGGCGCATTCGGTTCCGTAGAAAGAATGAGCCGGATGCTGAAAGTGTCAGAAGACATAATAGTTGAAGCTCAGAGAAGGGCAGAGGTATGCGTGCTCTTTTACCCGCCCGCATATGCCACTGAGCTTGAGCGGCCTTCCGGCGACAGCGGCCTCAGGTTTGTTCCATCTGCCATACGCAGACCGGCTTACTTTGACGGATTGCTAAGGGTGTTGCAGGTTCTGAACATTGACTATGACATGGCTGACCTGAACAGGGCTACGGCAGAATCACTAAGCCGCTACAAACAGGTATGGGCCTTCGTCACCGATGAGATAAATGCACCGGCGCAGCAGACAATTGCTGATTACATCACAGGCGGCGGGAATGCAGTAATTTACCCCTATCTGCCGGACCGTGAACTGTCTCAGAAAAGGTGCACGGTACTGCGTGATGCGCTGAACCTGTCACCGTCAGGTTCCGAGATCATCGATTCGCCGCTCATAGATATCGTCGGTTTTCGTGACATCAGGTGCAGCAATCCGATCATTACATTTGCAGAGGAGTCACTGTCAGGTACTGAAATAATTGCAAGGACCCTCAGCGGCACTCCATGCGGATTCGCCGGGAATGTGGGTAAAGGAACCGCGACATACATCGGCACCTGGATCGGATTCGACACAGAGGGTCATAAGCCGGTATATGAGGCTCTCCTAAAAAGATCCGGGGCAAGACTGAGACAGGCATCGTCAGACAATGATTATCTGACAGTCAGGGAACGTTTTGCCGGCAACGACAGGGCCCTGCTTTTTGTGGCAAATTATTATAATGAGGAGCGAAGCGGGATGATCACCTACACTCACCCGAAATCAGGGGAAGCTGTAAACCTGCCACTGTCCGGCAAGGCGATCACCTGGCCCCCTTTATACAGCGTGCTGACCCCCGTATGCCTGAAAATTTCCGAAGGAGTGCATCTCCTGCACTCTACTTCAGATATACTCGGCCTCGAAATGAGGGATGGCGAATTGCATCTCACCCTCTGCGGCGATCGCGACCTTCAGGGTGAAATGGTTTTCGAGGGTCAGAGTGCAGTTAATATCAGGTCAGCTGATATTGGGGGCGGAGGTGTCGGAATTACTCGTATTGGTGATCGTATTGCGCTGATATACAGTCATGAGCATAAGAAGGAGATGAGTCTTAAAATCAGGTTCAGTGATGAAAATAAGTAACTCCGTCGGGCTGTCAGCAGACTTACTGAAAAGCGGTCTGGTAAGTTCAATTGATGCTGATCCTTTAAGGATAAGCCTCCGGAAAACTTCGATCCATTCAGGAGCCTCCGCAAATATCTGGATGAGGAAACATGGTGAACGTATTGAATACCGGCCCCTGATGGGTCCGGGCAGTAACGCCAGGTATCGTATCGGGAAAAATCATTTCACGGCTGCCGGCAGCTGGGACGGACTGAAATATGAGTGTCTCCTTCAACTGTCGGAGAAGAGTCTGAGCTGGGAGTGGAGCGTGGATATACAGAATAAATCGGGCAAGAGCCAGGTGCTTGATCTGATATATGTTCAGGACGTTGGCCTCAAAGTTGCCGGGTCCGGGCCTGTAAATGAATATTATGTGAGCCACTACCTGGAGCGGAGGATACTCGAAGACCCTCTGTACGGTTCAGTCGTTTGTTGTCGCCAGAACATGAAGGAGGCCGGTGGCCACCCGTGGCTAATTATCGCATGCGTTAACGGCGCTGTCGCAGCAAGCACTGACGGAATGCAGTTTTATGGCCGGACATACTGCCGGACAGGTGTCCCCGAGGGAGTTCTCTCAGAAAGGCCGGGAGGCGAATATGCCGGGGAATCTTCTGTTGTTGCCCTCCGGGAGGCGGCGTTTGAACTGCCTGCCGGAGCAAGGCACAGGAGCGTCTTTGTGGCAAAGTTTATGCGCAACCATCGCTCCGCCACCTCCCTGTCCGACCTTGACAGGCTTCCCGGCCTCGTGCGTGAATTTGCCCGTCAGCATGTGATATACGATAAAGGAGGCTGGATGAAACCGGCAACGAGCCTGTTTAATCACCCTGATTTCCTGCAGGCAGGGGAGTTGAGTGAGGCAGAGCTTGAGAGATTTTTCGGCAGTGAGAGACGTCACAGTGAAATCAATGAGGGTAAACTGATCTCATTTTTCAGCAGTGATCACAATCACATCATGCTGCGTGAAAAGGAGAGCCTGGTTGACCGTCCGCACGGCCATATCATGCAGGCCGCAGCCGGATTTACACCTGATGAGAGGGTCATGTCAACGACTGCATTCGCATTTGGAGTATTCAACTCGCATCTCACCCAGGGCAACACCAACTTCAACACCCTTTTCTCTGTCTGCAACAGCCAGTTTAATCTGTCACCTGAGACCGGACAGAGGATATTCATTGAGATCGACGGCAAATTCAGGCTTCTTGGCGTTCCTTCGGCCTTTGAGACAGGACTCAACAGCTGCCGGTGGATTTACAGGCATGGCGACCATTGCTTCCAGGTAAGAACATGGACCTCCATGAGATCACCTCAGGTGAACATGGACTTCAGGGTGCTGAGCGGTGAAGGGATAAGGCTGCTGGTCACTCATGATTTTGATGACCTCAACGGCTGGATGGTGGTTCAGGGAGAAACGGAGGGCAGCCATATTGCCACTCCTGACCCGGAAAGCATGATTGCAAAAAGGTTCCCGGGAGCCCGTTTTCGGATAACGGTCCGGACAGGAGGGACGGGATACCGGGTCTGCGGTGATGAGATACTCAGCAGCAGTAATGAAAACCAGGGAGACAATCTTTTTATACTCGATATTAAGAAGACTGCCAGCTTTAGCATTAGCATAACCGGTGAGGTTTGCGGTGAAGAAGAGACAGTTGACTTTGAAGACCCGGAAACCCAATGGGCGGCTGACACCCATGATGCCCGGGCGCGGTGGATTGATCTCAGCCACGGGCTGTCATTGCAGGGAGAGCATGGAGACATTGCCGCCATCCGGGAGATCCTGCCATGGTATGGCATGAATGCCCTTATCCATTATCTCACACCCTACGGTCTGGAACAGTTCAGCGGCGCGGCATGGGGAACACGCGATGTGGCACAGGGACCTGTTGAACTCCTCCTGGCAATGCAGAAGTATAATGAGGCGAAGCAGGTACTGCGCATAATCTTCTCAAACCAGAATCCTGACGGGGGGTGGCCTCAGTGGTGGATGTTCGACAGCTACCGGGAGATAAGGGCACACAGTGCTCACGGAGACATTATGTACTGGTGCCTGATCGCAGTGTGCTATTATATAAGGGTGACAGGTGATTTTAATTTTCTTGATGAGACACTTCCATTTTACAAGAAAGGCAAAGCATCGCAGATCGTCAAAAAATCACTGGGAGAGCATATTGACCGATTGGTTAAAAAAGTAATTAAATCATTTTCCCCGGGTACCTCCCTTGTGCAGTACGGCGGAGGTGACTGGAATGACTCCCTGCAACCGGTCAATAAGCATCTTGCCGGGAGGATGATATCGAGCTGGACGGTGGAGATGAATTACCAGGCCTTCAGGGATTACGCTGAAGTGTGTCAGATGAAGGGTGAGGCCGCAAAAGCAAGGGAGATTGGCACCCTGTGTGAGCGGATAAAATCAGATTTTAACACACACCTGATAAAAGACGGAGTGGTTGCGGGATACGGCCTTGCGGAGGATGACGGGAGTTTCAGCCTGCTGCTTCACCCGACTGATGAGAGAACGGGTATTAAGTACAGTATCCTGCCCATGAACAGGGGCATACTTAGCGGGATTTTCACTTCCGGGCAGGCACGCAGACATCAGGCACTTATTGAAGAGCACCTTACCGGTCCTGACGGTGCCCGCCTGATGGACCGTCCACTCAGGTATAACGGTGGCATTCAGACTCTTTTTCAGAGAGCAGAGAGCAGTACATTTTTCGGACGCGAGATCGGGCTCATGTATGTACATGAACATATCCGTTATGCAGAGGCCCTGGCCCTTACAGGACAGGCCGAGGCGTTCCTTAAAGCCCTGCGCATGGCAATTCCCGCAGGCTACAGGGAGGCAGTGCCCTGCGGTGATATCAGACAATCAAATACCTACTACAGCAGCTCGGACGTGATCTTCAGGAACCGTTATGAGGCTGACAGACTCTACTCTGAAATAAAGACCGGCTCTGTAACCCTCAGGGGGGGATGGCGGGTTTATTCAAGCGGGCCGGGAATATACACAGGCATGATCGTGACACGTCTCCTCGGACTGAGAATTGAATGGGGGAATGTGATAATTGATCCGGTAATGCCGTATTCACTTGACGGATTCATGGCAGGAATGGAAGTATTGGGCAGGAGCGTCACACTGGTATACAATGTCAGGGAAGGTAATTACGGTCCGAAACGAATAGTAATCAACGGTACGGAGGTCACGGCAGGCGAGGAGGAAAATCCGTATCGCCGGGGAGGAGCGGTATTGAAGCAGGGGGTCTTTCCTGCGATGCCCAAAAAAGGAGAGAACAGGATCGAAGTCTGGTTGTAGCGGCTCAACGGTTTCGTTACAGGTTCCTGTTAAAAGAATTCTCTTTTTTGTATATTTACCTCTGGTAACAGGGAGTGATTTAATAACCGGGCTTTATGTCAGAAAACGCAGGATGGGGTAACACCAGATCACTGTTCTTGTTGATTTGTATAATATCCTTTTCATCACTGGCCTCCGGACAAAGAGGAGGAGACCGGAATGAGATCCATAAGTTCATTTCAGGAGTTATTCCCGTTTTTAGTCAGAACTGGGAAATATGCCGTGATCCGTTGAGCGGGTATATATATTTTGCCAACTCTGCAGGACTGATAGAGTACAACGGCATCACGGCCAGAACATATACTGTCCCCAGCAGGCAGGGGGTACGGTCGGTGTATGTCGACAATGACGGGATGATTTTTACGGGTTCATTCGAGGACTTTGGGATCTGGAGCAGGGATAAGTCGGGCAGGCTCTCCTATGCATCCCTGGCGGAGGGTACAGCCATATCAAAAAATGATGAGATATGGAATATTTATGAGCTTGGTCATAGCATTTACTTTCAATCGTTTACAGCCGTCTATGTATATGACTACAATGTTATCCGCAAGGTTGAGACACCTTCCTTCATGCTCTTCTTTTTCAGGGTGGGAGAGAGGTTTATGGCACAGGCCCTCGGGGACGGGCTTTACTGGTTTGACGGCTCCAGATTCACCTTCATTGATGGTAGTGAACCCTTCGGATCACTAAAGGTCCATGCCCTGATTGATTTTGGCCCGGACGATCAGTGGATATGCACTGCCAACGACGGGATCTTTGCATATGACGGAATTAATTTCTCCCCTCTTAATACGGAAATATCACTTTATCTGAAGGAGGCCACCTGCAACGCCGGCCTGGCTGCAAATGATAACATGATAGTGTTCGGGACAATTCTGAAGGGCGTTGCCATATGTGACAGGTCAGGCAGGATACTGGACACCTATGATCATTCCAACGGCCTTAATAACAACACTGTACTCTCACTTTACCTCGATGATGCGGACGGTATCTGGGCAGGTCTTGATGACGGGGCAAATTATATCAGGACCTCTTCTCCCGTGACTTACTATGCAAATACCAGCGGTGCCCTCGGAACCATATATACTGCAATAAGGGATCAGGACCATCTTTATCTTGGGACCAACCACGGTTTGTTTGCTGCAAATATCTCACCTGTAGACGGCAACTACCGTTTCTCGGAACTTCGGATTATACCCAATACCCAGGGCCAGGTCTGGAAGCTAGCCCAGTATGACGGCCAGATCCTGTGCGGCCATAATGACGGAACCTTTGTTATTGATGGCGGCAGGGCAGAAAAAATTTCTGACGTGACCGGAGGATGGTCATTCAAACCTTACGGCGACCTTCTGATTGAGGGCACCTACACAGGTCTCGTCTCCTTCGCCAGGGATGAAACAGGAAATTGGGTTTACCGGAACAGAATTGAAGGCTATCTGGAGCCAACCAGGTTCCTTGAGATTGATTACCTGGGCTACATCTGGGCAGTCCATCCGCAAAAAGGGATCTACCGTCTGGAGCTAAATGAGCAGGCAGACTCTATCGTCAGCTCACTTTACTTCAGCCTGCTGGCGGACAGCTCAAAAATTCTGTCTATGTCAAGCCTGAATAACCAGGTTGTCTTCATGGCTTCTGATCATATTTTTGCATTTGATTATGAGAAGAGGGACTTTTTCCCTGTTACATCACTGGAGCAGGGTCTCGGTGATTTTGTAGGGGCAACTCAGATAATTGGTTACAGCGGAAACAGCTACTGGTTTGTGCTTGACAACAGGATTGCCCTCTTCAATGTCTCCCGTGACCTTCAGGCAGAAAAGGTGCTGGAGTTCGTTCATGAGTATGCCGACCTTCCCTGGCGGGAACAGCAGATCATATCACTTGACTCTGCCAGGCTTCTCATTCCAACCAGGCAGGCGTTCAGTATTTACGATATCGGGAAACTCAGTGATGCAGGACCCGGGTCTGCCCTCAATTTCAGTCGGCTTATCTTCAGCGGGGGCAAAAGAAGCACTACACTCTTTCCGGGAGCAACGGAAAATCTTTCCGTCTCAAGCAGGGAAAACAATCTCACAGTGCACATCGCCAATCCTTCAGGCTTTGACCGCGAAGGGCGTGAGTACCTCTACAGGATCACGAAGCTGGGTGACGGGTGGAATCGAACGGTGGCAGACCATTTTTCTATTCTCAACCTGCGGCATGGTGAGTATCATCTGCAGGTCAGGGAGACTGGCGGCAACGACCTCGCCGAAGCTCGTTTTGTGATCCGAAGACCTTTCCTGCTGACCGGATGGGCATGGGTATTATATGTTCTTGTCGTGGCCGGACTAATTGCGGTGGTGGTCAGGGTATTCAGGATGACTCTTGAGAGGCACCGCCGCATGATTGAGTATGAGGTGGGAAAGAACAGACTCGAGAGCGAGCTCGACTACAAGAGTTATGAACTGATGCTGACAATGCGTTATCTGATCAGAAAAACTGACACTCTGAGGGAACTGCGTGACAAGCTGGAGTCTGTCAAGGAGTCTTCATCAAGGCCTCCGGCGCGTTTTGTAAAGGAGATGGAGAAGATCATCGATCACGGTCTTGATACCCAGACCGAAGAGTGGCAGAATGTGATGAAGAACCTGAAGTTTTCACAGGAAGGTTACTTCAGCAAGATGAAGAAGAAGTATCCGTCGCTCACTCCCAATGACCTCAGGCTATGTTCATATCTTAGGATGAACTTTACAACGAAGGAGATAGCCAACCTCTCGAATATTTCAACACGGGCTGTGGAGATAGGGCGTTACCGGCTCAGGACAAAACTTAAACTCAACCATGACGTCAACCTGACGGAATTTCTTATCCGCGAGGCTGAGACAACCGATTAGTGCACCTCCTCCAGGACAAACCCCAGTCCTCTCAGGGTTCGCAATGCTATGCCATGGTCGGCGGCAAGGTACTTTCGCAGGCGGCTGATGAAGACATCCATGCTGCGGCCAAGGAAATAGTCATCCTGCCCCCATCTCTCGGTGAGAATCTGTTCACGGGTCAGAGACTTGTTCCTGTTCATCATCAGATGCCTCAGTAACTGCGCCTCCCTCAGTGTCAGCTTCTCCTTGCTTCCAGGGGTGATCAGCTCGAGAGAGTTGTATCTTAACGTAGTCCCGGAGATCGTGTACTCATCCTCAACCACTGCATAGACCCTCCTGAGTATGTTGTTGATACGCAGTACCAGCATCTCAGGGTCAAAAGGCTTGGTGATGTAATCGTCGGCACCAAGCTTAAGCCCTTTGATCATATCCTCCCTTAGGCTCTTGGCAGTAAGGAAGATGAATGGTATTCCCGGCTCCTCGGCCCGCAGTTTCTCGGCCAGGGTGAAGCCATCCATCTCCGGCATCATGACATCGAGGATGCAGATGTCAGGCCTTGATTCATGGAACAGATCCCATGCCTCGCGTCCGTTGCGGGCGAGGGTAACCTCATATCCGCTGAGGGAGACATACTGAGAAAGGATGTTCCCGAAATCTATGTCGTCTTCGGCAAGCAGGAGTTTCATTCTCGTATTATTTTATGTTTCATTGGATGAATGGAAGTTGCATGAAATCTTGTACTCAAGTGGTTATATGAGCATGCACACATGCAGGTTTCATATGTTTGTTTTTAACGGTAGTCTGATTCTGAACGTGGTTCCCCGGCCCTGCTTGCTGCTGGCAGAGACATCTCCACCGTGAGCCATGGCAATCCGCCTGACATAATAAAGACCCAACCCCAGTCCCTTGGTCTTGTGAATATTCCCGTGGGGCACCCGGTAGAATTTCTCGAAAATATGGTCGAGGTGCTCACGCGCAATGCCGATGCCGTTGTCTGATATGGTTATCTCAAGATTTCCGCATTCAACGGTTGTCATAACCTTTATCACCGGATCTCTGTCGCAGTATTTGACGGCGTTGGTGAGCAGGTTGCTGATTATCGTAGTGAAGTGAACTGTGTCTGCATGAATTACCGCACTGTTGGTTCTATAATCCTCTTCAATCACAGCACACCAGTCACAGGAGGTAAGGAATGATGAGACTATCTCATGTATCAGCTCGTCTGCTGCAAGAGGGTGCCTGTCGAGATGAAACTCGGTTCGTTCAAGAAGACTGACCTCAAGAATAGTATTAATCATCTGGTTAAGATGAACGCTCTGTTTTACTATCATATCGGCTGTCTCCAGCACTTTCTCCGGGTCGGCAAGGATCTGTTCCTTTTTCAGGGTCTTCCCTGCCACGGTGATGGTCGACAGCGGTGTTTTGAGTTCATGCGTCATGTTGTTGATGAAATCACTCTTGAGCCCTGAAAGACGCCTCTCCTCCATCAGGTTGCTCCAGGTCAGCCAGAAGACCAGGAACACTATCAGGGTGCTGGCAATGATAAAGACAAAGGAGAGCAGCGCTTCCCTTAATACCAACCTGTTTTTGTGTGTCAGGTCAATCAGGTAGTGATATTCAATCAGAAAGTTATTATGCTTTTCTCTGAAGGTATTGATGAAAAGAAGATTTTTTGGCGGAGCAGAATAGACTGTATCCACAATCGGCAGTGTGCCGTCCGGCGTAAAAATCTCAAACTTGCTTATGGTTATGATGCTTTTGAAATCCTTGTCGAAACCGGCATTATCAATAAAGGAGATCAGAAATTTGGTGAGCATCTCATTCTTATAGAGAATAGCGGTGGTTTCCTTCAGGGCCATCCTGCTCAGAGCCATCGTGTCGGATGCATCAGACAGCTTGCCCAGCTCCTCCGTAACAAGATAGCCTGCCAGCTTGTCGGCCACCTCCATGGCCTTCTCAAAGCCGTTAGTCTTCTTCTTGGACAGCAGCACCGAGAGGCCCTCACGTGACAGGCCCCTGTAGCGCATCAGAAGGATCTCCTCTTTCTGCCGCCAGACACTTCGTATCATATAGAGCTGTACAGCAAAGAAGAGGACCAGAGCTGCAAGAGAAACTGCAAGTAGCAGATGGCGTTTCATTTCCCTTCTTTTTCTTCAAAATTAATCTTTGACCCGGTTCTCGCAAGAGGATTAACCGGTCATTAACCTTGTGTTAACCTGAGGATAGTGATGTATGGCTTAATTTTACAGCATGAACAATTCAAACAGGCAGTCATGAAAAGAACAGTTTGTTTATTTACGGTTAGTGCCCTGGCCATTATACTATCCTTGAATGTGGCATCGGCACAGGAAACTCCTCCTTCCAAGGCAGGGGAAGAGAAACAGAAACAGAAGCAGCAGCAGGAGAAGCTAAAGACGCTCTCGGAACAGGAACAGAAAGACGCTCTCCATAAGCAGCAGCAGCAGGAGATAGAGCTCAAAAAGAGACTTATCACCGAGGAGGAGATCCAGATGAAGATTGCCGAGATAGAGGCTGCGGCAGCACACAGGGAGAGGCACTACGAACGAATCGCAAGAGATTTTGAGGATCAGATGAGGACAAGGGAGGAGATATCCAGGAAGTATCCCGTGGTTGTCAGGCCTGATGAAAAGATGTTTAAATATGTGACTCCTGAAAAGGGCGGTATTTACATCTACGGTTCTCACGGCCAGGTCGGCAAGCCCGGATCATCATGGAATTACTCGCGCCAGGTAATGGAGGCAACCTTCACCAACGAGTTTACCATGAGTGCGGGAGAGGAGACCAACGTTAATCTCTCGGTATCAGGCGGCTGTGCCGAAGGGTCAATGACAGTGGCCATCATCATGCCTGATGGCAAGCAGCTCTCCGAAGTCATTATAGATGCAAACGGCAGTCTCAACTGGAGAAAGAACTTTGAGACAGATCAGGGTAACGGATGGAAGAACGGCAAATGGGTTTTCAAAATAAAGGCCAGAAACGCAACGGGTAACCTGCGCATATCAATGAACTCTGACTGATTTTCGGTTTCCGGCTTTGTGTTGGTTCTGCTTCAGGGTTACAGGTTCGCTGTGACCCCCGGGGGAGGCGCTGATTGCAGCGCCTTCTCATTGTTGTGTGCCCGGCATGGGCGACATCTGTGGCCACACGTGGAGGCATTGCACATGATGCCTCTTAATTTTTGTAAGTCGGAGGAGGCATCAGGAGTGAGATCAGATTCCGGAAAGCGACTGGTTCAAACCATTTCAGATCGGGTTGCAGCATATAACAGAGTTCTTCTTTGTCCCGAATTGCTAAAGAATTAAATTTGTGCATCGGAAACTCAAAGTCATGAAGAAGATACCCCTGTTGATTATTATTTCCCTGGCGCTGGCAGTCGCCTCCTGTGGCAACCGTACTCCCCGGGCCGGTGATGAGAAAACTCTCACCGTAACCATTCCGCCGATCGCCTGGTTTGTCGAGGCCATTGCAGGCGATGATTTTACAATCAATGTAATGCTTCCTCCCGGTGCTGACCACCACATCTGGGAACCGCTCCCTGCCCAGATCAATTCCCTGTCTGGCTCTGAAGCGTTTATTATGAACGGTCAGCTCGAGTTCGAGCATGCATGGATGGACCGCTTCCGGCAGGTCAACAGCAAGATGCAGATACTAGATCTGTCCCGCAGCATTGAGTTAATCGGAACGGAAGAGCACCATGATGCAGAGGAAGAGGCCGATCTCGAGGGGCACCATGAAGGCACGGGCGATGATGATCACACAGGATACCAGGAAGGTGGGACCGGTAATGATCCAGAGGGGCACCATGAAGCTAAGAGCGGTGATGATCACGAAGGGCACAGCCATTCCGGCGCCGATCCTCATTTCTGGATTTCACCCGCGGCAGCGGCAGTGATGGCTGAAGATATCAGGGATTTCCTTATCGGGCTTAATCCTGCCTCGGCTGAAAAATACGAACGGAATCACAGCATCCTGGCTGACACCATTGCAGTTATTGATGAGATCGTCAGGAGTGCCGTCGGGACCATGAGCACGGGCACAGTCATGATCTATCATCCCGCGCTTGCATACATGGCCCGCGATTACGGTTTTGAACAGCTCTCGTTTGAGGATGAGGGTAAGAGCCCGTCACCGGCCCGCATGAAAGAGCTGATCGATATCGCCCGCGAGAAGAAAATAAAGAGTATCTTCATACAGGCGGAATATGATCTGCGAAATGCGGAGTCGCTCTCCAGGGAGACGGGGGCTGAGCTTGTTGTCATCAACCCTATGAACAGAAACTGGCCGGAGACTGTTATGGAGGTAATAAAGGCAATAGGCAACAGGCAGTAGTGGATTTTCGATTTCAGATTTTCGATTTTCGATTTCTGCAACTATTCGCAAATCGCAAATCGCAAATCAAGTCGCACATCGCACATCGCACATCGCAAATGAAATCGCAAATCGCAAATCTGTATTAATATAGAATGAGCATCCTTTTCAACATAGAATCCCTTACAGCCGGTTACGATGATAAGGTGGTCCTGCGGGATATTACCATGTCTGTCGAGGAGAATGACTTCATCGGTATCATCGGTCCCAACGGCGGCGGCAAGACAACCCTGCTGAAGGTGATACTGGGGTTGCTTAAACCCTTTTCAGGAAAGGTCGACTTCTCGCCTGGCACTCTCAGGTATAATCAGATAGGATATATGCCACAGGTGGCTCTGGGTGACACCCTCTTCCCGGTGACGGTGGAGGATGTGGTTCTCTCCGGAATGATGCACGGCAAGGGAGCCCGGGGCAGCATGGGGCGCAACGATAAAAAGCATGCCGTGGAGATTATGGAGCAGCTCGGGCTCACAACCCTAGCACGCCAGCCCCTCAATGAGCTGTCGGGCGGACAGCTGCAGCGGGTCTACCTGGCCAGGGCGGTGTCAGGGTCACCGCGACTGCTCCTGCTCGACGAGCCCGCCACATATGTTGATAATTCGTTCGAGGCCGATTTTTATGACAGGCTGAGACTGATAAATGAGCGAATGACCATAATGATGGTGTCACACGATGTGGGAATGATCTCCTCCTGGGTCAAGTCGTTTGCCTGCGTCAACGGGTCGCTATTCTACCACCCCCACAGCAAGATCACGGAGGAGGACCTCAGGTTGTACAGCTGTCCCATTCAGCTTGTCACCCACGGTGACGTGCCCCACATCGTACTCCATAAGCATGAATGATGGAGAACCTGTTTGAATACTCGTTTGTCGTCAGATCACTCCTGGGCGCCCTATTTGCCAGCATCACCGCAGGTATTGCCGGAACATACATAGTCTCAAAGAGGCTGGTCTTCCTCAGCGGCGGCATCACCCATGCCTCCTTCGGGGGTATAGGCCTCGGCTACTTCCTGGGCATCAGCCCGGTGCTTGGCGCAGCCGTCTTTGGCCTCGGAGCGGCTCTCGGCATGGAGTATATGTCGGCCAGGGGCAGGATGAGAGAGGACAGCGCCATAGGGATACTTTGGGCGCTGGGGATGGCGGTTGGTATAATATTCATCTACCTGACACCCGGGTATGCACCCAACCTAATGAGTTATCTTTTTGGCAGCATACTGACCGTCACCTACGGGGATCTCATCGCACTGGGAATTATCTCACTGGTGCTGATAATCTATACGGCTCTCTACTACAGAACCTTGCTCTACATATCTTTTGATGAGAACTATGCACGTACCTTCACAAGGCACGTTGATCTGTTCAAGTATATCTCGGTGGGTCTGACAGGTCTGGCCATTGTTCTGAACATACGGATGGCAGGAGTGATAATGATCATTGCACTGCTTACCATCCCGGCCAACATAGTGATGCTCTATACAAGGGAGTACCTGCGGATAATAGTGCTATCAACAGTTGTCAGCTTCATTGCCATCAGTGCCGGGTTTGCCATTTCATGGTTCATAAATCTGCCGACAGGCGCAACAAACGTAACGGTACTGGTGTTGTTCTGGTTGATAGCACGGGCTGTGCGTACTCTCCGGGGCAGCCTCAACTCCGATAAAATAAAAAAGTCGATAACATGAATGAATTTGATATTCTGATCATTGGAAGCGGTCCCGGCGGCTATGTGGCTGCTGTCAGGGCTTCACAGCTGGGTATGAAGGCCGCGGTGATAGAAAAAGCTGAGACCGGGGGCATCTGCCTGAACTGGGGTTGCATACCCACGAAGGCGTTGCTGAAGAGTGCCCAGGTGCTTGATTATGCCCGTCACGCATCCGATTACGGAATCAATGCCGGGGAGACGCCTTCTCCCGACTTCGGTGCGGTAATTTCCAGGAGCAGGGGAGTGGCCGATGCCATGAGCAAAGGAGTACAATATCTTTTTAAAAAACATAACATACAAGTCATCAACGGGTATGGCCGGATGAAGGGTGCAGGTACCGTTGAGGTGGAGGCAGCTGACGGCACGAAGGAGAGCTACGGTGCAAAGCATATCATTATTGCCACCGGAGCACGGTCGCGCGAGCTGCCGAACCTTAAGCAGGACGGAAGGAAGATCATTGGTTACCGCGAGGCGATGAGTCTTCCCGAACTGCCTGCCTCGATGGTGGTTGTAGGCTCGGGCGCCATTGGCAGCGAGTTTGCAGGTTTCTACAGGTCGATGGGCACCGAGGTGACACTGGTAGAGTATATGCCGCGTCTTCTACCCCTGGAGGATGACGAGGTGTCACGCACCCTGGAAAGGTCATTCAAAAAGGCAAAGATGAAGATCATGACCGGATCTTCAGTGGAAAAGGTTGACACATCTGGTGAGCGTTGTCTTGTCACCGTAAAGACCCCGAAGGGCGAGGTGCAGATAGAGACGGACGTGGTTCTCTCAGCTGTGGGCATCACTCCCAACATTGAGGGAGTCGGACTTGAGGAGTCGGGAGTGAAGACCGACCGCGGAAAGATAGTCGTGGATGAGTTCTACCGTACCTCCGTAGAGGGCGTATATGCTATCGGCGACGTGGTGCCGGGCCCGGCGCTGGCGCATGTGGCGTCAGCCGAAGCCATTGTGTGTGTTGAGAAGATCGCGGGACATGATACCGAAGCTGTTGATTATGGTAATATTCCTGCATGTACCTACACCACCCCCGAGGTTGCCTCCTGCGGTATGACGGAAGAGACTGCCAGTGAGGCAGGTATAGAGACTAAAACGGGAAAGTTCATGTTCATGGCCTCTGGCAAAGCCTCAGCCGCAGGTGCGCGCGAGGGGTTCGTCAAGCTGGTGTTCAACGCTGCAGACGACAGACTCATCGGCGGCCACATGATAGGCATGAATGTCACTGAAATGATCTCCTCAATAGTGACGGCACGCAGGATGGGAGCCACGGCTCACGACCTGGTACGCAGCATACACCCCCACCCGACAATGTCTGAAGGAATCATGGAGGCGGCAGCGGCAGCACTCGGTGAAGCTATCCACGGATAGGGGCATTCAGGGAGACGGCCACGGCACCCCTGGGAGAGGCCATCCACGAATAGAAAGGAATCATGGAGGTGGCAGCACCTGGTGAGGCCACCCACTGACAGGAAGTACTCATGGCGGCGGCAGCGGCGACCCCGTGAGGAGCGTTTCACACCATAAAACAATATCGATTTTTGTGTTCAACGCAACCTTTGATCCCTTTTTAACATCAATCTGTTGACAGGGTCAGATATTATTTCTTATCTTTATAACTCCAGAAAAAGGCGAGTTTGCAGAAGGAGAAAGACATAATTGACGGCTGTCTGTCAGGAAGCAGACGCGATCAGGAGCTCCTTTACCGCAGGTACGCACCGAAGCTATATGCCGTATGCCTTCAGTATGCAGGCAACACGGAGGAAGCCAGGGATGTCCTGCAGGAGGGTTTTATCAAGATCTTTGATAACCTGTCGCGCTACAACCATGAAGGTTCTTTTGAAGGATGGATGAGGAGGATCATCGTCAATACCTCGCTTGAGAGGTACCGCAACAGGTACTACCTGAGCAGGGTTGATGACATTGATGATGTGCCGGAGCCGGAAGCCGAACCCGATACCAGCGATTTTGCAGGGCTGGAGGCTTACGACCTCCTGAATATGATCATGGAGCTGCCGCCGAAATACAGGATGGTCTTCAACCTCTATGCCATAGAAGGATATTCCCACAAGGAGATTGGTGAGATGCTCGGTATCTCTGAAGGTACCAGCAAATCGAATCTCTCAAGGGCAAGATTAATACTTCAGAAGAAGGTAGTGCTTCTGACAGGTGTCACAAGGAAAATGGTAAATGTTTAACAGGGAGCCAAATATTGACGTTGTTTTCCGTAACGGACTGAAAGACCTGGAGGTCCTTCCGCCGTCTGATGTCTGGGAGAATATTCCTCCCATGCCCTTCAGGCGCTCAGCCTTCAGGACTGTCACATCCATCGCTGCGGGCATCGCCGCACTGGTGTCGCTTGCACTTGTGGCCGGCTGGTACCTGCGCAGCAATGACCCCGGGCTGCAACTGGCTGAGATGGCAATCACCAGCGGTGAACAGCAGGCTGTCAGAGTCAACAGCTCCGCACAAGATGTCGTGGAGACAGCCACTGACCGCACTGTGCCTCCAGGTGTTGCAGTGACAGTTCCCGCTGAACTTACTGAAGGCATGATCGCTGGTCCGGCGGCTGTTACAGATGATCATCTGGCTGCCCTTTCGGGCCTGACCTATGCCGGAAGAAGCCCCGAAGAATCACTTCAGTTTTCCTCTGATGAGATCACGGTGATTACAGCAGGACGACTTACCGGAGCCGGCAGCACGGCAGTGCCGGCACTGCCGGCGGTCAGCAGCGAGACAGCGGGACACCGGTTCATGGTCGGTGCCTCACTTTCCCCCTCCATGGGATTCTCGCCGCAGGGACAGAATTCCAGGCTCGCAGAACTGATGAGCAGTGAAAGCTCAAGACCTTCATATACTACAGGACTGACAGTCGGGTACAGGATCTCAGACCGCCTGACGATCCATTCCGGTATCGGACTGGCATCCGTGGGTCAGACTATCAATGAAGTCGATGTCTTTGCAGGTCTCTCCGATTTCTATTCTGTCAAGAGCAACTACCTCTATTCCGTTGAGACAGCCTCCGGTATGATCCGTGCCGGCAACACCGACCTTTACCTTACTGACGCCGGTAACAGGGTTGGCTCACTGGTGCAGGGCGCTGACCCGTCAAAATATAACCTGACACAGGTGGGCAGTGAGATACGGCAGGTGTTCCGTTACCTTGAACTACCACTGCTGGTGCGCTATAAGGTTATCGACGGAAGGATGGGACTGAACCTCTCCGGAGGAGTGGCGTACGGCCTGCTGGTTGACAATGCCGCCTACACCGGACAGGGTTCCGATATCATACGTGTTGGCCACACCGAAGGAGTAAATCCCTACAACATCAGCAGCCAGCTGGGGCTCGGGATGGAATATAACATCTCAACCAATGTCTCCTTCAATTTTGAACCGGTGCTCAGATATTACATGACACCACTCAGTGACATCTCAGGAGCACTGTACAAACCTTACTCCCTGGGCATATACTCAGGCCTCTTCTTCAAATTCTGAATTCCCTCATTCAGGTTACACCTTTCTCTTCTCCCCGGGCTTCTGTTGAGTCCTCAGCCTCAGATTCTGAATTCCCCCGTTTCGCTCCTGCTTTTCCTTCCCCGTAAGCAATAATTTCGCTACTTTTGCAGTTTCAAAAATAACGACGGGAATATGAAATTTACACCAGGAACGGCAACCTTTGCGATTTTGCTGCTGCTCAGCGCAGGCTTCATTTTTACCTTGCTTGTTTCAGCAGATGACCAGCAGGCCGAATCGCTTGACTATGAAGAGACTGCATTGACAGCTGCCTCATGGGCCCTGCCTGAAGCCGTCTCTTTTGCCGGAGAGGAGATGCCCCTGCAGAATTTCGATACCCGTGAGAGCCTCGACAGAGAGCTGAATGCCACTGCCTACAGGCACGGCTCCACTCTGCTGACTATAAAGAGGGCAGGCAGATATTTCCCGGAGATTGAGAAGATTCTGGCAGAGAACGGTATCCCTGATGACTTTAAGTACCTGGCCTGTGCCGAAAGCGATCTTGCCAATGTGATATCACCTGCCGGTGCAACAGGAATCTGGCAGATAATGGAGAATACCGGAAGAGAATTCGGTCTTACCATCAACAAAGAGCTTGACGACCGGTACAACCTTGAAAAATCAACCAGGTTTGCCTGCAGTTATTTCAAAAAGGCATACGAGAGATACGGAAGCTGGACCATGGCAGCCGCATCATACAACAACGGTTTCAGCGGACTCGGCGAGCAGGTAGGGATACAGAAGGAGACCAACTACTATGACCTTCTGCTGAATGAGGAGACGGCAAGATATATCTTCCGCATCGTGGCACTGAAGCTTGTGATCTCAGATCCGTCCAGATACGGGTTCCAGGTCACTGAACCGGATCTCTACCCACCTGTCCCTTACAGGGAGGTAGCCGTTGACAGTACCGTGACCAGTTTTGAGCAGTTTGCAAGGCATTTCGGGACAAACTACAAAATTCTTAAGTTCCTCAATCCATGGCTTCGCAAGCCATACCTGACCAACAGCAGCGGCAGGGAATATATCATAAGAGTTCCTGAAAAGGACGCAAGAATCACCACGGGCTTATAACATGCTCTATGTCAGAGCATAAGGATGAGATAAAGGTTTTTGGAGCGAGGGTGCATAACCTTCACAACATAAGCCTCACGATACCGCGTAATCAGCTGGTGGTGGTCACCGGCCTCAGCGGCAGCGGCAAATCGTCACTCGCTTTTGACACCATCTATGCCGAGGGACAGCGACGTTATATGGAGACCCTCTCTGCCTATGCCCGCCAGTTTCTTGGTGGCATGGAGAGGCCTGATGTAGACCGTATCACAGGGCTCAGTCCTGTGATATCCATAGAGCAGAAGACCACCAACAAAAACCCCCGCTCAACAGTTGGTACCATCACCGAGATCTATGACTTCCTGAGGCTGCTCTATGCGCGGGCGGCAGATGCTTATTCCCATGAGTCTGGTGAAAAGATGGTAAAATACTCTGATGATCAGATAATTGAGCTGATAGCTTCAGAGTACGATCAGAAGAGGGTGTTTATCCTTGCACCGGTGATCAGGGGGAGGAAGGGGCATTACAAGGAGCTCTTCGAACAGCTGAGGCGCAAGGGATTCCTCTATGCCCGCATCGACGGAGAGCTTCAGGAGATAAAGCCGGAGCTGAAGCTCGACAGGTACAAATCGCATTTCATTGAGCTGGTGATAGATAAGTTTCAGACCGGCCATGTCACGGAGAAAAGGCTTCGCGATGCAGTGTTTCTGGCTCTCGACCGGGGTGACGGTGTGATGATGGTGCTTGATGCCGATGACGGTAGTCACCGTTATTTCAGTCGCCATCTGATGTGCCCGGTAACGGGAATATCATATGATGAGCCTGCCCCTCACACCTTCTCGTTCAACTCCCCGCAGGGCGCCTGTCCGAAGTGCAACGGGCTGGGAGATATCTCCGAGGTCGATATAAAAAGGATGATGCCTGACCCTTCTCTCAGCATCCGCAGGGGCGGGATTGAGCCGCTGGGCAAATACCGCAACATATGGATCTTCTGGATGATAGAGGCACTGGGTGAAAAGTACGGATTCACCGTTGACACACCGGTAGGGGAAATCAGTGATGAGGCTTTGAACAAGCTTTTCTTCGGATCGGATGAGGTGCTTAAGCTGTCAAATACCCCGCTGGGTCTTACCTCCAACTACTTCATGACCTTTGAAGGCGTTGTCAACTATGTGGGCAACCAGGAGGCGGCCTCCGGGCGCAGGGCCAACGGAAAGGGGAGGGAGCAGTATGTAGAGTATCAGACCTGTCCGGAGTGCGGTGGCACCCGCCTGAAGAAGGAGGCGCTCTGGTTTCGAATAGCAGGCAAAAATATCGGGGAGCTGGCGGCTATGGACCTGGCTGAGCTCAGCCTCCTCATCGACAGCTTCCCGGACGCGATGTCAGAAAGGCAGCTGAAGATCGCCTCGGAGATTCTCAAGGAGCTGCGCTCGAGGCTCGGTTTCCTGCTTGATGTGGGACTCGATTATCTCTCGCTGAACCGCGGAGCCAGAACCCTGTCAGGTGGGGAGAGCCAGCGCATCAGGCTGGCGACACAGATAGGGTCAAAGCTGGTCAATGTGCTCTATATTCTCGATGAGCCGAGCATAGGCCTGCACCAGCGCGACAACCGCCGCCTGATAGAGGCGTTGCGCAAACTGCGCGATGAGGGTAACTCTGTCATTGTGGTGGAGCATGACCGCGATATGATCCTCAGCGCTGATCATATAATAGATATTGGTCCCGGTGCCGGCGTCCACGGCGGCACCATAGTCGCCCATGGATCGCCGGAAGAGATGCTTGCCTCCGACACCCTCACCGCTGATTATCTCAGCGGCCGCATGGAGATACCCGTGCCGAAGGAGAGGAGAGAGGGCAATGGCAGCTTCCTGACCATCAGCGGCGCCACGGGAAACAACCTGAGGGGTGTCACCATGACCGTGCCTCTCGGAACTTTCACCTGCGTTACCGGAGTGTCAGGAAGCGGCAAATCGTCGCTCATAAACCATACCCTCCACCCGGCGCTGGCAAAGAAACTGCACGGCGCCGGAAGGGTGCCCCTGCCTTACGGTGAGATCAGCGGGCTTGAGAACATCGACAAGGTTATAGAGGTTGATCAGGCACCTATCGGGCGCACCCCGAGGTCAAACCCGGCAACCTATACAGGTGTCTTTACCGATATCCGCAAGCTCTTCGCCATGACCCCCGATGCCAAAGTGAGAGGTTTTGGTCCGGGACGCTTCTCCTTCAACATCAGAGGAGGCAGGTGCGAAGGCTGTGAGGGAGCAGGCGTCAAGACCATCGAGATGAACTTCCTGCCTGACGTCTACGTGATGTGCCCCGACTGCGGGGGAAAGCGCTATAACAGGGAGACGCTGGAGGTCAAGTACAAGGGGAGATCCGTCAATGATGTCCTGGAGATGACCGTCGATAATGCAGTGGAGTTTTTCAGGGGGATCCCTTCGATATACCATAAGATAAAGACAATGCAGGATGTAGGACTGGGTTATGTCAGGCTTGGGCAGCCGTCGACTACCCTGTCGGGAGGCGAATCGCAGAGGGTCAAGCTGGCCACTGAGCTCGCCAGAAAAGATACAGGCCGCACTCTCTACATCCTCGACGAACCGACAACAGGACTTCATTTTGACGATGTCAGGGTGCTGCTCGAGGTGCTTGACCGGCTGGTCGACAGGGGCAACACCATCATCGTCATTGAACATAACATGGATGTGATCAAGATGGCCGACTACATTGTGGACCTGGGTAAGGAGGGAGGCCGTGGAGGAGGTGAGATAATGTTCTCAGGCACTCCTGAAAAGATCATAAAGATCAAGGATAATTATACGGGCAGGTTTCTTGCGCCACTGCTGAAATAAGAGAAAAGATTATATTTGACGATTAAACAAAAACCTATGGACGAAGCAAAAGATAAGGATCTGATTAAGGATGCGTTCGAACCGAAGACATGGCATGAGATACATACCATGGACTCATGGAGGGTCTTTAAGATCATTGCCGAACTGGTGGAGGGATTTGAAAAACTCTCGCGCATCGGCCCCAGCGTGGCTATCTTTGGCTCGGCCCGCACCCATTTCAATAATAAGTATGCCAGGCTTGCCGAAGAGATCGCTTTTCAGCTGGTTAACAAGGGCTACGGTGTCATCACCGGGGGCGGTCCGGGTATTATGGAGGCGGCAAACAAGGGAGCAAAGAGAGGCAATGGCAAGTCGATAGGCATAAACATAGACCTGCCGTTTGAACAGAAGGCAAACCCCTATATTGACCGCGACAAGCTGATTACCTTCGACTACTTCTTTGTCCGCAAGGTAATGTTCATGAAGTATGCCCAGGGGTTTATCGTTCTGCCCGGAGGCTTTGGCACCTTTGATGAGCTCTTTGAGGCTATCACCCTTATACAGACCAAGAAGATCGGGCGTTTTCCTATAGTGCTGGTGGGCGAGAAGTTCTGGTCGGGACTCTTCGACTGGGTTGTTGAGGTGATGCTCAATGAAGAGAAGAACATCTCCCCCGAGGACATGAATATTTTCCGGATTGTTGATACAGCGGAGGATGCGGTGGCCTACATAGACCAGTTCTATACCAGGTACCTGCTCAGCCCGAACTTCTGATTTTTCGTAGGTTTTGTCAGGCTGCGACTACTGATTTTTCATCGGGTTTTTCAGGCCCGGGATGAGTTATCTTTTGCCTGTATTTGCAAGGTTGGTGCCAATGACTTTACTTGACTTATTTCCAGAGCGGGAGCTTTGGAATAGTACCTGATTTACCTGCTTCTCTCCTTCGTGTGGTGGTCCATCTCGCGCTCATGGTCGCGCTTCTTGAGGCTGTCGCGCTTGTCGTACTGCTTCTTGCCCTTTGCAAGTGCAATCTCAGCCTTGGCCAGTCCGCGCTCATTGATGAACACTTTTGTGACGATAATTGTCAGGCCGGTCTCGTTCACCTTGCGTTCCCACCTGCGGAGCTCCTTCCGCGTGAGTAAGAGCTTTCTTTCACCCAGGGGATCGTGGTTGTTAAGGTTGCCCCAGTAGTACTCCGAGATATGCATCCCGGTGACGAAGAGCTCTCCGTTTCGAAAGGCGCAGAATGAGTCGGTGAGTGTTGCCTTGCCGGCACGTATCGACTTGATTTCGGTCCCACTCAGCTTGATGCCGGCGATAAGCTTCTCGATGAATTCATAATCGTGGGAGACCCTCCGGTTTTTGATGACGATATTGCTTGTATCGCTCTTCATTGGCGGCATCAGGCAAAGATGGAAAAGTATGCTGCTTCGGCGAGTTTCGAGAGGAGGAGGTGCAGGAGGAGGAACACCATGACCGTCACGAATACCGTTGCTATCATAAATGGGATCTTTTTGTGCTCAGGGGGGTTGACCATCACCTCCATGCCTGTCCACAGAAGGTAGAGACCGTAGAGTCCCAGTACATTGATGAACAGCATAGATTCAAATATCCGGCTGATTATCAGCACCAGAAAAACCGGTGACATAGAGTAGGCCACGAGCTTGAACGCAACCAGGAAGTCGTTACCCAGATCCAGGGCTTTCAGTATCTCCTTCACCAGCAGGGCTGATCCGTACACTCCCAGATACAGTATCAGGAAGGTGTTCAGTGCTATCAGCACTGAGTACATCGGTTTCAGTGTGGTGTTTATGAAGAACATCGAACCGATGAAGGCACTTGCTGCTACGAGGAGGATCAGCGGCATGAAGAAGCTACCCCTGACGAACTTCATGGGCCTGTTCTCACGGTGAACCGCATCCCATGCCTTTACGGGGCTGATAATAAAATACTTCGTGCGATGATAAAGGAAAAGGAAATCCATAACCTCTTTTCAGTTTCGACCGGCAAAAATAAGCAAAATAGCATTACCGTGAACCCTTTATGGCTATCTTTAATTTCTGATGGACAAGCCGATGCATGATATCGTTGTGATTACCGGCCCTACGGCGACGGGCAAGACGAGGCTGGCGGCGCTGGTTGCTGACAGGCTGGGAGGGGAGGTGATCAGCGCCGACTCGCGTCAGGTCTACAGGGGGATGGACATAGGGACCGGAAAGGACCTTTCAGACTATGCTGTTGACGGCCGTGTGGTGCCGGTACACATGGTGGATATCGTTGATGCCGGGTACAGGTACAATGTATATGAGTATCAGCGCGATTTCCTGAAGGTCTTTGAAGAGATGACGCTTCGCGGTGCGTTTCCGGTGGTCTGTGGCGGCTCGGGTATGTATGTCGACAGCATTGTCAGCGGTTACAGGCTGATACAGGTGCCGGTGAACGGGCAGTTACGGGCTTTGCTGGCCGGGCGGTCGCTGGAAGAGCTGACGGAGATACTCTCGCGGTATAAGAGCCTGCATAACAAAACCGATGTTGACACGGTAAAGAGGGCGGCCAGGGCGATAGAGATAGCGGAATATTATGTGAATCACCCCGTGGACGAGCAGCCTTTTCCTGTTAAGAATCCACTTGTGACGGCTGTTTTTTTTGACCGTGAGACAAGGCGGCAGCGTATCAACTTGCGGTTGAAGGCAAGGCTTGGGGGTGGCATGATTGAGGAGGTGCAGAGACTGCTGGCCGGCGGGGTGCATCCTGATGACCTCATCTACTACGGACTGGAATACAAATATGTAACGCTTTATCTTATGGATCAGATGAGCTATGGGGAGATGGCTCAGAAGCTGGAGATAGAGATCCACCGTTTCGCCAAGCGACAGATGACCTGGTTCCGCGGCATGGAGCGCCGCGGCATCACCATCAACTGGATAGACGGCCAGCTGCCTGATATTGAGAAGGTTGAGTTGATCATCAGTATGATCAGGTCGTAAGCAATAGAGGAATTTTCGATTTCAGATTTTCGATTTTCGATTTAAATGGCAGATAATCAATGCTTAACACGAAGAATCACTATTGCCTTCTATGACTTTCCACTTTACGGACTTTCGATTTAATCGAAAGATAAGTCTGAGAACTTGTGACTCTAGTTAATTCACCCATACCGGTTGGTTTTTAAGCAAATTTCGCTAATAAATAAAACCCACAACTAGAATTTGTCCCATGAGACAAACCTAAGGGACTTTATGGACTTTCAGACTTTGATGCCCATCTTCTTCATCAGCAGCGAAGCGTTGAAGCTTGAGCATATGCCCGGGGTGAGCCGGTAGTCGAAGAAGAGCTCCTTATCATTTACCTTCACATCAAAATGGTAGTTCTCAATGGATTGCGGAAGCTCCAGTTCCATCCCTGCGAGGCGCAGGTCATGAGTGGCAACCATAACCACCGAGCCATATCCCGTCAGCTGCCGGAGCAGCGCCACCGATCCCGTATACCTGTCGTCGGAGTTGGTGCCGCGGAGGATCTCGTCCAGCAGCAGGAATGCCCTTGGGTCGGATTCGGCCCTTGAGATGATTGCCCTCAGTCGCCGCAGCTCGGCATAGAATGATGAGATATTCTCTTCGAGCGAGTCCGATATCCGCATGCTGGAGTGGAGCCTGACAAGCGAGACCGTGAATGCTGAAGCACAAACCGGCGCCCCGGCAAAGGCCAGCACCTCGAACTCCGCCATCGAGGCATTTCAGTTCCAGCCCGTTGATCTCCGCCAGGTGCAGATGCCTCTCCCTCTTCTTTTCTGTAGTCTCATATCTGATCACCAGCCAGGCAAACAGGATGAGCGCCACTGTCAGGGTGGTTACAGCGGCAATAACAGAGAGCGACAGCAGTATTGCGAACATGATCAGTCCACCGGCATATGCGGCCAGCCGGTATATCGACAGCCGGTCCGACAGCTTTCGCAGCCGCTCAGCAGATGTGCTGAACTCCGCCTCCCTGGATTGATATACTTCGCGTGGTGACCTCTTGTTCAAATAGAGGTCTAAAGCTAATCAATCTGAGCTGAAATAGAAATGTAATCGAAATTTGTAAGTGTTACCCGCAAAACAGGTCTGCATTTGCTGATATAGGCAACAGAACCAGATTGAAATCTGTATTTTACTCGTTATCTTAGTCCCTTAAGAACTAAATAACATTTGAAAAAATGCATGTCGAAAGTGTCCCCGACCTTTAACTTTCGGCTTTCAGACTTTCGACATTCAGAACCTATGTTCAACATCGACACTATCCTCTTCGAACTCCTCGGCTACAGAATGAGCCTCCTTGAGTTACTTGCGGTCATCACCGGGTTGGTGGCAGTCTGGTTTGCGGCCAGGGCAAACATCATCACATGGATTTTTGCACTCGTTAATGCAGTACTGTTCTTCATGCTTTATTACCAGGTGAATCTCTATTCTGCGATGGTCCTGCAACTCTTCTTCTTCGCCAATGCCATCTATGGCTGGTTCAACTGGAAAAGACAGAGCACAAATGGCGATGAACCGGTCACCTTGCTGAGCCACAAGGGAAGGGTATTCTGGGTGGTGGGCATCTTAGCCATAGCGATGGCCATGGGCACGGTGATGGGCCGGATCCATCTCTGGTTGCCTGACTTTTTCCCTGTACGGGCCACATTTGTCTATACCGATGCCATGATCGCGGTGTTGAGTATCGCGGCATCACTCCTCTGCGCGCGACTGAAGCTTGAGAACTGGGTGCTATGGATCCTGGTCAACATCATGAGCATTGCAATGTACGCCATGCGTGGCATAATGCTTGTCTCAGGACAGTACATCATTTTCCTCGCAATGGCGATCTATGGCTTTATACAGTGGCAGAGAAAGGTCAATGTGAAATAATCCTGCTGAATGTTCCCCTTTGGTTCCCACTAATCCTGATAAAAGTGTAGAGTATTCAGGGAGTTAAACCAGTAATTCTTAGACTCCCAGAGAAGCCAGTGAGATAACATTAATACCATCGGGACGAGTGTGACTTACTCCGGTACCGACAATGATATTCAGCGACTTTGGGGGACCTATGTTTTTTATTTCAAGTATCGCTGTCAGTTTTTTCAGGTTGGAGGCAGCTTCATTAATCATGCCCATGCCGAGCTTTATCTCAAATGCTGCCCAATCGCCGTTGCGCTTCTGCACAATGCAGTCGATCTCCAGACCACTCGAATCAGAGTAATGGCAGACGCTGGCATCATTTGCCTGGGCGTAGACCCGTATGTCATGAGCTACCAGCGATTCGAACAGGAAGCCTGTAAACTTTACATCCTTTAATAGTGATTCCTTATCGGCACCCAAAGCAGCTACAGACAGTGAGACATCAGTAAAATGCATTTTCGGTGATTTTCTGAGCGATGCAGACGAGCGGATATGTGTACTCCATGCGGGTTGGTTTTCAATGATCATTAACCGTTCCAGGGCATCGAAATATTCATATACGGTTGGACGCGAGATATCACCGATGTCATTCTCTTTAATATCTTTCACGATAGTGGTTTTTGCAACCATAGTTGCCGTATTCCTTGCTATAGACCTGAAAATATTTCTCACTTTTACAGGGTCTCGTTTAATGTCCGAGATACGGCTAATATCGCTTTCCGCGATCAGATCAATATAGGCACGGTTAAGCAGCAAAGCCTCATCTGTTTTGCATGTAAGCAGACCAGGCCAGCCTCCTTTAATGATTCTCTCTACGATGGTCTCCAAATCGACAGATCTGTCTGACAGATCAATCTTGTTATCTGACAACAGATGTTTCATGCTGGCCTGACCGGTGGAATAGCCCAATTCCTGCCATGACAGTGTGCGCATATCTACGGTGGTAAATCTTCCTGCCCCTGAATGGATAGGGATTTTATCATCGGGAGTTGAGGAGCCGGTAAGAATAAACTGTGACTTTTCTTTACGGGTATCTATTATATGCCGTATGTAGTTCCAGAGTTTAGGCTGCACCTGCCATTCATCAATCAGTCGGGGTGTCTTGCCTGAAAGCAGCCTTTTCGGATCGGCATCCATCAGAAAAGGCACCTGCTCGTCCTGGTCAACCCGGAGAACACTTGATGCCAGGCGCGAAGCAGTTTCTGTTTTTCCGCATGCTTTCGGACCGCGAATCAGAACTGCTCCCGAAGCGTTTAGTTTGGCTTTAATCTCCTCTTCAATAATTCTTGAAATATAACTCATTGCGAGAATGTTTTGCATAATATAAAAATATTGATTTACACTCTTGGACAGATATAGTTTACATAATTAGAGTGAATCATTTTACAAAAATATAAAATCAGACAAAATATTCAAGATAGTATTCTTATTTATTCATTCAAGTAGATTGATATACTTAAAGGCCATGGGAATCTTTCGCCGGAGATTCTTACAGATTAAAATAAATTGCCTCATATTTGTCTTTTGTCCGGCCAAGCCGGGACTGTAGAGGCAGTATAGGAAAACAATGATATACAGGCAATCCGATGAAGAATCAAATTCTCTTAGTGATGGTGACGCTTGCTGTGTTCATTTCTTCATGTAATATGGGGGAGAAGACGTTCATAGCATCCGGCTATTCCGGTGATGGCGCCGCCGATGTGCTGCTGTGCAGGCTGAACGGCAACGGCAGCATAGAGAAGATCTCGGAGATCACAGTCGGGGATAATCCTTCCTATTTTACCTTCGGAAGGGGAGGGCTGGTCTACCTTGTCAATGAGGTCGATACCTTCGACATGAAATCCGGGGGAGGCATCACCACGTCGAGGTATGATAAGAAGAACAGGAGTCTGGAGAAGATCGGTTCCATCAACCAGGGAGGGGGAGGGCCGTGCCATATCACTCTCTCAACCGACGGCAAGCACCTGATCACAGCCAACTATGGAAGCGGCTCCGTCTCCGTTGTAAAGCTGAACAGCGATGGTATCCCCGAAAAGGTCACCGACGTTATCTTTTACGGCGAGAAGTCGCACCCCCATATGACAATCCATAACCCGAGGCTTCACACATATTATGTTTCCGATCTGGGCCTCGACAGGGTTTATCAGCTTAAGCTCGACACTACCCTGGGGCTTCTGATGGATGCAGATATAGCTTATTTTTCCTGTGAACCGGGTAGCGGTCCGAGGCACATGGCAATTGACAGGTCCTCTGCAAATCTATATGTTATCAATGAACACAATTCCTCGATGTCAGTATTCAATATTCTCTCCGATACCGTGACTGCAAGGCAGACTGTAAGCACCCTGCCTGATGGTTACTCGGAAAAGAGTTACTGTGCCGACATACATCTGACGCACAACGGGAAGAAGATCTACGGTTCCAACCGGGGTCATAACAGTATTGTGACCTTCAGGGTAGGTGTTGACGGGACGCTGTCGGGGCCTTCTCACATCGACTGCGGCGGCAACTGGCCGCGCAACCTTGCTGTCACCAGGTCCGGGAAATTCATCCTGGTTGCAAACCAGAGATCGAATGAGATTTCGGTACTGCGTGAAGGGAATAGCTATGAGAAAGCAATCTCGACTCTGACTCTCAATGCCCCATCCTGCGTCAGGTTTGTGAAATAGGGTAAATTGCCGGTACTATAAGCAGGCAGCCGGAGCTCTAGACTGCCCCGTGAAGAGTGCCGACTATTTCAGATAGGTATCCAGAAATTCGAAGAACTCCTTCTGCCATATTACGGCATTCTGCGGCTTGGTTACCCAGTGGCTCTCGTTTTCGAAGAAGAGCAGCCTGCTTGGGACACCCAGCAGCTGTGCCGAGTTGAAAGCCTCAAGGCTTTGGCTGTAGGGTATGCGAAAGTCGTTGGCCCCGGTGATGATCAGGATAGGAGTATCCCACTTGTCGACCATTGTATGGGGTGAGAACCTGTTGTACCCGGGAGGCTGCGGCTTATCCCACGGTGCACCCTGGTAGTCCTTGTTCGGATACCAGTACTCTTCGGTAGAGCTGTACTCGGCAATAGTATTATAAACACCGCAGTGCGAAACGAATGCCTTGAACCGCTTGTTGTGTATCCCGGCGAGGTAGAAGACCGAGTAGCCGCCGTAGCTTGCTCCCACGGCACCGAGACGCTCCTCGTCGACAAACGGCTCTTTGGCCATGTCATCGATAGCCTCAAGGTAATCGAGCATGTTCCTGCCGCCGTAATCGCCTGATATCTGTTCGCACCAGTAGCTGCCGAAGCCTGAGTTGCCGCGACGGTTGACAGCCACTATAATATAGCCGTTGGCAGCCATCATCTGGTAGTTCCAGCGGTAACTCCAGCTCTGTCCCAGCGGTCCCTGCGGCCCGCCTTTGCAATAAAGAAGTGCCGGGTATTTCTTTGAGGGATCAAAATCGGGCGGGTAGATGATCCAGCTCTGCAGATCCCTGCCATCCTTCGTCTTGATGTAGCGCTCTTCGCTCTTGCCCATCTTTATGCTCTCATAAATGTGGCCGTTAACATCGGTGACCATTGAGAACTGTCCGGAGCCCATATCCACCTCTGTCACTTCAGTCGGGCGTGCCATCGACTGAATCCCTGCCACCAGCACACCGTTCTCCAGCTGCAGCGAACCCATATCGTGGTCGCCTGCCGTCACCCTGGTGATCTGTCCGTCAGCTAGGGAGATATTGAAGATTGGCTGCCTGCCGAGGTAGGGACTGGTGAACCAGATCTCGCCGGTACCGTTCCACTGAATGTTGCCGACGTTGTAGTCCCACCCCTCTGAGACCCACTTGCTCTCACCGGAGGTAATATTGTAAATGAACAGTCTTTCGAGGTCAGACTCATAACCGTCCTCCTCCATGCTCGAATATGCAATCATGGACCCATCTGGCGAGAAGACCGGTGTCCTGTCGTAACCCATGTTTCCTTCAGTGATATTTTTTTCCTCACCGGTGGCCACCTCATACAGGTAGATGTCAGTGTTCGTGCTGAGGGTATAGGCCTTTCCGGTCAGCTTCTTGCAGGCATAAGCCAAAAATTTCCCGTCAGGGTTCCACGCGATGTCAGCTTCGTCGAACCATGGGGCGTCGGGTGCATCAAAACGCTGGCCCTCCATTATGTCCTTCTCGTTGCTGATGGACGAACCGTCAAAAGAGGCGGTGAAGATGTGGCTGTAGGAATAGTCGTGCCAGTAGTCCCAGTGCCTGTACATCAGGTCATCAATGATCCTGACCTTTGCTTTTGGGAGATCATATTTCTCATTGGCTGTCTGATCAAGCTTCACACGGCGGGTGAAGTATACCATATCGCCTGCCGGGGAGAATGAGAGTATCTCAAAATCCTGCAGTCCGGTTATCTCCTTTCTGCCGCTGCCGTCAGCGTTTATGGTCATGACTTTACCTCCTTCGAGGTACGCAATTTTGGCCCCGTTGTCTATCCACTGTGGACCTGATCCTCCGTCGGTGGTCAACTGAACAGCTGTTCCTCCTGTTGAGGGCACTGACCAGATGTTTGTCGTTCGTGCTTCCGTGGCAAGATCATAGTGTGTGACAGTATAGAGAACCGTCGCTCCTTCGGGTGAGAGTGCTATTGAACCTACGCGTCCGTATTTCCAGAGGATCTCGGGGGTGAGCACTTCGCCGGCCCTTTCGGCTTCGGTAAGTGACACATCGATAGTGCTCACGGCTGGTTTTTCTGTCTTCCTGCAAGCAGCAGTGAAAAGCAGGGCAAGGGTAATTAAAAAGATGGTTAATTTCTTCATGGTGTCAGGTATCTTAACAGGTTTGTAATTGGCTCTTTTCCAAAAGTAAAAAATAATATGCAGCCATGAACCAATGGCAGCGGCAAAATGTCATGCCTCCGGATGGCATATTTTTTGATTCTTTTTGTCTGAAGATGTGTGTTAAATACAGCTCTTTTCACTATGCAAGGGTGTTTAAAGTGATGCATTTATGGGTTGGGACAGACGACATAATGACATCTTTCGAACTGCAAGGATTTTACTCCTGTTGCTGGCAGCGGGCCTTGCAACTGTCACTGATTCGCAGGCGCAGTATTTCGGCAGGAACAAGCCTGGATACAGTTCTTTTAATTTTGATGTGCTTCAGACTCCCGGATTTGAGATATATCATTATATCAGGAATGATACGCTCCTGAAAACTGTTTCGGAGTGGTCGGAGGAGTGGTTCAGCATTCACCAGAATCTGTTCAGGGATACATTTAAGACTAAAAATCCGCTGATATTCTATAACAATCATGCTGACTTTCAGCAGACCAATGCTGTCAGCAGCCTTATCGGAACGGGCACGGGCGGTATTACGGAAGGGATGAAGAACAGGGTAATCATGCCCTTCGCCCTTACTCTTTCGCAGACGGATCACACCCTGGGGCATGAGCTGGTGCATGCATTCCAGTTTAACATGTTCACAAAATCTGACACCGCAAAAAACTACTCACTCAATAACATCCCGTTGTGGATGATAGAAGGAATGGCTGAGTATCTCTCGCTGGGCAGTGTTGATCCCAACACCGCAATGTGGATGCGGGATGCGTTGCTGAACAAGGACTTCCCGACGCTGAAGCAATTAAGAACTGATTCCCGCTACTTTCCTTACAGGTACGGACAGGCATTCTGGGCCATGGTCGGAAAGACATGGGGTGACACAGTCATTATCCCGCTGTTTGAGAAGACGGCTCAATATGGCTTCAGCAAGGCAGCTGACACTATCCTGGGATACGCTGAGAAAACCCTGTCTGGATTATGGTCGAGTGCCACCGAGCTCTATTACAGGCAGTATCTGACGGCAGAGGCTGATAATATTGCAGGCAGAGAGCTTATAACAGGGGAGAATGGCGGAAGAATAAACATATCACCTTCCATCAGTCCTGACGGCAGGTATATCGCCTTCTTTTCTGGGAAGAACATCTTC
The DNA here is from genome assembly GCA_029210565.1 of Bacteroidales bacterium. GTDB lineage: Bacteria > Bacteroidota > Bacteroidia > Bacteroidales > VadinHA17 > SR-FBR-E99. The sequence continues at coordinate 293,407 of JARGFQ010000002.1, forward strand.
ACGCTTGATCTCTTCATCGCTGACGCTGTCACCGGCAAGGTTATCAGCAGGGTATCAGGGGCAGCCGCGCGGACCTATGACGACTTCAACTATGTCGAATCCGGCGGCAGCTGGTCGCCTGACAGCAGAAAGTACGTCTTCGTGCTCTTCAGTGACGGGATCAACAAGCTTGCCTTCGTGGATGCGAAGAGAGGCCGGATTACCAGGGAGGTAGCCGTCAGGGGGGTGCCTGCACTGGCAAATCCCGCCTGGTCGCCTGACGGGAAAAAGATAGTTTTCACGGGGTCGACGGAAGGTATAAGCGATCTCTACCTGTACGATATTATGTCGGATGAGACTAAAAAGCTTACCGATGACTTTGCTTCAAACATTCACCCCTCATGGTCTTCAGACGGCCGCAAGATCGTCTTCTCACAGGAGAGGATCAACTGCAATGGCGGTCACAGAAAATTCAGCTTTGCCCTGGCAATTCTTGACATGAAAACAGGATATGTGGAAGAGATTAATCTTTTTGACGGTGCTTACAACATGAACCCGTGGTTCTCCTCCGATGACAGCTCTCTTTATTTCCTCTCCGATGCTGACGGCTTCAGGAACATGTACAGGTACGATTTTGAATCCGGGCGCCTCTTCAGGCTCACATCCTACATGACCGGAATCAGCGGAATAACACCCTGGTCGCCGGCCATGAGCCGGTCGCGCAACGGCAATTTGACTGCCTATAACTATTATATCAAAAACTCTTACCGGATAGTGATTGCCGGTGACAGTGAGTTTGATCCTGTGGAGGTTGACGGTTCGGTGGTCAATTTTGATGCCGGTACTCTTCCTCCGCTCGATCATGTTTCGGTTAACCTGGTCGACACGACACTCTACAGCAGGAAGGTAAGCGAACCCCTGCCTGCAGACTCGGTGAAACATCTGCCTTACAGGCCCAAATTTAAGCTCGATTACATCTCGAACAATGCCAGTATCGGGGTGTCGTCGGGTATATACAGGAACAACCTTGGGGGAAGTATCAATATGATATTCAGTGATATGATTGGGGACAACCAGCTATACTCCTCCCTTTCCCTCAACGGTGAGATATATGATTTTGCGGGACAGGCAGCATATATCAGGCAGAAGGGCAGGATTAAATGGGGCACTGCCATCTCGCATATTCCATACCGTGCCGGGAGCATGTCATTCCGGGCTGATTCGGTCAGCCTGGAGGGTGATATGGTGCCCGTTGAGGTGCTGCAGCTCGACTATATCAGGTTGTTTGAGGATAATATTACCCTTTATGCTTCGTTGCCGTTCTCCCAGACCAGGAGGGTAGAGGCAACAGCTTCATCATCATGGTATTATTACCGTATAGACAGGTTTGATTACTACTATTTGCTGAACGGCCTCAATATCGGTGGCAAAAGGGAGAAGATGCCGGCGCCGGAGGGGAGCAGCTATCAGCAGTTATCTTTTGCATATGTGAAGGACAATTCACTGTTCGGCATGACGGCCCCGATGCAGGGCAGCAGGGCAAGATACCAGACAGACAAGTATTTCGGGGCGACAGATATTTTCACCGCACTCTTTGATTACAGGCACTATCTCTTCCTCAAGCCGGTGAGCCTTGCCTTCCGGTTCTATAACTACGGCATGTACGGAAAAGGGTCAGGTCCCGGCGATGACCTACTTCAGCCTCTCTACCTGGGTTATCCATGGCTGATACGGGGATATGAGAACATCGGTTACGGCACGGAGAGCACGATAGCGCTGAACTCACTGAACATCTCAAGGTTGAGCGGCTCGCGCTTGGCTGTGGCAAATGCCGAGTTGAGGTTCCCGTTCAGCGGTCCCGAGAGGCTTGCCCTGATCAAGTCAAAATGGTTCCTGACAGATATAAATCTCTTTTTTGATGCAGGACTGGCATGGTGCGGCGGTGACAGAATCATATTCAATGACGGCAGCTCGCAGGCGGCTGACAACGAAAAATACCCGCTTTTCAGCACCGGCGCCTCGGTGCGCATAAACCTGCTTGGGTATCTGATCCTTGAGCCCTACTGTGCCTTCCCGCTGCAGAACGGAGGTTTTAAGAATCCGGTCTTCGGGCTGAACTTTGTGCCGGGGTGGTAAACGCCAATTTAACTTTTAGAATAACAATCGCCTGCCAGAAAGCCTGATACATTTATTGCTGCGTTTCCGGAAGCTATATCTCGGGCGTGGGGATCAGCTAAAATTTATTTGCGTCGGGTCCTGAAATTTACTAAATTGTGTGAGAACATGGTCTCATACCCCCTGATCTGTTCCGCAGAATGGCAGCCCCCTTCCTGAGCAAGACAGACCGGCGGATAACCAGAATGCTCAGTTATCCGGGTATCGACAAGGATACACTTGCCCAGAAGAAGATTAACTGGATCGCAAGCGTGTCGGTTACTACCATGATTCTGGTGCTGACACTTACCTATCATTTTATCTTTCCGCAGTTAAGAATACTTATCTTTTACGGACTCTTTCTGACAATAGTCTTTACCCAGGGCATCGTCTACCCGATCCTGTTCCGAAGGGTTAGCAGATGGCTTTTATTTGTTGACCAGACCCTGGTTGCACTGGCCACCTTCATTGCTATTCTCATGCTCGGAGGCATACCCTGGTCAGGCGGCCTGGTGATAGTCGGTTTCGCCCTGATTTTCTTCTCTCTCAATATGAAAAGAAAGGGTCATTCAATAGCAATATATGTCATTTACGTGATCACCGTTATACTTGCAGGTATCTTGGACCCGTATCTCTCAGTACCGCCGGAGATGACACCGGCGGTCAACATATCCCTCTTTGTGGCGAATATTCTGTGGATATCAGGTTTTGCCATGGTTTTCGTGCTCAGTTTCATATCGCAGCGTGTCAGACTTGAGCAGATGGAGACCGTTCGTGTGAGGGAACTGGATAATGCAAAGGCCCAGCTTTATACAAATATTACACATGAGTTTCGCACTCCTCTGACCGTTATCACCGGGATGAATGACCTGATGCGCAATGATCCCGCAAGGTGGCTGGCTGAAGGCAGCGAGGTGATCAACAGGAATGCCGGCATGCTGCTGAACCTTGTAAATCAAATGCTTGACCTGGCAAAACTGGACGCCGGAGCACTACCTGTACGGCTGATACGTTCTGATCTCAACCTTTACATCAGTTACATCGTTGAGCTATTCAGGTCTGTTGCCACCTCAGCCGGGATATCTCTCAATTTTTATCCCTCACGACGGCCGGCAGTCATTGACAATGATCCCGAAAAGATGATGCAGATTATCTCGAATCTTGTTTCGAATGCCCTGAAGTTCACCGCATCGCCGGGAAGAATAGACGTCCATACCTCTCTGACAGGGGAGGAGGAATTTGAAATAAGGGTAACCGATAATGGTACCGGGATTCCGGAAGATTTCCTTCCGTCTGTTTTTGACCGTTTTACCCGTGCAAAGACGGAAGCGGGGCAGATGGCAGGAGGCTCGGGACTGGGCCTGGCCCTGACAAGGGAGCTGGTCACGCTCCTTGGAGGAACTATCACTGTTGAGAGTCAATTCGGGAGCGGGACGGAATTCATCGTCAGGCTCCCGGTCACTCAGAACGCTCCGCTTGAGGAGGGCCCGGACCTGCATGAGCTAAAGAACAGGGTCTCACGCTTTATCTGGAAAAGCCCCGGGAAGGAGGTGCGTGCAGAGCTGACCAGGCAGGGAGGAAAGGAGAGGTCCATGCTCATGATCGTTGAGGATAACGATGATGTGGTGCGTTATCTGATGAACATTTTTAAGGATGATTATGATGTCATAGTGGCAGGAAACGGCAAGGAGGGCATTGACAAGGCAATGGAATACGTTCCGGATGTCATACTGAGCGATATTATGATGCCTCTGACGGATGGAATCCGGATGCTTGAGGTGGTTAAGAATGATCTGCGCACCAGCCACATCCCGGTGGTATTGCTAACTGCACGGGCAGACGTTGCTTCACGCATAGAAGGTCTGGAAAGAGGTGCTGACGCCTATATTGCCAAACCCTTTAACAGCGATGAACTGAAGGCCCAGGTCAGGTCACTCGTCTCCCAGCGGAGGAAGCTGCAGGAGAGATATGCCGCGATTGAGCATCTTGAGTTGACTGATGACACAGATTTCAGGTATGAAGATCAATTCATGAAGCATGTGAGAGAGATAATGCTCTCCAATCTAAGCAATGAAGCCCTGGACGTCAGGTTCATATGCAATGCCCTCAATATGAGTCGCACACAGCTCTACCGCAAATTCAGGTCGCTGACAAACATGACGGCAACAAGATATCTCCGTTCCCTGAGGCTTCATAGGGCCAGGGTACTGCTCTCGGGCAGGCAGGTCACTGTTGCAGAGGCAGCCTACAGAACCGGGTTCCGAAATGTATCACATTTCAGCAGAACCTTTACACGGGAGTTCGGCCTCAATCCCAGCGAGCTTATCCGATAGGTATTGTGCAACGGGAACGGGCATGGGTGCGGTTTGTTCTCAGGGAACTGATTATGGTACGCAAAGCAACAATTTTGGGACGTACAGCAAAACAGGTCTCAAAATAATCATCTAACTTTTATTCCCGGTAAACCTGAGGTACCCGGTGAAGGGGGTTTCAATAAGTACCGTACAGGTAGATAGTTGAATGACGGGTTCTGAAGGGGGAGTGAGGCTACGGCTTCACTCCTGCTTGACGTTCATTGTCAGCGGATTGCCTTAATACAAGATTTTTCGTAACTTACAGCATGGATTTACAGATATGACCGGTCCGCTTACATCAGATCAGCTTTTTATCCGCCGACTCAGGGAGATCGTGGAAGCCAACCTGTCACGCGAAACATTTGATGTTGAGGAGCTGGCACGGGAAGCCAAGATGAGCCGGTCTGCCATCCACCGCCGGCTGAGTAATCTGGGTAAGCAGAATGCCAGTCACTTTATCAGGGAGATTCGCCTTCAGAAGGCACGGGAGATGCTGCGGGAGGGTTCCATAACGGCATCTGAAGTAGCATATAGAGTTGGCTTTGGCAGTCCTGCCTATTTTTCGAAGTGTTTTCATGAATATTACGGCTATCCTCCGGGCGAAGAGAGAAAACGGATTGTTCCGGATGAGAGTGACAAGCCGGATATCTTGCCAGGTGAGCCGGATAGTCAGCAGCAGGCCGCTAAGGCCGGGAAGTCAAAAAGGCAAAAAATAATCGCTCTGTCAGCTTTTGCGCTTGCTGCCATTTTCATTTTGGTTGTCGTGGCTCTTGGTCCACCGCGAAAGTCAAATGAAGATTCTATTGTGGTCCTGCCCTTCAAAAATCTCAGCGGAGATCGTGATAATCAGTATTTTGCAGATGGCATCATGGAGGATATTTTAAATAATCTCTATCATGTCAGCAACCTGAGGGTCGTTTCCCGTACGACAGCGGAGCATTTCCGTGATACTGACCTCACATCAGGGGAGATATCCCGGCAGTTAAATGCCCGCAATGTCCTTGAAGGAAGTGTGCGCCGGCAGGACGACAGGGTCAGGGTCACGGTACAGCTTATTGACGGCAGGAAGGAACAGCATCTATGGTCGGAAAATTACGACCGTGAGCTGACTGATATACTTGGTCTCCAGGGGGAGATTGCCAGGCAGGTTGCGGGCAAGCTGAACGCAATCATTACCGAGAGTGAGGTAAAGCAGTTAAGGGAGCTGGCTACCGCGAATCCGGAAGCATGGGATAATTACCTCAGGGGCCGTTTCCTGCTTCATCAGGCAAATGATATCCAGCGCTTTGACATCAGCAAGGAGGGGCTGACGGCCAGCATTAAGTACTTTGAGATGGCGATTGCGGAGGACACCAGTTTTGCCGAAGCATATGCAGGGCTTGCCAATGCATGGTACAATCTCTCAGCATGGGGATGGTACAAACCTTATAAGGAGGGCATTGCCATGGCCGTAAAGAATTTTAACAAAGCGCTGGAGCTTGATCCGGATTGTGCAGAAGCCCACACTTTGAAGGGTTCATGGCTGGCTTATCCTGAGTGCAGGTTTGAAGAGTCCAAGCGTGAGTTACAGACAGCCCTTGATCTGAATCCCCGCTTTGCCACGGCACATCAGATCTATGCGCAGATACTTATGATTACAGGTCCTATTAAGGAGGCACGGAAACATGTTGACCGTGCCGTTGAACTGGAACCCTATTTTTGGGTGGTGCATAACCTGAGTGCCTGGATCTACTACTTCGAGGAGGAATATGAGAAGGGAATAGATGCTTGCATTACGGCCCGCGACCTGAACCCCGGCTTCGTTGACAACAACTGGCTCTTCGTCCTTCACTATGTCAGGCTGGGCGAAGGTGAGAAGGCGGCAACAGCGCTTTATGACCTCTTCAAGCGATTCCCCTCAATAAGTCACATGGGGGATGAGGTGATGGATGCATATCGTAAATCAGGTATTGACGGGATTTTTACATGGCTGATAGATATTAATATCAACCGGCCGATCCCTATCGATGGCCTGACCGGTCATCCGTTCTTTATTGCCTGGTGGTATGCAATTCTTGGCGACAGGGAACAATCTGTCGTATGGCTTGAAAGAACATTACTGGAAGAACGTATCCCACGCCATTATTTCAACCTCATTGCCACCAATCCCGATTTCGATATCCTGCGTGGTGACCCCCGCTTCCAGTCAGTTATTGACAGGGCAGGCCTTACTGCCTACAACACCAGACCTCCCCGTTAGCATCAACCAATCAGGTTATCCAATTCCACCGGATGTTGTTGCCGGCAGTTGATCCCCATCACAAAAATCTGGCAGAGATTGTGTTGACGCACTCCGGTGCAACATAGTTTAAATACCTGCAACACTTTTTAAAGCAATGGCACGCACAGTCCTATGCAGTAGCATCTGTTTTGACTGAACTTTGAATCAGAAAAGGATATGAAAATCTTTGGCGTATAACTTAAACCTATGCTCATGAAAACACTGAAAAAAACTCTATTGCTCACAGCAACAGTCGTCCTGCTCTTCTCATGCAGCAGGGATTACAACGATGAGGCTTTTCCAGGCTCTGACCTGAAAGCGAAGAAAATTGCTCCGGAGGTTTTTGTGGTCGAACCGAACGGGGTTGATGACACACCGGCACTCTGCCAGGCATTTGAAGATGCAAAGGCTGCCGGTCCGGGCTCCGTGGTGAAGCTCGTGGAAGGCGAGTACCATGTGGGATACATGGAAATCCGCGATTTTTATGGCTCCATGAAGGGTGCCGGCAAGGGGAAAACTATAATCACCGTTTTGCCTGGCATCGATCTGGATGAGTTGTTCGCACAGCATCTGCTTCACTGTATGGTTAAATTCATTGGGGGTGATGTGCACCTGAGCCATTTCACCATGCAGACGCCTCCGGGAGCACTCTCAACCGGGGGACCGGGATGGGGTCACATCTATTCCCTCCTGAATTTCTCCTCTTTTAACTCTGTTTATGAGTCTGGCAATGATAACCGGTCGATCAACGTCGTCATCGACAATGTTTGTTTCAAGGGCCAGACTGTTGAAGAGGGAGGCTATCCTGGCTATGCCGGATATAACTACAATTGCCCCATTGGTGTAAGGACAGGGTTTGACTACTACTCACCGTATATGGCTCCTGATCCTCTGCTTCCGAGGGAGAAGATTGATTTAAAAATCACCAATTGTGATTTTGATACCTTCTGTTATGCTCTGGGACTTGAAGGAATGATAAACAGCAAGGTAATAATAGGTGAGAAGAACAAGGGCAATGTCTTTAACAATAACGATCAGCTGGGCGGCATATGGGAAAGCAGAAATACGGCTGTCAGTATCGAAGGGAATACATTCAATATTCCGCCATACAGTAATGGGTTTGATCTGGATGACTATCCATGGTATGCAATCTTCGAGAATGTAATGCCGGAAAAGGCAATGGTCTTCAACGTCCAGGACAACATCTTCAATATGAATCATTCTGAGTATGCACTATGGCTTCGCAACATACGCTCAAGATATTATCCTGAGGAGCCTGCCACAGTCTACCAGGTTAAAAACAACAGGTTCAATATGACAGATGGTTACGAGTGGGATATAATCAGTTTGTACACCAAGGGATTAGTGATACGAAACAACAACTTCAGAGGCCCTGGTGATTTAGGTTTCTATCTGGTCAACTGGAGCCAGGGAGGACTTGTGCTGGGTAATAATTTCTCAACTGCAGAATTTGGAACAGCAGTGGCCTATTTAACTGCAAGCGGTATAAACTGGACGTTTGTTGGAGGAGACATTGCCGACAAGGTGATCGATTTAGGTTCGAACAATATTTATACAGGATTCAATGTCAACAATTCTGAAGCACCGTTTGGACAGACAATTGTTGATAATCTCGAAGCTACAAAGGATGCGTTGCGCGAACTGAAGAAACATTAAACGACATCTTAACGGCCGGCCTGGGAGCAAGAGGAAACGTATGACAGTCAAGGGCATAATTCACCGGTCAATTACAGATTGGGTTTAGAATTGGGTTATTGCGGGAAGTGAAGTGCAGGCTCCACTTCCTGTTTTCACAACAGGGTCACTCCGGAATACTTGCAAACACGATGGGATAAGCAAAGGTTATAGGGATTGGATCCCGCCGGGATGAAGTCATCCGCAGAGGGGTTGATACCCGACAGCCGCAGTTTTTTTTATTCTCTGATATATTTATATTTGAAATGAATTCAGGCTTTCACGACGGCTGCCCCCGGAGGAAAAATCCCTGAATCGAACCATGCCATGCTGATCACTGTATTTGCCGGATACCTCGTTTTACTAATAGCTATTGTTGTTTATGCCTCACGCCGGTCGAAGACCAACGCCGACTTTGTCCTCGGGGGCAGAAAGATTCCCGGATTGTTCCTTGCTCTCTCGGAGAGAGCCACGGGAGAATCGGCGTGGCTGCTGCTGGGACTGACAGGCTTTGCTTATACCGAAGGATGGAGCGCCATCTGGGTGGCCATAGGGTGCGTGTCGGGGATACTCTTTCTCTGGATCTTCATGGCTGAGCCCCTGAGAAGAGTAACCGAAAAGACAGGAGCCCTGACCGTGTCAGGACTATTCTTCCGGTCGTTCCCCGGCTCTGAAAAGAAAATCGGATTGCTGTCGTCAGTGATCATAATCATCTTCTTCGTCCTCTACCTCTCGGCACAGTTCAGCGGCGCCGGAAAGATCTTCAACGACACCTTTCAGATCGAACCCTTCTGGGGTATGGTGATAGGCGCAGGTATCGTAACTCTTTATTCCATGCTCGGGGGCTTCATCACCGTGGTGGCTGTCGACGCTTTTCAGGCTATCCTGATGATAATAACGTGCGTGGTACTGCCGATAGTTGCACTGTTCATTGCTGCAGCTAACGGTATTGGATTCGCCGAGGCCCTTATGCATTCAGATATGGCACTGAATGAAGCCACTGTGACACTGACCGCCGGGGCGGGCTTCCTGCTGGTGGTTAACGGCCTGAGCTGGGCCTTTGGATATACCGGGCAGCCACAGCTGCTCAACAGGATGATGGCCATGCGCACTCCTGCCGAGACAAAGCGTGCAAGGGTGGTAGCAATAGGATGGACTCTCCTGGCTTATACCGGTGCCTTTCTCATTGGTATCATAGGCTTCAGGATGGTACAGGCAGGACTGATGGGTGAAGGTGCTGCTGCCATAGCTGCCGATTCGGAGAAGGTAATGCCAATTATGGTTATGACCCTGCTCAACCCGCTGCTGGCGGGTATCCTGCTCTCAGGAGCCGTGTCGGCCATGATGTCGACAGCATCCTCACAGCTGATAGTGGTCTCGTCATCAATTACCGAGGATATCTGGTCCAACCTGCAGCGGAAACCGATGTCTGAAAAGAGACTTCTCTTCCTTAATAAGTTCCTTACGTTGATGGTGGGTGTGGTTGCATTCCTGCTGGTTCTGACGATGGAAGATACGGTATACGGCCTGGTATCATATGCCTGGAGCGGCATCGGGGCTTCCTTCGGCCCAGCAATAGTGCTTTTACTTTTCTGGAAGAAGTTCTCCAGGGCAGGAGTATATGCTTCCCTGATAACCGGCACACTGTCAGCCATCATCTGGAAGACATGGCTGGCTGACCCGACGGGTGTGTCGGAGCGCCTCGCAAGCTACCTCCTGGCCTTCACGGCAGCCGTGCTTTTCAGCCTGCTCTTACCTGAAAGAAACCACAAGGTCTACTAAAACATCATACCCTAGCCCTGATCCTCCGCTATGGAGGTATAGTATTTTATTCCAACCGTGGGCAAGCTGGGCTGGTTTGAAAAATTGCGGACAGAATTTGAAAAATATTTGTAGATCGACCGAAAATATATTATATTCGGTCAATAAACTGACCGTAATATTATGAGAACAATCTATGAAATATCGGCGAGATCTGTTGAACTTGTCTCCACCATCCGGATCAGAAGCCAGATAAGATGGCTTGAAGAGCCTGAGCGGCTTATCTGTATAAAAGGCAGCAGGGGAGTCGGAAAGACCACACTTTTGCTTCAGTATGCAAAGACAAGGCTGCAGGACAGGGATTTACTTTATGTGAGTCTTGACAACCTCTGGTTCACTGAAAACAGGCTGGTGGACCTTGCTGACGACTTCTCAAAGAACGGAGGAAAATATCTTCTGATTGATGAAATACATCATTATCCAGGCTGGTCGGTGGAATTGAAAAATATATATGACAGCCTGCCCGATCTGAAGGTAATCTATACCGGCTCATCATTGTTGCATCTTACCGGCGGCAGGGCCGACCTTTCAAGACGGTCAGTAGTGCATACCCTTCCAGGGCTCTCATTAAGAGAATATATTATGTTCTCCGATAATATTGAATTTCCGGCATACACTCTGGATGAAATAGTCAGGAATCATATTGAAATCTCAAAAACAATCTGGAGCCGTATCAAGCCAATAAAAAAGTATAATGAATATCTCGAGTTTGGTTACTTTCCTTTCTTTCTTGAAGGCAGAGAGTACTACAAAAACAAAGTGCTTGAGGTCGTTAACCTGGTATTGGAATCAGACCTGCCCTATGCTGCAAGAATAAGTTACAGCAATATCAATAAGCTGAAACAGTTGCTTTATATCATTTCGGAAAGTGCACCGTTCAAACCTAATATTGATAAATTAAGTGAAAGAACAGGTATGTCCAAGAATACTCTCAAGGATTACCTGCATTACATGAGCGATGCTCTGCTGCTTAATCTCCTGCACAAAGAGGGTAAAGGCATCAGCAGACTGACCAAGCCGGAAAAGATATACCTGCATCATCCCAACTTGATGAATGCTATACCCGGGGGATCAATTGATACAGGAAATCTCAGGGAGACTTTTTTCCTGAATCAGGTATCCTTTAATTATTCTGCCAGGTACACTGACAGAGGTGATTTTTTGGTTGACAACCGATATATCTTTGAAATAGGCGGAAAAAATAAAAAATCCGTCCAGATTTCAGGGCTTGACAACTCATATCTGGTTCTTGACAATATTGAGACCGGTTCAGGAAGAGAGATCCCGCTGTGGCTTTTTGGGTTTTTGTATTAATATGCTATTTGCCCTTTTCCTTAAGCTGCTCTGTGATCTTTGCCTTGATCTCGTCTGCCAGCTCCGGATTGTCTTCCATGATCTTCTTGACGGCATCGCGGCCCTGCCCCAGCTTGGTGTCACCGTATGAGAACCATGAGCCGCTCTTCTTGATGATGTTGAAGTCGGTACTCAGGTCGACCAGCTCACCTGTACGGGATATTCCCCCTCCAAACAGTATGTCAAAGTCAGCCTTCCTGAAGGGCGGAGCCAGCTTGTTCTTCACCACCTTGACCCTGACACGGTTGCCGACTGCATCCTCGCCATCCTTTATCTGGCTGGAACGTCTGATGTCAAGTCTGACAGAGGCATAGAACTTCAGGGCATTGCCGCCCGTAGTGGTCTCGGGATTGCCGAACATTACCCCAATCTTTTCCCTGAGCTGGTTGATGAAGATGCAGGTGGTATTGGTTTTGTTGATATTGGCCGTCAGCTTGCGCAGAGCCTGTGACATCAGCCTGGCCTGCAGTCCCATCTTCGAGTCGCCCATCTCGCCCTCTATCTCAGCCTTGGGGGTGAGCGCCGCCACCGAGTCAATCACGATGATGTCAATGGCCCCGGAACGGATCAGGTGATCGGCTATCTCCAGCGCCTGCTCACCGTTGTCAGGTTGTGATATAAGCAGGTTCTCCACGTCTACACCAAGTTTTGAGGCGTAGAACCTGTCAAAGGCATGCTCGGCATCGATCATGGCTGCAATACCGCCTGCCTTCTGAGCTTCGGCTATGGCATGAATGGCCAGTGTGGTCTTGCCAGACGACTCCGGACCGTAAATCTCAACCACCCTTCCGCGCGGTAGCCCACCAATTCCTAGTGCGGCATCGAGCCCGATCGATCCGGTTGAGATAACCTGTACATTCTCAATGGCATGATCACCCAGCTTCATGATGGTGCCCCGTCCAAAATCCTTCTCGATCTTGCCGAGCGTTACCTCAAGTGCTTTGAGCTTCTCCTTGTTTACTTCTTTTCTTTCCATTTACTTATTCTTATTGCAGTTAGACATTCCCGTATAGCTTGAAGATCTGCGGCGCATGAGCCTTGGTGTCGACCTTTTTGATCACCTTCTCAATGATGCCCTTCTCGTCGATGATGAAGGTGGTGCGGATGACTCCTGTCACCTTCTTGCCGTACATCGATTTCTCACCGTAGGCCCCGTATGCAGTCAGTATCTTCTTCTCAGGGTCGGCGATGAGCGGGAAGGGAAGCTCATACTTTGCGGCAAATTTTCCGTGTGACGCCACGCTGTCAGGACTGATACCCAAAACCGCAAATCCCTGATTCAGCAGCTCTTCATAGTTGTCCCTGAGACTGCATGCTTCGGCAGTGCAGCCGGGGGTGTTATCCTTGGGGTAAAAATAAAGCACAACTTTCTTTCCGAGGTAACTGCTTAGCTTTACGATGTTACCGTTCTGGTCGGTACCCTCGAACTGCGGTGCGGGGGTGCCAGGTGTGGGCTGGGTCATCACTTTTTTGTATTTTTGTTAAGACTGGTAAATGTATGAAGATATCGTCTATCGTAAAAAATTTCTCTCTCTTAGTTATTAACAGAGAGGCCTCCGGATGGTTCGTGGTCATGATACTATTGCTGCTCCTGCCATCGGGGCTATTGCTGGGTCAGGAGGGTTCGCTGAAGCCTTCGAAGGTCGCCGCACAGGCTGCATGGGACAGGAGTGACTACGAGGTTGCGTATACCCATTTCAACGGGCTGCTGCTGCTCTATTCGCGTGACCCGGTATACAAATATTACACCGGTGCCTCCCTGACGGAGTTACAGCGCGATATACCCCGTGCGGTGGAGTTGCTGGGCTCTGCCATCAACAGTTCTGTCAACATTAAGAGTGTTCCCGACGAGGTCTGGTTCTACTACGGCCGGGCGTTGCAGATGAGCGGTAATTTTTATGACGCTTCGGATGCATACGACAGGTTTGCAAGGGCGGCAGGCAGGAGGCTGGCACAGGAGTATGATGTGCAGGGCTATATTGAACAGTGTTCGCGGGGTGAGGGAGCCCTCGACGTTGTTCAGGTAGCAGCCGTTGCAGCGCGTAAAGAAGACAGCGGGGAGCCCACAGGGAGCAGAGCGACTCGGTCCCCCGAAAGCGGGAGGACGAAGAACACAAGAGACATGGCACATGGCACAGAGTCATCCTCCGTAAAGGCTACGGGGGGCGGGGCCCTCCTCCGCCAGGTATCCGGAGGGCGGAGCACGGAGTCATCCTCCATAAAGGCTACGGAGGGCGGGGTGCAAGTGTCGTCGCACGGTGCACCGGAAGAGTATGACAGGGTGTTTGCCGCTGCGGTTAAACTGCAGCATGAAGCTGACTCACTGGCGGCCATTGCTGACGCTGAGGCAAGTGAGCTGGATATGATGGCTCCCGAGGCAGATGAGGCAATGCGAAGGAGAGCAGCTGAAAGCCGGGAGATGGCTGACACAAAGCAGGCGGAGGCCGACGCGCTGTTTCTTCAGCTTGAGGATGACACAGCCGGCAGGCCAAAACAGGCAGCAGAAGCTGTACCCACATCTCAGCAGCAGCCCCCCAGACAGGGAGCAGCATCATCAGCCGCCACAACCACAACATTAGGCCTGCCTCCCTCACCCGTTCCCGGTCCGGCACAGTCGCGGACACCGGCCACCACTGCGGGTGCGGCACAGTCGCGGACACCATTACATAATCCCGATCCGCAGCCGCAGCTATTATCCCTCTTTGAAGTCCGGCCAGCGCCGGCATACAGCGCTGCCAACCCTGTACCAATAGATATAACTCTTCCCGACGGACTGGTTTATACCATTCAGATAGCTGCGTTCAAGAATGCCCTGGATCCGTCACTCTTCAAAGGATTATACCCTGTCTACGGCAAACTGAAGAAGGAGACCGGCATTACCTTTTACTATACCGGCTTCTTCCGCCGACTTGAGGATGCCAGGCAGGCACTGCCGAAAGCCCGTGAGGCCGGCTTTCCCGATGCCTTTGTCATAGCTCTGATGAATGATCAACGGGTGTCCATGGAGAGAGCTGCACAGCTCGGGAAGGAGTGGGGAGTCAAGCCCCTGCCTTTCGAAGGAGAGACCTCCAGCGCAGAAGAGAAGAGCGGTCCGGAAGATGCCCGTATGGTCGGAACTCTCTCATTCAGAGCCGAGGTGATGCGTACTGACAGCCCCATACCGGAAATGATTGAGAAAATTGAAATGCTGGCCGGACAGAGAGGTCTTGATATAATTGAAAACAACGAGGGGGAATCGGTGTTTCTGATTGGTAATTTTATTACTTTTGAAAGTGCCGAAGACTACGTCTCGCTACTGATACGAAACGGCTACAACACTGCCAGGGTTGCAGCATGGGTAGGCAGGTATGAGATACCGGTTGAGGCTGCCAGGGAACTTCTTAAAAGACTGCCTGATGACTAAAAGAGCACCACGGCCGGAGAGCAACAGAAGAGGAGAGGAGAATGAAAGGACTCTTCTTCTTGTCAATGATGACGTCAACAGCTTTGAACATGTCATCTCATCGCTGGTGGATGTTTGCGGTCATGATGAGATACAGGCAGAGCAGTGCGCTGTACTTACCCACATCAAGGGAGGCTGTGTGGTTAAAGTAGGAGATGCCGCCTCACTTGGAAGAATGAGCATGAGACTTAAGGAGTTGAGCCTTGAAACAGTAGTAATCTAAAGGGAAGAAAGAGATGTCACTGGGACTTATAATTTTTTTGATCTTACTGGGGTTGCTGCTCTTTGTTATAGAATTCGTGCTTATTCCCGGTGTCACAATAGCAGGAATAGGAGGTGCTTTATGCCTGGTAACGGCAATCGTTTTCTCATTCACCACCTTTGGCACACAGGAAGGTCTTATCGTACTCGGATCCACCCTTTTTCTGATGATAGTCATGACCGTACTCATGCTTAAGGCAGGGACGTGGAATAAGATGATGCTGAAGACTACCATCGACGGTAAGGTAGACAACGTGGGCGTTCAGGAGGGAAAGGTGAAGCCCGGAGATAAGGGAGTGACGGTAACCCGTCTCGCTCCTGGAGGCAAGGTGCTGGTCAACGGTGAGTATTTTGAAGCCAAGTCAATAGACATACTTGTCGATCCAGGACAGGGGATTGAGGTTATGAGGATCGACGACAACAAACTGATTGTAAAACCAATAAATAAATAATTATGAGCGGAATAGGCATTTATGTGATCATCATCGTCGGAGCAGTGATTCTGCTCTGGATACTCCTTTACTTCATCCCTATCGGTCTCTGGTTCCAGGCACTGGTATCGGGTGTCAGAATCAGCCTCCTGCAGCTTATCTTCATGCGGTGGAGGAAGGTGCCGCCTTCAGTGGTGGTGGGTGCCATGATCGAGGCTGACAAGGCAGGAATCAAACTGAACCGGGATGAGCTTGAGGCGCATTATCTCGCCGGGGGGCATGTCCCGCAGGTTGTTCATGCGCTGGTCTCCGCCAACAAGGCAAACATCGACCTCTCCTTCAAGATGGCCACTGCTATCGACCTCGCAGGGCGCGAAGTCTTCCAGGCAGTGCAGATGTCCGTTAACCCGAAGGTGATAGACACCCCTCCGGTGACAGCCGTTGCCCGCGACGGCATACAGCTGATTGCCAAGGCCAGGGTGACTGTCAGGGCAAACATCAAGCAGCTGGTCGGCGGTGCCGGTGAAGAGACTGTCCTGGCACGCGTGGGAGAAGGGATAGTATCATCAATAGGCTCGGCACACAGTCATAAGGAGGTGCTGGAGAATCCAGACCGCATAAGTAAGACAGTGCTTGAAAAAGGACTGGATGCAGGTACCGCCTTCGAGATCCTCTCCATTGATATTGCAGATATCGATATAGGCAAGAACATCGGTGCCGTACTGCAGATGGATCAGGCCAACGCCGACAAGAACATCGCCCAGGCCAAGGCAGAGGAACGCCGCGCCATGGCTGTCGCCTACGAGCAGGAGATGAAGGCCAAGGCACAGGAGGCACGCGCCAAGGTCATAGAGGCAGAGGTGGAGATACCACTGGCTATGGCTCACGCCTTCAAAATTGGCAACCTCGGCATAATGGATTATTACAGGATGAAGAATATCGAGGCCGACACGGGTATGCGTGATTCAATAGCCAAACCTCCGACCTCGAGCGGGGAGAAGAAAAAATAGTCTCCAGTCTTCAGTAGGCAGTTAGCAGTCAATTAGTCAGATAGTTACTGCCGACTGCCGACTGCCGACTGAGGGCTGCCGACTGGCAATCGCCTCTTATTCCAAATAGAAGAGGATCATCTGCTCGATAGCCCGCTGGCATACCTCGCAGAATGTCTCTGCCTGGTTGCTCTTCATACGGCAGTCGAATGAGGAACGGTATATGCTCTTTGCCGAATAACCCCCGCCTTCGAAGAGTCCGGTGACACCCGTATATTTCTTGCTGTTGGGTGTGGGAATAGGTACCGACTTGGCTATCCGGTCCTTCCACTTGGCGTCAAAATTTACTCTTGTGGTTATGTTCGGTTCCCAGGGCTCAACATCAAGAGGGTAAAACTCCTCGTAAGCCACCTCCGATGAGTAATACTCGTCGGCCAATCCTGCAAAACCGTGTCCAAACTCATGGATGAATACCTGCGGAGTGTTCGGATGATCAGCGGTCACGGCACTGTAGTAGTTGTAAACTCCACCTCCGCCGTATCTCGGGCTGTTGATGAGCACCACTATCTGGTCGTGGGGAGCGGCAGCAGCATAATCGTTCACCTCCCGGATGTCCTGTGTTGTCAGGTATCTGTCGATATCAAAGGTATAGTAACTTGAGCTCAGAACGGTATTGACATATATTCCCTCGCCGGGGACATCGGTGCCCGACTCCTGCGAGGGAGCCTCAATGGCCCATATGTTGATCCTCTCCCTGTATTTGTCGAACGGCAGTTCCGTGAACATGATCTCAGCCATCCGCTTGACGTCAGATCTGAACTTGTCCATCTCCTCCCTGGTATATCCTTCGGCCACAAACGCAATATCAAGTGATGTATGCGGGTCGCCCGATCCGTAAATGCGCGATGCAAGAGCAGCATCGGTTTTTTCCCTGATTATGAAATAGCTTTCCGGATCTATGGTTGTCTCGTAAAGCCTCGTGTATTTTCCGTCGCGCCCGCGAATGTCGAGCACAAAATTTACCTTGTTCTTCGGGAAGGGGAAGGTAGCCGCTTCGTGGAAGCTTCTCTCCATCTCTTTTGCCTCCGCAGTCGTTTGCCACTCCTGAAACAGGGTGCAGAAACCGCGGGAATAGATCAGGGTGCCCGTTGAGTCATCATAGACCTCATACCTGAAGTTGCCGTAGCCAAACGGATCTGTAAGGTTGGTGAGCGACCCTCCCCAGAAGGGTTCTTCCTTCAGGGAGACCGGATAGACACTGGTTGCGGTGTTGTTTCCCGCCAGCATGAAATCAAACCTGAGTGTCCGGTCAGTGAAATAGTCGTCGAAAACCACCTGGGCCTGCATGGATAAGGCCATCAGAGCCATTGCGAAAAAAGAGAAGATTCTCATAATTTAACAGTTTAATGAAGTAAAGGTACTAAACTGCCGGTCATGGGAAAAGATATTTAGTAATTTCACGGCCGTATCAACAGAGCACGCACATGTTCCGTCAATTTGATCCGGTAATGACTGTTAGGGAGTTTCTGACGAATCTGGGCCTGTCGGCCGGGACTGTCTCATGGGTCAGCACACTCCTGCTGGTGCTGGCGGTTGCCATTGTTGCATGGCTCTCGATGATCTTCACACGGGCCACTATAGTAAGAGTATTCTCCGTAATTGTGAAGCGGACCCGGTCGCCTTATGACGACAAATTCCTCGCAACCAAAATGTTCCGCAATTTCGCGCTGATTGTTCCGGGTGTGCTGGTTTGGCAGATGGCTTCTATGATGCTAAGGGAGAGCCCGGGATGGCTCAGTTTTGTGCAGAAATCCTCCGCACTCTATATCGTTGTTTTTGTTACTCTCACCCTCAGCTCCTTCATTGAAGGGTGGCATCAGGTATGGCTATCACATCCGATTTCGAGGGGAAGGTCTATAAAACCGTATGTGCAGGTGGCGAAGGTGCTGGTAATGTTTACCGGCATACTGGCGGCAGTGTCGGTGCTTTTCAGGATGTCGCTGGGAAATGTGGTAACCGGTCTTGGTGTTGCCACTGCCGTGCTTGCTCTCATTTTTAAGGATACAATCCTCGGCCTCGTAGCCAGCGTACAGCTTGCCGGCAATAACATGATCAAACTCGGTGACTGGATTACTATTCCCGGCAGAAACGTCGACGGAACGGTGATTGATATGACACTCTATACCGTCAAGGTTGAGAACTTTGACAAGACGATCCTTACCGTTCCTACCTATGCCCTGGTGTCGGAGTCATTCCAGAACTGGAGGGGCATGGAGGATGCCGGGGTGAGAAGGATCAAGAGGGAGATAAGGATCGATGTCAGGTCAATATCATTTTTGACTCCCGGGCTCCTGGAGGAGATTGCCAGGATGCCGCTGACAGCCGGATGGTTAGAGGCAAACAGGGACTCCATAGAGGCTGTGAAAAGGGGGGAAACAACATCTCTGACCAACCTGCACGCCTTCAGGGCCTACATGGTGGGATACCTCCGGAACCATATCAATATCGATACACGGATGCCGATAATGGTGCGCGACATGCCATCGACCGACACCGGTCTGCCGGTGGAGATCTATTGCTTCAGCAAGATCCATTCGTGGGTTCCGTACGAGGGAGTCCAGTCGGATGTCATAGATTATACCTATGCTGTTGTAACCCGGTTCGGGCTGAGGCCTTACCAGAGCCCGGCAGGCAGCGATCTTGAAATTTTAAAACCACACAGATAAACCTTACATCTCATGAAGCACGTTTACCAAGAGAAGCTTGCAGCATTTATCAGATCAGATATCAATGATTCTCCCGTTCCTCCCAGGTATGATCCATTCTGGCAGGCGCTGCACTCAACCGGTACGGAACTCTGGCTCGACACCGGAGACATGGACGAGGCAGAGGCCAACTGGACCGCTGAGATGACTGCGCTCACAACTAATAACACACTGATAAACAATGAGATACAAAAAGGAATCTATGACGGTTTTGTCCCCGGGGCACTGGAGATTGTGCAGGATCTCCCTTCCGGTGAACAGGTAAAGGAGATTGCCTTTATCCTGAATGCACGTCACGGATTGCGCCTGGCGAAGAAGTTCGGGGGCATGGTGAGTGTGGAGCTGCACACTGACACGGCGTATGATATCGACGCTATCGTCTCGTACGGACTCCGCTACAGGGAATTATGTCCCGAACAGTTCATAGTGAAGGTGCCCTATACTCCCGAGGGACTCATAGGCGCGCGCAGGCTTCGTGAGCAGGGTGTCAGGATTAACTTCACTCTTGAATTCAGTGCCAGGCAGAATGCACTGGTCACCCTTGTTGCCAGGCCTGACTACCTGAATGTTTTCCTTGGCAGGATTGGGGCGTTCATCGCCGACAACGGCATTGGAGACGGTACCGGTGCGGGTGAGAACGCGGTGCTGCACTCCCAGACCTGGGTCACCCGTCTCTCGGCGGAGAACAGGTGGAAGACCAGGCAGATAGCTGCCAGCCTGAGAAATTACACCCAGTTGGAGCTGCTTGCCGGTACTGATGTGTTCACCATGCCGCCAAAGGTGGCTGCTGCAGGCAGGAAGCAACTCACCGGTCTCTTCGACAGCAGGATTGGTAGACACTATGATGTTCCGCTTAGCAGCGATGCGGCAGGATTGGCTATTGAGAAGTTCTGGGAGGTGCCCAGGGAGGTAATTGATTTCGGACGCTCGCTCAACAGGCAGATGCCGTCCACGGGTGAGCAGCTGGTGGCACGGGCCCATGAGGCAGGACTGGGCGACATGTTCCCACGTATGAGCAGCGAGGAAAATGAACGTATAGCTGCCGAGAGCAAGATACCGGTACTGTCATCGTGGAGGGAGCGTATAGTCTCGGGTGAGCTGGCGCCGGATACTCTTCTCACACTTGCGGGCATAGCCTCATTCACCGCCGATCAGCGGCAACTGGATGACCGGATAAGGGGGATTATTAAGTCGGAAGGTCGGAAGGTCTGAAGGTCCTTAAAATCGAAAGTCTCCCTCCTCCGCCACATCCTACGTTAAAACTACGGACTGCGTCCTGCGTAGCGGACTTCGTCCGTCGGAGTCGGATGTCGAATAAGGTTTCGGACTGCGTCCGTCGGAGTCGGAGGGCAGGAAAGTCACAATTCCATAAAGTCTGAATGCTTTGCTCTCCGTATCTGCATAGCGGAGGAGGAGAGTCGAAAACACTGACAGCCTCACAGATTAACTGCCTGACTATCAATTTTTGATTCTTAACCCTTAATTCTTAATTCCTTGAACCCCCTCTCTGCCGGACAACCTCGTACAAGAGAATGCCTGCCGAGACAGAAACGTTGAGAGATTCAATTACTCCTGTTATGGGTATTGACACCTGCAGGTCAGACATCTCAGTCAGTTTTGGGCTGATGCCTTTATCTTCCGAGCCGAGTATCAATACCGCCGGTCCTGTAAGATCGGCAGATGATGCCTTTGTCTGTGCCTTTTCAGTGGCTGACACTGCTTTCACTCCCGACTCCTTAAGAAAGGTAAGGCATCTGGTCAGGCTTTTGACCCTGCATACGGGGAAGGTGCTGAGAGCACCTGCCGAGGCCTTAACGGCGTCGGGCGATATCCTTGCCGAGTTCTTTTCCGCGATGATGACGGCATCTGCTCCGAAGCAGGAGGCGGATCGAACGATGGCTCCGAAGTTGCGCACATCGGTCACACCGTCGAGCATCAGCAGCAGCGGAACCCTGCCCTCCTCATAGATACGGGGAAGGATGGCTTCAATATCCTGAAACTCTACTGCCGACAGCCAGGCGATCACTCCCTGGTGGTTCTTGCGTGTTATGCTGTCGAGCTTCTCCGGCGGCACCACCTGCCAGGGGACACTCATCTCCGTTACCACCTTCATCAGTTCGTGGTATGACCCGCCGTGCAGTCCGCGCCGCACCAGGAGGCGGTCGATCTGCCTGCCGCCCCTGATCGCCTCCAGGACCGGGTGCATTCCAAAGATGAACTCCTTTTCGCTGTACATCATTGCAGCTCCTCCGGGTTATCAAGTCTGAAAATTTTGCCTTCGCGCCAGCGCGCCACCGCTATATCCCAGTAGCTGATGGGGGTGCCAGCCCTGTTAAGCACGAAGTGATTGTCCGAAAAGAGATTCCTCTCCTTCCGGAAGTTGAACCAGAGGTACTGCTCCTCGAAGGTGTAACGTGATCCCCAGCGACTCTTCACCGGAGGCTTCCTGAAGCCCCAGCTCTCACCTTCGGCGTTCTTGTACACCTTGTCGGGTGGACCGTAGATGATGTAGATCATCCCCCTGTCCGTCAGCCAGCCGGGTTTGTAGGAGCTGAAATAGTAATTTGAGAATAGTGTCCGGTTGTAGTAGATCCTTATCAGCTCCTTCGATCTTTCTATGCTGCCGCCGGTGCGGTCAAGCCAGAAGTGGTCGAGCGCCAGCTTGGGCTTCACGGAGGTAAGCATGGTATCGAGCTCCTCGGGGGTGGCGAGATAGGCCAGCGGAGGTATCATGGTTTCGGGGGCATTCATGGAGGGGTGATCGAGTCCGAAGTTGAAGAGCACGAGTCCTTCCCGTATTAGGCTGTCAACCGAGAACATGTAGATACCCCGGGCAGGAAGCATCACAGGCAGTGTGTCAGAGATGGCCAGGGGCACTATCCTCTCCGGCTCGGGCGCCATGGTTACCTCGGGAAGTATTGTCGATGGTGCGGGAGGCTTCTCTTTTACCACACTGTAGTAGAAAAGCCACAGGGTGTCAGGCTGAAGTGCGGGACTGATGATGTTGAAGTACTGGTCCTGCCTTACCACGTTACTGTGAATCTCATTCTTGCTGAAGTGATCCCTGATCTTATAGTTATGTTTACTGTATCTGCCTGTACGCTCAAAATCGGCGAAGGTCTGCAGTGTCCGCTGCCTTATCAGGTCAATTACCTTTATCTCTGCCGTGTATGAGTTGCCATCAACGGTCTTCAGGGGTATATGGAAGGCATATTCACCGCCGACTTCCTCGCGGTGTATATCATACTTGTAACGGGCTGTGTCGGCCAGCACACCCCCCAGTGTGTTGTTGAACAGTCGCACGGATACAAGTATGGAGGCCATCGGCACTCCTTCAGGGTTTGCCTGGGAGAAGTAGAGTTCTCCCCTGCGAATGGCTACCGTCAGCAGCGATGTCTCCTCATCCTTGTTGAAGACAGAGATATGGGGGGTGAAGACATTCCTTGCCGGGTTGTAGATATATGACATATCCTTGGTGTCGGTCGCGTTCTGCGTCACCGAGCATGACCAGGTGAGCGATGCGATTATCACCGCCGTGAGGAGTGCTGTTGTTCTGTTTTTCAGGGGCCTTGCCATGGCATAAAGTTAATAAAGATTTCAAAGCCTGTTCTCTTGCCAGCTCATCCTAAGCTGGCAGAGCTCAGAGTCGTCACTCTCCCTCCTTACCGAGTGGATGAATGCTGTTGTGTCATCAGCAGAGGAGGCGGTGATGATCTTGATGTTTTCTCCCAGGTGTCCCTCCTGGATATAATTCACCTCAATGGTGTCAGGGGTGTGTGTGCCCAGGAACTCCGGTTCATAGCAGTTGATGGCCCAGTAAACATATCGTGCATTGTTGACATGGCTGTTGACGTCGATGTCGTCAAGCATCACCCTGAGTCCGGTGATACGGTGATCTCCTGCCGGCAGGGGCGGAACCTTTCTGGCGTTGGTGCCGAGTGCTTTCTTCTCCGGGAAGAGCATGTTCAGGTTCGCCAGGGCTCTGTCGGGCCGCTGAGCCTTCCGGGTGTGGTAATCGACTATCACCCATGATGATGATGCACCTGCCAGCCTGTTGCCGGAGGCATCATACATCTCCAGGTCGCGGAGGGCATATATCAGGTCGGTGCCGCGCGGCCACGTGCGCAGCGTCAGCTCCTCCAGCGCCAGGGGGAGACGTTCCACCTTCACAATCATTCTTGACAGTGCCCAGAAAGTGCCGTCATTCATCAGGTTGTCGCGGCCCCATCCCAGCTCGTTGGCATGTCTCCCCGCCAGGTCCTCGAAGAAGCTGAACATGGCACCGGGACTGAGTCTGCCGGTGATGTCGGTGTTGAAGAAGTTAACGGGGTAGTTCCTTTCAAATGTTATCATTGTCGTTCATGTATTCTGTCATGAAGGCCTCAAGCTCACTGTGGGCCTCTTCCCATCTCTGCATGAGATCCTCCAGCTTCATCTTCCTCTCCTCGTAGAGGCTGAAGAATGACGGGTCATTCATTGCGCTGCTGTCTCCTGCAGCAATCAGGGCATCCATTTCCGCTATCTCCTTCTCCGTCTCTGTTATCTCCGTCTCCCACTTTTCGTTCTCTCTCCGCAGTCTTCGGTAGACTCGCTCGGTCTCCTTTTTCTCAAGGTAGAGCATCTTGCTGCTCTGCGGTGAAGATTGCAGGCTGCTTGCTGCTGTGGCCGGTACGGCTTCATTCTCCTGCGATGATTCCGGCTTTGCCGCCCTGTTACCCCCGGCCCTGCTGCCCGCCGTTTTTCCATTCGGCAGGGGGGATGATTTCGTCTTTCTGTTGCCTGCCGCACTTGCACCGCCGTCCGCCGTGCCTGGTTTGCTGCCTGGTGCGCCGGCTTTGCTGTCTGCTGCTCCCCGTCTGCCACCTGCCGCACTTGCTCCGCCGCCCGCCGTGCCTGCCTTGCTGCCTGCTGTGCCCCGTCTGCTGCCCGCCGGACTTGCACTGCCGCCCGCCGGACTTGCACTGCCGCTCGCTGCTCCCGGTTTGCCGCCCTTTGCGCCTGCTCCTCTGCCGGCAGCACCCGTCGCCGTCCTGCTCTTTTTACCGCCGGGAGGGGATCTCATCTCAAGCTCCCTCAGTGATTCTATCTTCCTCGACCTGAGAAACTCAGCTATCCCCCCGAGGTGGGTCCTTATCTTCCTGTTGCGGAACTCGTACACCTTGTTCACCAGCCCGTCAAGAAAATCCCTGTCGTGGGAGACCACAATTAATGTGCCATCAAATTTGATCAGCGCCTGCTTGAGTATCTCCTTCGAGCGTATGTCGAGATGGTTCGTGGGCTCATCGAGGAGAAGAAGGTTATAGGGCTCAAGCAGCAGCTGAACGATGGCCAGCCTTGAGCGTTCGCCGCCGGACAGCACCTTTACCTTCTTGTCGATGTCGTCACCGTGGAAGAGGAAGGCGCCGAGGATATCACGCAGGCGTGTGCGTATGTCGCCCCGCGCTATATTGTCGACCGTCTCAAAGACTGTCAGCTCATCGTTGAGAAGCTCATCCTGGTTCTGCGCGAAGTAACCGACTGAAACATTATGGCCTCTCTTTACCGTTCCCTCATGGTCAATCTGTCCGAGGATCATCCGGGCGAGGGTGGTCTTGCCCTCGCCGTTGCGACCGACGAAAGCCACCTTCTCACCCCTTTCTATCTTGAGGTCGATACTGTCAAGTACCAGGTGGTTACCGTAACGTTTGGAGGCCTCTTCGGCTTCCACGACCACTGTTCCCGAGCGCGGGGCGGGGGAGAAGCGTATGTTCATTGCCGATGTGTCCTCGTCTTCGATCTCTATACGGTCGAGCTTCTTCAGCTGTTTGATCTTGCTCTGCACCTGCACCGCCTTGGTGGGCTTGTACCTGAACCGTTCAATGAACTTCTCGGTATCCCCGATCATCTTCTTCTGGTTACGATAGGCGGCTGTCTGCTGCTCGCGCCGTTCGCGCCGCAGCACCGTGTACTGTGTATAGGGCACCCTGTAGTCATATATCTTGCCGAGGCTGATCTCTACGGTACGACGGGTGACGTTGTCAAGGAAGGTGCGGTCATGTGAGACGAGTATCACCGCACCGGGGTAGGTCTCGAGAAAACCCTCGAGCCAGATAATAGACTCAATGTCGAGATGGTTTGTCGGCTCATCAAGGAGTATCAGGTCAGGCTTACGCAGCAGTATCTTTGCCAGTTCGACCCTCATGCGCCAGCCGCCGCTGAGCTCCCGGGTGGGACGGTTGAACTCTTCGGGACTGAACCCGAGGCCAGCAAGGGTCTGTCCCGCCAGCGCCGTATAGTCGTTGCCGCCGAGCAGCTGGTGCCTCTCGCCGGCGCTATGGAGCCTGTCGCACAGATTGTGATAGCTCTCGCTCTCATAGTCGGTCCGTTCCGCTATCTCCCTCGTGACATCGGCGATCTCCTGTTCCAGGGCCCTGATCTCAGCAAAGGCAGTGAGGGTCTCCTCCATCACCGTGGTGGTGTCTGACACTGTCATCTGCTGTTCCAGGTAACCGACGGTGAGCTCACGCGGGCGTTCCACCGACCCGCTGGTGGGATCCTGCAATCCGGCGATGATCTTCATTAGGGTCGATTTGCCGGCGCCGTTCCTTCCCGTAAGGCCAATGCGCTCCTGGCGGGTTATGAGGAATGAAACCTCATCTAGCAGGATAAAGCTGCCAAAGAGAACCGAAACATTGCTTACCGAGACCATCCGAAGGTGGATATTTGAGGGGCAAAGATAAAAAAAAGGTCCGTTGTCTCATCCCGCCCCCTGAGACTAACGCATGCCACCCAACTTTACCCCGTGGGGGTAATGGTATTGTAGCCCGGCGTATGTCCACGTAGCCGTACCCCGTGGGGGTTTAGGTATTGTCACCCCTCCGAAGCATACTCCATCCCGTTTATTTACGTTATTTTTGTATAAGCAATCCTAAAGTCATGAAAGAGAATTTGAAACTGCTGGCATTGCTCTTCCTTCTGACACCGCTGCTTCTGATGCAGTCGTGTAGCAAAGAGGAGGGGCCTGATCCGTTTGAAGACAATACCTGGCTGGTCTCAAGCAAGCTGGAGAAGATGAGAACCAAAGAGAACATGGTCACCCTGGCCACCTTTGGCGCAATTTTGTATCCTGAACTTGCCGGAATGATTGAAGAAATAGAGAGCGGAGTGAACGTATACAGTATCACATACAATACCACTTTCCTCGGAGAGAAGAAAATTGCCTCCGGACTGGTCATAATACCCTCGGCGCCGGGAGACTATCCCGTGCTCTCTTTTCAGAATGGGACCAACACCCTGCATTCCAATGCACCCACGGCTGATCCGGACTACCAGCCCTACCAGTTGCTGCAGTTCACGGCATCCACCGGGTATGTTGTGGTCATATCTGATTACCTCGGTTTTGGCGCCAGCGATGATATGGCACACCCTTACCTTCACAAGGAATCGACTGTTCAGACCCTTGTCGATATGCTCTATGCCGTGGGCGAATTCGACGAAGATGTGGCAAAGGATATTAATGTTAACGGAGATCACTACCTGATGGGTTACTCACAGGGAGGATGGGCAACACTTGCCCTGCTCGAGGCCCTGGACAAGGATTACGCTGCCGATTTCACAGTGAGGGCTGCTGCCTGCGGGGCCGGACCGTATGATATGAGCTTTTTCAACGATTATGTACTGGGGTTGACGGAATACCCGATGCCGGTCTTCCTCTGCTATATTGCCAACGCTTACAGTGAGTACGGTGTCTATTCCAGTTCCCTGTCAGACCTTTTCAATGATCCCTATGCGGAACGCATACCGGGACTGTACGACGGACTCCATTCCTCAGAACAGATAAATGGCCAGTTGACGGTTAACATCTCCGGGCTGTTCCGGCCTGAATATGTAACCGGGCATGCCAGCGCACCAGAATACCAGGATGTGCGCGAGGCCCTTGCTGCCAACAGCATTGAAGGGTGGAACAGTGAAATTCCCATCCTCTTTATGCACGGTACGGCTGACACCTACGTCATACCGGCGCTGTCGGAAAGGATGCGTGATGCCATGACTGCCGCCGGAAGCAGTCCACTTACATGCACCTACCTGCCAATGCAGGGTTATGATCATTCGGGCGGCATCTATCCTGCCGGAGTTGCGGGACTGGAGTTTTTCAGCATTAACAGGTAATAAAGGGTGGGACGGAAGAAGCAGCTGCCGATACTGAGGGGAGTTACTGTCACGGACATCGGGTCGGAGGGCAATGCTATCGCGAAGGTAGATGAGATGGTGCTCTTCGTGCCGGGGATGATCCCGGGTGATGTGGTTGACGTGCGCGTCACGAAAAAGAAGAAAAGGTATATGGAGGGGGTGGCTGTGGCTGTTACCTCTCCGTCACCCGACAGAATCACCCCGCCATGCTCTCACTTCGGTGTGTGCGGCGGATGCCGGTGGCAGCACCTGCCCTATGAGAAACAGCTTCACTATAAAGAGCAGCAGGTGAGGGACAATCTTACCCGCATAGGCCATACGACCATTCCTTTGGTTGATCCGATCATAGGTTCTGAGAAGATCTACGACTACCGCAACAAACTGGAATTTACCTTTTCGGACAAACGCTGGCTGACGCGCGAGGAGGTGGCTTCGGGAGCAGAGCTCGGCAAGAGGCCTGCCCTGGGATTTCACATCCCGGGTATCTTTGACAAGGCGATTGATATAGAGGAGTGCCTTCTGATGGGCGGGCCGACTGATGACATCAGGAACGAGGCCAGAAGGTATGCTGTTGAACGGAAGCTGCCCTTCTACGATTTCAGGGAGCACAGCGGCTTCCTCCGCAACATGATTGTCAGAAGGACGGCCGGCGGCGAGGTGATGGTGGTGCTGGTGACAACAGACAGCCACGGTGAGGAGAGGGAGAAAATGCTGAGGCACCTTGCGGAGCGTTTTCCTGAGATAACATCACTATACTATATTATAAACACCAAGAAAAACGACAGCATCTCGGACCTCACGGCTGTGTTGCATGCCGGAAGCGGCTTCATCACCGAGGAGATGGAGGGCCTCCGGTTCAGGATTGGACCGAAGTCGTTTTACCAGACCAATAGCAGCCAGGCGATCCGGCTATACAGGCTCGTCAGGGAGATGGCGCAGCTGACCGGCAGTGATATTGTATACGATCTATATACAGGCACGGGTACCATAGCCTGTTACCTGGCATCAGGTGCGGGCAGGGTTACCGGTATAGAGTACATCGAAGAGGCAGTCGCCGACGCGCGGGTCAATGCCCGGGAGAATGAGATTGGTAACGCCTACTTTATAGCGGGTGACATCAAGGATACTTTCAACGACTCTCTCTTCAGTGAGCGGGGCCGGCCCGATGTGATCATCACCGACCCTCCCCGCGCGGGGATGCATGGCGACGTCACCGCCGCGATGCTGCGGTCGGGTGCGGAGAGGATAGTATATGTAAGCTGCAATCCTGCCACCCAGGCCCGTGACATCGAAATACTCTCGGAGGGTTATGACGTTAAGCGTGTTGCCCCGGTAGACATGTTTCCGCACACATTCCATGTCGAGAACGTGGTGCTGCTGGAGAAAAAGGGGGCATAATTATTGTATAGTATTCAATGATTTTATATTTTTGCAACCGCTGCACAGCGCTGTCCTGATGGCAGCAGTAAGCAGCACTTTTTAGGGGAAGACGTTCTTTGCAGTGACATTTGAGAATCAGAGACGATCCGCCGGTTAGCGGATAAACTGCCTCGGACGAAATGTTTCTTGAATTAATGGAGCGATGGGTGAGAGGCTTAAACCAGCAGTTTGCTAAACTGCCGTACGGGTAACCGTACCGGGGGTTCGAATCCCCCTCTCTCCGCTACGGCACTGCAGGCCGGGCCGCATGATTGCGGCCCGGCCTCTGTTTTTATGAAGACGACGAATGAGCTTGCTCTTGAGGAGGAAGGCATAAAAACAGAAACCATGCGCCTCTGGCGCATGCCTGCTGTGCCGGAGCAGGTTCTCCTCCATGGGATCACCGCAGGTAATCCCCGCTTCCTGTTATAAACATGCCAGCTCATGAGGGTGTGATTTGGTCTGCAGGTTCTTCCCCCGGAGATCATTATCGCAGGGCACAATCCCGGCAGCCTGAACTGAGCCACACTCAGCCTATCATAAAGTAAAAATAGCCTACCCTGCCTCATCAAGCATCTGAATGCAGAGCCGCCACCTGATCCCCCGTATTAATGCACCAGTCAATGATATTATAAAGTAGAATCATATATTTCCTAAAAAAATACCGGCATAAAAATTTTTATAACAGAAAAAATCTTAACTTTGGGGCGTTTTTACGACCTGCGAACAGACAGTTTTTTAACATATAACAGAACCAAATTTTAACAGAAATGAAAAACAGATTCTTTTTAATTATTGCTACAGTTTTTGCTGCAGCTATCATCACCAGCTGCGCTAAAGTTCCCCAGGAAGCCCTCGATGCTGCATCAGCAGCCCTCGAACAGGCCAAAACGGTTCAGACAGATGTCTATTTCCCCGTTGAATTTGCTGCACTGAACGACTCACTTGCAGTCATGCTCCAGAACATCGAGACCGAGAAGTCAAAGTCGGCAAAGGATTTCAAAGCTATCAAGGAAAATGCGGATGCTATTGCTGCCAAGGCTGCCGAGCTCGTCGGAGGTGTTGAAGCCAAGAAGGCTGAAGTAAAGGCCGAAGCTGAGACCATGATGACAGATGTTACTGCCCTTGTGGATGAAGCAAAAGCGCTGATCCTCAAGGCTCCCAAAGGCAAGGGAGGCGCTGCTGCTCTTGCAGAGATAAAGGATGAACTCGGAGTCATCGAAGCTTCTCTCGCTGAGACACAGGCACAGTTTGCCGCAGAAGATGCCAATTATATGGCAGTGGTTGACAAGCTTAAGGCTGCTAAGGAAGGCCTCTCAGGACTTATTGAAGAACTGAAGGAAGCTATCACCAAGGCAGGCATCAAACTGTAACAAGACCTCCAGGATAAGACAGAGATCCCCGGGCCTGGTCCCGGGGATTTTTTTAACTTGCCTTCATGAAAAAAAGATCCCTTCTCGGTATGTTTTTTTACCTGGCAGTGGCGGCAGCAGTGATATACCTGGCTGTACTACTGTTTCGGGCTATGATACCCGAGGCACCACAGCAGGAGGTGGAGCGGGCACGGGCTGCCATTGCTGCAGCCAGGGATCGGGAGGCTGAGGTCTATTCGCCACGAAGCTTCAGGGAGGCGCGTAACAGTTATGACTCCGCTATGACTGAGTGGCAGAGGGAGAATGAACGATTTATTCTCCTCCGTGATTACAACCTTGTGATCTCTTATGCATCTACGGCTGAAAAGAAGGCCGGGGAGGCACTGCGCTCAACCATAACCAGGTCAGGTAACCTGAAGACTACCCTCGGCATCGAAATCAGTCGGATGAAGAAGGAGATGGCATCGTTTGAGAAGTTTTTTATGTCGGTTCCCCTTCCCGATAATGTGAAGAAGAAGCATGCAAGGGGCAAGCTGCTGCTCAGGGAGGCGGAGGTAGACCTGCAGAATGAGCGCTTTGTCAACGGCCATATACGTATCACTGAGGCAAAGGAGTATATCACAGGTGCCTATAATCTTGCACGCGACAAGCTGGAAGCATATTATTCCGGGTATCACGACTGGCAGGAGTGGGCCGCATCAACCGTCGAGGAGAGCCGCAGGAAAAAATCATACGCGATCATCGTTGAAAAAATACCTCCTCTTTGCCATCTTTACCAGGGAGGGAAAAAGAAATATACCTTTGAAGCGGAGTTCGGAAGGAACTGGATGGGCGATAAGATGAGCAGCGGTGACCTTGCTACTCCGGAAGGGAAGTACATGGTCACCAAAAAGCTTTCCGGTCGCTCAACGAAGTATCACAAGGCGCTGATGATCAACTATCCGAACAAGCTGGATATCCAGGAGTTCAATGAAAGGATCAGGACCGGACAGCTTCCTCCGCATGCCCGCATTGGTGACATGATAGAGATACACGGTGAGGGAGGCAAGGGAGTACACTGGACGGAGGGGTGCGTGGCTCTCAGGAATGCTGACATGGACCTGGTGTTCAAATATGCCTCCAACGGAACGCCGGTTACCATTATCGGCTCCTCACTGACGCTGGAAGAATTTTATGAAACGAGATGACGACATTCGACCCTGAGGAAAATACGGAACAGGAAGCCACGGGCAGAGTCTCACCGGCAAAAAGATACCTTGACATTGTCCGCCGGTATTTTCTGTCGCATCCGCGTGCAGGGAAAGCACTGAGAATCATTGCTGTTATCGCGGTAGTCCTTATTGCTCTTGCCCTGCCTCTCTACCTGGCTCCTACGCTCCAGCATACATGGGGCAGAGATAGCAGCGACTGCAAAGCTGATTCCACACTTCTGGATGATCGTTCGATAAGGAGGAAGATCGCCACAACACGCTCTGAGATCACCAGGCTTGAACGGCGACTTGCATCTTACATTCCCACTCAGAACTATCTCGTCATCAATACGGTTGACAACCGCTTCTTCCTCTACCGTTATCGCAAGCTTGTACGTGAAGGCTACTGTTCGTCAGGTAGTTATACACTTCTGAGGACTGAAGACGGAGAGAAGGAGTGGATATTCAAGACCCCTCGCGGCAGGTTCTCCATCCAGGGCAAGATCACCCATCCTGTATGGCGAAAGCCCGACTGGGCGTTTGTGGAGGAGGGACTCCCCATCCCTGGTCCGGGCGATCCTTCCAGGTATGAGTCCGGAGTGCTCGGCGACTATGCCATGAGCCTGGGCGACGGCTACCTGATACACGGAACCCTCTATAAGAGACAACTGGGCATGCCGGTGACACACGGATGCATCAGGCTAAATGATGATGACCTGGAGGCTGTGTTCAGAGCCCTCAGTGTAGGCTCAAAAGTATACATCTACTGAAAATGCCATCGGAAATGAATAGGGAAAGGTACAGGGGTTACATCATTGCAGGGACAGCGTTCCTGGTTTTCCTGATCTTTTATCTTGCCAGTGCGGTCTCATCGGTTAATAATGCCGTCAGGGCCTTTGACGAGTCATGGCAGGAATCAGCCGGACGGAACCAGAATGATACGACAGATGTCTGCGCTATCCCCGGTTACCTGGAGCTTGTCAGGGAGAAAGCCTTTCTGGGTGCCCAGGTGAAGATGGCTGCGTCAGATTCAATTGGAATGCTCATTAATGTCCGCGACAGCGTGATACAACTGCTCATTAAGGGCTTGCCGGTAAGAACCCTCAGGATAGAGGAGCATGATCTCTCACCTTTTTTCAGGCGCGTCAACCAGGAGGCACTCAGCGACATGCTCTCATCACCCCTCACCATCACCTCCATGGACGCCACTTTCAGGAAAGACCCTATAACCGTCAAGATCGCACCGAAGGACACATCGGAGGTAAGGGTCGATGCCAAACCCGATACCACTGACTTTGAGGCTGTCTTCTTCACACTGAACACCGACCGCAATATCAGGATATATTTTGAGCAGCTGGAGAACAAGAGGCTAGCAGACAGGTTCGCACGGTTCTTCTTTGACCTGAAGGACAAGATTATATATGCGGGCCGGTCTCTGAAGGCAATCGCGGTGATGGATAAACCTCCCGATGTGCCTTACATAAAGATATGGATACCCAAGGCTGAGGCCAAGATCATATACAGGGCAATTCCCCGTGAGGGAATGATTGTTCTCAGACAATAGTATGTCAGGTGCAGCTATCGAGCCCA
This sequence comes from Bacteroidales bacterium, assembly GCA_029210565.1. GTDB lineage: Bacteria > Bacteroidota > Bacteroidia > Bacteroidales > VadinHA17 > SR-FBR-E99. The sequence continues at coordinate 326,652 of JARGFQ010000002.1, forward strand.
AAAAAGTGTAATTTTGCACTACATTTTTCCGGTCTGTAGCTCAGCTGGCAGAGCAGCTGACTCTTAATCAGCGGGTCCAGGGTTCGAGTCCCTGCAGACCGACCTGAAAATCAAAGTGTTACAAGGTTAAATACTTGTGGCACTTTTTACTTGATACACTATTTGATACACAAATGCTTTTAATCGTAGATGAATAGACGACTTGGTTTTAGAAAATGTCACTGGCTGATTATCAGAAGCTGAACAATTTTTTGTCCGTGTTATAGGCCGAGTTATTTTAAAATTCTCAAGGTATAATGGAATAGCTCTTTGAAAAAATCTTCCCTCTTCTTTGGCTCCTCTAGGATTTCAATTATGTCATAATAATTCTCAACCAATCTGTCTTTTTGTATTCTTTTCTTAAGTTCTGAAGTGTAAACTGCAGATAAGAAGATATTTTTACATTTAGGATTCATGCTAAGTGCGTGTTGAAATGACTTAGTAGCAGCACCATATCTCTCTAATGCCCCAGCAGGATCGATCCCCCCCTTTATTTCAATTATCGCAAGAAGTTCTTCTTTATTGACTTTATCCTTTCTTGAAAATGAAATATCAGGTTCTGCGGAAAACCTCATAATTATATTTTCTATTAGATAGCTTGTAACTGGCAGGTCTTGAAGTTCATCAATTTCTTTTTTAGAAGGAGAGATGATCATGTCTTTAGACAATAACCAGTCAAACACCATATTTCTAATCCTGTCTTCTGCGAGGGAGCCAACTTTGTTCCTCATTACTCCATCTATTGTTATACCCAGCGTTGCTATAATTGTCCTTTTCCCATTTTCTAGTGTCCAGTCAAAAGAGCCTTTAATTATTGAACAAATAAAGGTATTGTACACCCTTGCCATTTTAAGTGCTTTGTCTTGTGACACTTTGGCTCGAATACTTCCTATCTCAATATTCTCAATGGAGCCAATGTATTCTTTTGCTGCTTTTATTGATAATCCGGTTAAACATCTATAATATAGGCTGCTTGTTGGTTGTTCAACGATAACAGAAGGATGGCAAAAAACTAATTTTGGATCATATTTTCTAGTTTTAACAATATAATCCCAGATGTCCTCATCAATCATTAAGTTGGATTTGGAATTCCAGTCAAGATTGATTTTCAGCTTTTCAAGGTTTTTGAATGCTTTTATGTCAATCTTCTTCTGTAGAGAGGTTACTATAAGTAGGGACTTAATCTTTCTAAGGTTATCAGTGTAGCTATTCATAGTATTTATTTTGTCCAAACATAAACGCATTTTCTTAATTCTTGTCTTCCATGCACTCCCATTTGCTGGCTACTATTTCCTTTACCACGTTCTAAAACCCAGATTACATCAGTTCTTAACCCAAGTTTTGAGGCAAATTCGGAAAGGATTAAATCAACTTGTATCTCATCACCATTATATCTGACATTATCATTTACCATTATTATTTTACCGCCCTTTTTTAAGATTCTGGAAAGTTCTGAAATTATAAGATTCATTTCAAAAAAATAATTGGCTACCATAATTGGAATGTTTTTATTATTCAATACATTCCTATGGTAATTTAAGCTTCTAAGGGACTCATTCAATGCGTCATTTTCTTTAAAGTTACCAACTAGTGAATCAAAGACTTCTTTTTTTCCAATACATTCATAAAAGTCCTGTAGATTAATAAACTTACTTTTATTTTCAACAGTTGCTGAAAGGAGATTCTGGCGTAGCTGCTTAATTGAAAAATCATCTATCCCATTATATGCTAATTCTAGTGCATAAGTCCTTGTGTAATCATATCGATTACAATAAGGTGGTGATGTTATTACCAAGTCAACATGCTCGTCAGCTATTTTATGCAATTCAAATAGAGAGCTACCCTTAATTAGAGTATATAAATTGTTAGTTTTTTTGGGGGGTGTATTTTGAATGTCAGTGATGATGTCAGTCAACTTTTGAATCAAGCGCTCCCTAAAAGAATAGACAATTCCTTTATTAAAGTCAGCTTTTAAATTCCGGTTTGATCTATAATCCCATCTTAGATATTGACCATCTTTTCTTGTGAATGAGACATCTTCAAGGATCGAACTTACGGCAAATCGTATTAAAGTCTGGATATCTTGATTGGGTATTTTGGTTTCAATAAACTTATTTACTACTGCAATCCCGATTTCTGTTTCATCTGGGAAAGCACCTTTGGTAATAGTTAGATGTTTAAAATAATATTCCCTAGGGACAGACTTATCACTAAAGTTTAAGTGTTTTATTTCAGACAGATATGTACGAAACTCATGAATGTTTACTCGATGTGTAAGGATTCTTGCTTCAGTCGCCAGAAATGCAGGAGGCAGAAGTTCTATCCCAATAGAATTATATCCTGATTCGATTGCTGTAGTAATTGTAGTTCCAATACCGGAAAATGGATCTAATACGACTTGATTTAATCCTGGCTTTTTGAATGTGTTAAGAATGTACTTAACAAATTTTGATGAGAATCCTTCTTTGTATTTGAACCATCTGTAAATAGGTTCATTCTTATTCGCTTGAAAAGAAATTAGTGATCTATTGAGGGTAGGATTTACCAATAATTTATCCTTATATTTCTCATGTAGATTAATACGAAAGGTATTTTTGGGTTCCTCTTGGTTAAGTAAGACCAAATCCTCTTCAAGGATATCAAGATAGGTTAATGGGTACATTTTTAGAATTTTATAGAACCTTGTTTTGAATTTTTCTGGTAGAAGTATTCTACTTTTTGTTCTGCTAATTGAAACACTTTTGAATTAGTCTTTGTCTCAATGATAGTTTTCGCAAACTTCTCACTTAAATATTCCTCAGTAAGGGCCTTAATATCAAGTTGAAATGTCTGAGAAAGTTTATTGAGTCTTTTAAAATCAAATTCTCGCTTCCCGTTTTCAATCTTACTTAGATTGGCAGAATCCATATCAAGTTTAGCAGCAAGCTGGGTTAAAGTCAAATTGTTTAAGACCCTTAAGTTTCTAATGTATTCACCAAATGTTTCCTTCATTTGACTTGAATATTTTGACTTGTCAATAATTGACAAATTTAAATAAGAATATGTGTTTTGTCAAGCTTTTTGCAAATTATTTACAGAATAATATGTCCCAGTGCAGACTCCACCTGGTATTTTACGTTCGGCGATATAGTTTGCCTGTATTGTAGATTTCAAATTGACTGGCATTTCGCTACACGTTGTTGAAGGGAATTTCTATCTCATATCCATCATCCTCTATCTCCTTGATCTCTTCTGCCAATTTCCTCTTGTAGTCATTCTGTGGGGTTCTGAGTCCCAACACTAAATATGCAGAGAATTGATCAGGGTCTAGGTCTGTACTATTGTAGTCGAGGCTCTTCTTTGGGTACATTCTGAGATTTTCGTTCAAACTTGAATTTTTATACGTGGCAAATTAATATTTGGCGAGTTAATCCCCAGTTTAATGATAGAGGCCATTTCTGGGGGTTTTAAGTACATATGACCATTGCTTTAATATCTTTTTATTGCCCCAGTTCTATTTTGCCTTAAAGGGCCCATGAGCCACGACAGTATAAGTAGGGCATAGATGTGTAGAAAGGTGTCCTGAATCTTATTGATCAAACAATGACCTCTGCCGAACAAAGGTTCCATTAATCATATTGGCAAACATCCAGTTTCGGCAAGTATTGAACTTTTTATCGGCGGCCTGTGGTAAACTCCAGTCAATCGAAGTTTTGTCAATTACTATTTCTTCGGCGTTCTCAATCTCGCATTTAACTCTTTCGTTATCTATACTGATTCTGGAGCCGGCCTTTTCCCTGAAGGCTAAATGGATATTGTTTGCCCAAATCCAGTCCTGATGAACGGCACAGAAATAGTAATACTGAAATCCCTCTTGCAGCTCGAGATCATAATAGGCATTTTGGTAGCCTCTGATCCGGGGATCATTTTTCCCCAGGAAGCACTTCATGCAATGCTGGGATAAATTAACCCCAGTAATGTATCTGAGCCACTCAATCCGATATGTTTTTTTCAGTTCAAGTCTTCTAATTATCATCATTTCGTATGAGTTGCATACTAAGGTAATCATTATCAGGTTAATATGCAACCATTTACAATAATTGGTGCTTTCATTTAAATGACAAGGCCCGGACATTTCCGGGCCTCCTTTTTTATGGTGTCCATAAACCCCTTTATTGATTTATGCTTTTCATTACCTTAATAAACTCATCCTCATTAGATTCGGATTCGATTTTATTCGTGGAGGCAGATGAGTTAACTGATTTCATAAGTTCAATGAACTTTTCTACCTCATTTTTTCCCTGCTTTTGTTCCGACTTCTGGTCTTTTCCGGCAAGATGGCCTTCCAGCTCTTGGAGCCGTTTCTCTTGTTTTTCAAGATATGCAATCATTGTATTATCAGTCACGGCTATTTGGTCTTCCAAATCTCTGAGCCTTTTTTCTTGTTTGTCAAGAAATTCAATCATTGTGTTTTCTGTTGCCATTGTCTTAATGTGCTAATTGTGAATAATCAATGTCCGGCCTTGCGGTAAATACTCCGTTTTCCTGAAGAAGAAAGTTTTCGATCGGGGAATAAATCGACAGATGTTCCCGAGTTACCTGGCCCCAGCCTGCCAGAAATCTCGTATATCCGGTAGCGACCTGATCAAGTGCTTCATGTAATTCCTGTTCTTCCATTGTACTTATGAAGTTGGAGCAGCTTTCTCTGATCTTGTTAATCGTTTCTTCTGGAACGTTAAACCGGCCACCTGAGTTGATTTCAAACCAGTCCAGTGGGGTGATGGTGCTAAAGGCAAGTCTCCTTACTGATTGATTGAACCGGTAGACCAATCGTGTGACCTCAGTTTCAAACTCTTCGAGTCTTTCATTGGTTCGTTGGATTGCGACTTCCGCAAGGGATTGATGTTTGACCTCTTTTTTTATAGCTTGTTGTGCAGCTGCCTTCAGTGCAGTATAGTTACCCGCAAAAACCTGACCGATCCGCTCATGCGTTATTTTGCCAGTAAACAGACCTTCGTAATGCTCCGCAATTTGATTGAGTAAGTCCCGGTTTTTTTCAAAATCTCCGATCTGCCTTTTAAATTCAGTTTCATCGAAGCTGACAAGCTGTTTTTCAAATTTCTGTTCGTTTTTCATACTGTAAATATTTGGTGACTAATTTTCATTATTGAGGAGGAAAGGCCCCCGGAGGTGAACTGATCCTCCGGGAGACCTGAACAGGCTACCCAGTAACGGCGAAGAAACCCGGAAACCTGTAATTTTTAAAGATGGAAAATAGCAACCCTTCGCAAAATTTTTTTTTGCGACTGAATTGTTAAAAACCTTAGTTATGTACCTTGATAAAGAACCTTTGTTAAATACTTTAGTATAGGTGTACATATGGTTGTACGGCATGTGTACATTATGTGGACATAATGTGTGGTTTGTTATAGGTGTACACTTGGTGTACACATGATGTACGGTCCGCAATTTCATTGGTATAGCTCTTTTAATACCTTGGTGACGGCAGTTGAAAGATCATTCTTCTGCTTTGCTTGCCAGTACTTTTTACGCTTTGTCTCGACCTCCTTTATCAACTCCTCCAAGGAAAGCTTTTCAGTCACGAAAATTCCCCGGGTGTATCTGCCGTAAATCTTCACCCCATAACTTCTCTGAAGTTCTGATTTGATATTGTCCATGCGCCGCCGAGTGGCATAAGGCTTAAGATAATCTGGGAGTCCATGATTAAGATAGTTTGGGCGTCCATTCATTTCCTTAATACTTGGATAACCAGCCATTCGGCATAGAAGAAAATCAGATGTTATCCGGCAGAATGATTTCTTACCAAGAATGCTCTTCATTGCTAAGTGAGCGACCAATACTGCTATCTCGGTGAGTGACTGATCCCCTTTGTAAAAGGAAAACAGAAGGTCTTTGTTGATACCTGTCATGGGACACTTTTCTGGGAGGCTATTATGTAAATGTTGACCATTTACAGTCCATTCCGCTATAACATCTGGACTAGTTGACTCAAAGCCAAAGAACTTGACTGCTGCCTTCATGCGAACATCAATTGACCCTGCTAAAATCTGAGCGTGCGCATACATAGCATAATCCATTATATTATTACCGACTTTCGACATGTCTGGTGCGTCCTGTAAAAGTTGTATTGGAAAGTTGAAGAATTTCTCGTTACTCATTTCGCCGTTATTTATTTTTACTGAGTGTTGAACCATGCGAGAAACTCCTCAAAGCTCCTCACAATCAAATAGGCTCCTCCGGCTACTTCTATGGCCTCCTGATATTTCTTCTGAGCTTCGGACTGCCGGTCTTTTCCGATCTTGACCTCGATCTTTACCGCCCGGCCCTGGATCACAGCCGAAATGTCAGCTGTTCCCTTTTGCCCCGTAGAGGGTAGCCACTGGCTGGTTCCAATGGTCCGTGTCCTCCCAAGGACGTCAATATAGTTTTGTGACTTATCAATATACCTGCCAGTACAATTGATTCTTTCCGCCTGACCTCCTATAAACCGGATGTAGTCAATGACGCATTTTGTCAATCCATTGGCTGTCCGATCACTATATTGAGGTGCGAAGCGAGTGTATTCGGGCATGCTTGGGTACTTAATTCGATGCACCGCTAAGTATCTTTCTTTCAACTCTTTCAACCAGTTTTGTATGGCTGGCTCTGACTTACTGAAAGCCCTATTCCTTTGTACTTCCACTTGTATTAGCCTTCCACCGAGTAAATTTCCCTTATTGGTTTACGTCTTTTCGAGATCATCCAATCAACCAATTCTTGCTCGGTGAATATCCACCTTCGGCCTAACTTTGACCCTCCAATTTCAGGACGATATTTACGCAAGGTCCCAACAGGAGTGCTTAATAGTTCAGCCGCTCCTTCGATAGTATAAGTTTTAACCATATCTATGACTTTTTATTAATTTATAGAGCCAAAGATATGGTTACGCTAAATATCTGACAAATAAATAATTACCTGTATGCCAACAGTTCCAATAAAGAAAGAGTTAATTGATTTTGCCAAAGCCCCTTTTGACTAGGATTTATCTCAATCCATAAGCTTCCAGAACTATTTTCGTATGAGTTGAAAATCCACCTTACTTTTGCAATGACATTAAAACCTCATTACTTTTTCGTACGCATCCTTAATCTGGTCGTCGGTAAAACCCTCCAGATATTTTTCTGTAGTTGCTGCACTGTTATGTCCTAACTGATCGCCAATGAACTTAACACTAGCACCAGCCTGCAATAATTGAGTTGCAATTGAATGTCTTGCTACATAAGTCGTGATGTGTTTGGTTATCTCCAGGTCTTTGGCAATAGCATTCATTGCTACGTTTACCATTTTCCCAAACTGGTCGATTTTCATTTTGCGGTTTGCTGCATTCATTGTATTATCAAGTACAGGCAATAAGAATGAGTTTTTACCCTCTACTTTCCATCTGTTAATGAGTTCAGCCACTGCCTCGGTGTATGGTATCTGGATTACTTTCTTCTCATGGCTGGTCCGGATTGTCTTTTGTCGAGAATAGAAAATGAATCCGTCCTTAATATTCGTGGCCTTGAGTAAACATAAATCAGTGGGGTTAATGCCACCCAAATAGAACATCAACTTAAAAGCGTCATAGTAAAATCTGTATGGATGGTCGTCTGGAATTTGATGCTCAAATATTTTCTTCAGTTCTGACCTGTCAAGTGCAATTTTTCTTCCATTGCCCTTAGGAATCATATACTGTCCCCGCTCTGCACTTCGATTAAAAGGATAGTAGGTTGTAATTCCCCTGTTGATAGCAATGTTGAAAACTGCTCTTAATGGTCTCAAATAAATGCCAATGGTTGAATCGCTTCTGCCGGCATCCTTCATCCCTTTATAATACTTTTTCAATCTGTCTGGAGTGAAATACTCGAATGGAACATCCCGAACACCGACAAAGTCCTTTAATGATGTTCTGGCGTTTGCATAACTTTTGGCTGTTCCTATTCTTTCTTCTGCCTCTAGCTCAGTTATTACTTCATCAAAAAGTACGAAGACTTTGTTTGTCTTGCTTTTAGCAACGGTCATGACTTTTCTGAATCCCTCAAGAGTAAACTCCGCCAATCCGTCCGCCTTTTTTTGAGCGTCAAGTTCAATAGTCTTAAAGACAGTTTGCAGGTCCTTCAGGATTCCTCTCTGGGCTTTCATTGTTTCCTTGAACAATTCTTCATCAATAGAGAAGTTGCCCGGGCCGTCATATCTGAATTTTGAGAGGAACGACTTGTCCAACTGTCCATTGACTTTATCCTTTGGAATACCGAGATAAATTCGCTTGTGTTCGTGGCTAACCCGGAGTTTAAGAGGATAAAGATTGTCCGACTTTTTAACCCTTGTGTCGAGGTAAATTGTAATTGTCGCTCCCATGGTGTCAAATTAGATAATTGCGATACTCAATTTGATACACAAAGATAACAATTGTCGAACAATTATGCTAATTATTGAGCAAAATAAGTTGCTGTATACCAGTGATATTGATAAATGATTGAGAGGTATTGAGAAGTATCGAATTGTAGACTAAAACTGACTCTTAATCAGCGGGTCCAGGGTTCGAGTCCCTGCAGACCGACCAGTTTATAAAGGAGGCAGCGCCTCCTTTATAAATTGCTGGCTCGACATCTGGTTCTGTCAGCTTTTATAGGGGTAGAGGGACAGCAGGTTCGGCCTGGCCACCCGGCAGATGAATCAGGGGAATAAAGAAAGAGAGGGTGTCTCATAAACATAGGACACCCTCATCTTGATAAATCTCTCTTTTTTGAGACCGTTCTCTGACTCCTGACCCTATTGAATTAAAAAGGCAAATCGAATGTCAGGGATGAAGCCGGAGTTATTACGCCTGTCTTATTGGTGAACCCGGTGTAATATGAAGCATTATACTCTTCGAGGGTCCCAACGAACAGATATGCGTCGGTGAACTTCAGATCGGTGCGGTCAGAATTATCCACCGTCACTTCCCACAGTCCGTCGTTGTCAATATCTGCAACGATAATGTTTCCAACCGGCTTGGTGAGGTCTCCCGCTAACGGGGTGGCACCGACTGCCGAGAGATATATCTTGCCTACATTGCCGGGTTTGAAGTCATAGTAAGCCACGAAGCCGATATTCCCCGGACCACCGGTGGTACATGCCCAGTCACTGTTATCCAGGTAACTCTTAAATGCTATCACAATCCGGGGCGGTACATCACACTCAAGCAGGCAGAAAGTGACATTGCTTATGCCGGCTGGCTTGCCACTGGCATTGACCGGAGCATGCAGATCGCTGTCGCTCAGCACGCCATCTTCATAGAAGTAGACGTTGGCCGAAGATCCGCCTTTGACAATCACGGCACCGACCTTGTAGAACTTTTCTCCGATCATGATGCAATCTTCCATCTCAAATGACAGATAGTAGCCGTTTACTGTCACATCCAATCCATAAGGAAATCCCGTTTCAAAGTTTCCGAAATCAACTTTTTCCAGGCAAAGGTCAAAGTATTCAGGGTCATTCATGAAATGAGCACCTACTTCTGCGCATGTTCTGTTGCCTCCGTTATTTGAACCCGGAATGATCTGAGGAGTTACTCCTTCGAAAGAGTTCGCTGCAACACTCTCTTTTACAGGTGCGCCTTTCTCTTCTGCGCTGAGACTCATGTCATCAGTCTTGTCGCAGGAAACCACTGCCAACGCTATGGCAAGGATCATTGATAAAAAGGTAATTTTTTTCATACTTATAATGATTTAAGTGATAACAACAGTATACTAACACAAAAATACGCCTGAGGTTTAGAAAAGTCAAAATAAACGGGATCCTTTTGACGAACGGAATCATTATTATTTTTGATTAGTCCGGCGGAAGGATTAATTTTAATTGATTTTAAAAGTGTAAAACGATGAGGAGAAATATTCTTGTGCTTTCCTTGCTAATACTCCCCCTCGCCATTGCGGGGCAGCAAAAAACAACATTAGGTATTCCATGCCAGCTGGAAGAGCTGACATCACCACAGTTTGCGGAGGCGGTTGAGCTTTCGGGGGGAGTATGCATCATTCCCATGGGCATTATTGAGAAGCATTCCAGGCATCTGCCTCTCGGTACCGATCTCTATGAGGCACGCGACGCTGTCATCTCTGCAGCCCAAAAAGAGTATGCAGTGGTTTTCCCGCCCTATTATGCCGGACAGATATTCGAGGCGAAGCACCAGCCGGGAACCATTGCCTATAGTAACGACCTGATATGGCAGATGCTTGAGGAGAGTTGCGAAGAGCTTTCGCGAAACGGCATGAAAAAGATCATTATATTCAACGGGCACGGGGGAAGCACCTATTTTCTTCAATATTTTTGCCAGTCGCAACTGGCAGAGAGGAAAGACTACGTGGTTGTGCTCTTCCAGCCGGGAGCCGATCCTGAGCATGACAGGGAGATCAACGCACTGAAGAAGGCTAAGCTGGATGGCCATGCCGGAGAGGAGGAGACGGCTATGATGTCATATATAAGGCCTGACCTGGTTCATACGGATGTCATCGGCCAGGAATCAGGCGCTGATCTGAGAAGGCTGTCGCAACTGCCTAACGCCTTTACGGGCATTCACTGGTATGCCAGGTACCCTAACCATTTCGCCGGAGACTTTTTGGAACCCAATGCCAGGCTCGGAGAGCTTCTCATTGAGAAGGATGCTAAACAACTTGCCGGGCTGATACGTTATCTCAAGAACAATAATGATATTGAGCAGCTTCAGGATGAGTTCTTTGACCGGAGCGAGGCTCCCTTTAAAGCTAAATGATATGAAACGTGCCTGGGCAAGAGCTCAGAAAAGGTTTTAATTATACTACATGCAAGTTCTATTCGGCCAAAAAATAAAAACCTAATCGGATGAAAAGAAGAAAGTTTATTGCCGCGACAGCAGCTGCAGTGCCTGCCATCACCCTGTTCCCCGCTGATTTATCGGGAATAGCCAGGAAGATGGTTCCTGGAAAGCTTGAGAAAAGATCCCTCGGCAGGACCGGGGAGATGCTCTCTGTTATCGGATTCGGAGGGATCGTGGTCATGAACGCAACGCCTGCAGAAGCGTCTGAGCGCGTAAGGGAGGCAATAGATGCCGGGATTAACTATTTTGATGTTGCCCCGTCATACGGTGATGCGGAAGTTAAACTGGGTCCCGCCCTTGAACCCTACCGCAAGGATGTCTTCCTGGCCTGCAAGACCACGATGAGGACAAAAGACGAAGCCCGGAAGGAGCTGGAGCAGTCGCTCAAGAACATGCGCACCGACTACTTCGACCTGTATCAGCATCATGCCGTTACCGAACTGGCAGATGTTGACACCCTGCTTGGCCCCGGGGGGGCTATGGAGACCTTCGAGGAAGCCCGTAAAGAAGGGAAGATCAGGTTTATCGGGTTCTCGGCACACTCTGTTGAGGCTGCCATGGCGCTGATGGAGAGGTTTGACTTTGACACCATACTTTTCCCGTTTAACTATGCTACCTGGCATGCCGGCAACTTCGGACCGCAGGTGATGGCAAAAGCGAAGGAGAAGAACATGGGTATCCTGGCCCTGAAGGCGATGGCGAGAGGACCGTGGCCTGAGGGTGCGGACAGGTCGGCCCACCCCAAATGCTGGTACGAGCCGCTCATTACAGTGGAAGATATAACGATGGGCCTGCGGTTTACCCTCTCGCATCCTGTAACGGCAGCCATCCCTCCGGGAGATGAAAATCTGTTCATGAAGGCGCTGGCTCTCGCTGACAGGCTGAAGCCCCTTGACGAATCAGAGGTTCTGCACATTAAAGAGAAGGCGCTGAAAGAAGTTCCGCTGTTTAAGGCCTGAGACTTACCAACGGCAGTCTGGCTCAGTTGAAACCTGACCGGTCGCAGCCTGGCTCAGTCGTATCCAGCCTTGACTGTGGCCTTCAATAGTCGTATCCTGACTTAGTTGTAGCCCGCCTGACTGTGGTCTTCATCAGTCGTTTCCTGACTGACCAAAGCGATTCTGCCGGTTTACTGAAGCGGATCTGCCAGTTTTGTTCAGAGCGTCACTCTACTTTTTCTGGAAATCGAGTTCTCCCTTCATGGCCTTGCTCAGGAACTCGCCGCCAGGGGTCAATTCATAGTTCCACGACTTGAGCATCTGGGGCCACCATTCGGGATCGTAGATCCAGCACATCCAGCTTATCCCACGATCCTCGAGGAACCTGATGATGCGATTGCCATAGTCGTGGTAATCAGGTGATGCCATGTCTGTGTGCAGCCCGAACTCGGTGGCAACCACAGGTACTGAGCCGGCTGCAAATGCGAAGTTCTCCTCCCACCTGGGCTCCCACGGCTGACCGCGCTTGAAGGCATAGGGGTGTGTTACATAGGCTATTCCCTCGGCATTTACCGGGTCATCGCGGAGAGGGGAGAGGTCATAGGCCCAGTCGAGTCCCGCCACCAGCGGTATGGTCTCCCTGTCATAAGCCCTTATGAGGCTGATCATATGCTCATTTATCTTCTTCCACTCCGACCAGGGCAGTGAGCCCAGCTCGCCGCGGTAGATAGTCGGCTCGTTAAAGAGCTCATAGAATGCGACCGTATTATGTCCGGCGAAGTTACGTGCAATGGTTCTCCAGAACTCGTATGTCTCCGTCTTCGTGGTGTTGTACATCGGGTCCTGGAAGAGCTCCATCCAGAGGTTGCCGATGGAATGCCAGTCGATTATCACATACATGCCCAGGTCGGTGCACCACTCCACTGCCTCCAGCAGCAGTCCCACGTATTTTTTAGGCGTCCGTTCGCGCCATGCCACGGGGTGGACCGGTATGCGGACAATCATTGCGCCGGCTTTTTTAACCTGCTCGAAATGAGCTTTGTTCCAGTGACCCTGCCGCTCGATCTTGTCAGGGTCCGAGATTGATAATCCGCGAAAGAGAACGCTCTCACCGTCCGGGGTAACGAATTTATTGCCCTGTACTTTAATAAGGGGAAGGGTCTTTGCCTTTGGGTCAGGATCCGGTCGCGAAGTCGGGTCGCCGAAATACCACGGTTTGGCATCCTGGGCCAACAGGCTTGGGAGTATCAGCATCAGGATAAGCAATAATGCCGCAAAGATTTTTATCTGTTTCATCATTACTGTGAGTATTGTTACGGAATTCATTTCCCAGTCAAAATGGAAAACCAATATATGAATATAAAAAATACCCGAAAGAATTAATGATGATTTTTCAAAGGTGGTAATCCGGGAAAGATGTTATACCTGAATTTCATTTCGTAAATTGCAGCTAAAACCTGCTGATAATGAAGCCTTTTATTATTCTGCACAATTCCGTGACCCTTGATGGATCACTGACCGGGTTCTTGCCTGACATGGAGCTACATTACAGGCTTGCCGGAAGCTTTCAGCCTGATGCAAATCTGATTGGTTCTGAGACAGTGATAACAGGTCAGGAGATGTTCGGGAACGGAATACTAAATGAAGAACCAGGCGATTTCGTCACACCTGTACGTGACAGAAGACTTCCCTGGTGGGTTATTGTTGATTCGGGAGGACGGTTAAAAGGGATGCTCCATACCTGCCGCCGATTCGAATACTGTAAGGATGTCATTCTGCTTGTTTCGGAACTTACACCGGAAGATTACATTAAACACCTTGTGGAAAGAAAATACAGATATATATGCACGGGGGGTGAGAAAGTGGATTTGCAGGCGGCATTATCGGTTCTTTCAAAGAAGTACGGAGTCAACCGGATTGTGACTGACACCGGTAGCATTCTGGGTAATCTGCTTCTCGATAAACAACTCGTTGATGAGGTCAGCGTTCTGGTTCATCCTATGATCAAGGGCATAGATTCGTATAACATGTTCTGCAATATCCCCTCCGAGGTGCAACTCAGTCTGATAAAGGAGGAAAAATTTGATAACGGATGCGTCTGGATTGTCTATAAAACCAAGTATAATGATACGAGGTTGTCTTAAGTGGATTTATAAACCGGTTGGTTTACCTTGAGACAACCTCGTCTTTTTGCCGCATCACACGTACGGCAAGTGTATTAAGGCCGATGCCTTATTTTACTGCTTCCTTGTAGAACTCAGCCACCTTATTCCAGTTGACTACGTTCCAGAAGTTGCCGACGTATTCAGGTCTGCGGTTCTGATACTTCAGATAGTATGCATGCTCCCACACATCAAGAGCGAGAACCGGTGTGCCGCGCTTTGATGAGACATCCATCAGCGGGTTGTCCTGGTTCGGGGTCTGGGAGACGAAGAGCTTACCGTTGGCATCAACTGCCAGCCATGCCCATCCGCTTCCGAACTGGGTCTTGGCGGCATTTTCAAATTCTGTTTTGAACCTGTCGAATGATCCGAAGGTCTTGTTTATCGCATCCATCAGGGCGCCTTCAGGCTCTCCGCCGGCGTTGGGGCCCATCACCTGCCAGAAAAGCATATGGTTGTAGTATCCGCCTCCGTTGTTGCGGATAGCTGCAGGGAATGCGCTCACCTTTGCAAATATGTCTTCAAGAGAAAGGTGGTCAATCTTGTTTTCTGTTGCTGCCTTGACAAAGTTGTCAAAATATGCCTTGTGATGTTTGGAGTAATGTATCTCCATCGTCTGTGCGTCAATGTAGGGCTCCAGCGCACTGTATTCGTACGGAAGCTCCGGAAATGTGTATCCTTGTGCCATAGTTTTGTTGGTTACTGTTATGAGACTGAAAATGAAAGTGATAAGTAAAAGCGCTTTTGTTTTCATTGTTGTGTTGTTTTATTTGCTAAACATTGTCGCTGACGATTTGTTCACGACCTGACTTTTTATAAATTTGAAATGATTTAGAAACCCTGAAAAGATAAAGTTACGAAACATCAAAAACTAATAGCATGAAATGGCAGGGACGTCGCGGCAGTAACAATATTGAAGACCGGAGGGGTCTGAGTACCGGCACCAAAGTTATGGGCGGAGGTATAGGCACTCTGGTAATTATTCTCCTGGTAATGCTGCTGGGAGGTGATCCGCAGAGTGTTATTGAGCAGATGGACCCTGGGACGGCCACCGGTCCCTATGAATCCTCTGAGGCTGAAGACCAGATGGCTCAGTTTGTCTCAGTGGTGCTGGCCGATGTGGAGGATGTCTGGACCGAGATCTTCAGGCAGTCGGGGGCGACATACCGCGAGCCCACGCTGGTGCTTTTCCGCGACCAGGTGCAGTCGGCCTGCGGATACGCAACCGCAGCAAGCGGTCCCTTCTACTGTCCGGCCGACATGAAGGTATATATCGATCTGAGTTTCTGTGATGATCTGGCAACAAAGTACGGTGCCCAGGGTGATTTTGCGATCGCCTATGTCATTGCACACGAGGTGGGGCATCACGTACAGAATCTCCTCGGTATCCTTGACGAGGTCACTGCCGAGCGGCAGCGTCTCAGTGAGGTAAGGGCCAACCAGCTCACTGTAAGGCTGGAGCTGCAGGCCGACTTCTTTGCAGGAGTATGGGCCCACCATGCCAGCAGGATGTTCAACAGCCTCGAGGAGGGAGACATAGAGGAGGCACTCAATGCGGCTGCCTCCATCGGTGATGACGTGCTGCAGAAGAAATACCAGGGCAGGGTGGTACCCGATACCTTCACCCACGGTACTGCCACCCAGCGTTCAAGCTGGCTGCGTAAGGGATGGGTGACAGGCGATGTTAGCCAGGGAGACACCTTTTCTGCTGCTATTTAATGTATCAGCAGCATCTGGAGGCTTCGGCGTGAACAGGTCACTCTCAGCTATGGCGATGCGGAGCAGGATTTTGACCGCACAGTTCACTGAGCCTCCCGCTGCCACCGTGCTGATCAGTTCTTCATGCTGACGGGCTGCCCTGTAGCTTCCAGTACATTCCACCACAGCTCGCCGCCTATGTCTATCTTCTTGCGTTTTGCAACTGTGACGGGGATGGGAACAAGGGTAAACCTGTCATTCCAGAAGCCTGCCACGAAGTCGGTCTTGCCGGCCATAGCGGCATGTACCGCATTCTGCGACAGGAGGCTGCAGAACTTGCTGTCGTTGGCGATGGCAGGAGCGCTGCGGATTATATAGCTCGGGTCGATATATTTTATTGAATGGCGGAAGCCAGCAGCGTTGAACTCCTCCTTTATCTTCTGCTTCAGGTATACTCCGATATCCCTTAACTTGAGATTACCGGAGGCATCTTTCTCCTGGTTCTCCGGGTCGAGCAGATCCTGGCCTGCTCCCTCGGCCACAACAACAACGGCATGATGCCTCTCCTCAAGGCGCTTGCGCAGCACACTCAGGAATCCCATCGGACCGTGGAGGTCAAAGGGGAGCTCCGGCACCAGCACGAAGTTCACCTCCTGGATGGCCAGGGCGGCACTGGCAGCTATGAACCCCGACTCCCGTCCCATCAACTTGACCAGGGCAATGCCGTTATAGGCCCCTGCAGCTTCATTGTGGGCGTGCCTGATGACATCATTGGCGATTGAGAAGGCCGTCTCAAATCCGAAGGACTTCTGAATCAGGTCGATGTCATTGTCTATCGTCTTCGGGATGCCTGCCACCGCTATCTTCAGCTTCCTCTTCTTTATCTCCTCATGTATGGCATGAGTGCCGCGGAGGGTGCCGTCACCTCCGATGCAAAAGAGAATGTTGAGATTCATTATCTCAATGGTGTCAACCATCTTACTTACCTCCTGGTGGCCGCGCGACGTGCCGAGGATGGTCCCTCCGGTGAGGTGTATATAGTTCACCAGCGACGGGGTTAGCTCAATCACCGGATGGTTGTAGTCGCAGTTAAGGCCCTCGTAACCGTACCTGATACCCACTATCCGGGACACACCATACCGGTAGTAAAGTTGGTTGAAGAGGCTGCGTATGACGTTGTTCAGCCCGGGGCATAGCCCACCGCAGGTCACTATGCCCACCTTGGTCTTGGCCGGCTCGAAGAAGATCTTTTCCTTCGGGCCGGCCTTCTCAAATGATATGGGTGTCTGGTCGTTACCGCGGTACCTGTTGAAGCTCTCCAGGGTGACATCGTAGAGCACCCTCTCGTCATCACTGACGAATTTGTATACCGGGCTGCCTGGCTTGCGGTTCTGTTTTAGGGGAGAGGTCACATTGCCCTTTCCGAGAGTGGGCACCAGGAAATCTACGTATTTCATTGGCATGAGATTACTGAATGTGTGGTGTGCCGCCGGCTTGAGTCTGCCAGCATGTTCAAAGATAGAAAATTTTGCTGGTGCGGGCTGTTATTGATGGGGCAGCGGTTGGACTGACGGGGTCATACTGCAGATAAACTGTAATAAGATGGTATTCTGAACCATAGATTGTACTGACATAAATCCACAGTCAAATTATAGGAACTGATTCAATAAGCAGAAACCGGAGAGGTCGTTGATTTCATAATGAGTCATCTAACTTCTGATCTACTATTTGCACTCACACGCTAATGGTGAAGCGACTGTTATATGATGATCAAATGTCGTGTAAATGTCGTATTCTTTTGGTTGGACTGTTACCCTGATCAGCCTGACATTTGTGACAAAATAAAAGAAAATGGAAACGGGTAAACTCATAAAGGAATTAAGGCTTAAGAAGGGTATGACCCAGGAGGAGCTTACTGACAAAACTGAAGTCAGTGCAAGGACAATACAGCGGATCGAGAACGGGGAGGTGGATCCTCGGGCTTATACCCTTCAGATGATTGCCAGGGCTCTGGAAGTCGATTATTCCCTCTTTACAGAGCATAAACCGGATGAAGAGCAGGAAATACAGCAGGCTAATGCCAGAACCTGGTTGAGACTTCTGCACTTCAGCGGTATCATCCCCCTTATCTTCCCTACTGTCCTGATATGGCATCAGAAAAAGGATAAGGTAAAAGGTATTTCTGTTCACTACCGTGATGTTATCAGCTTTCAACTAATGGTCTGGGTTGGCATCCTTGCCGGGTTATGGATTTATTGGAGGGCACATGTGCCAATCCCACTGATTATGGTATTCCTGGTAAATGCTGTCATTTCAATAGTGAATACTGTCAGAGTCGTTTCCGGAGAACCTTACAGGCATGTCTCCTTCTTTAGATCGGGAAAGAAGGGTGAAAAGGCCGGTTAATTACCATCTGCCCTGCAAAATGACCTGCATTATGGCTTAATCTTCCCTGGCACCTGAGCCGAAACGTTACGGAGCGATGCTGTAAGGTTCAGTCCCATGTCACACATGGCACTGCCCTGACTGATTTTATTTCTCCGTCAGAACGAGAGAGCCAGGGACAGATTCAGCAGTTTAACGGGTATCTTGCCGGTGAGCGTTGTTGATTCCACGAGGGGGATATTAATGTATGTGACATCCATCGTTGGCCTCGTAAAATACAATTCGGCTGACAATTCTGCTATCAGGTACTTGACGGCTATTCCCCCGGCATGTGACATCATGAAGACCGGAGAGTCATCTGAGGAGGCGGCAGTGCCGGCAAGACGAAAATCGGTGCCGCTTACCACCTCAAAGTCGAGCGGGATGATAAGCCCCGGCCTGTAGTAGATGCCGATGGACAGGTTCTCAACAGGATTGATGCCCAACCCATAGCGCTGGCCGATGTCAATGACCCTGAATGGTTTGGTATAAAGAGCCCTGTCTTCGAAAGCCTCTCCCAGTTTGCTCCAGTTCAGGGCTGTCTGCCAGTATGCCGCCAGGATCGGATAGTAGTAGAAGCCAAGCATATTCTCCTCATTAGCTGAGCCTGCCAGGTTCAGTCCTATGCCGGCCTCAATGTTGAATCCGGGTCCTGCTCCGATGGTACCGTTGCTGACTGGCATCCCGCTCCAGTCTGCAGGTATCGGACCGGTTATTTCAGGTGCCACCCCGGTATTTGACACTGGAAGTGCGATACCGCCCCTGATAAAAAAGCCTGTCCACTGAGTTGTGGCGTCTGATGACGGCTGGTTTGCGGGTCCGCTTCCTACCATTTGTGCCGACAGGTTTATTGCGGTTACTATCAGTACCGCTGATAATGCAAGTTTCAGTATATATGATTTCATGTCTTGATTAATTGATTAGGCCTATACTCCAGATATTGTATGATCCTTTTGGTGTTCCTCTCTGGGAAATGAAATAGATCGATTTTGCATCGGGCGCCCAGGCGGGGGAGGCATCCGTGCCGGGGTGAAAGGTTATCTGTTTAAAGTTTGTACCGTCAATATCAACCTGAAAGATGTCAAGGTTCGCCTCCTTACCGCTGCTGTTGGCTCCGGTGCATAGCAGGCTCATTCCGTCCGGGGATATTTTCGGAGTAGAGAATCCGCGTTCATTGTCCCTCAGGATAAGCGTCTCCTGGCCTGACTTGAGGTCAAGCATCCAGATCTCACCGTTGCCTGTTGTGGGATTGGATTTGGTGAAGAGCAATTTTTCACCGGGCACGAACTCCGGAGAGGACCCTTCGATATACTGTGTTGTCACTGATGTGTTCCTGTCCATTGACCATATTGAGAATGACCACACTGTAACAGGTGTGGCACCGACTGTTGTCGTTGAAGGGATGCCCCTGGTGTAGAAGATACGCTGGCCGTCTGACGAGAAAACAGGGGTGGTTGCGATGCCCGACTGTGATTCGGTAAGATGTTGAATGGCACTTCCTTCGTTGGTGTTGATGACGCATATGTTAGACTTCGTTTGTCCCGGGAAGGTGCCGCTGAAGGTGATGGAATTGCCGTCGGGGGAGAAGCCGGGACCCGAGGCTGAGATACCAAAGGTGCGCTGAATCGAGCTACGTCCGCCTGCCGTTGCCCTGACATATACATTCCCCACCTCCGCTCCGGGTGTGGCAGCGACATAGACAATTTTCTGTCCGTCATCGGATATATCAAAGACTGATCCGGTGTGCCATTGGAGCTTACCGTTAGTGGTTGAGACGCGCGGGCCCCAGACAGTTTGCTCTTCGGAAGTGATCTGCCGGAACTGGTAGCCTCCTTCCTGGGCGACACTTATCTGGGAGTAGTCTATTTTCTGTGTTGTTGCGCACGATACTGCCATCAGGGCGGTAATGAGTGCGGGAATGAATATTGTTTTTCTCATAGGTAAATAAAAACTTTATAAAATTACTGAAAATTCATTTTCTTATTATCAGTTTACGTATTTATTAAGTGCTCTGTTACAGTTTTTTTGACGAGTGTGACCGGCTTGTCCGCCAACGGAGGGTTTACAGGAGGCTACATAGTGTCAGCCTGCTTATTATAGTAGTTTGTGCTTTCGAATATCTTGTCGGCGTTGGCAGCAATAAAGCCCGGGTACTGCGTACCGTCGGGCCAGGTATACCGAAGGGTAAACTCATAGAAGCACGAGGGGATCTCATATACTCCGTCGGTAAATTCAACAGGCTGTATCTCAGCCATGGTTGCAGACTGCTCCAGCAACTCCTCAGGTGTTCCGTAGATCTCCCCGCCGACAGTGGTCATCAGGTAACCGTTTCCTTTAATAAATTCATTGACATCCTGCAAAGTCGGGAAGTTCTTCAGCTCATTGATCTTAACGGCAAAATGGTTAGCCCGGAAACCGTATCCAAGCAGCTATGCTGCATATTCCGATTCTTCACGCAGTTTGTTATAGGTGGCAAATGGAATCTTACCCCAGATGCTGCCTCCGTAAACCAGGTCCGGATCAGTATAAATGCTGTCAACCAGGCTGTTCAGGTATCCGCGGACGGTTGTCTTGAGGTAATCACTAAACTGATCCGTCAGCAACTCACTGATGAAAACCTTGGGGGCCTGTGGGGCACTTTTATGCTCAATATGCTGTCCTCTCAGCTTTTTGGCCCTGAATTCATAGTTCCCCCGCGCCTCATAACCGTTTTCGGTAAATACCCGTGCAATCACATCAATATTCATTCTGGGGTCGTCGAATGTCTGCAGGGCAATATGGTCGTGAACAACCCTCTCGCCGCGGGCTGTAAAAAGATCATAGATCCGTTTTGCATTGGGGTTTTCATTGGAATAGCGATGCCAGAACCGCTCAAATATCATTTCTGTTTCCATATCTCAAAGTTCTTTTCCAACCAATAACGCAAATCTAAATCAATAACGGGTAACTGGATGTAAACCATGATTAATATCTTGTTGTGGCAGGGTCGTGATCTTGAGCAGGGGGGTGATCAAAAGAAAAAGGCCTGTCAGTTGTTTCACTCAACTCAGACAATCCATGGCGAACAAGATTACTCCCCCGACACCTCTGGTATCGGGGTCGTGATCTTGAGCAGGTGGGTGATCAAAAGAAAAAGGCCTGTCAGTTGTTTCACTCAACTCAGACAATCCA
>JARGFQ010000030.1 GCA_029210565.1 Bacteroidales bacterium
ACTGGTTTACATCATCATTATGATAATAATCAATTAAGAATAGAAAAAAGTGGTCCTAAGAATGGGTAGTACTTTCATAAGATATATTTATAATCGCCTGGAAGACTAGGGATTGTGGCGCGATCATTAAGAAATAAAAAAGAAATTTTACAAATGCGCCTCGATTGCAAAAACCACGCCATCCCCTCCTATGGTCGGGGCACGCAAACGTAATATACCGCCGAAACGTTGGGCTTAATTAAATTTGCGGCTCAAATCTATTATAGATAGAGATGATCAAGTATCACAACTTAGAGAGAAACGTAATAATTGCAGAAAAAAACTTGCACTACTCCTTTTATAAGCAGCGATTGCACTTAAAGCTCCTACCACATTTTGATTATTTTTTATGGCAGTATCAATAATGGATCTCAGGATTGCGAAGTTTTCAGCAGCACTCAGTATTTTGAACTGTCCGGATATTTTTTGTTTGACCTTAACATTCCGGATGGCTCTTTCAGAACCATTATTATCTGCTGGCACGTCCGGGTGATAAAGAAAGGTAAAGACATGATCACGGTATTTTGTAATTCTCTTTTGAAAAGATACCATCTCCTTGTGTCTGGGATCCAGAGGTTCCTGCAACAAACACTCCAGCTCGTTTTCCAGGTCAGATCGGAGTTGATTGGGATAGTAGTAATGAGAAGGCACAAGTTGTTTTTTAAGTTTATGCGCTTTAATGAGCATAGCCCGGAATCTAACCGGCCAATCCACTTTGTAACGCTCTTCAAGATATTTGGTCTCACGCTCCAAATGAGCTGTACAAAGCTGATGGCTGCCTACCGGGGTTTGAAAGTGAGCTTTCCAGCAATCATGAACAAGGACAGCTTCTTTGGAGATTCCGCTCATATTTTTATTGATCGTAGTTGTGCCCCGGTTGTCAGAAGCAACAATATAACTGGCCCGATCGTTCTGCCATGTCCAAAACCAATGTCTTTTCCCGTTGACTTTCACTCCTGTTTCGTCTGTACCAATAACCCGGCTGCTCAATACATTCTGCCTTATCATTTCGTAGGCATCAACACCCTTGGATGCAAGTCGTTTCAACGTAAGCATTCGGCGTACCACATGTTGACAGAGATCTGACCAAGGGCTATATTGCCACGGTTAGGTTGTAATGCAACTTTTCTGGAGTTCTTTGATATTCTGTAAAAAGTAGATGGAGTGTTCAACTTTTTCCAACGATCTCCAATAATTATTGGATTTCCAATGGAGAATTTTGGAGCACCTGGCCGGCTTTCCAGTTATGAGGCAGGAGTTCTGCCAGATCCCGACTGTAATCGTTGTTGTAGTAAGGGATCCGTGTCAGCACATCCGTCAGCCACTCCCTGGGGTTTACATCCAGAGCTGCACAGCAACCGAGCAGCGAGTACATTATTGCCGCATTCTCTGCTGCATCATGGTTACCGCAGAACATGTAATTCTTTCTCCCCAGAGCCAGAGGACGGATGGTATTCTCCACAAGGTTATTATCTATCTTATAACGGCCGTCAAGGTGATACCTGGATAACCTGTGGAACAATGAGTATGTATAAGTTAATGCCTGACTCATCCTGCCTTTGGGTAATGCCTTGGGCATATAACTGACGATCCATTTTTCAAAACCAAGGAGGATGGGATAAGCAAGTCTTGAGCGAAGTTCTGCCCGCTGCTGGTAATCGAGCTCCTGGTCTTCAGCCATGGACTCCACACCGTATAGCAGGCTGATCTGTTCCAGTGCATAAGTTGCGCCGGACTGATCTTCTTTCAGTGCCTCATTAAATTTACGCCTTGCATGTGCCCAGCAACTCAGAAGCAATACCCCCTTCTTATTCTCGTAGATAGAATAAGCCTCGTAACCGTCTGTCTGTACTGCACCCTTGTAATCGCGTAGAAGTTCTATGACAACCCTCTGTGCTCTTGATCCCTTGTCATAATGAAAGAATACCAGGTTCTTCATCACCGATCTCACCACCCACAGGTAGGCTTTAACAGCCCGGTGCTTTTCATTATTGATAACCGGTACAGTACTTTCATCGACCTGTATATAGTCAGACTCAAGTACTATCTCCTTTAACCTGTAATACAGCGCCCTGAGAAGATCCCCGCAACCGACGAACCAGTCGTTGACAGTTGATGCAGGTATCTTTATTCCTTCAAGCTTAAACATTGCCAGTTGCCGGTGGAATGGAAGATGATACATGTATTTACTCATGATCAGCTCGGCAAGCAGACTGGCCCCGGCATTGCTCCTGGGCAGTGGTAACAGCGGAAGGGGTGCGATCTTAACGGCTTTCTCCTGACCCTCTTCTCCACTAACCTCATGCACCAGTTGAAGATCCTTCTTCAGAGCATATTTCGGGCGTATGATCCTTCTTACATAAAGCTCCCCGGGTTTATTCTCCAGTTGCTCGGTAACCTCTTCGCCTATACGCACCCAGTTCTCATCAATTCCCTCCGGCTCGATGACCTCTTCCTCACGGCGAAGATGCTCCGGTAGAGGCATACGTACCGGCTGCTTCTTCTCTCTTTCTACCCTGGTGCGCTTATAGGTGATGATTTCATTGGCAGAAGCCTTGATGACAGTCTCTTCTTCAGGCAGTATGTCAATGCCGTCAAAGTCAAGCTTGCGCTGGGCAGGATCCGTTGGGATGTACTTTTCACTCGACGGCTTCCAGAACTTACGCCTGAACCATGCAAGCTGATCGGTTAATTTATTGATTATAAGATCCTTCTCCTTTATAACCTTTTCATAATGTGCATTCTTCTTCTCAGCCTTCTCCAGTGCTCCACCATCTGCCTGGCGTAGCTTTGAGAGTTCCTGATAAAGCTCATCACGCTCCTGAAGGAGGGTTTCGATAAATGCATCTTTATCAGCTGTATTTTGCACAGTTCTATCCGCTTTTGATGCATCAAATATAACTCTTGCAAAACAAAGCGACAAACTGAAAAAGAACTTTTAATTAACTGAATAGCAGATAGTTATTAACATTCTTGCGTGTTTTCAACCGTCCCGGTTTTACACTTTCAACCATGGTCATTAAATCCTTCCACTCGATGTTAATCGAAGCGGTAGTTTCATCAAAAACCGGTAGCTTAAATCGGCCTGACTCCAGTTTCTTGTGATAGATAACCAGCCCGGCATATTCCATGTGAAGGATCTTCATCACATTCTGGTGGCGGTTCATGAAAATGAATACCCCTCCGTCACGGACATTCTGGTTCATCAGCGAGTTGACAACACCACTCAGGGTGTAAAAACTTTTGCGCATATCCACCGGGAGAGGATACAGATAATACTTCAGTGAGCCGTGAAGATGGAACATGGCCTCAGTCTAAAAGTGAAACAAGTGATCGCAGTCCTGCCAGATCCAGAGTCTGCCTTATTCGCAGGGTAGTCCCATTAGCGTAGGTGATCTCCAGCGGAGTGTTATCCTTGCCAGGTCCAGGTTGCTGAACGGAGGCCGGGTAGGCAGTTGATCCAGGGGCCCGAACAAGCAGTGGTATAAAGCGCCCCCCGACAGATTCCTTCCGGAGCTTCTTCTGCCAGTAATAGAATGTAGATGGTGCTATGCCTTCGTTGGAACAAAAACTTTTGACGCTTAATCCCGACTCCTTCTGTCGCTCCAGAAGAACGGCCATCTTTGAACTGTATAACATCCCTTTTTTGCCGGGGAAGGTAATCGGATACTCCCGTTAGCAAAATACGTGGCAGACCGGATGCTTACGTTTCAACAAACAATGAAGGCCCCCTTCACTTATCTCAACAGTAAAGATGTCATTGAGCATTTCCTGAAGCCTTTTAAATGGAAGGTATTGTCTTACGCTAAGATAGCCAACGAGCGATTCAATGCCTTTGCCATATTTGACAGGACTGTCAACATCCACAGGAAAATCACTCTCTACAACCTTGCCGCAAGTGCATATACACCTGTAAACCCGGTATTCAGTCACTGTCTGTTTGATGATGGGGATATCAACAACCTGTCTCTTTCCAAAAAACTCAAAAGGCTGACCGCTTACATCTTTACCGCATTCAGGACAGAAACATGCACGATGTTCAATAATCTCATCCGGATTATCCGTCATCTTCAAAGTCTTGCCATCATGACCTGGTTGTCCTCCTGCTTTACGATTACCTTTTTCCCTGAGACTGCTGGTGCGTGGGGGCCTGTTCTCGTCTTTAGAAGGTGGCACAGAGCTGTTACTGCTGTCCTTTTTAGTCTTGTAACGCAGCAGCTCTTGTTCAAGAGCTTGTATTCGGGCAAGAAGTATGGGGATTTTAGCAAGTTCCTGCGCCTGCATCTTTATTATGCGCTTCAGATCTTCAATGATTATTTTGTCGGATGGTTCCATAGCCTGTGCTACAAAACTAATCCTGACTTCCAATATATCAAAGAACGTAATCGCCTATTTATCAAACACTAAAATAATATTTGTTCATATGTGTTCATTTTTACAAAACAGCGCAACATAAAGACGAAAAATGTTGATTCAAGTGCGAAGAATTGTTAATAACACCTAATTTTACAGAAACTGATTAGTTACAATTTACCATTGATACTTTTAAAAATATGAATCAATATTTCTAGATTGTCACGGAAGTATTTTTCAAACTTAGAATTGATAGAAAGACCAATTCCATCTAAATCAGGGAATACACTCTCGTGGTCAATACCAAGCATTTTTAATTCATCTAACATTCTTGTTTTAGCCAAACCTCCTTCAATTATCACAGAACTCAAAAAATCGGAATTTGAATCATTTGAAAGTAGTCCATTTATTTTGTTCCCAAAAACTGTAAACAGGTTTTCTGGGCAGTCATTCTTTCGTCTAAATATGTAAGGTAAATAGCTAAAGGAAAGTAAAATATACCATTTTATATACTAATTTACTCAAAAAACAATTCGGTGTATAGTTCATAGCCGGTAATTGATTTTATCAGTACCGGTGTCAACACCTGGAGTTATTATCATGCATTAAAAAATATCTGTTCCATTGTGAATTTTCAATGCTTTTTGTTGAAATATATCTTTGTGCTCTTCTATTGAATTCTGCTTAAATGTTTGTTTCAACTTGCTTAATATTTATTGAAGTAAATAGGGTTTGCTGAGAAAATCGGATTATTCTGGCATTAGGTTGATAATCAACATTATAAGTTAATAACTTTTGGTCA
>JARGFQ010000031.1 GCA_029210565.1 Bacteroidales bacterium
CAATATACCACAATATTTATAATGATGCCAATATGTTCAATTGTTTAGGTTGGGCCTGAATAGCACGATCGTGATGCTGCATTTTTGTCTGTTATTGCAACAACTCATAATTGGAAGATGTGTAGTAGAAAAATGATTTTGCCTGAAGGTTTCTGAAAATAATTAATGCGCTCA
The DNA here is from genome assembly GCA_029210565.1 of Bacteroidales bacterium. GTDB lineage: Bacteria > Bacteroidota > Bacteroidia > Bacteroidales > VadinHA17 > SR-FBR-E99. The sequence continues at coordinate 175 of JARGFQ010000031.1, forward strand.
TATAAAAACAGACTTAAAAACGAATACAAATTTTATAGTCAGGAGTTGTTACATAACTTATTCAAACATCCATATACAAAAATTGAATTCATTGTAAATGACTTGAATGTTTCAAGAATAACCGCTGCAAATTACCTGAACAATCTGGCTGAAGACAGATTAATCAGAAAAGAGAAGCTTGGAACCGGGAATTATTATATTAATGTGCAGTTGTTCGAACTCTTATCCCGAAGACAATCCTGATTTGGTGCCAGTTTTTTCGCCAGTATTCTTGTAAATCCATGTAAAGCAGTGGAATATTTTACATAAAATGAACAGTTGTTTTTAATGACAAATACAGATAAAACCCTGTAAATGTTGAAGGTAACTCAAACACCCCGTCATTTTCGAAGAGGCGAACAAATCGAATAAAGGAAACTCATAATCAGGGGGTCGCTGGTTCGATCCCAGCTGGGCCCACAGCCAGGCAGCCATTCGGCTGCCTTTTCTTTTACTGGTTGGGATCGAAGCCGGCGCTGGATGGTCAATATGCGCATAGAAATAGAAGGTCAGGGTCAACGACATTTCCTGTGAGACACCTTTGGTTATAGCAAATTAATATACGCAACAATAAGGCAGGGTGGTACAGGGCCAAATGCCGGACAGGTTGTTTATACTCCTCCAAAGGGCCAGACGATAATTAAAGAAAAGCTGGACAACCTGATTGCATTCCTGAACGATGATGAAAAGTTCGGGATGGACTATTTATTTAAAGTGGCCATTGCTCATTATCAGTTTGAAGCGATCCATCCGTTTCGTGACGGCAACGGGAGAACGGGACGGGTCTTTAATATCAATTATCTGACAAAAAAGGGATTACTTGATGTCCCGATACTGTTTCTAAGCCGATATATTCTGGATCACAAAGAAGATTATTACTCGGGATTATCCGGGGTTTCTCAAAGAGGTAACTGGAGGGACTGGCTTCTATTCATGCTTAAAGCTATTGAGTATACATCGATGATTACGTTCCATAAAATCAATGAAATTTCATCAGCTAAGGATTCAATTTTAGAGTTTATCAGAAAGGATGCCAGAAAGGTTAGAAATCCCGAAGAACTGGTAAATGCTCTGTTTACTCATCCCTTTACTAAAGTAAAACATATGGTTGATTCAGGACTATACTCTGAAAATACTGCAAGGGATTACTTAAACAGATTATCCGATATTCATGTTCTTGAGAAAAAGGAAATTGAAGGTCGTCATTATTATCTAAACATTGAATTATATCGCATACTTTCAGAATAAGCATCCCAAAATAAAGATATTTCCAGAAACAGTTTTGGTGCAAGTATTATAACAGAAACAGCGTATGAAAATCAAAAAAAGATAATCATAGTAGGAGGAGGAATAAGCGGTTTGGCGACGGCTACCTCCCTGGCCAAAAAAGGCGCGAATGTACTGTTGATAGAAAAAAAAATGATAAGACAGGAGGATTGGTAAACTCCTTCACTAAGGATGGATTCATGTTTGACGGTGACGTAAGGGCAGTGGAAAATGCCGGAATGATCAAACCGATGCTCGAAGAACTTGAAATAGACTTACCGATTTACAAAAGTGATGTTTCCGTAGGAGTGGAAAATTATGTAATAGGTGCAGAAAGAAAAAAGAGCGTGGATGACTATGAAGAGATGCCGAAAAAGCTGTACCCGGAAAGTGAAAAAGAGGTAGAACGTGTAATCAACGTCATAAGGAAATATGATAAATACATGAATGTGCTCTTCGGCAATGACAGCCCGTTCTTTAAGGATGCAAAAAGAGACCGCTCCTAATTATTTTACAACATTCATAGTCTGGATTTTCAGGCTGATAGCAACGACAATTGCCGTATTGAGGATGAGAATGCCGGCAGAGGACTTCTTACACAAGATCATTAGTGTCCACTTAATTTATAAAATAGTCCCTGTAATAACTTGAATTTATGCAATATATATTTAAAAATGCATGTCCACGATCTGAATTCATACTTTTAAAGACAAAGGTGAATGAAGGACTATGCTTACTGGAAAATATGTATTTGCACAACTTGCCGAATTTCTTCCGCAAAAGACATTTCAACGAATTGTAATGAAATATCAGGGAGATAAATATATCAAGTCGTTCAGTTGTTGGAATCAGCTTCTGATTATGATGTATGGTCAGTTGTCTGGCTGCGAAAGCCTTAGAGAACTTGTCTGCGTAATGACTGCTCATTCTCAAAAATCTTATCATCTCGGTTTCGGTAAATCTTCGATAAAGCGCAGCAACCTTGCCAAGGCAAATGCGAACAGGGACTGCAAGATCTTTGAGGAATTTACATACAAAATGATATCTATCGCCCAGGGGAAGCGCATTACCCGGGAGTTTGTCATTGCCGGCAGATTTTACGCCTTCGATTCTACTACCATAGACCTGTGTTTGAACCTTTTCTGGTGGGCAAGTTTTCGCAAGGCAAAAGGCGGAATTAAAGTACACACCCTTTATGATGTTGTTACTCAGATCCCAACATTTCTTCATATAACCCAGGCCAGAGTCCATGATATGAATGCCATGGATGAGATTCCTTATGAGCCGAATGCATACTATATCTTTGATAGAGGTTACTTTGACCTTGCGCGACTTTTTACAGTCAATCTCATCGGTTCCTACTTCGTAATCAGGCAAAGAGGTCATCTTCAATATGAAATTGTGGAGGGTGAAGATCTTCTTGAAGGTCCTGATAATATTCTCTTTGACCAAACGATACGGCTTACCGGACAACAAACAAGGAAAAAATATCCGAGTCTTCTCCGGCGTATTGTTTACTATTCTACGGAATACAACAGGAGCTTTACATATCTTACTAACAGCTTTGAAGTCAAAGCTGAACATATTGCCTTGCTTTATAAAAATCGATGGCAGGTAGAGCTGTTCTTTTATGGAAAGCATATCGTTATGCAAAGTGTCCAGCATCATTTGCTAAAAGTAGCGTGAAAATCAACATAATCAGTATATTAGTTTACATAATCTCTTTACATAATAATTTTGACAAGGCGATATTGCCAAATCAAAATTGTATCCATTATGCAACAAGAGATTACCAAACTGATTCAAGATTGCCTGCTGTTTTTCAGCAGCAATTGTTACACCCAGAATCGCATTGACAAGTACAGGTCATTGTGGAAAAATGGGATACTTAGGTATATGAAGGAAAAGAGCCTGTCGTTATACACCCCATCTTTAGGGCAGGAGTATGTTACAACTTGCATTCCCCATGATAATTTGAGGCATGATGACCGTGAAAAGATAAGAAGCATACAGGTTCTGGATGATTACCTGAACCTCGGCTATATCAGAAAGCGCACAACCGTACCGGTGAGGCACACATTGGAAGGGGAGATCGGATTGCAGATGCAAAAACTTATCGTCCATTTACAATCTTTGCGCAGAAGCACTGTGACCATTAAGGATTATGAGCTTTATTTGAACAGGTTCCTCGTTTTTCTCA
>JARGFQ010000032.1 GCA_029210565.1 Bacteroidales bacterium
CCAACATCAATGAAATTTGTAGTGTCTAACAGTGCAATTGTTTTTGCTAAAAATATTTGAGTCTCAGGCTCGTTTGATCTTCCAATCAGCAGGTAATCATAACTCCCTTCAATTACTGGATTGTAATAGAATTTCTTTCCGAAGGCTGTGAAAACGAATATCCTTGTCAGAAAGCGCTGTGTGTAACCTAATCCTTTGACGTTAAGTCCACGTCGATTTAAAAAGAAATGTATCCTGATATAGGTTAATACAATGCTCTTAATCATGTTCTTGTTAAGTCTTTACCTGAAGGCTAGACCGGTCTGTACCGTCCTCTCCAGAGTTTAAGAATTAGCCTGGTGACCACTCCTGATTTCTTTGCAGCACTCCCGGAAACGAATTGAATAGCATCGTAAACTCCCAGGCAAAAGCGATCCAGCCCCCAGTCACTGATAATCTCTTTCGACTTCTCTCCCATTTCCAGCCGTTCTCTGACGCTGAGTCCATCCATTTTTAACAGAAGTTCTGTCAACTCATTAACATTATCAGGTGAAAATGTGTAGCCGTTCATCCCATCCTTAACAAGCGTAGATGCACAGCCGATCTGGTTACTGACAAGAACCGGCAGCCCGGACACCATCGCTTCATTAACCACAAGACCCCATGTCTCACCATGTTTGCTGGGAAGAACAAAACAATCTGCCCTCTGATATATATTTTTCAGTTCATCCTGAGATTTGAAGGGAAGGAACTTTACTGTGTTCAACCTGTTTTTCTTTACAAAATCAACAAGCAATTCATGTTCGGGTCCATCCCCTACCAGAATCAGTTCTCTGGGATTGACAGTATTAGCAATATAACCCTGATAAGCATTAAGAAGGGATAAAAAGTTCTTCTTAGGGATTTGCCTTCCAATTGTCAATATATAGCCTGAGGTACTTTTATGGGATTCAGTAGAATCTTGATTTTGCCAGAATGAATTATCGACCACATTCAGACCGTAAAAGATCTGAGATTCTTTAAAACCAAAATAGGTAAATGTCGACATCCAGGCTTTTGAGGGACATAAAACAGCATCTGTGCAGGAGTATATCTTTTTCTTGATAAAGTCAACCAACCATGAACGTGGAACATCTGCCAGGCGCGCATTGTCAAAAATTACCACTCTTTTTTTGTGCTCAACTGCCCAACGAACCCCTGCCGCACCTGAAGGAAAAGCAATTGCACCGGCAAACACAACATCCGGTTGTAATTCATTAAGTTTTTTACCTAATGTAATATTGGCTTCGGATGGCGAGATATCCTCCATTCTTTTGTCCGGAAAAAGACAGTGCCAATTTGCCGGGTGAGAGGCTGAACTTCCAGAGAAAGCATAGGGGCTTCCCGCACCGGCAATTTCAATAATTTGAAGTTCTATGCTTTTGTTGCTTAGATATACAGTCAGGGCATGCAGCCGTGCCGGCCAGTAAATGCGGAAGTCGGTATGTGTGATTACAATCTTCATTTACCCACTGATTTTCGGAATATATGACTTATTGAACTCGCAGGTAAGCCTAATAAAAGCAAATACAGCATTACTTTGAAATTCAGAGGATAATATGACAATGATATGATTGACTCACGCAAAGACTCCCCTCTCATTCCAAGTCTCAAATATATAGAGGAACGCATCTTATGCCAGTGACTAACATATCTTCGTATGCCCGGTAATCTTTTATTTGCTCTTGCAATCGCTGCTAAGTTCATACCAACAATATCTGGATTCTGAGGCATCCGATTAGGCTTGCTGACATAAAGATGAGCAGGATCCTGGGTAAATACAGATTGTGGTTTTATTGCATAGGCAATGGTAAAGACAGCAGCTAGTCGTGCCCATGTCAGCAGATCTTCACCTGAAGTCACTCCTGCGGGAAATCCACCAATAGATTCGATCGCCTCTTTTTTAATCGCAACTGCTGAAGAATTCAGTGGAGGGTGAGAACAGGATGCCACCTGGAAGTAATTATCGATAATCCCATTATCTCCCTTAAACTTTAGTTTACTCAGGTGATTTCTCTCACGCCGGCTTTCAGTGTCCTGCATATAATAAGCTGTTGCTGCCACACTACAATCCGGGTAATTTTCATGAAGTTCTGTAATAGTTTGAAAAAATTCCGGCAGCCATTCATCATCAGCATCCAGGAAGGCAATCCACTCATTCTTTGCTTCAGCAACACCCCGGTTCCTTGCTGCAGACACCCCCTGATTTGATTGGCTTACAAGTCGAATTAAAGGATGATCCAATTGAGCCACAACCTGTTCCGAGCCATCCGTTGATCCATCATTGACAACAATTATTTCCTCTGGCAGAACAGTCTGGTTTAAAACTGAATCAAGGGCTCTTAAGACTGTCTCCTTCTTATTATAAAGAGGTATCACTACGGAGATCTTCATCTCTTTTCAGGCTATATACAATGCCGATCATGGCAAAGAAATAATTCGGGAAATATATTGTGTACTTAAGGATGTTGTCAGTGTACATGAACATCAGGAAAGCAATATATAGGGTTAGTGTAGAAGTTGATATCAGCCAAATATACCAGCTATCAATGTACTTCCTCGAGATTTTATAAAGTGATATGAACGATCCCGCAAAGCCAAGAAGCAATAATGAAAGTCCAACATACCCGTAATTGAACCTTACAGATAGGTAATCATTGTGTGCTTCGCCTCCCCTCTTTTTGGTAATTTTAGACAGATACACATTATCAGCCCTTGGCCCGTTACCCCAAATGGGCGAAGTCTTTAGCCCCGGTTCCAATGCTTTTTTCCATGAGATCCGTCCGCTGCTTCGGATATCGGGATTGTCATAATAATTGAGGGTTAAATCACTAAAAGTACCCTGCTTGCTATAAAAGGTTTTTTCCTGAAACTTTTGCGAGCTGAATACCAGTAAAAATGCAAGAAGCCCAATGGCCCCGTAAATGATTTTGCTCTTAATGGCCTTGTTGGCAAAATGAAAAATAAATATTGCAGCAATAGCAGCAATGCCCATGCGGGTCATCTGAGCAATTGGTGCAATGAACAACACTGCAATAAATATCAAATATATTTTCCTCCGGGTGATAAAGAATATTGCCGTTAGCAGGCTGACGGCAACTGCAAACAACATTGGCATTACTGACATGCCTGGCATATACCCACTTCCGAAGAGAACTGCCCATAGAAACAATAAATAAATAAAGATGGTCAATCCGATAAACCAATGAAACATCCACTGAATATCCTCCTCAGTATAGGTGAATCCTGATGCGACAATTCCTACTAGCAAAGGTAGGGTATACTGAAGGGTAAGTTGGAGACCCAAATAAGAAAAGTCAATTACAAGATATACAACCATATAAAAGACCCAGGGCAACCAATAGTAAAAGGGGAATAGGCCACTTTTTCTAATAAATAAGTTGCTCAGGGTGACTAACAGCATTATCATCCATGCCCACCCAGTCATGTTGAACCCGAATATCTGATAGGGGATGAACGGGAGGATTGCCGGAATATAGGGCAATAGCGTAGTTAACAGAAATGCGATATAGAAG
>JARGFQ010000033.1 GCA_029210565.1 Bacteroidales bacterium
ACCCAGACCATACAATCAATCATCCTGAATGGTGAGACAAAAAAGTTCAGCATCCGAAAACCCTCTAAACCTATTATGGAAGCTCTGGAAATATATCAGGCTACTCGAACAAAATCAATGGTTCCTGATAAGAAAAAATATGTAGTGTACCATTAATTTCTTAATCCGCTGAAATTAAGATAGATAATTTCGTAAATTCAGAACTCCTGATCTCACGCAGGAGTTAGTGTCGCAGTTTTGTAGACCAGTTTGAGTTTTGTTCCTGGAAAAACTGCCTCATAATCGTTTATGGTTTGACAAATTTCTCGAACAGCCAAATTGTCCCTGGGTGTTGCCAGGCTATTTAATCTAACTGTCAAAGTATTTGTCTGATAATCCGGATATAAATCAACTTTTGCAAAGATAATACTCTTTACCAATGCTCTTATCTCATCGGAACTTCTTCGATAATAAGTAGTAAGCAGGTTGGCAATGGCCGTTTCAGCTCTGTAACAGATGATCTTGATGATATTTTGCAGGTGCTTGCTTTCTGTTTTCAGCTTATTATATCTCGTATGTTCGGGCATTTCTCCGATGCTGATCTTGTAAGAGCGTTGTGCTCTTCGAGCCAGGATTTCCTGTTCTTCTGCTTCAAGTAACTCAATCTCTTTCATTAAGAGTAATTGTTTCTCAATATTCTTTCCGGTCTGCTCCATTTCGTCTGCAATGTTTTCTTCCACTAAGTCGTAAAGTTGAGCCTTACGCCGGGCTATTTTCTCTCTTAACTTCTTGAGTTTATACGATAAGTTACTGTATTCCCGATTAACCACCATGATTGTTTTATCTAACTCATCAACACCATATTGTATTATCTTATCTATATCGTATTCTTGCCTCATGTACCTAAAAAAATTTTCCTGAGACCACCGGGAAAACATGTATAAGGCGATCAGTGCCGTCGACATTTTATAGTTGGTGGTAATCACACTGGTCTGGTGACCGGTATCAGTAAGCCTGCGTACTTCCCGTAATGCAACGCCATTGAGCTCTACCTGTTTTTCGCATAGTTCCATGGTAGTCTCTACGTCGGTATCAATATCATATACAGTAAAATCTCCTTCGTCCCATTGATCTTTGACATTCTTTCTATAGGTGATCACCGCTATACGGTACTTTTCCCACAGATGCTTAAAAAACATGGGGCTGTAAGCTTCCCTGTCAAATACCAGGGTGAACCTGGGAAGTGCCTCGTCCATCTCAAGTTCTTCCTGCCTGACCCTGCCTTTGGTCAGCTTAATCAACCGGGGAACCAATTCGGTGGTGATCATCTCCTGGAGCTTCTCATTCACCTGGCCAGTTACATAAAAGTAGGGTAACCCATCGGCATTATTCACCCAGAACTCTACCATTCCCGGCAGGCAAAGCTTTTGGCGGCTAATGTGTTTCTTGCCCAGATTAGCAAGATGGCCATGATATACCTGAACATGACCGTCGATATAGTAGATGCTCGTGTCTTCCTGGTTTATCCATTCCTCTGAAAGATAGGCATTCCACTCCGAGGCTCTTTCCTGAACGGTTAATTCTTTGATGATCCCCCTCAGACAACGCGCCTCCGGGATCCGGTCCAGGCCCAGCAATTTCCCCAGCTCGCCGGGACTGAAGTGCTTGAGTTGTTCAATGCTCTTAATGCGGCACAGGTACATGAAGGCCAGGGTCAGTATCACGCTGTCAAAATCATAGTACCCTGAAAGCCTCTCTGAATAATAATTCTTATAGCTCAACAGACCGTTGGCTATCAGGAAAGGAAGCAATAATAATACCCCTCCATATTCAACGCTTTCACAGGATTCAAAACTGATCTCTGCGTTTTGAAGGCCTAAGGCAGCAAATACCCGGTCCTCGATCCGTGTAGCTGCTACTCCGATCATGTCCGAAACCAGAAAATCAGCAATGTCTCGTTCCCGGGGAGTGGTGGCCGGAACCAGCCTATGGTTAGCTACTTTTTTTTTAAACTACCTGCCTTAATATGATATCGGATCGCACTCTCGCTTACCCCTATCATTTTTGCCGTGCGGTATTGAGAATATCCCTGGTCTAATAACCGCTGCGCCTCATTCATCTTATCCGGAGTAAACTTGTAGCATTGGCCCCGCGTCTCCTTCCGGTTAAAAAAGTGAGACATGCCTTTTTCCCGCAAATCCTTGGCATAGCGCTCTACATTTTTCTTGTTTACCCCTAATGCCTCGCTCAACTCTTTGATACTGCAGAAGTTATTATTGACAAGGGTTCCCAATACATAACGATAAGCGTTCTTATCATCGACCTGATGGCAATACACAGGCATTCCATTGACAAAATAATGGACAAAGTCATCCTCCTGCTTGAATCCAACTCGAAAATTTACCATCTTTAAATCACTGGGGAAAATCGGAAGTATCTGCTGCATACCTGGTTTTTTCCAGGCTAATTTACGACATTTTGTGTCTGCGATAAATAAAACGTAACTAACTGATTCCCTGGGGGCGGATCAGTAGTTCTGAAATTGTAAAATAATCCCCAGAATTTAGACAACAGGTATAATTTGATTTATCATTAAACTTGTTGTTATGAAACCGAGAAAAAATCACACACCAGGCTTTAAGACAAAAGTAGTTCTTGAAGCCCTTCAAGAGAGAGAAACAATCCAGGAGATTGGGAAGAAGTATGGGATACACCCGAACCAGATTTCAACCTGGAAGACCAGGTTCATATCAGGAGCCAGTAGCGTTTTTGAGAATGTTCCTGGAAAGGATGATACCGAAAAAGAAAGAGCTGAACTATACAAGAAGGTTGGGCAGCTACAGATGGAGGTTGATTTCTTAAAAAAAGTGTTGGGGAAATAGCAAAAGAGGATAGGCTTCAAAAAGTGGATAAGGAAAATAAAGATC
>JARGFQ010000034.1 GCA_029210565.1 Bacteroidales bacterium
GCCTCATCGGGTTCGATATCCAGCTCCTCGAGTTTCTTGTTGACACTGCCGAAGTCGTCCTTGGCGCAGGTGACTGTGATGACATCCTCATCGATCTCGATATCCTCAGCGCCGGCATCAATAAGCTCAAGCTCAAGGCTTTCCATATCCTTGCCCTTGAGATCCTCGACATTTATGGTGAAGACCCCCTTGCGGTCGAAGAGGAAGGTAAGTGATCCGTTAGGACCGAGGGCTCCGTTGTACTTGCCGAAGACAAACCTCACGGTAGCCAGGGTGCGGTTGGTGTTGTCGGTGAGTCCCTCGACGAAGACGGCGATGCCGTTGGAGGCATATCCCTCGTAGGTCATCTCATGGTATGCCTCAGCATCTGCGCCAGAGGCCTTTTTTATAGCCCTGTCGATGTTGTCCTTGGGCATGTTGGCGCCCTTGGCGTTCTGTATTGCAAGCCTTAGGCGCGCGTTGCCCGACGGGTCAGGACCGCCCTCGCGGACTGAGATCATTATCTCCTTAATGATCTTCGTAAAGATCTTCCCTCTCTTGGCGTCAGCCGCCCCCTTCTTGCGCTTGATGGTTGACCATTTGCTGTGACCTGACATACGTTCTCGTTTTAACCGGTTACAAAAATATACAATTCCTGTAATCTGCAATCAAGCCAACAATCTGCTGACAGCAAGTTGAGGAGCCGCAGTTTGGCGGCGACTCAATCCCGACAACGCAGTGTGTCGGGAGCCGCACAGAAATCGCAAATCGCAAGTCGCAAATCGCAAATTTCCTACCTTTGCCCCGATTATGCCAAAAACCTACTACATAGAGACCTATGGCTGCCAGATGAATGTCGCTGACAGCGAGGTTGTTGCATCGATACTTGGGGATGCCGGATACAAACCCGTCACGGATATCAAACTGGCTGACCTCATCCTCGTCAACACCTGCTCCATCCGCGAAAACGCCGAACAACGGGTATGGGGCCGGCTCGACCTCTTCCGAAGCGAAAAAAGAAAACGCCCGCAGGTTATTGTGGGCGTGCTGGGATGCATGGCGGAACGACTGAAAGAAAAGCTCCTGGAAAGCGACAAGATGGTTGACATGGTCGTGGGTCCGGATGCCTACCGCGACCTGCCGATGCTTGTCGAGAGTGCCGGGGCCGGACATTCGGCAGTTAATGTCTTGTTATCCCGCGAGGAGACCTATGCGGATATCTCGCCCGTACGTCTCGAGAGCAACGGAGTTTCGGCCTTCATCTCCATCATGCGCGGCTGCAACAACATGTGCGCCTACTGCGTGGTGCCTTATGTCCGTGGCGCTGAGAGAAGCCGGGATCCGCAGACAATTGTGCGCGAGGCGCGTGAGGCCTTTGGCATGGGCTATCGGGAAGTGACCCTTTTAGGCCAAAACGTCAACTCATATTTATGGAAAGAAATCGAATCAAAAAGCAATCATGATCTCACGCTGAAAGAAGAATCTCACCCCGACCGGATTGAAAATCCTGTCCATGTTGCCGATAGCACCGGAAGCGAATCTTACAAATTGGATAGAAGCAGGGAGACTATTGCTAACGGGTTTATATCAACCCCGGAACGCCATACTGCAACTGGTTTTGCAGCTCTGCTGGAAATGGTTGCCAAAGTTGACCCCCGACTTCGCGTTCGATTCTCCACTTCTCACCCCAAGGATCTGTCGGATGATGTCCTTGAGATCATGGCAAAGCATAATAACATATGCAAGCACATTCATCTCCCGGTGCAGAGTGGAAGCACCTCCGTCCTTGAACGAATGAACCGCAATTACACGCGCGATTGGTACCTCGGCAGAATTGCGGCTATCAATCTCATTCTTCCGGGCTGTACCCTTTCCACCGATATCATTGCAGGCTTCTGCGGTGAGACCGAGGAGGAGCATCAGGAGACCCTCAGCCTGATGAGAGAGGTCGGTTTTGATTTCGCTTACATGTTCAAGTATTCCGAACGTCCCGATACCAGGGCTGCACGTCACATGCAAGATGACGTGCCGGAGGAGGTCAAGACAAGTCGACTGAATGAGATCATCGCGCTGCAGAACGAGCTCTCCGCTGTCAGCAAAAAAGCCGATATCGGTAAAACCTTCGAGGTGCTCGTTGAAGGAAAAGCCAAAAAGCCTGCCGGAGCAATGATGGGACGAACCACCGGTAACAAGGTCGTAGTCTTTCAGGCTGAAAGTGTAAGGCCTGGAGATTATGTCAATGTCACAATTGTCCGCGCCACCTCCGCCACTCTGATAGGTGAAATTCAGAGAACCTAGAGTGCCCTAACTTTAGTCACTTTAGATCACTCCGCACTTCGGACTTATGAAAGCATGTAATCTCTGCCCTCGCAAATGCAACGTCGACCGATCGAGAGAACTCGGCTGGTGCAAAATGGACGACAGGATTCATACCTCATCAATAGTCCTGCATCGTGG
>JARGFQ010000035.1 GCA_029210565.1 Bacteroidales bacterium
TCATATGAGTATTGGGCGTCTATCCGTACCACAGCCAGGTCAACGAGGTCACGCTCTTCACTCAGCACTGCGATGAATTCGCCGTCGCGGACAACCCTTACCCCTTCGATCGCCTCGGCACCGGACAGGTCGGCAGAGAGCAGTGTCACCCCGTGCGACGGAGGCCTCAGTATTCGTGCATGAAGCATGCCCGGCAGCTTCAGGTCACCGGTATATTTTGTACGGCCAGTGACCTTGTCGTAGGCATCGCTGTGCTTCAGGGGTTTGCCCACTATGGTGAATCTGGTATGATCCTCCACCGGCGGCTTGACATCAAGGTATCTTTCAAGCCTCTTTCCCTTTGCCAGCTCTCCGTAGGTGACACTCTTCGAGGCGTCCCTGACATCAGCAATGATGCCGTCTCTCACCTCGAGCTGACCGACAGGTATTCCCAGCTTCTCCGAAGCTATCTGCACAAGCACTGCCCTGGCTTCTGCCGCCGCCGCCCTCATGGCCGGACCGAAGGCACGGGTGGTAAGAGAGCCCCAGGTACCGGCATCCCAGGGACACAGTTCAGTATCCCCCATTACTATCTTCATCTTTGTAAGAGGCACATTAAGCTCATCGGCCATCATCTGCGGGAGCGAGGTGACAATCCCCTGCCCCATCTCAATCTTGCCGGTGAAGCATGTCACTGTTCCGTCTTCAGCGATGTGCAGGAAAGCGTTGTAGTCTTTTGTCAGCGTCATGCGCTGTTCAGCCGGCAGTGCAAGGAGGCTGCCAAAGCTGAACGGATTGAACAGCAGGACTATCCCGCCTCCCAGTATCTTGAAGAAGTTCCTTCTTTTCATTCCTGCTCCAGCCATTACGGCTCTTTCAGTTAGTTTTTCCCTCTTCATTTCTTCTCTCCTCCTTTCATTTTTTCAGCTGCATCCTGTACGGCATCAATAATGCGTGTATGAGCTCCGCACCTGCATAGATTTTCTTCCAGTCCGGAGATGATGTCATCCCGCGTGGGAGCCGGATTCTGTTTAAGCAGGCTCACGGAAGTAAGTATCATGCCCGGGGTGCAGAATCCGCACTGCAGGGCATCATGGTCGATAAAGGCCTGCTGCAGGGGATGAAGTATGCCATCCTCCTCCAGTCCTTCGATGGTGATCACGCTCTTACCTGCCACATCACTCACGGGCATCATGCATGCTCTTGCCGGCTCATTGTCGATCAGCACGGTACAGGCGCCGCAGAAACCTATTCCGCAGCCGTATTTTGTACCGGTCAGGCCGAAATGATCCCTCAAAACCCACAGGAGTATCCGGTTAGGGTCGGTAACCAGCACTACCTCCTTACTGTTCAGTTTGAATCGGATCGTCTCTTCCATCTCTTGTTAATTATATTCAGTTCATTCAAATAGTCGTCCCTGGTATCTATGTCCCTCAGCACTGAGGGATCGTCTGTCTCAGCCTCGAACACATCCCCCGGGTATCGTGCCGCCAACGCGCGGAGCCCCTCATTCTCCGGCAGTGTCATAACCTCCTCCCTATATCTGGTGTCTATCAGCAGCGGGTGACCCCGCCTGCCCATGTACGCCGGCATCACAATCCCCTTTCCAGACTCTATCCAGGCAGCTATCACCCCGTTAATCTCGCCGGCATCAATCATTGGCTGGTCACCCGGCATCACAACCACAGCGGTGCAGTCATCAGGCAGGGCAGCAAATCCGCATTTCACCGATGAGAGCATGCCACTCTGGTAATCTGCATTATAGCAATGAACTACATTGTACCTGGATGTAATGTTTTTAATACCGCAACTTCCGGCTCCCAGCACCAGCACC
>JARGFQ010000036.1 GCA_029210565.1 Bacteroidales bacterium
GATCAACTCGCTGACCCATTATGCAAAAGGTACGCCGTCACCCACCCGGCCTCCGAAGAGGCCGTCGGGCTCCGACTGTTGTGTAGGCATCCGGTTTCAGGGTCTGTTTCACCCCCCTCATCGGGGTGCTTTTCACCTTTCCCTCACGGTACTGGTTCGCTATCGGTCACCGAGGAGTACTTAGGCTTGGAGGATGGTCCCCCCATGTTCAGACAAGGTTTCTCGTGCCCCGCCCTACTTGTCGCAAGCCTAGTACCAATATCGCATTTTCGTGTACGGGGCTATCACCCTGTATCGCTCAACTTTCCAGTTGATTCCACTAATACAATAAATATCACTTGCAGGCTGTTTCCCGTTCGCTCGCCGCTACTAGGGAAATCTCGGTTGATTTCTTTTCCTCCGGGTACTTAGATGTTTCAGTTCTCCGGGTTCGCTTCCCAACACCTATGTATTCAGTGTGGGATGACTACCTTAAAGTAGCCGGGTTGCCCCATTCGGGTATCGTTGGGTCAATGCTCGTTTATCAACTCGCCAACGCTTTTCGCAGATCACTACGCCCTTCATCGCCTCTTATCGCCAATGCATCCACCATGTGCGCTTATTCACTTGACCATATAACCCTAAGATTCCTCGGAGTCATATGTTCGTTTTCGCTAACATAATTTTTCTTCTCTATACGATACTAAAAGTCATCACAACTTCTAATATCTGCCTTGTTTACTTCCCATTTTGTTAAAGAGCAATGATTTCTCATTTATAACTAAACTGTTTCAATTTGGTTATAAATAAAATCCATTTAAAGATAGATAATTTGGTGGAGCTAAG
>JARGFQ010000037.1 GCA_029210565.1 Bacteroidales bacterium
ATCCGTTCATTGTCCTGGTCAAAGTTTTTCACAAACACATAGTAGTCTGTCCGCACATATCTGACATCCCTGTTGTGTGTGACCCGGATCTTTACGTTACACTGATTCTCTTTATTTTTCTCGCTATTAAGAATACATACCTTAAATCTTACCATGATGTTGTTGTTGAAAAGTTTTCTCAAACATTTCCGACAACAAAGGTATCAAAATTGACCAGTTCAGGTATGTTCATGTAGGAACTTTTATTTTGAGGGCTCCCTGAATATTGCGGTATTTATCCCTGTAAATGGCTGATATTGAGCATAAAAAAGCCGGAGATTTTTTCTCCGGCTCTGAGCGGGAAAGGGGGTTCGAACCCCCGACCCTCAGCTTGGGAAGCTGATGCGTGTACGACTTTATGTTATTGATATTGTGAGCGTAGCGGCTGACTTGCACCCTCTTTCACAAACATTTCCCAAACACAGGGGGTTTTGATGGTGTCGAAAAAGTGCTTTGTAAAGTAAAATTTTTTTCTTATCTTTACCCTCTCTAAAGCTCATTTATTTGTCATAAGATGTTGTTGTGGGAAAGCCCCGTTTCATGCGGGGCTTTCTATTTGGAACCATGCAACCATGCATGGCGTTATACGGCTGCTTGGGGCAGTCGTTTATCATATT
>JARGFQ010000038.1 GCA_029210565.1 Bacteroidales bacterium
TTTTAACAATATAATGAAATTCTGTCAATTTAACGGGTTCATCGGAAATTTTGACCGAATGGCAGACTTTTAATTCTTCACATTTTGGGTTGCCAAGACCGACGATCCTCCCCACGACCCTCACCAGACCCCATCCAACATGGAGATCGTGTCTCTTGGGTCAAATTTGATACCTTAACCTGACCTGATCCACGAGGATGTTGGAGATGGGTTTAAAATTATGTCCAGCTATTGGAGGGTAATACAAAACAGTTCTGACCCCTTGATCAGGAAAGTCTAGGTTCGAGCCCTAGCGGAGCAACCATAAAATGAACCACTTATCTCGAAAACATGATAAGTGGTTTTTGTTTGTTGCCAGGTTTCTGCTAGGTTTTGGTGGATTTTGGGCAATAAGTTTAAATTTAAACAATGGGCGGTATTAGTTAAAACCATTCTATTCTATCCAGCCAAATCTGTAAATCAAATCCTGATAAGTCATCCATGATTACATATTTGCATTTTCTTCAGGCAAGGTTTATCTTGCATAATCAAATAGACCTCTGATGCCCAGCATAATTGAAGGTTATAATTACGACATCTTCATCTCCTACCGCCAGAAGGACAACAAGGGCGACAG
>JARGFQ010000039.1 GCA_029210565.1 Bacteroidales bacterium
TAAGTATCTTCTACTTATTGTATTGTTCAAAGGTAATACGACCTTTTACAAAGTTAGACATCTTTTGATCCACGGGACGCTTGTTTCTTCCGATCTTGCGACCCCCTTTGCCTTTTTGCTTTTTAGCCATGACACTAAGTTTTGGTTAATACTTAAAACGTCATGACACATATTTTAAGTTTAACATAGTCACCCCACGGGGAATCGAACCCACGCTTTCAAGGATGAAAACCTTGCGTCCTACCGATAGACGATGGGGCGAGATACCCTTAGTTACCCTTGAGAGATTCGAACTCCCACTCTTCTGAACCAAAATCAGACGTGTTACCAATTACACCAAAGGGCAATGAAAGGGGGTTGGGTGTAACGTACGTCTACCCTCCCCCCTCGATTCTAAGCTACTAACTTAGAAGTTGTTAAAGCTCGATACTATTAATCTTTCTTACAAGCGCTTTGCGGCCTTGTTCCAAAATGTCCAGTAGGTTAAAGACATTATTTGACAATTCCAAATTTTCAAAGAACTTTTTTCAATTTTTGTTGTGGGGGCGGGATTCGAACCCACATATTACTGGCTTATGAAACCAGCGTGTTACCAATACACTACCC
>JARGFQ010000003.1 GCA_029210565.1 Bacteroidales bacterium
TCCTTACCGCCGCATCAGGAACCATCCTCCGTATGTCATTCAGCAGGCGGCGCGTCTCCTCACTGTTGTGTTCGCGCCGCATTCTCCTGAGCACATTGTCAGATATATGCTGTATCGGTATATCTATATACCTGCATATCTTGTGGTTATCCTGCATCATCTCAAGTATCTCATAGGGGAAACCGGAAGGATAAAGATAATGGAGCCTGATCCATTCTATCTCCTTAATGTCCGTTAGTTGCCTGACCAGTTCCGGAAGCATTTGCCTGCCGTAGATGTCGGTGCCGTAAAGGGTCAGGTCCTGTGCAATGAGTATCAGCTCCTTAACCCCTGCGGAGGCCAGACAGGAAGCTTCGGCTGCCAGCTCTTCCAGCGGTACCGAGCTGTATCTTCCCCTGATGTCAGGAATGGCACAGAATGCACAGGTGCGGTCACACCCCTCCGAGATCTTGAGATAGGCATAGTGTTTCAGTCCGGGAAGAATCCTCTCTCCTGTCAGTTCAGGACGGTATGTCAGTCCCAGGTGACTGATGATCTCCTGCGGCCTGTTAACCCCGAACCAGCCATCGACCTCGGGCATTGAGGCCTCGAGGTCTTTGCGGTAGCGCTCTGACAGGCAACCCATAACGAAGAGCTTGCCGCGTCCGCGGCGCTTTATGGTCTCTGCATGGCTGATGATGGTGTCTATGCTCTCCTCCCTGGCATCGAGGATGAAGCCGCAGGTATTGATGATGACAATGTCGGCCGAGTCTGACGCGTCAGCAATAACACTGTAGCCCCCTGCCGTGAGCTGACGCATGAGCTTCTGCGAGTCAACGGTGTTCTTAGAGCAGCCCAGGGTGACGATATTGACCCTGTTATTCTTCATCAGCGACTGT
Source organism: Bacteroidales bacterium (assembly GCA_029210565.1). Lineage (GTDB taxonomy): Bacteria > Bacteroidota > Bacteroidia > Bacteroidales > VadinHA17 > SR-FBR-E99. The sequence continues at coordinate 879 of JARGFQ010000003.1, forward strand.
CACTGAAGAGGGAGTCGACGAACGCATACCTGTCGAAGATCCTCAGATCCTCCATTTTCTCTCCCACACCGATATATTTCACCGGTATCCGGAACTGGTCTGAGATCCCTATCACAACACCCCCCTTGGCTGTCCCGTCGAGCTTGGTGATGACCATCGCGTTCACACTGGTGGCTGCCGTGAACTGTTTTGCCTGTTCAAAGGCATTCTGTCCGGTTGAGCCGTCAAGGACAAGCAGAACCTCATGTGGGGCCTCCGGTACGACCTTCTCCATCACCCTCCTGATCTTTGAGAGCTCGTTCATGAGAGCTGTTTTATTGTGAAGCCTGCCGGCAGTATCGATTATGACTATATCCGTTCCCGAAGCCAGGGCCGACGTGACGGTGTCAAAAGCAACAGAGGCCGGATCAGCCCCCATCTTCTGGCTGATCATGGGTACGCCGGCTCTCTCCGACCATATCTTTAACTGATCGATGGCAGCAGCACGGAAGGTGTCAGCCGCTCCCAGCAGAACGCTCCTTCCTGCCTTCCTTAAGTTGTACGCCAGCTTGGCAATGGTGGTGGTCTTGCCGACTCCGTTGACACCGACAACAAGTATTACATAGGGTTTGGCTGGCAGCGGTGCATCGAAACCGGCGATGCTGCCCTCTGTGCTGTTATTCTCCTCGAGGAGGCCGGCGATCTCGTCACGCAAAAGGGCATTGAGCTCCGAGGTACTCACATATTTGTCGCGTGCCACTCGCCTGGATATCCTCTCTATGATCCTTAGCGTGGTTTCAACCCCCACATCTGACGAGACCAGCACCTCTTCAAGATTGTCGAGGACATCGTCGTCGATCTTTGATTTGCCGGCAACAGCCCTGGTGAGCCTGGCAAAAACGCTCTCGCGGGTTTTCACCAGTCCCCTGTCAAGTATCTCTTTCTCCTCTTTCCTTAAAAAACCGAATAATGCCATTGCCTGATTATTAATCGTCAAAAGTAAAAAAAGAGACGCAATTGTATGCGTCTCTCCCCTGTTCAGGATCAGAAAAACTGATCTTATTTCGTGGAAAAGAAATCCTTAACGTGATCGTTATGAACAATTTCTTCCTTGAACTGGTATGCTCCGGTCTTCTCAGATTTGACCACCTTTATGCATTTGGTGAATGATCTGCCGGTTCCTGTCTTCAGTGTTGCAACAACTTTCTTTGCCATAACTCCTTATTTATTTTATCTCCCTGTGAAGGGTCATTTTCTTAAGTATGGGATTGAATTTTTTCCTCTCAAGACGGTCAGGTGTATTCTTTCGGTTCTTGGTGGTGATATATCTCGAGGTGCCCGGCATTCCGGATTCCTTGTGCTCAGTGCACTCAAGGATAACCTGCACCCTGTTGCCTTTGCTCTTCTTTGCCATTTTCTCTCCGGTTTATTTAGTTGATAATGTAACCTTTTTCCTTTGCCTCCTTTAGGACCGAGGCGAGACCGTTCTTGTTGATGTTCCTCATTCCTGCTGCTGATACCTTAAGGGTGATCCATCTGTTCTCCTCAGGCAGGTAATACCTCTTGGTAAACAGGTTGACCATAAACTTTCTCTTGGTCCTCCTCTTCGAGTGGGAAACATTGTTTCCAACCACTGCTTTCTTACCGGTGACCTGACACACTTTTGACATTATTATCCTCTTTTTACTTGTTCTGAAAAACTCCGAAAATCGGTTCGCAAAATAGGTGATTTTTATTCAATTAACCAAATAATTTCCTCATTTTTTTCCAACATCCCCGTATCCGATGGCTCAGCCGCTGATTATCTGCTTTCTAAGCATGTTCAGAGCAGTGTAGGAGGCTCTCAGAATATTCACTGTTCTGTTGTCCGCAAAGCGATGTAATTCAGTTATTATACTCCCGGAAGAGGCGATGGCTATCCAGACCGTGCCCACCGGTTTCGTGTCTGTTCCGCCTGTCGGACCGGCAATACCGGTGATGGCTACTGAATAATCGCTTCCCGTTAATCTCCTCACCCCTGCCGCCATCTCAGCGGCTGTCTCCTTGCTGACGGCCCCGTGAATTCTGATGGTGTCCGGAATCACCCCGAGCATGCCGGTCTTGATGCTGTTGTCATAGGCAATCACCGAGCCGAGGTACCATGACGAACTGCCGGGCACGGAGGTGATCAGTGAAGATAGCTTTCCTCCCGTACAGCTCTCGGCTGTCGATACCGTCAGTCCTGCTTTGAAAAGCAGTCCGCCCGTCACCTCCTCCAGCGTTGTCTCATCCTCTCCGTAGATTACGTCGGGAATGATCGTGTAGAGTTTCCTGACCTGCTCATCCATCAGCGCCTGCATGAGCCTCTCATCCCTGCCTCTTCCTGTAAGCCTGAGCTTGATAAGTCCGTATGATGGCAGATAGGCAATCCTGATAACAGGAGGAAGCTCCCTCTCAAAGTCCTGCAGCCTCTCTGCCAGTTTGGCCTCAAAGGTGCCGTAGGTCATTATATTCTTGTGAATAATTGCATTCCCTCCTGCGTGGGTGGCGATCATCGGCAGGACGTGCTCCGTCATTATGTACTTCATCTCCGAAGGAACGCCGGGCATGGAGACAACTGTTCTATCTCCCCTTCTAAACAACATCCCCGGGGCTGTCCCTGCCCTGTTGGCAAGAACAGTGCAGTTATCGGGCACATTGGCCTGACGGCGGTTGTTATCATTCATCTCCAGGTTCCTCTTCCTCAGCCTTTCCGTCACCTCCTGCAGCACACCCTGATCAGTAACCAGTTTCGACCCGAAGTATTCAGCCAGCATCTCCTTGGTGATGTCATCACTGGTAGGCCCCAGTCCGCCTGTCATCAGCACCAGTTCGCTGCGCCCCAGCGACTCATCCAGCGCGGCTATGATATCCTCCCTTTTGTCCGCTATCGATGTGATTCGCGCAACACCAACACCAATCAGATTAAGCCTGCTGCCGATCCATGCCGAGTTGGTGTCAACGGTCTGGCCTATCAAAATCTCATCTCCTATTGTAATAATTTCTGCGCTGTTCATATCTTGATTGACAGGTAATGGTGGAAGAGGCAAAATTATCAATATTTTGTGTCAGCAAAGAGAATCAGGCAAAATGATAAATGAACGGGAGATCATAAGCGAGGTAAGCGATTTCGTCAGGGAAGCTGTCCGGCAATACGACAGCGGCCACGGATGGTCTCATATAGAAAGGGTTGTACGGCTGGCACTGTATATTCACGAATGTGAGGGCCGGGGCGACAGGTTTACCGTTGAACTTGCCGCACTGCTACACGATGTGGGAGATCATAAATTTGCCGTGCACGACGGTCCGGCAGAGATCAGGGTCCTCCTGGGAAGGCTCGGAGTCAAGGCTTCAGTAACAGAGGAGGTGGTAAGCATCAATGAGAAAATATCCTTTTCCAAAGGGCCGGCCACGGGACCAAAAAGTGACGAGCTGCAGATAGTTCAGGATGCCGACCGGCTCGACGCCCTGGGCGCTGTGGGTATCGCCAGGGCATTCAGCTACGGAGGATTCAAGGGACGTGAACTGTATGATCCCCTGGCGGGATTACCCGGACAGCCAGGCGTAAGCTCATCAAGCAGAAATTCAGCCTCCACGATACATCATTTCCATGATAAACTGCTCCTTCTCAGGAACCTTATGAATAGTGCCACCGGAAGAAGGCTGGCTGATGAAAGACATGACTTCATGCTCAGCTTCCTTCGTCAGTTCATGAGGGAATGGGATCAGGGAGCATGTCCGGGAGAGAACCCGGGCCTGGCGAATAACAGTGAACAGTCGGAATGACCGTTGTTGCAGATGATAATTTGACCGTTTTCTTTCATAAAATACTATTTTTACGTAAACAAATTAAAATCCAAGAATATGTTTATTGCACTGCTTATCATTATTATTGTTCTCGTCCTGCTTGCTATCGGACTTTACAACAGGCTCGTAAGACTGAGGAACAACCGTGAGAATGCCTTTGCCGACATCGATGTACAGCTCAGACAGAGGCTTGACCTGATACCTCAGCTGGTGGAGGCTGTCAAAGCTTACATGAAGCATGAGAGCACCGTTCTGACAGATATCACCAACGCAAGGGCCAATGCCATTGAGGCTAAGGGCATTGATGAAAAGATAGCTGCTGACGGCCGACTCTCCTCAGCACTGCAGGGACTGAGAGTTGCCGTGGAGGCATATCCGGATCTGAAGGCCAGCACCAACTTCATCCAGCTTCAGGAGGAGATAGCAGACATTGAGAACAAGCTCGCTGCTGCCCGCCGGTTCTTCAATTCGGCCACAAAAGAGCTGAACAATGCAGTGGAGGTTTTTCCTTCGAACATTGTTGCCGGCATGTTCGGGTTCAAGCGTGAAACAATGTATGATCTGGCCGAGACCAGGGCACAGGCCGAGGAGACGCCGAAACTGAACTTCTAGGATCAGATGAAATATATCGGGCTCAATAAACAGATCTGGAGCAATAATTTCAAGTCTGTTCTATTGCTTATTCTTTTTCCGGCAGTGATTTATGCACTGGTTTGGATCTTTGTTTTCCTGGTACAGCCCGATCCGGAGTACAGAATCGTCAGCTCAAACCAGACATTTATCAGGACCATACCCTGGATATCCATGGCAATATTGCTCTGGTTCACGGTTGCTTTTTTTTCTCATTCAAAGATGATTGAAAAGGCTACAGGTTCTGCACCTCTCAGCCGGAAAGAGAATAAGAGAGTTTATAACCTTGTGGAGAACCTGTGCATCGGAAGCGGAATGTCCATGCCTAAAATAAACGTGATCGAAGATGATTCTCTTAACGCCTTTGCAAGCGGCATTAATACCTCAACCTTTACCGTATCTCTCTCGAGGGGCATAATAAACAAGCTTGAGGACGACGAACTTGAGGCGGTTATAGCTCATGAGCTTACACACATTAGAAACCGCGATGTGAGGCTGCTTATCGTGTCGATAATCTTTGTGGGAATATTTGCTTTCCTGACAGAAGCACTATTAAGGTCTGTCAGGTTCGGTGGTGCCGGACGCGGCCGGAAAGATGGCCGGGTGGTGATAATAGTCCTGCTTCTGGCCGCTCTTGGATACCTCCTATCATCCCTTTTCCGGTTTGCCATTTCCAGGCAGAGAGAATTTATGGCTGACGCAGGCTCAGCAATGATGACAAAGAATCCGCTGGCTCTGGCTTCAGCCCTGGAGAAAGTATCTGTCGATCCGCGAATAGAAGCAGTGCAACGTCGTGATGTGGCACAGATGTTTATTGAAAATCCGCAGGATCAAAAGTCAAAACCGACATCTTTCTCTTTCAGTTCTCTATTTATGACCCATCCTCCTCTTGAAAAGCGTATAGCCATCCTTCGACAGTTCTGATCAGATGTTGGATTCCGTTCCTGGAGATATGTTAGGTCCTATTAAAGCATTGTTAACATGAAAGTCAACAAGAAAAAGCTCTATGAGATAATCTTCGAAGCTGATACACGGGAGGGTAAAGCATTTGACGTGTTGATCATAGTACTGATCTTTGTAAGTATTTTTCTGGTGCTATTAGACAGCGTTACCTCTGTGCGTGAAAAGTATGCCGTCATCCTTCACACGTCGGAATGGATCATTACTGCTATTTTTGTGACCGAATATCTATTAAGGATATATGTTCTGAACAAGCCCTTCAGGTATATCTTCAGCTTCTTTGGCATCATTGACCTGCTTGCCATTCTTCCCAGCTTTCTGGGACTGATCTTAGTCGGCGGACAGAGTCTGATGGTAATCAGGGCTGTAAGGCTACTGAGGGTGTTTCGCATATTCAAGCTCAGCCGCTATACTTCTGCAGGCCGGACCCTGGCTGTGGCACTTTACCGAAGCCGTGAGAAGATATTCATGTTTATCTCGGTGATTCTTACTCTGGTGGTGATCTTCGGGACGGTGATGTATCTTATCGAGGGTGAACAGAATGGTTTTACGAGTATTCCGGTAAGCATTTACTGGGCAATAGTGACGATGACGACAGTGGGATACGGTGATATCTCTCCGGTTACTGGAATGGGACAGTTCCTGGCCAGCATTGTGATGATAATGGGCTACGCCATTATAGCTGTTCCGACCGGGATAATAACATCCGAAATGATAAGGCACCCGGCACACAGCAATACGCAGGTATGTCCGAACTGCATGTATGACAGACATGATGACGATGCGCAATACTGCAAGAGATGCGGTACGCACCTTGATGTGTCTTCAAGCACCGGCGGTGAGTCATGAAAGTCCAGGTAAACCGGGGGGGTGCCTTCAGGCAAGCCTGAGTCGGTCTGTGTTGATCTAAAAGGGATTGCTTCGCCTTCGGCTCAGCGTTCCCTGAGTAGGATGCCATGAGACAAAAAGTCCCGACGATGTCGGGACTTTTTGTCTGAGCGGGAAAGGGGGTTCGAACCCCCGACCCTCAGCTTGGGAAGCTGATGCTCTACCCCTGAGCTACTCCCGCTTATAATTCTTTAACACCGACGGCACATTATCACTACTGCTGACTGCCGACTGAAAACTACCCCCAGAGCCTCCCATGGGAGTTGAACCCACGACCTGCTCATTACGAGTGAGCTGCTCTACCACTGAGCTAAGGAGGCATATATACAATAAAAAAAGCAGGGCGCTTAAGAAATAAGTGTGGAATAATTATGTCTCGCTGCATTTCCTCGTGCTTGAGGGAATAGCGCCCTGCCGGTGCAAATATAATAAATAATTCAAATTAAAAATATTTTACATCAGCATACCGCCGCAGACATTAATCGTCTGACCCGTAACATACGACGAGAGATCCGATGCCAGGAAGAGAGCCACATTGGCCACATCCTCCGGCAACCCGCCGCGACGGAGGGGTATCTTTGATATCCAGTCGCTCTTCACATCATCGGGCAACTTGCCGGTCATCTCCGTAAGTATGAAACCCGGAGCTATGGCGTTGCAACGTACACTGCGTGAGCCGAGCTCCCTGGCCACACTCTTGGTGAATCCGAGAATGCCTGCCTTGGAGGCTGAGTAGTTAGATTGCCCGGCGTTGCCGCTGACGCCTACCACCGAGCTCATGTTGATGATCGACCCATACTTCTGCTTCATCATCGGCCTGATGGCAGCCTTCGTTAGATTGAAGACCGACTTCAGGTTCACGGTCAAAACCTGGTCCCACTGCTCCTCCGTCATCCTCATCAGAAGAGTGTCACGGGTGATGCCGGCGTTGTTTACCAATATGTCAACCCTGCCGAAGTCCTTGACTATCTCATCGATTACATTCTCGGCATCAGCATAAACGGAAGCATCGGATACATATCCCTTAGCCTTTACCCCAAGCGCGGCTATCTCTTTCACCGCATCTGCAAACTCCTCGTTGTCAACGATGTTGGTGAGCGCAATATTGGCTCCCTCGGCTGCAAAACGGAGGGCAATGCCCTTGCCGATGCCTCTTGATCCGCCCGTGATCACAGCTGTTTTTCCTTCCAGTAGTTTCATTAGATTAATTGATTCTTATTTTATTGGTCTAATGGAACTTACATGGAGCAAAACAATCACAACCTTATGCGAGTTGCTGCTCATGTAAGTTTCATTCGTTTATTTGATTCTTATTTCATTGGTCTAATGGAACTTACATGAAGAAAAATAATCATTTCCTGATGTGAGTTACTGCTCATGTAAGTTTCATCTTTAGCAATTTTGGGCACAAATATAGAAATTTATTTATGCAGTACCTTCGCGACGGTAGCGCCTATATCTGCCGGTGATCTTACCACATGGAGCCCGCATTCATCCATGATCTTCATCTTGGCTTCAGCCGTATCGTTCTTCCCTCCTATTATCGCTCCGGCATGTCCCATGCGTCTCCCCCTGGGGGCTGTCTGCCCGGCAATGAATCCAATCACAGGCTTGGTGCCATGCTCTCTGACCCAGTATGCCACGTCTGTCTCCATCTGGCCGCCTATTTCACCTATGAGCACTATCGCATCGGTATCACTGTCAGCCATCATCCTCTTGATGATGTCGAGTGAGGTGGACCCTATCACCGGATCACCGCCGATGCCAACGCATGTCGACTGTCCCAGTCCAAGCTTGGTAAGCTGATCGACAGCCTCATAGGTCAAAGTTCCGGAACGGGAGATAACCCCCACCCTGCCCTTTTGATGTATGAAGCCGGGCATGATGCCGACCTTGGCTTCCCCCGGTGTGATGACTCCCGGACAGTTGGGACCTATGAGCACAGTGTCAAATTCACCGAGTATCTTCTTGACCTTGACCATGTCTGAGGTGGGGATACCCTCGGTGATGGTTACTATCAGCCTTATGCCTGCCTCGGCAGCCTCAAGAATTGAATCGGCAGCAAAGGCCGGCGGTACAAAGATGACTGAGGTATCCGCACCTGTCGCCTTCACGTCATCCCTGACTGTGTTGAAGACCGGCAGCCCCAGATGGGTCAGACCACCCTTGCCTGGAGTAACTCCTCCCACAACTTTTGTCCCGTACTCTATCATCTGACTTGCATGGAAGGTACCCTCACTGCCCGTGAACCCCTGTACGATCACCTTTGACCCGGAGTTTAGTAAAATGCTCATTTCAGTCTTTTATGTTCGTTTCTTGTAACTCAAAAGTAGCTATTTTTTCTTCCTTTTGTTAAATTTACCTATTATTATGATATCATGGATTTTGTATTACCGGTTCTGTTTGTAGGCATATCCCAGTCGTTCTTTGCAGGACTGCTGATGGCAACCAGGCGGCCATACGGCACGGAAAGCAGGATCATGACGGCATGGCTCTTCCTCTTCTGCATTGAGATGATATTTGCACTTATAAACCGTACGGTGCTCGACATGTATTCCTTCCCCTTCATCTCACTCACGTACGGACCTCTCCTCTTTCTCTACGTGCGCCATTCTACCGTGCCTGCACGACGGTTCTCCCCTTGGCATGCACTCCATTTCATTCCCTTTATGGTCTTTTTTGCCGTCTCGGTCATTTTCCGCGAAGAGCCGATATTCGATGACCTCACCGGTTTCCTGGTGACTGACAGATTTATTCCCCTCAGAATTGTCTACAGCATCATATTCTTCCTTTCAGTGACGGTCTACAGCATCCTCTCCTTTCTGGAGATTCGCAATCACCAGAGACATCTTCACGACCTGGTATCTTACACCTCTGCAAAACTGACCCTCAACTGGCTTAAGATACTGTCGATCACCTTCTACAGCGGGTATGTGGTCGTTTTTATTCTCGGAGGAATAAAAATCATTGCCGGACTCCTACCCTTTGATCCCTATGTCATGACTTTCGTATTTATCACCTTTTTTTCCTTCGCCTACAGCTTCTACGCGGTCCGTCAGCCTGAGATCCTTGATTTCCAGGCTGCGGTGTATGAAGATGATGAAATCAGCGATACTTCAACGGCTGAGAAGTATGCCAGGAGTGGACTCCGCTCCGAACAGGCAGAAGAGTATCTCACCACCCTGCTGAAGATCATGGATGAGGAGAAACTGTTTCTCGACGGAGACCTGACAATACATGAACTGTCCGTAAAGACAGGCATTCCGCGCCATCATATTACTGAGGTGCTGAACGAAAAACATGGACGGAACTTCTTCTCATTTGTCAATGAATACAGGATCAGGGAGGTGCTGAGCCGTATGAACGACCCGAAATACCAGCACTATACCCTGCTGGCAATCGCCTACGATGCCGGATTCAATTCAAAATCAACATTCAACAGCTTCTTCAAGGCCTACACGGGAAAGACCCCCAGCGTCTACCGTAAAGAGATGTCAAAGCCCTCCTGAAGGGTCCGGTCCGCTCGGTTAACACATCTTGCTTTTCATCCGGAGGTCCTGACCGGGCGGGTCGGTCGATAACATGACAGATCATGCTGACCTTTGACAAAAAAGTTAAGCATGGTCAGACGTTATTTTATTGCGCTCTTATGCCTGATACTGCCAGTTGCCATGACTGCCCAGGAAAAGACATTTACTACCGGAGGCTTTATGAGGGGTGGCCTCTACCTCAGCACAGGCGATTATGAACATGACATAAACGCTGCTTTCGCGGATGCGGCACTGACACTCACTGCTACAGACAACCTGAACTACAAGGGCTTTGCTGACCTCAGGGTCAGGATGGGCCGGCAGTTCGGCGATAACGTCAGCGACATCTCCTTGAGAGAGGCATGGGGAATGTATTATAACGGGTTCATGAGCATCTCACTGGGAGAGAAGATCGTCAAGTGGGGCAGAACAGATCTGTTTGCTCCTCTGTCCAGGTTCAACCCGACAGACTATATATACAGGAGTCCCGATTTTGAGGACAGGGATATGGGGAACCTTCTCGGGGAACTTACACTTAATGCCGGCTACTGGTTCCGGCTGTCGGTCGTTGCCACACCATTCTGGAATCCTTCACTGCTCATGACCACCCCTCTTGAGCTGCCGCAAAACATCACCCTGGAGATGCCGGCCGGACTGGATCCGGCTGACGGCCTGCACTCCTACGGTTTCAGGGGCGATTTCATGCTTGGTGGCTTCGACGCCGGGATCCAGTTTTTCCACGGTCCTGACCTGACCCCCGGGCTCGCCCTCACAGGGGCTGATTATACCAACCCGATGGCCCCGATGATAAGCATCACGGGCGTTCCTTACATTATAAACCATGCCGGCCTGGACTTTGAGACGGTCATTTCACCTTTTGTCGTGCGGGGAGCACTGGCATGGAGCGACCCGGTAGAGGATAAGGAGGGCAACGAGGAGGTGCCATTTTTCCAGGTCGAGTGGGTGGCGGGCCTTGACTGGACACCCGGGGCAGTGAGGATTACTGCTGAATATTCCGGGAAGAAGGTTCTTGACTTTTACCCCTCCCCCTATGATCCTATCATAGGCACCGAGCCTGACATGGCTGCCCTTGCGGAGCTTTTCAACACCCCCGGGTTCGACCCGGTTGAATTCACACGTATGCAGACAGAGGCTTTCGGAAGGCTCTACAACAACCAGATGCACGAATATTACCATTCCGCAGGACTGAGGTTTGAGGCAGAGCTCCTCTACGGGAGACTGATTCCGTCAGTTACAGCCCTATATAATTTCACCTCCCGGGACCTTCTCCTGATGCCTGTGGTGGAGTTCAAACCAGCCGACGGGGTGACACTGAGCGCCGGACTTGAACATTATTCAGGAGCGAAAGGCGGGCTGTACGACATTATAGACGACTTCATGAAGGCTGCCTTCTTCTCAATAAAAATAGAATTCTGAAAAGATGACCGGTTTCATTATAAAATACAAATGGTGGATAATCTCAGTCTCCGCGGCGCTGGCAGTGGTGCTGGGAGTCCTGATACCCACTGTTGAGACTGATCCCGAGATAAGGAATTTCGTGCCGCGCACCATGTCTTCCCGTATCAGTACCGACTCCATCGAAAAGGATTTCGGGGTGCAGGACATGATCCTGGTACTGCTGACCGACAGTTCGGTGCTTACCCCTGAGAACCTGGGCAGCATAAAGGAGATTGACAGGGGTTTTTCCAGGATGGAAGGGATCAGCACTGTCAATTCACTCTTTACAGCAAGAAAGATTGAAGGCCGCGATGGAATGATGATAGTTGATCCGCTGATAAGAAGGATCCCTGACAATCCTGCCAGCACCGAACAACTGCGTGAAGATATACTGGCCAACCAGTTTGCACTGGGCATCTCGGTATCTGAAGACATGACGGCAGCTGCCGTCACAGGTACAGTCAATCCTGATGTGCCCGAATATCTCACCCTGAACAGAGTCGACTCCATCATTGCTGAACAGGATAGCGAAAAGAAGATGCTGACGGGAGGTCTTCCCTATATCCGGCGTCACATAGTGGAGGATGTCAATCATGATGCACTCTTTCTTATTCCCATTGCACTTGTCATAATGCTGCTGGTGCTCAAACTGAGCCTCGGCGGCTGGAAGAGTGTGTTCATGCCCTTCAGCGTGGTTGTGCTCACGGTGATAATCACCATGGGACTTATACCCCTGATAGGATGGAAATTCTCGATACTGAGTCTGCTGGTGCCAATAATCCTGATCTCGGTGTCAAACAACTACGGTATCTACCTGGTCACGCGGTACAAGGAGCTGAAGCGCTCAGAGGTGCCTCCGGGCAGAAGGGAGATGTTGAAGCAACTTACCGGATCACTCCGGATGCCCATACTGTTCAGCGGGCTGACAACCATTGCGGGATTGCTGGGCCTGCTTTCACACTCGATAATACCTGCCAGGCAGGTAGGCATCCTGGCTGCCGCGGGCGTTGCCGTGGCACTGGCCCTGAGTCTTCTCCTGATACCTTCACTGATCTACCTCAGAGAAAGACCAGGCACAAAGAGCCGGCCACCCAGGGACCATTCAAAAGACCTCCTGAGCCGTGCCATCGGCGCCGTCTCTAAACTGGTCATCCGCCATCCGGGGAGGGTGCTGCTCGCCTCTGCCGTAATAACACTGGCAGTAAGCACAGGCATCGCCTTCCTGAGAATAGATACCAACCAGGAGAATTATTTTCCTCACAAACACCCGGTCAGAAAAGCATCAGAACTGATAAACTCCAAATTCGGAGGGTCACAGACCATCTCAGTGATGATCAGCGGGAACATCAAGGACCCTGCCGTGATGAAGGGTATCGACGACCTCACACAACACCTGAAGCAACAGGAGGGCGTTGGAAGCGTATTCTCGATAGCCGACGTTGTCAGGGAGATGAGCAAAGCACTCTATGAGCCGGATGAGGAGGGTTACGACAAGATTCCCGATTCGTCACAGGCGATAGCACAGATGTTCGAACTGTACAATATGAGCGGCAATCCCGACGACTGGAAGCAGCTGATGAACTTTGAGAATACAAAAGCCCATCTCCTTGTGAAGCTGTCGAGGCCGGAGAATGAAATTATCAGGGATCTGCGCGATGAGATAAAAAGCTACACTGCAGATTTCCCCGCGGTAATAACCCTCGGCGGATATGCCATTATCATGGCTGATTTTGCGCAGAAGATAATACAGGGACAGGTCACGTCACTGCTATTCGCACTGCTGGCGGTGTTCATACTGCTGTCAATGATCTTCCGCTCTGTGCGTGGAGGATTGATCGGATCGATACCACTGGCGGTATCCATTTTAATTCAGTTTGGGGTGATGGGACATACCAACGTCGCCATAGATGCTGCCACAGCCCTCCTCTCATCTATTATGATAGGCGTAGGGGTAGACTTTACCATCCAGTTCCTCTGGAAGTACAACAGTGAGCTGCGTAAAGGGCTGAGGCACGCCGCGGCTATTGCCATGACATACCGCACCACGGGCAGAAGCATAGTAATAAATGCGTTGAGCGTTATGGCCGGTTTCTCTGCGACGTTTATCTCAGGATTCCTCTCAATAAGATATTTCGGGTACCTGGTGTTGCTCTCCATCGGCTCGTGCCTGATCTGCGCAATAATCGTAATTCCTGCTTTCATGCTCTGGTTCAAACCAGCCTTCATAGAAGCCAATATTAATCGTACAAAAATAAAAAATGACAAAAATGGAAAAGATGTTTTATCTGCTGTCAGCACTGCTGATAGCTTCACTGCCGACACTTACGGCACAACAGCCGGATGCCACACAGTTGATGGACAGAAGCCGTGACCTGACAATGTCCGGCAACCTGCAGTCGAATGTCACGCTGACAATCACTGAAAAGAACGGTGCCACCCGCAAACGGGTGGTTAACATGGTGTCCAAAACCTACGGAGATACCGAAAAGAGAATGATGAAATTCCTCGACCCGGCCGATGTGAGAGGTACGGCAATGCTGATCATTGACAATAAGGAGAGCCAGGATGACATGTGGATCTATCTGCCTGCCCTCAGGCGAACGAGACGGATAGTAAGCACCGAGAAGGGCAAGAGCTTCATGAGCTCTGAATTCACCAACGCCGACATGGCTTCCGGATCCAATACCGACTTCAGCATAAGCCATATGCCCCAATCGGGGGAAAACGGATTGTGGGTGATCGAGAGCGTCCCCGTGGATGATGACATTGCCGATGAGCACGGTTTCTCGAGAAAGGTGACATGGCTTGAGAAACAGGGTCTGAAGATCAAGAAAATCGACTTCTACAATTTTGACGGCGACCTCTTCAAGACTATCGAGATACTAAAGACCCAGCCAAAGACCGGTGGCGGGGAGGGCTATATCATGACCGAGATGTACGCCACAAATCATCTCAACGGAAGAACCTCAAGGGTGCTTTTTGATGAGTTAAACACCTCGGCAAGCATCCCTGACAATACATTTATTGCAGATAACCTTTCGAGATAGAAAAACTGGCTTTAAACGCCAGTTAATCATTGTGTTATAAAATATGCGAAGCCCCATGCAATTTTGATTATCTTGGGGCCTTCGTGCTATTGTTTCTCTGTTGCAGCATGAATGGCGGCAAGAAGGCCCCGGTCTGAGACATCGCCTCCCAGTTCCCAGAACATGATACCACCAAGTTGATTCCGGATTGCATATTCAGTTTTCAGCCTTGCAGATACCGTGTCTTCATAGGTGATAAAAATACTGTCGGCGGGATTGTAAAGGTAAGGGGCCTCTGCTGTCTCATCCCAGTACCGTGTAAATCCGTTTTTGTCTATATAGTTGCTCTGGAGTGCATAGTAACGACCGTTGCCTGTCCATGCTTCCCGGACAGGCTGGTATAGCCCGTTATTCTCAGGCGGCACACCTCTCCAGCCCTTGCCGTAGAAAGCAGCTCCGATGACTATCTGCGATGGCTGCACTCCCATGTCAACACAGAACTCAATGATCTCCGTGGCAGACGATGGCCAGGTTGAGTCTCTTCGTTCCATCAGGGTCTCTGCGGCAGGCGTGCCCTCAATATCTTTTCCGGTCACCGTACCGAGGTTGGTGTGATGAGAGGTATACCTGTCTCCTCCTCCTGCAAAATCGTAGGTCATCATATTGACATAGTCGACTTGCTTCATTACTTTGCCAAGCTCGATATGACTGAAGAAATTCTGCGATGCCCCGGCTGCAAAGGTGAGTGTCTGCTCTCTTCCCGTCCTGTCCATCGCCTTCCTGAGCTCACGCATCAGTGCGGTGAAATTTTCCCTGTCCTCAGGGATGTAGGGATTACCTGCTCCCGGTTGGCCGGGGTATTCCCAGTCTATATCGAGTCCGTCGAGGGTATAATCTTCAATGAACCGGACAGCACTCTGAACAAATACTCTGCGTGACTTCTTCGTCCGTGCCATCTCAGAGAAACCTCCAGAGCCTCCCCATCCGCCGCATGCGATCATCACCTTAAGCCCCGGGTACTTCTCTTTCTGCTCAGCAAGTTTTCTCAGCAGCAGCCCCCGTGCTTCGTCCCTGAGCTTCATCTCGTTGTCTATCACCTCTGTGAAGCTGAAGATGATATGCGTCAGCCTGTCGAGCTGGAGAGTATCAGGATCAAAATCATCACTCCGGGGGTAGAAGTATGCCATCACCTGGAACCCTCCGGTAGCCGGTTTATCAGGTGCCTGGCAGCCTGTAACAATGGCTGCCAGGATAAGTGCAAGAACAGCCGGCTTTTTCATTACAACGGCTGAATTAACAGGTTCTTCCACTGAACCTTGACTGCCCCCTCATGTATTTGCAGGGCGATCCTGCCGTTGGCTTTACCTACCTTCGGATCGTTGAAGTGCACCATCTCCTCACCGTTCAGCCAGGTGGTCACATCAGGGCCGACAGCCTTTATCCTGAGCGTATTCCATTCACCCGGCTTCAGTATGTTCTCCTTCTCATCCGGGATCTGTACCAACCAGCCTCTTCCGTAAGATTCATAGATGCCACCGGTATCATTGCCTTTTGGTGCAACCTCCACCTGCCATCCTGATACTTTTGTCCCGTCGATGACTGACCTGAAGAAGACCCCGCTGTTGCCGTCTGTAATCTGCCTGAAATCGACAGACAGGTCGAAGTCCTTGTAGTACATATCCGTAGCCAGGTAGCCGTACTGCTTGTCAGGACCATTTTCGCAGACCAGGAGGCTGTCCTCAACATACCATTTTTCAGTTCCATAGGCCGTCCATCCTGTAAGATCAACGCCGTTAAAAAGGCTTATGGGTCCGGCTTCCTTTTTTGGCAGTTCCCTGATCTTCATGTTTTTAAACCAGGCCTTGCTGCCGTGATCCTGCAGGCTTATGAATCCTGTGGCTGCCAGGCCGTACTCAGGGGCGCCGGCCCATTTGCCGCTGTTCTTGAGTTCAAACCATTCGGGTGTCCATGCTTCGAACTCAACTATTTTCTCGCCGTTGAGCCAGTATTCGACATGACCGTTGTCAAAAAGTATCCTGGAGTTGTTCCACTCCCCTGCCGGATTCAGCTTCTTCTTCTCCGGATTGGGCAGGTACATTGCATAGTCAGCTCCCGTCTTCTGCCACTCCTCGAGTTCTCCTGGCCAGTTAATGTCGTCAATGAGCTGGTACTCCGGACCTGTAAGGTAGGGCGTGTGGAACCTGTCCGACTCCACCACATGGTACATGACCCCGCTGTTGCCTTCCGGAGCGATCTTCCAGTCGAATACCAGGTCAAAATTGGCATATTCCTTCCTTGTAACAATATAGCCGGTGCTGTCGCTACCGGTGCCGTCTGCAGCCAGGCAACCGTCTTCAATGCCCCAGCTGCCTGTGCCTTCACTGTTGTACAGTCTCCACTGGTCGAGTGTGGTACCGTCAAAGAGCAGTTCCCATCCCTCTGCAATCTCGGCGTCTGTAAGCCTGTTTTCAGTTCCTGCACAACCTGCAGTAAGCACGGTGCAGGCGATCGTAATAATAAGTATTGATTTCTTCATGCCTGGTTAAATTTGTTTGGGCACCTAATATAACACATTATAGCTTACCTCCAATCGTTATCTTTCATAGGAACATCCCTGATGTGGCCCTGATTTTGTACTGCCTGTGTAAAATCATGTGTTTTTCTGTAAGTTTGTCACTAAATGCCCTGCCCCCTATGAACCTGAAGCCTGATACCACCATTGCAGCGCCTGCAACGGGCACCGGTGGGGCCCTTGCCGTTATCAGGGTCAGCGGTCCGGAAACCTTCCGGCTAATAAGTGAGCTCTTCATCACTGTCAGCGGTGCTGACCTACGGGAAGCCAGAGGTTACACGGTGCATTACGGACAGGTGAAGGAAGAGGATGAATTCATTGATGATGCGGTGGTGACACTCTACAGGGCCCCTGCCTCCTACAGCGGAGAGGATGCTGCGGAGATAAGCTTCCACGCCTCTCCCTGGATAGCGCAGAAGATCATGAAGATGCTGCTGGCCCGCGGTGCCACGGCTGCCATGCCCGGTGAGTTCACAATGAGGGCGTTCATGAACGGCAAAATGGATCTCTCACAGGCAGAGGCCGTGGCAGACATTATTGTAGCCGATTCCTCTGCCGCGCACCGGCTGGCAGCGTCGCAGCTGCGCGGAGGATTATCGGAGGAGATTGAGAAACTGCGTCAGGAGCTGCTGCAGTTTGCGTCATTGATTGAGCTGGAGCTCGACTTCAGTGAGGAGGATGTGCAGTTCGCCGACCGCTTCTCAATGAGTGAGACTGTCATAAATATAAAGAGTCTGGTGGAACGACTGGCATCATCTTTCCGGCTGGGAAATGCCATAAAAAAAGGTATTCCGGTGGTGATCGCCGGCAGGCCCAACGTGGGTAAATCATCACTGCTCAACCTGCTGCTGCAGGAGGAGAGAGCCATTGTCTCCGAGATACCCGGCACCACCCGCGATACTGTTGAGGAGGTGCTGCATGTTGGAGGCCTTCTCTTCAGGTTCATAGATACGGCAGGACTGAGGCAATCCGATGATGAGATAGAACTGCTTGGCGTGGAGCGTACGATGAGAAAGCTTGAAGCAGCGGAGGTGGTGCTGGCGGTAGCAGAAGCCACCGACACTTCCGGGGAGCTGGCAGCTTTTGCAGCCTCAGTGGCAGAGATGACCGGCAACCGGAACATAAGAATAATCCTTGTTGTCAATAAGACGGATCTCATAGAACAGGATCGGGCTGAGACGCTGAAGAAGGAATTGGCGGGAGGCGGTGAATTGCCCGTTGTTGCCGTTTCGGCGAAAGAGGCAACGGGCATTGATGAGCTAAGGGAAATGCTCCTGAAATCTGTTGAGACCGGTGCCCTGGAATCTCCTCAGTATATTGTCACCAACGCCAGGCATTACGAGGCACTGACGAATGTCTCGGAGAACCTGCAGAGGGTTCTGGACGGTTTTCGCGACGGGATACCCACAGTATTGATAGCCACAGATGTGAGGCAGGCAATATATTACCTCGGGCTCATCACCGGCCGTATTACTCCGGATGATATCCTTGGTGAGATCTTCTCTCGCTTCTGCATTGGAAAATAATTCTCGCAAAACACGCGGGCAACAAAAAATCCCGGGTACACTTACTTATGACAAGGCTGTCAGGCCTGCTTCATCATCTCCTGCACCATTTTGGTGACGCTCCGGAAGTCTATCTTGCCCGAGCTCATCATCGGCAGATTCTCTATTACGATGAACTCCCTGGGAAGACAGATGGCAGGGAGGTCGTCCATCATGCTTCTAAGAACATGAGTCTTGTTAACCTCCTGTGAGACTGTTGCCACGATGGTCGACCCCTTCTTCTCCTCCTGCACCTCCACCACACAGCACTGCACTCCTTCGGGGAGATACTTTTCAAGTACATTCTCAACCTTGACAAGCGAGACCATCTCCCCTCCTACCTTGGCAAACCTCTTGAACCTCCCGGCATGCCACAGGTATCCCTCTTCATCAAAAAAGCCCATGTCGCCTGTATTGTACCAGCCGTCAACCAGAGCCTCTGCAGTCAGCTGCGTGTCGTCATAGTAACCCTTCATCACACAGTCGCCCCTGACCAGAATCTTGCCTACCTCACCGGTCTTGCACTCCTCACCTGTCTCAAAATTTTCTATCCTGACTGTGACACCCGGTATAACCTTGCCGGTGCTTCCCGGTTTGTTGAACTCAATGGAGTTGGCCGAAATCACCGGTGATGTCTCCGTGGCACCGTAACCTTCCATCAGTGTCACCCCATGCTTCTTCAAATACCCCTCCCTGAGGGCATCAGGGCATTTATCAGCACCTGCCACCATTAATCTCAGGCTTTTAAAATCGCCCGGTTCTGATTTTTGGAGATAGCCCCAGTAGAAGCTCGGTGTACCTACCATTATGGTCGGCTTCTCGTCTCGTGCAATCTTACTTACGGTCTGAAAGTCAAGAGGATTGGCATATGATACCATTGTCATGCCGTACCAGAACGGCACCCAGAGATTGACCGTCAGACCGAACACATGATAGAATACCAGGTTGGCGAGGAGAATATCATCCTCACGCAACTTTTCGTATTCGCCAAAGCTTTTGATGTTGGATGCGATATTGCGGTGGCTGAGCTGCACGGCCTTCGGGTCTTTCTCACTGCCACTTGTAAAGAGTATTACTGCGGTGTCCTGCTCGTCACCCTTGTGAATGCTGTTCAGTATCATGCCGACAGGCAATTTTGTCTTCAGCGCTGCCTTAAGCTTATCGCCAGTGGTGACGCTCTCCATCAGGTCTTCAATGAGTACCATCCCCTCGATAAGCGGACAGTTGATCTTCTGCAGCAGAGCCTTCGATGTAATTATGGTTTTGAATTTGCATTTCTTCTGTGCGTAGCGTGCATTCGACTCGGCTCCGGTGGAATAGTTGATCATTACGGGAATCCGTCCGCTCATTAGCGCCGCCACCGTCGCCAGGGCACAGCCTGCAGAGGTGGGAATCATTATACCGATGAATCCCGGGTCATATTTCCGGAACTTCGAACTCAGTATCAGTGCTCCTATCAGAGCCCTGGAATAGGTGACACTCTTACCCGTGGACTTGTCTTTAATCGCAAGCTTGCTGGCATTCTTCTTTGCCATCCGGACAAATTGCTGGTGGAGTAACATGGAGTTTCAGTTTTGGTTCAACCTTCTTTTATTAGCGTGGCCAATTTAAATATTTATCCGGTATGGTAATCATACAGTTTATGGTTTTTTTGAAATATGGTCGAAAAACATTTTTTTTATTCGAACAAGTATGTGTCTCTTATTTATTTGCTTAGTAGATATTCCGGGGTATCCGGACGAAATAATTTAATTACTGTTCGAAAACTGCAACAATAGCATTAATATCAAATTTGTTCCTGCTGTCCTGCCTGGGCTGAGTAATACTGACTTTAATCTATGAACCATCAGATAATCAGGCTGGCAGTAAGCGTGAAGACAAGTCCGCATACTGCAATAATGGTTTCCATCACCGTCCACGACTGAAGGGTCTGCTTCTCATTCATGCCGAAGTATTTGCTTACCAGCCAGAACCCGCTGTCATTGACATGCGAGGCTATGGTAGCACCGGATGATATGGCAATGACGATCAGTGCCCTGTGAGGATCGCTTAATGCAAAAGCAGTCAGAATTGGCGCTACAATGCCTGCAGCGGTGATCATGGCAACCGTAGCTGATCCCTGGGTGATACGCACCAGCGCTGCAATGACCCATGCCAGTAGTATCGGTGAAAGAGCTGTCCCGGCCACTGAGTCGGCAAGGGTTGTTCCGATACCGCTCTGAACCAGAACCTCCTTCAGAACACCTCCTGCTCCTGTAACAAGGATAATAATTCCTGCGGGCCCTAAGGCTTTTGTGCTGAGTGACATGATCCTGTCGCGAGACATTCCCCGCCGGAGGCCCAGCAGCCAGATCGCCAGCAGTGTTGCAATAATAAGCGCCGAGAAGGGATGGCCGATGAATATCAGAATTTCAGTTACTGTTGATGAGGACAGGCTTCCGTTCTTAACCAGCATGCCTGTCAGTGTGCTTACAACGATCAGCAACAGAGGGGTTACGATCAGAACCATTACCATCCGGAAAGAGGGTAATCCGCTCCGGGAGGCTTCCACATCGCCAGCGTCGTTCACAGAGACCGGTGGATTAATCTTTATCCTGCCGGCAATGAACCTTCCGAAGAGTGGTCCTGCAATGACTGCCGTGGGCAGCCCCAGCATCAGGCCGAGCACGATCACCCATCCAAGGTCTGCACCGATTATCTCCGAGACGGCTACGGGCCCTGGCGTAGGGGGTATGAAACTGTGAGCCACCGCCAATCCTGCCAGAAGCGGTATTCCAAAATACAGGAGTGATTTCCCGGTATCCCTTCCCAGGGCATAGATGATCGGGATGAAAATGATCAGGCCGACGTCGAAGAAGACTGGAATTGCGACAATGAACCCGGTAAACAGCATTGCCCATGATGCTCTGCCATGCCTGAACCTCCTGAGCAGGGAGTTTGCCAGCGCATGTGCCCCGCCGGAGCTCTCGAGGATCTGTCCGAAGACTGCACCCAGTCCTACAACTACGGCAATGAATCCAAGCGTTTCTTCCATCCCCTTCTGGATGGCTGCAGTCACCTCCCTTAGCGGCATGCCGGCAAGAATCCCAACAAAGATTGCAGTGATCAGAAGAGATATAAAAGCGTTGATCCTGACCTTCAGCACCAACAGCAGTAAAAGCGCCACGCCGGCGGCGACAATCAGGATAATGGATGAGACAGACATATCTGACCTGAATGTATGATTTACATTTCAGGAAGAAAGTTAATTAATAAAAACTAATTTACTTCTAATACCTTCTCCCTGTCAGGATGTCAAATTCAGGCATCAGCAGGCTAAAAGAATTCCCGTGAAAATACTCCAGGGGGATGAGGCAGAGGCTCGGACTTGCCGATATACTCATAAAGGATTCTTTGGTGATCATTCTTGATGAGCCGACACTCGGAATAGACCCCGCGGGGGTGAGGGAGTTCCTTGAACTGATAGTCGGACTCAGCCGCGAACAGAAGATCACCGTTCTCTTCTCATCCCATCACCTGCACCAGGTTCAGCAGGTTTGTGACAGGGTGGGGATCTTCGTGGCAGGTAAGCTTCTGGCTGTCGGAGACGTTAAGAGCCTGGCAGCACAGCTTTTCAATGGAGACGGCCGGTCTGCAAATGAAGAAGGAAAGGATTACAGTCTTGACGATATCTATTTCCGCTATTTTGAAGGAGGTGTTGATCATGAGTAATGCTGTTGTATCAATTAAGACAAAGCCTTCCCGTACAGGGGAGAGGATAAGGCACCCTTTCCGCGTGATAGTTGAGAAGGAAATGGCAGACCATATCCGCAGCTGGAGATTTATAATTCTCATCGCCATTATTGTCCTCACCTCTCTCGGATCACTGTACACTGCCCTGGCCAACTTTTCCCAGGCTGTAAAACCCAATGACCCGGAGGGCACCTTCTTCTTCCTGAAACTGTTTACCATCACTGACGGCACCATGCCTTCATTCACGGTCTTCATCAGCTTCCTGGGTCCATTGCTTGGCATTGCACTGGGGTTTGATGCCATCAACTCGGAACATAACAGGGGAACCCTGGGTCGTATGTTGTCGCAGCCGATACATCGCGACTATATCATTAATGCCAAGTTCACAGCTGCACTGGCAGTGATAAGTGTTATGCTTATGGCGCTGGGATTGTTGGTAATGGGGGCAGGACTGATATTTATCGGTATCCCTCCCACTGCCGGGGAATTTATGAGGATGGTATTCTTCATCCTGTTGAGTATTCTCTATGCGGCATTCTGGCTTATCCTCTCGATACTCTTCTCGGTACTGTTCCGTCAGCCTGCCACGGCTGCGCTCTCGGCAATAGCGGTCTGGCTGTTCTTCTCGGTATTCTACCCGCTGATAGTAAATCTTATAACGAAGCCACTGGCGCCGTCGGAGATGGCTGCTCCTCAGACCATAATTGCATTTGAGCATATCCGGCTGGCACTGCTGCGGGTGATGCCCAACCAGCTCTTCAGCGAGGCTACCACCACCCTGCTGATGCCCTCCGTGCGCAGCCTCGGACCTCTTACCATGGAGCAGATGATAGGTGCACTGCCGGGTCCGCTGCCGCTGGGACAGAGCCTACTGATGGTATGGCCGCAGGTGACCGGACTGGCTGCAGGTACTATTATCAGCTTTGTTGTGTCCTATATACTCTTTATGAAGCGCGAGATACGGTCGCGCTAGAAACTTCTGGGAATACGGTTACAGGGAATTGTCCCGAAAGATCGGCTTATCGGGATATCTCCGCGCCGAGACGGGCCAGGTCATCAAAGAAGCCCGGATATGACTTCGCCACCGCTTCTGCACCTGCTATCGTTGTTGTCCCTTCAGCTGCCAGGGCCATCACTGCCGCCATCATTGCAATACGATGGTCGTTGTGTGATGATACGCTGGAGCCAACTGCCCTTCCGCCAATGATAAGCATCTCATCACCGCTAATCTGCACTTCAATATTCATTGCACCAAGAACATCGGCAATGGCTTCTGCCCTGTCGCTCTCCTTATGCTGCAGCCGACTTACGCCACTGATCCTGCTGGTGCCGCTGCAGAATGAAGCCAGCGCTGCCAGCGGGGGAAAGAGATCAGGTGCATCGGTGGCATCAAAGACAAAAGGCCTCAGTTCGGACCTCTCAGCCTTCACCCCGACAGCCTCTGTTGTAAGCTGACAGCTGGCATTTTCAAGCACCCTCACTATTGCACTGTCAGCCTGCAGACTGCTGAGGTTGAGGCTTTTCACCGTCACTGCACCTGCCATCGCCCCCGCGACAAGCAAGAAAGCTGCCCCGCTCCAGTCGCCCTCAACAGTGTATTCGCGGGGACGGTATGACTGGCTGCCCGGTACCTTAAAATACCTGAAGTCGTCATGAATGACACGGATGCCAAATTCCTCCAGGAGCTGCAGCGTCATGGCTATGTAGGGCATGCTCTTCAGATTCTCAACCGTGATCTCACTTCCCGACTCAAGTAATGGCAGTGACATCAGCAGACCCGTCAGCAGTTGTGAGCCCCTGGAACCGTTAATAACGGCCTTTCCTGCTGTGAGCCTTCCTGTCATTGTAACCGGCAACACTCCTCCTTCGGATTGGATATTAACTCTAAACTGAGGCATGGCCTCGCTTATCATTATAACCGGTCTCCCTGCCAGTGATCCCTCACCGGTGAGGGTCACCCGGTCGGCAAGCAGGGCTGCCACAGGTGCAAACATTCTAAGTGCCAGTCCTGACTCGCCGCAATGAAGAGTCACCGGAGAGAGAGCTCCGGACCCTCCTTTAATTGTAATAGAATTATTATCCATGGAGACAGCGGCTCCCAGTACCCTGGCCATCCCGATTGCCGCAAGTGAGTCGTTGCAGAATGAAGGATTGCGTATCACGGTGGTGCCCCGGGCCAGCATACCGGCAGCTATAGCTCTTTGCGTCAGGCTCTTGCTGGGTGGTGCCATAATGCTTCCCGCAATATGCGACGGATGAACGGTAACCTCCATGTGTCGTTTAATAGTCAGGTTTTTTCTCTTATTAGTTGTATGCTAAATTAATCTTCTTTCATCACTTTCATCTGGTGTATGATCGATTCCTGGTGTATCGCCTCCAGGAAGATCTGAATGAACTCGGGGGTCAGCCCTTTCCTTACACCCTTGTCCACCGCATTGTCCTTTACTTCCTTCCACCTTGTGGTCTGAAGAATAGTAATGTTATGTTCTTTTTTATACCTTCCTATTGTCTCGGCCACCAGCATGCGGCTCTCCAGGATATCGAGGAGGAGGTTGTCATATACATCGATCTGGCTTCGCAAATCGTCAATCGTCTCAAGGAACTCCGGGTCGTCCGATGTTGGTGATCTCAGCACCAGGCTGTCGAGGATTTCGGTCAGCTTCGATGGTGTGACCTGCTGCTTCCTGTCGCTCAGTGCGCTTGCCGGGTCGTTGTGCGACTCAATCATCAGTCCGTCGTAGTTCAGGTCCATAGCCTTCTGCGACAGGTCGCCAATGAAAGATCTGTCGCCGCCCATATGACTCGGGTCGCAGATCATCGGCAGGTCCGGCATTCGCTGGCGCAGTTCCACCGGTATCTGCCACCTCGGTTGGTTACGAAAGGCACATTTCTCCCACGTCGAGAACCCCCGGTGGATGACTGCAAGCCGGGTAATACCAGCCTTGCTTATCCGCTCAACAGCCCCGATCCACAGTTCCAGATCAGGGTTGACGGGGTTCTTTATGAAGACCATAACGTCGGATCCCTTAAGAGCAGATGCTATCTCGTTAAGCGCAAACGGATTGACGCTTGTACGGGCCCCTATCCAGACAGCGTCGACACCATGCTTCAGGGCTTCGTAAACGTGTTTCTCCGTGGCAACCTCCACGGAGACGGGAAGTCCGTACACCTCTCTCACCTGCCGGAGCCATTTCAGCCCGACGGTTCCCACACCTTCAAACTGATCAGGACGGGTGCGCGGCTTCCAGATGCCGGCACGGAAGAGGTCAACCCTGCCCGTGGCTGCCAGTCCGGCGGCGGTGAGCATCACCTGCTCCTCGCTCTCGGCACTGCAGGGTCCGGCAATCAGCAGGGGACGTTGCTTAAAAATGGGCCACTCCTCTATCGGAATGATATTCAGTCTCCTTTTGGCATTTGTTGTGATAGCTGGGGTCATTTTCCGGTCATTTATTTATTGATCAAAATATCTTTATCTTATTTGCCCGATGGCATCTGTCTCAAATTGATTATTCACATTCACCTTTTATGCTCTTTCTTATGCAGGTTTCATTTCAGGATCTGGCCAATCTCGTTCGCAGAGAGCATAAGCTCTTTAAGTGCATCCCCGTTGCCGGTTTCAATATGTGTCCGGAATAGCCGCATCTTTTCAATATAGGTATCAATAACCTCAAGTATCGGGCCCGAGTTTCCCAGAAAGATGGGAGCCCATGTCTCACCGCTGCTCTTTGAGAGGCGCACGGTGCTCTCAAACCCTCCCGCGGCAAGGGCCATGATATTTTCATTGTTCTTCTCCCTGGCAAGAACACACAGCGCAAGGGCGAAAGAGGTTATGTGCGAGATGTGTGACACATATGCCACGTGCACGTCGTGGTCTGATGCCTTCATATATCGGATATGCATGTTGAGCGACTGGAACAGGGCAGTTATCAGCTCCAGCGCATCCGTGTCACTGCTTCCGGGGTCACATATTATTGCCACTTTGTCGAAGAATAGCCTGTCGAGGGCTGCTGCCGGGCCGGAGTGCTCGGTGCCAGCCATGGGGTGGGCCGATACATACCTGCCTCGTGCCGGGTGCGATGCCGCCACTGCAGCAATGTCCGACTTGGTGGAACCCATATCGGTAACCACCTTTGAAGTATCATGAATCATATCAAGTACCTGGGGCAGAAGCTGACAGTTTACATCCACAGGGGCACAGAGGATAATGATATCCGACTTGTCAACAGCCTCGTCCAGTGGCAGAAACTCATCTGCCAGGCCACGGTACATGGCAATAGTGCAATGATGCGGATTACTCTCCACACCTGTTATCCTTCCGGAGAAACCGTTGAGCCTCAGGCTTCGTGCCAGGGAGCCTCCTATGAGACCCAATCCTACTATGCAAATATTTGCAGACATCTGATCTTAAAATGTTTGGTTGAATGTTACATTTTTCTTTGACCGGATCCGTTCCAGCGCTGCAGTCAGGAGTTCCTCAGTTGCACAGAGAGAAATCCTTATATATCTCTTCCCGTTCTCTCCGAAGACTGACCCTGGAGTAATAAAGAGATGGTTTTCATGAAGCAGCTTTTCGGTCATTTCGACCGCATCAGGACACTGCGACGGGATTTTACCCCAGAGGAACAGCCCGGCCTGCACCTGATCAAAGGTGCACGAGAGGGTTTTCATTATCTCCGCGGCGATAATCCGGCGGCGGCGATAGATTTCGTTGAGATCATCATACCACACCTCAGGCGCTGCCAGAGCCTCAACGGCAGCAGCCTGCAACGGCAGAAACATGCCGGAGTCCATGTTGCTCTTAAACTTCAGGATCTCATTTATATATGACCCGTTGCCGGCAACCATGCCTATCCTCCACCCTGCCATGTTATGCGATTTGCTGAGAGAGTTCAGCTCCAGCGAGACATCACGGGCTCCCGGTACTGAGAAAATGCTCAGGTAGTCTTTGTTGAGAATGAAACTGTAAGGATTATCCTGACACAGCAGTATGCTGTGCCTCCGGGCGAAGGAGACCAGCCGTTCAAAAATCTCCGGTGTGGCCCTGGCACCGGAAGGCATATGGGGATAATTGATCCACATCATCTTCACCCTCTCCACCCCGGAGGCCTCAATAGCCTTAATGTCCGGCGTCCATCCGTTATCCTCCGTAAGGTCATAAGACCTGATGGTGCCGCCTGCCAGTTTTGCTGCGGCGCCATAGGCCGGATAACCGGGGTCAGGCACCAGTACCTCATCACCCGGGTCGAGAAAGGCCATGCTGATGTGCATTATCCCTTCCTTGGAGCCAATCAGCGGTAGTATCTCGGTCCCGGGTTCAAGTTTCACATTGAAATATTGCATATACCATGACGCAAAAGCGTTTCTCAGTGCGGGTATACCCCTGTAGCCCTGGTAGCCGTGATTGCGGCTGTCAGATGCGCTTCTGCCAAGTTCCTCAATTACTTTCGCCGCCGGAGGCATATCAGGACTGCCGATCCCCAGGTTTATGACTTCGATGCCCAGCTGCCTCATGCGGGCTATCTCGGCCAGTTTGGTTGAGAAGTAATACTCCTCAACATGTTTAAGGCGCATCGCAGGTTGAATAAGTTCACTCTTCATCTTTCTGTTCAAAAAAAAAGTCCCGTTTTCACGGGACTCTATTCATCATATTTCTCTGTTATCTTTACACAGACATACAACTACTCGGTCCCGGTGCGGACTGATAATAGTAATAAAAATAGCAGTATGCTGTTGTTCTCTTCATATCTGTGGCTGCTAAAGTACACAAAATTGTATCATGTCAACTTATTGCCTGAAAAAAAACACAATCCTTATATAAAAAACTTAAAAACCTATCTTTAAAGGCGAAAATGGCACTGGAGATTGAAAGAAAATTTCTTGTCTGCGGCGAGTTCATTGATCAGGCCACAGAAACAACTGAGATCATGCAGGGGTATCTCTCGTCTCTGCCTGACAGAACCGTGAGGGTGCGCGTCCGTGGAGCGAAGGGTTACATTACTGTCAAGGGACTTGCAGATGCATCAGGACTTACACGGTATGAGTGGGAGAAGGAGATACCTGTTGACGATGCCCTGGAGCTCTTAAAACTGTGCGAACCATGGCCGGTGGAGAAGACACGTTACCTGGTTCCTTATGGAGGTCATATCATTGAGGTGGATGTTTTTCACGGGGAGAACAGCGGACTGGTGATGGCGGAGATAGAGCTCGGATCAGTTGATGAGGCCTTTGAGAAGCCACCGTGGCTGGGCCAGGAGGTCTCCGGTGACCCGAGGTACTATAACTCAGCACTCTCAGTCAAACCCTACTGCCGCTGGTAATGGTTAAAAAGAGCCCCGCGGAAATCACACGGATCATTATTGCAGTGCTGCTGGTGATAACAGCCATTGTGATCGCATCAATGACCGTAGGGCGGGACATCTACAATGGTTCGCGTGACGAGGGGATGCTTTCATTTGCCATTGTTAACGCCTGCGGCTATCTCTTCTTTCTCTTCATGCCTGTGGAGGTGGCGTTCATTTATTATCTGCAAGGTGACATGAGTGTTCTGGCGCTCAATGCCGTAGCCATTGTTACGGCTCTCTTCTCACAGTCGATCGACTATTCCATTGGCCTGCTGGTGAGCAACAGCTTCATTGATAAGTTTATCGGCCGGAAACGTTATGTAAATGCCGAGGCACGCATAGAAAAGTATGGCAACCTGACAATTTTTGTCTTCAATGCTCTGCCGCTATCCTCACCGGTCATCTCCCTTGCCGCAGGAATGCTACGGCACAGGATCAGGGACACAGTAATCTGCACTGTTCTGGGATTGATGGTAAAGTACCTCGCCCTGACCCTGATCTTCTAGAGAGGACATGACGAATAACCCGGCCGGAATATCCGGGGCTCAAGTACTAATATCCCGGAGTTGAATTCATACTCTCACTGATCCGCGTAACCCTCTTGCAGCATAGTAAGAGGAGGCTCCATTGTGATATACGAAGACAGTACCGTAACGGCGGTCCGCGAAAAGGGCACCACCGAGCTTCCTTATACTGTCAGGTGTTTTGATCCAGTTCGAGGTTTTGTTGTCAAAACCACAGAGCTTCTGCAGCTCACGGTATTGCTCCTCCGTCAAAAGCTCAATGTCCATGTCGGCTGCCATGTCCATAGCATTGTTTGCTGGGGGAAATGACTTTCTGGATTCCAGTGCCTCACGGTCATAACAGACGTTTCTGCGCCCGGCCGGGCTCTCCGGGGAGCAATCGTAGAAAAGGTAGTACTCATCGGTCTTTTTATCATGGCCCACCACATCGGGTTCACCGCCGGTTCTCCCCATTTCGTTAAGTGACCAAAGTTTCCCTGGACTGGCGGTGTGCAGCTTTGCATTTACTGCAGTCCATTCAAGGTCTTTGTGGCGATCCATGTTTTTCTCAAAACGGTTTTTCAAAGTCTTGAGCAGCTCATCGCGTTGCCCGGGTGAAAGCTCCTTTATTGATGCGTCATATGACATAATCTCTGTGTTTAGTGAGACGTCAGTTCACTTTCATTTAACAAAGATGCAAGTCCTATGTTCAGACTAAAGGAGGCCCTGATAGCCTCCGGTGAGAAATCTACGTAATCCCCAGAACCTGAAAAACCTTACATTGTCTGGCTGGTGAACGCGTCAGGCTTGCTTTGCGTACTGCACCTCGCAGAAGATGCGCACGTCGTCGCTGACCAGTACCCCGCCAGCCTCAAGAGCTGCATTCCAGTTCAACCCCCACTCCTTCCGGTTGATCTTGCCTGTAAGACTGAAGCCGGCCTTGAGATTTCCCCATGGGTCCTTGCCGATACCGCCAACCTCAACATCAAGCTTCACTGGCTTTGTTATATCCCTGATGGTCAGATTGCCGTTCAGGGTGAAGCTCTCATCATCCACTTTTTCCAGTGATGTGGATTCAAACTTCAGTTCCGGGTATTTCTCAACATCAAAGAAATCAGCACTCCTGAGATGCTCGTCTCTTTGGTCGGAGTTAGTGAAAACCGATGCCGTGGCTGCCTGAAATTTAATCTTTGCCGTTGAAAAATCATCGCTCTGCGTCTCAACCTCGGAAGAAAACTCTTTGAAACTGCCTGTTACGGTGGTGATCATCATGTGTTTCACCTTAAACTGTATCTCACTGTGTGAGGGATCTATCGTCCATTTTGTTGTTTCCATGGTATTGTGCTTTTTTTTGGTTTTACGATTACATGTTTCAGGAATCAAACAACATTTTTCGCGAATTGTTCAATAACTGTTGCACAAGATTCCAGTTCTCAGTCTGTAGTCAACTTACCATTCCAATAATGTAAGCTGTAGACTGTGAACTCAAGAGACTGCTGACTGTGGACTGAAGAGACCTCCGACTGCTATTAGCCACCGTAGCCTCTTTCAACATCCTACTTCGACGGACGAAGTCCGCTACGTCGGACGAAGTCCGTAGTTTTAATGTAGGATGTGGCGAAGGTGGCCGACTGAAGACTGAAGACTCAAGAGACTGCCGACTGAAGACTGCTGACTGTGGACTGGAATCAGATCGGGTACTTAACGCCGGTGAGCGATTCGGATACCTCCCACAGCTTTGCGGAGAGGTCAGCCTTAAACATCTTGCCGGCCTCATCGGTCAGGGCCGGATGTCCCTTGTGGTTTCCAAAACCGTCAGGTCCTATATACTCGCCTCCGCGCAAGTCACCGTGAGTGGCAGCACAAATCGTTGGCAGCGCCCCTTTATCAGCAGGCTGAGCGACGATACTCATGAGTGCCTTCATCACCTTGCCTGTCTCCTTGCCCGATCCACGTGACAGCAGGTTGGTGACACTGATTCCCGGATGGCACAGGACACTTATACTGGTTGATCCGGCACGCTCAAGACGGTGCTGAAGCTCAACGGCAAAGAGCAGATTGGCCAGCTTGCTCTGCCGGTAGAAGGTCATCGGGTTGTATCCGTGCGACCCGTCAAGATTTTTGAAGTTAATCCTGGCTTTGCGTGCAGCGATACTGCTGACAGTGACCACCCTGGAAAGAGGCGTGGCCATGAGCAGTGGCAACAGTTGTGCTGTTAGAGCAAAGTGCCCCAGGTGGTTCGTACCGAACTGGAGCTCAAAGCCGTCCTTCGTCTTTGAGTAGGGTGGCACCATCACCCCTGCATTGTTAATGAGTATGTCAAGCCTGTCAAAACGCCCGGTGTACTCCGATGCAAACTGCCTGACAGAGGCAAGGTCGCCAAGGTCAAGATGCATTACAGTCACCTCCGCAGCGGCGTGCAGTGCTCTGATCCTGTCAGCAGCCTTCTCCCCTTTTGAGATGTTCCTCACGGCCAGCACCAGTCCAGCACCCTTTGATGCAAGCACCTCCGAAGCTGCCAGCCCTATACCGCTGGCCCCGCCGGTAACAATTAATATTTTACCCTTAAGATCACCTATACTGTCAACACTCCAATCAGTCATTCTTTTAATTATGATTTAGCAGATAACAACATCTGCCTGCAAAAGTTCAGCAAATATAGAGGATTTGGCCGAGGCACCCAGCGGACCGCAAGGCTGAAAATCTCGCTGTCGAGCTACAGTTTCCCGGAATAGGTTACTCCCAGTATGTTTTCGTAGGCAGGCTTGGTTACCCTGCTGTCATTGTATATATACTCCAGCCCGAAGGTGTGCCTCTTGTTGAAAGTATATTCGGCACCTATCATCGAACGCCATTTGTCTGCAGTATATTCATTGGGACTGAACAGCATGGTGTGCATCTCCACGTTGACGTAGGGCTTCAAAGGCAATCCCCTGATATCATAATCGAGTTCAAACCTTAGCCTGTGATACCAACCCGGAACTTCATCATGGGGATCTTCAATATATGTTTTGATCTGCTGCTGGATTCGCGACCTGAGTGCAAAGGTGAAGCGGTAAAACTCAGGTGCAGTACCTTTTACCTGAAGGAACCAGCGATGACGAATATGGTATTTGCCGTCATCCTCATTTTGTTCTATAAGACGGTAATAGAGACCGGCAGCCAGATAGTCATTGAATTTGTACCTGACTCCGGGCTCAATATAATACTTGTCAATATGTGCTGCATTCTGGTCAGTACGTATACTGGCTTCAAGATCCAGACGAAAATTGCCAATGATCTTTTTTTCGGTCTTGGCCTCATACCAGATACCATAATCAGTCTTCTGCCCGGCAACCGCTGCCGGCAGGAGATATGCAAAAAGTATCATAACAGCCGTTCTATTCGTCATCATAGTTGTCAGGTTTGATAAAACCATCCTGGTCGGCAAGATTGACAGAGCGGCTTTTGTCATCGTAATATATTATCATCCTGCAGGTATCCTTCAGGAAATTTATTGATCCTATCTCAACTTTCTTGATCTCCTGAATACCTGTACGCTGACGGAGGTCGGCAATCATCTCGTCATATTTCTCAGGTACGATAAGATTTATCTTTTCATAAACGATTGATTTTGATGATGTGTGCCTGAGCAGCCACACCTTCTCAAGGCCAAAGGTGATGAGCAATATGGCAAGATTGGCAAACAGGATCTCATCGATGCTCGTGCCAGCGGTAAGGGCATTGATCACGGAGACACCGATGACCAGGAAGAGGTAGGTCATCTCCTTGATGGGCATGGGGTTGGTACGGTACCTGATGATACCGAAGATGGCAAAGAGCCCCAGTGCGAATCCTATCTGCAGTGTGACACTTTCAAGCAGGTAGCACAGAAAGAAGACCACAGTGGAGATAAGTATGTATGTAAAGAGATAATCCTTTCTTCTGGCGGCGGAGTAATAGAGCCATCGAACCAGCAATATTATGACCGCCAGGTTAATGCCAAAGCGCACCAACAGCTCCGGGAACCCGGCAAAACTGAACATTTCCGATACCGCTGCCGTTGTGCTGACGTCAGGCTGTGCCATTCCTGTAAAATTCATCCCTGATCCTGTTTAGGAGTAAAAACTTTGGTTTAATGTTGTTCTGTTTCGTGGCACCGTTCAACAGTGCCATTCCAGTAACATACTTGCTGAATCCCGTGCTGCGTATGCCCTGGCTCTTCAGCTGCATAAAGAAGGGTGACAGTGCCGTCGACTTTTCACTCTTTATCTCTGCTATTGCCAGGTAGGGCATCTTAAGGCATTCACCCTTCAGGTTGTTCCAGGTGATATTGTAGTCAACGGTGATCCTCTCCGCATGCTGCAGGTTCACCAGTGTTATGCGTGTGAAGCCGGTATTCAGCACGGGTTTTAAGGAGGTAGAATCCGCCGATATCAGCTCCTCAAGGAACTCATGAGATTCCTCCAGGTGGTCCATCCCATCCATCACCTTCTCTTTCTCCTGCCTTGTTTTTGAGGTCCTTCCCTTGTTCGATTTCTGCTTTACCTCAAGGAAAGTGAGTCCGTTGCTCTCGTAACTCCTGACCCTGACTTTTGTCCTGTTCAGTTTTCCGGTTACATGCTGGAGGTAAAAGACCAGGTCGGGGGTGTCGAAGTAAACAGTCTTGTAGCAAAACTCGCGCTCGTTATCTATCTCGAGAGCAGAGTATACTGACCGGACACTACGCAGTAGCAGGGGCAGCTTGCTTACCGGGAAGAGATACTTGGTGTCAACACGGTTCATGTACCTGACATTGTATGTCCCGTCAAGACCTACCGGTTCAAACCCCTGCAGTATATCATTCAGTTTTGTCAACCCCTCAAATAATTAAGCTGTAAAGATAGCAGACTTTTCAGTCATGGCAAGACTGCCGGTCCGGGTTCAAATGTGCTGTCTGATAACGTTACCCTGCAATGTCATATTTCGTATCGGGCAGAATAAAGGGGCGGAATGAGGGATGCTGCTTTCGCCTCTCTAATTGTCAATCAGGCTGAACCTCCACCGCGGATTTTGCGAGCTAATATGCTCCTTCTCCACTATTGCATTGACCCTTTCTATAAGTTCAGGGTTCTCCGCAGCCAGATCATGCATCTCCCGCGGATCTGTTGAGAGATTGTAGAGTTCGAACCTGTCATTCCCCTTGTGCATCTCCCTGCGCAGTGCCTTCATATTTCCGATCATCACTGCCTGCTGTCCTCCGTACTCAGGGAACTCCCAGTAGAGGTACTCATGCTGCTGCTGCTTCCTTCCGGTCAGTTCAGGCAGGAAACTGATGCCGTCGGTTCCTTGTGGCAGCTCCA
This sequence comes from Bacteroidales bacterium, assembly GCA_029210565.1. Classification (GTDB taxonomy): domain Bacteria; phylum Bacteroidota; class Bacteroidia; order Bacteroidales; family VadinHA17; genus SR-FBR-E99. The sequence continues at coordinate 35,188 of JARGFQ010000003.1, forward strand.
TGCCGGTGATCTCACAGATTGTGGGCAGTAGGTCATGAAAGGCTGACAGATGATCAGAGACCTCTCCTTCCCCGATCACGCCGGGCCACGAGGCTATCATAGGAACACGTATCCCTCCCTCAAACAGGAAGCCCTTGCCGTAGCCGTAACTGCCCCTGTAGGGGGCGGCGCTGCCGAACCATTCAGGATCAGTGCCGGCGTTCCATGCCGGACCGTTATCACTGGTAAAGAGTATAAGGGTGTTATCATAGATGCCCATCTCCTTCAGGCGGGATACAAGTCTGCCGATCTGGTCATCAAGGTATGAGATCATGGCAGCATAGGTTGCATGCGGGTAACGAACCGGGAAGTAACCCTGGCCCCCGGTATAGGGCTCCTCCTCTCCGAATTTGTCAACGTAGCGGCGAACCCACTCCCCGGGAGCCTGAAGGGCCAGGTGAGGTATGGGCGTTGCCCAGTAGAGGAAAAAAGGCTTACGTCCACAGGAGTCGATGAAGGAGATCATCTCTCTGAACATCAGCTCGGGAGCATAGTCTCTCATATTGAACCTGCCATAGCTGGACGGGTCATATGGGTCGTCCCCGGGAGCAAATCCGGTGTGGGGAGCGACTGTATCGTTTCCGAGCCATACCCTCGAGTTGTTGCGCCAGAGATGTACCGGGTAGTATGTATGGGCTATCCGCTGGCAGTTGTATCCGTAGAAGAAACCAAATCCCTGGCTGTTGGGTCTGCCTCCTGTATGGGGTGAACCAAGGCCCCACTTGCCAACGGCACCTGTGATATATCCGTTCTTTTGCAACAGTGAAGCGATGGTTTGAGTCCCATCAGCCAGTGGCCGCTGCCCTTCTAGGGATGAATCTGCAATCATGGCGCGGTAACTCCACACATTTCCCCTTTCGGCCCATTCATCGTTGCCCCTTACCTGCACATGCCCGGTATGCATGCCGGTCAGCAGAACGCATCGCGAAGGGGCACAGACAGCTGAGCCCGCATAGTGACGGGTGAACCGCATGCCACCCTCTGCCAGACGGTCTATATGTGGTGTCTCAATCTTCTCCTGACCGTAAGGCCCCGTATCTCCGTATCCAAGGTCGTCGGCGAGGATGATAATTATATTAGGCTTTACAGGTGCATCGGCACTGCACCCTGCTGCCGCCAGGGCAACCATGGCAACAAAGAGTGCAAAAAGGAGCTTTGCCTTCATTGAATCAGAAACCCCTGAACCAGCTTTGAAACTGTTCGCCCAACCAGGGAATGGGCTTCATGATATCCTGAGCCGACCATATAAGACTCATGAGCCAGAAAATAAACACAAGGATGCTTCCTATAAGCCAGATAGCCTGGCCCAGGACAGGAATGGCATTGAGCACCGACAGTGCTATGCTTATGATTATCAGACCCAGATTCTGTCTTATGTAATAGCTGGCATACTCCTCCTTGTTGTTCATGTTGACAATGAGGGCGATGATCCATCCTATTCCGAAAAGGTGTGATACGATAGCCTTTGTCTTCGCATTCATGGTTTAAGTTTTTAAGGTTCATTCAAATATATAAATAATGCCCGTGCCGGTGAAATTCTTTGACTGAATAAGCAAAAGATATTAACTCAACGGAACAGAGTTGCTTGCTTTGCATATTTTTGTGCCCTGAAATCTTTCTTGCCGTGGCTGATTACATTGTTGCCCATACAGGAGAATTTGCCGCCCTTGCCGTGGCACTGTTCTGGACCATCACTGCCCTGGCCTTCGAGTCGGCCAGCAAAAAGGTGGGCTCGCTCACGGTGAATATCTTCAGGCTCTCGCTGGCCATCATCTTCATAGGCGTCTTCACCCTGATCAGCCGGGGGCATTTCTTTCCGGTGGACGCCACAACCCATAACTGGATATGGCTGGCACTGTCCGGGCTGGTAGGACTTGTTCTGGGCGATTATTTCCTTTTCAGAAGCTATGCCCTGATCGGCTCAAGGTTCGCCATGCTCATCATGACCCTGGCGCCTCCCATGGCTGCCTTCTTTGGTTACCTGATGCTTGATGAGAGGCTCACCATCCTCCAGTTTGCAGGTATGATCATTGTTCTCACCGGCATTGCACTGGCAATCTTTAACAGGCCTGCCAAAGGCGAAAGGCTCTCCTTCAAGCTCTCCCCCAAAGGCCTGCTGTTCGCTTTTATCGGAGCCCTTGGACAGGGCCTTGGTATCGTGCTGAGTAAGTACGGTATGGGCTCCTATGATCCATTCGCATCCACTCACATCAGAATAATTGCCGGAATTGCAGGCTTCGCATTCATAATTACAGTAATGGGAAGGTGGAGACAGACACTGGGATCGCTCAAGGATGTCCCGGCAATGAAAGCTCTCGCACTGGGTGCATTCTTTGGTCCCTTCCTGGGGATCTCCTTCTCGCTGCTGTCCGTGAGGCATACCGAGACAGGCATTGCCTCTACCATCATGGCAATTGTGCCCATACTGATAATAGCGCCGGCAGTATGGATATATAAGGAGAAACTGACTCCTGCTGAGATCCTGGGTGCAGTAATCAGCGTTGCAGGTGTGGCAATGTTCTTTATTTAGAACTCTTGCATAAAATCACTGCCCCTTCAACCCCTCAAGAATAGCATCCAGGAGCATGCCGTCAATGTCTTCGGTATATTCCCAGAACATGACCCCTCCCAGTCCCTGTGAAAGCACATACTCCATCTTTGCCTTTAACGATTCCTCATCGTCGTATGAGATGAAGATGGAGTCATGATCATTCCAGAGCCAGGGTGCCGCGGCAGCCGTATCCCACAGGCGCACAAAACCGCTGTCTGCCAGGGCAGCCAGCACATCCGCATATGGAATACTTTCCCCTGTGGTCGCCGCCTCGCGGTAGAGCCCGTCATTTTCCGGCTCAACACCCTTCCAGCGCCTTCCGTAGAAGGGTACACCGATATTCAGCTTCGCCGGGCTAACCCCTGCGTCAATATGCATTCTGACGCTGCGGACCGTGGCATCACCGTGGGGATAATCGGAAGCAGAGAGCCGGAGGTTGCTGTGATGACCGGCCTGCGAGGTGAGCCCGTTATGGTAATCGTAGGACATGATGTTGATGAAATCGAGATACTTTTCAAGTTTGCCAAGCTCTGTATTGGCAACATATGCTGAGTCACCCCCGGTGGCAATCGTGAGCAGATATGACTCGGGGCGATCAAGTTTCTCAGCCAGGGAGTCTATATGCTTGCGAACACATCCAAGCAGCAGGGTGAAGTTATCCACATCCTCAGGCCTGTAGATGTTTCCGGCTCCGACCTGGTTAGGGTATTCCCAGTCGAGATCGATGCCGTCAAGTCCGTGGTCAAGGATAAACTGAGCCGCACTGGCGGCAAAAACATTGCGTGACGAGTCCGTGAGTGCCGCATCCGAAAAATTACCCGACCAGCCCCATCCGCCAACGGATACCAGTAACTTCAGGTCGGGATTGACCTCCTTAAGTGACAGCAGGGTTTTTATGTCTTCAATGTCTCTGTCGGTGTTGTCAATCATGTCACTGCCGAAGGCAACCCTCCCGTCAATGATGTTGGCAAATGCGTAATTGATATGTGTGAGCTTTGTGGCGTCAATTTTTGTGAAATCATAATGCCTGAAACCGGCAACATACCCGACCACCATATGCTCACTACCTGTGGTATTGTTTATGCACGACGTCATGAAGAGCATGAACCCTGAAAAAAACAGGAGGGAAAGCTTTTTCATCGTTTATCTATTATATTATTTTATTGCTCTTAGGAAACTTTCACGAAAGTTGATGTCCTGCGCAGAAATGAGCTGGAACCCATGCACCTTTCATTTTTCCGTGCCAATGGTTACAGATAGCAATATATAAAAATTTCACCAAATGTCAGAACATGGAGTACAATCCCAGGGAAGGCTTTGCGTTATCCGTTATATTTGCTCCGGAAATATAACTGGAAACCATGACAGAAAAGGATTTTGACAGCAGGGTCAGGCAGCTCTTTGAAGAGCACTCTGCGCTTGTCAGTCGGCGGAACATTAAAAGAACAGACGGCAACGGCATCTACGACAGGTATCTGTATCCCATTATCACTCGTGATCACACTCCCGTCTTCTGGAGGTATAATCTCAACTACAGGACCAACCCGCACCTGATGACACGGCTGGGCATCAACACCACCTTTAACGCAGGGGCGATAAAACATGACGGCATGTACTGCCTGGCGCTCAGGACCGAAGGTTTCGACGTGAAGTCGTTCTTCGCCATCGCGGAGAGTCCCAACGGCATTGACAACTGGCGATTCCGAAATCATCCGATCGTAATGCCCGTCACCGATGACCCTGAGATGAATGTCTATGATATACGTCTCACCAGGCATGAGGACGGATGGATTTACGGTCTCTTCTGTGCAGAGCGGAAGGATAACAGTAAGCCGGATGATTCATCAGCTGCTCTTGCAAGCTGTGGCATAGCAAGGACCAGGGACCTCGATAACTGGGAGAGGCTTGATGATCTCAGATCGTCGGCAGCGCAACAGAGAAACTGCGTGCTCCACCCGGAATTCGTGAACGGGAGGTATATGATCTACACCCGTCCGCAGTCGGGATTCATAGAGACAGGTGACAGCGGCATCTCGGCAGGCTTCTGCGACAGCATGGAGCATGCCGTCCTGGGAGAGGAGGTGCTTGTGGATGCCAGGCAATACCACACTGTCAGGGAGGTAAAAAACGGGCAGGGGCCTGCGCCGCTGAAATGCGAGCATGGCTGGATTCATCTTGCACATGGCGTGAGAAGGACAGCAGCCGGCCTGCGCTATACCCTCTACCTCTTCCTCACCTCACTGGAGGAGCCCTGGAAAGTGATCAGAAGACCCTCCGGACATTTCATAGAACCGCTCGACGAAGAGAGGGTCGGCGATGTCTCCAATGTAGTCTTCAGTAACGGCTGGATAGCTGATGAAGATGGCACTGTCTTTGTCTACTATGCAAGTTCAGATACCAGGATGCATGTGGCAACAACCACATTGGATAAACTGACGGATTATGTGATGAATACACCGGAAGATGCAGGACGCACTCAACAGTGTGCTGCCCAGCGCGATGAGATGGTGAAAAATAACCTGAAAATAATTGCTCAAAAGTATCCGGATATTAAAATTTAATATATGTTTGCGCCTCAATTGAAGGCCATCATTTCAAAGGACCAATAAGGAACAGTGAATAACTTCCCACCATAATAGTTATTAATCAGACTGTCAGATAATAACAGACGGATAATCCTTATTGATATCTTTCCCTGGCCATAATTTTCGCACCTGTTCCATTTGATATCTTAGCGGAAATTTTTAAAATAAAATATTCACTAAAAACATTTAGAAACAACAACCAGACAAAGAAGGTAAATTATTTTACCGAAGTATGAACGCTAACAGAAAAGAGGCTACGGTGACTCATTATGAGCACCGCCTCATGGGCTGTTCTTCTGACGAAGAACCTGGTGCGGGTACCATGATCTTCCCGCAGATCGGATCCCACGATCAAGCAGTTAGCAACCGGAGTTCGGAATTCATACACCGCTACTTCCCACTAACAAATGTTAATTCCTGGAATGACTGGCGCTGGCAGCTTCGCAATTCCTTTACCACCGCCGAGGCTCTGTCGCGCGTCATGACGCTCACCGATGACGAGAAGAATACTCTTCAGAGGTTGAAGAACAGGTTGCCGTTGCGCGTCACTCCATACTATCTGTCTCTCATCTATGATTCGGAGCCCGGCGCCCCGCTGCGCCGTACCATGATACCCACCTCAGGGGAGATGATAATCACCGAGGCTGAGAAGGCTGACCCGCTCGACGAAACAGGCAGCAGTCCCGTTCCCGGCATCATTCACCGGTATCCTGACAGAGCGCTTTTCACTGTCAGCCAGTTCTGCTCATCATACTGCAGGTACTGCACACGGTCACATTCGGTCGGCAAGCTGGGCCACCTGACCAAAGACGAATGGGAGATAGCCTTCAGGTATCTTGAGGAGCACACCGAAATACGTGATGTCATTATCAGCGGAGGAGATCCCCTGACGATGAACAACAATAAGCTGGAGTACCTGCTTTCACGACTGAGATCCATAAAACATATTGAGATCCTGAGGATAGGAACCAAAATACCGACCGTGCTCCCACAGAGGATAACGCCTCAGCTGGTGTCAATGCTTCGGAGGTATCATCCGCTCTATCTAAGCCTGCACTTCACTCACCCCGACGAGCTGACAAAGGATACACGCAGGGCATGTGAGATGCTTGCCGATGCGGGCATAGCCCTGGGGAGCCAAACAGTGCTCCTGAAGGGAATAAACGACAATTCCTCCACGATGAAGGATCTGATGCACAAGCTGCTGACAGTGCGCGTGTGACCATATTATATCTATCAGTGCGACCTCATTCCCGGCTCCAGCCACTTCCGTACTACCGTAGAAACAGGGATAGAGATTATAGAGAGCATGCGGGGTCATACCAGCGGTTATGCAGTGCCCCAGTTTGTTATTGATACTCCCGGAGGGGGCGGTAAGATACCCATCCTGCCATCATACGTCGTCGAGAGCGGCCCTGAAAAGTGGGTGCTCAGGAACTACAAAAACAACCGGTATACTTATCCCAATAAAAAGTAACTGACGAATGAGGATAGGCCTTACCTATGATCTCCGGTCGTGGTACCTCGAACGGGGATATACCATGGATGAGACTGCTGAGTTTGACAAGGAGGAGACGGTAGCCGCCCTCGAGGCGACACTGAGTAACCTTGGCTACGGGACGGAACGGATAGGAAATCTCTTTGAGCTGGTGACCCAGCTCGCCGCAGGACGCAGATGGGACATGGTATTTAATATTGCCGAAGGACTCTACGGCGACGGACGTGAGTCGGCCGTGCCGGTGCTGCTCGACCAGTATCGTATACCCTATGTCTTCAGCGGCCCTGTGGTGATGGGAGTCTCACTCAACAAATACCTGGCACGGCTGGTGGTTGAAGCTGCGGGCGTACCGGTATGTCCGGGCATCATTGCAGCCTCGGTCACTGACCTTGTGCGGGCATCCTCCCTGGCTTACCCCCTCTTTGTCAAACCTGTGGCAGAGGGAACTGGCAAGGGTATCAACTCAAATAGTGTGGTGCGGGACCGTGATTCCCTGGTGACAGTTGTGACCAAATTGCTGGAGACCTACCATCAACCGGTACTGATCGAAGAATACCTGCCAGGAAGGGAGTTCACCGTCGGTGTCACCGGCGCAGGCAGTGAGGCGAGGGTGACAGGCGGCATGGAGGTGATATGCAGGGATGATCTCCCATATTCAGTTGAGGTGAAAGAGAACTATGAGAATTATGTCAAATACGAAGTGTATGACGAGACGGTGCGGGAAGAATGTAATGCGGTGGCCCTCGGGGCATGGCGAGTCCTCGATGCCGTGGATGCCGGCCGCGTTGATATGAAGGCCGACCGGAACGGCAGGATATGCTTCATCGAGGCCAACCCGCTGGCCGGACTCAACCCGGTACACTCCGACCTTCCCATGCTCTCACGCATGAACGGCATGGGCTTTGAAACTCTTATTGAGTTGATAATAGACTCTGCAAAAAACGTTACGGACTTGCATGATGGACGAAAAATGCCTGGTCATCTACAATGAACCTGCCCCTGACGCCCTGCCGGACGAGCTTGACGTCATCGACCAGGTGAACTTCATTGAGGCGACGCTGAAAAAAATTGGAATCAATATACGGCGTAGAGGCATCACTGAAAATTTCTTCAGCGAGATGGCACATATTGCTGAGGAGGATTTTGACTTTGTCTTCAACCTGGCAGAGGCGGTCGGAAAGAGGGCGGAGATACTCTATTTCATTCCTGCCCTGCTCAATATGCATCACATACCCTATACCGGTTGCTCCGTGGAAGCCGTTTTTCTCTCAGGCAGCAAGGTGCTCGCACGGCAGATAATGAAGGCCCACGGAATACCTGTTGCAGGCGGATACAAAATTTCCGAAGCTGCCGGCATGACACCGGGAAGAAAATATATCCTCAAACCTGTCTGGGAAAACGGCTCTCTGGGTATCACAGAAGAATCGGTCTTTACCTTTGACGGCTACATGCCCGATATCCTGAAGGGTAAGGGTGACAGCCACTGGTTCATCGAAGAGTTTATCGAGGGAAGAGAGTTTAATATAAGTGTCAAATCTGGACCTGACGGTCCCGTGATGCTGCCTCCCGCCGAGATAGTCTTTCACGATTACCCTGATGATCTGCCACGGATTGTCAGCTATAAGGCAAAATGGGAAGAGGATACGTTTCAGTACCACTGCTGCTGGAGGTGCTTTCCTGTTGACCTGAGCAGCACCCTTCTTAACAGGCTGGAAGAAACGGTAATGGCATGCTGGCATACATTCGAACTCAGGGGTTATGCCCGTGTGGACATGCGTGTTGATGACGAGGAAAACGTTTACGTGCTGGAGATAAATGCCAACCCCTGCCTCTCTCCCGACGGTGGATTTATTGCGGCAGCCCTTCATGCCGGTCAGACCCGTGAGGAGATAATTGGTGATATAATCCGTGACCTGAACCGTTGAAGCCATGGCTGAGATTTCCTTTGAGATAACCCGTGCCGACAGGCCGGCTCTTGAAAAGATACTCTCCTCATCCGGATACTTCTATGACTTTGAGATAGAGGTAGCTCTTTCTCTGGCTGATGAAACGACTGAAAAAGGCCAGGAGGGCAGCGGTTACCACTGGGTGCGCCTCCTTGAGAACGATGAGGTTGTCGGTTTTGCATGCTTTGGTCCCAACCCGTCATCAGTACACTCATGGGATCTCTACTGGATAGCCATCCAGGAGGAACAGAGACAGAAGCATTACGGTTCCATCATACTGAAAAATGCAGAAGAGCGAATCAGCTCAATGAAAGGAAGAATTGTCTGGATCGAGACCTCAGGGAGGCCTCTGTATGAACTGACAAGGCACTTTTATCTCAGAAACGGTTATGAGCTTGCAGCCACACTCTGTGAGTTCTACGGCCCCGGCGACGATAAACTTGTCTACCGTAAAGCATTATGAAAGGTCTCTGGCAGTTCTGCTTCACCTTCAGAGGTTAGCCAGCACCTCGCAGCTCTTTCGGATATCCGCCTCACTCAGATCCAGATGGGTAACGAACCTTAGGCTCCTCTCCCCTGTCTTCAGTGCCAGAATATCGAGATCTTTCAGCTTATCCAGGAACTCCGTGGCTTTCATTCCGGGCACCAGTGTAAAGATGATAAGGTTGCTTCCGCCATAACTGACATGTTCTACCAGGTTACACTGCTCCAAAGCTTCAGCGATGTCTGCAGCGTTACGGTGGTCTTCTGTAAGACGCTCCACGTTGTTACGGAGCGCATAGATGCCCGCCGCTGCAATGTATCCGGCCTGCCGCATCGCTCCACCCAGCACTTTCCTGATCCGTTGCCCCTGTCTGATGAAATCCCTGTTTCCCAGCAGTACGGAACCGACCGGGGCACCCAATCCCTTAGAGAGACATATGGAGATAGAATCAAACAGCGCACCGTACTCCTCAGGCTTCCTGCCGTCGGCAGTCATGGCGTTGAACAGCCTGGCACCGTCGAGGTGATAACCCAGACCGTGCCTGTCGCACAGCTCCCTGATCCTCACCAGCTCGGTAAAGTCCCAGCAGGCTCCGGCACCCCTGTTGACGGTGTTCTCCACCTCTACCAGCCGGGTATAGGCCTTGTGACAGTCGTTGGGATTGTTGATATACTGCGTCACATCTTCAGCGGTGAAGGTGCCGTTATCAGAGTCAATAAGGGCCACCGAAGCCCCGGAGTTGAAGGCCACACCTCCCCCTTCAAACTGGTAGATATGTGCCAGCCGGCTGCAGATAACCTCATCACCGGGACGGGTATGGGCCTTAATGGCAATCTGGTTGGTCATCGTCCCGGAAGGACAGTAGAGAGCTGCCTCCATGCCGAACATCGAGGCCGACATCTCCTCAAGTTCATTCACCATAGGGTCTTCACCGAAGATCATGTCACCCACACTGGCTTTCATCATGAACTCAAGCATCCCCGCGGAAGGTCTCGTTACAGTGTCGCTTCTCAGGTCAATCATAGCAATCAGAATTTGAGGTTCTAATATAATTGTTTTTTGATCCTTCGTTCAGGAGATAAGGCAGTTCTCTGAAAAATGGATATATTTAACCTCATACAACAAGTCTATCCGGAGACTATGCAGGTAAAGATTGAAGCAGGCTGGAAGGAGAAGCTGAAGGATGAATTCAGCAGCGATTATTTTGCAACACTGACCGATTTTGTACGGGAGGAATACCGCACCCGACAGGTCTTCCCGCCTGCCGGCAAGATCTTCAATGCCTTTGACCTCTGTCCGTTTGACAGGGTAAAGGTCGTGATCATCGGACAGGATCCCTATCACAACATTGGCCAGGCCCATGGACTCTGTTTCTCTGTCACCGACGGCACCGAGTTTCCTCCCAGCCTTGTGAACATCTTCAAGGAGCTTAACAGGGATCTTGGTGTGCCCGTACCGAAATCAGGCAACCTGGAACGCTGGGCCGGGCAGGGGGTGCTCCTGCTCAATGCCATACTGACCGTCAGGGCACATCAGGCTTTGTCACATCAGAACAGGGGCTGGGAACGGTTCACCGATGCCGCCATCACCACGCTGAACCATGACCGTGAGAACCTGGTGTTCATGTTATGGGGCAACTATGCCCAGAACAAGGGTGAATCGATTGACCCTTCCAGGCATCTAATCCTCAGGACCGTACACCCCTCTCCCCTCTCCGCTTCCCGCGGTTTCTTCGGCTGCTCGCATTTCAGCAGATGCAATCAGTGGCTTATCTCCAGGGGCATTGAGCCTGTGCAGTGGTGATCACGAACGAAGGCCGCGCTCAATAACCTGCTTGATAACCTCGGGGGACTCAAAACCGACTGACATCCTGATCATTCCTGGTTCCGGGTATTTAGACCCCCAGACAGCCTCTACCGGCATAAGTATGGTGTGAGAGTCACCCAGGGTGGGTATGAGTCTGATATCGGGATAGACAGCGGCTATGAACCTGTCACGACTATCCCTCTTCTCCCCCGGACTGTCACCGGCAATGTCGAATGTGACCATCGCACCATATCCCTTTCCCCCGGTAATCTCCCTGCATCCGGTATGGGTAGCATGAGTTTCCAGGCCGGGATAGAGAACCGTGCCGACCCGCCCGGATGAGCTGAGCATCTCTGCCACGGCCCGGGCATTGCTGCATTGCTGCATGAAGCGCAGCTCAAGAGAGGCTAGCTGGGTCTGTAACCGGTAGGCATCATCCGGAGAGAGCATATGGCCTATGAACTTGCGATACTCTACTGCACTGTGCAACAGTTCACTGTCGTTGCCGCATATCACCCCGGCAGTGAGATTACCGTGACCCGAGAGGTACTTAGTGGCGCTGTGTATCACCATGTCGGCGCCGTCATCAAGTGGCTTCCACAACAGGGGAGTGGCAAAGGTGTTGTCAACAATGACCCTGGCACCATGTTTTTTTGCCATGGAAATGATACGGCGTCCGTCGGCAACAATCAAAAGGGGATTGGAGATGGTTTCGAAGTAGACAATGTCCGGTTTTACCTCAGCCAGCATCCTCTCAAGCATCTCATAGTCGTAATCGTTCCCTGTGGAGCTGAAGAAGGTTACTCCCTGGCCCCTGCGCCTTATAAGTATGCTGTTTATGTACGAGAGGGTGCCGCCGTATATCTCTGAGAAGAAGAGCCATTCACTCCTGCTGCCCTCCTCCTGGAAGATGGAGAGTGCAATGTCTATTGCTGCCATGCCCGACTGAGCCAGCAGGGCCCACCGGGAGCCTTCAACGGCCATGACGGCCTCCTCAGCCGCTACCACGGTAGGATTGCGGTAACGGGAATAGATGTACAGATCGGGCTCCCGCTCATGTGCTGTCTCCGCGGCAAAGGCATCCGAGGTGGTACCGGCTGTCGGCAGCTCAAATCCGGCATCACGGTAGACCGGTGTCCTGACGCTGTTTATCTCTCTCTTTTTCATTCGTATATAACTTATTTCCAGAGGTTGGATGAAACTTGCACGAAATTCTGTTTTCAATCCCTATGTAAGTCATTCCTCATGCTGGTTTCATATTCATTAGCAAAGTGTTCTTTTATCGTGGTTCTGATATTTACGGGATTGAAATCGCCATAGAAGAGCAGCCTGTCTGCTGCCACTCCTGCCAGGAACAGCGCCAGTGCCGCACTGTCGGCTACGGGGCTCTCCGGGTAGAGCAGCATGAAGACGACTGGCAGCACCAGTGCCCTGAAGTAATAGAGATTCCGCACAAAGGGTGGTTCTTCGGCAGACCTGTATCTCAGAACGACTGAAATTGCTGCCAGCATGGAGAAGACCAGGAAGAGTGTTCCCGGCTCCCGGAACCATGACACAATATATATACCGGCAAAGAAAGCCTGGCCGGAATGGAGTTTCAGTGCCATTCTCATGTCGGCAGCAAAGAAAATGAGGTCGACGCTGATCAGGGCCAGCAGGGCAGTAATGGCTCCCACCGGAGGCGGAACAAGACCGGGGGCGATCCAGTTCAGCAGCGCGATGAGCGTTAGCAGACCTGTCAGCACTATCTCCCGGCTAAGCGGTGAGGAGGTGATATTTATTACTGCTCTCCAGGCTTTGCTAGGCACCCCCAGGTGGGCCACAGACACAGCCATTGCTGCCGTGAGAAGAAGTAAAGGTATCAGTGGCGGGATAAGTGTATCCGTAAAGCCGGTGATGATCATAATGGCGGAAGCAGATATCAGTAGGAGAGAAAACAGTATCAGGCTCCACTCCTTGCGTATCCTTTCGGGCATCCCGACCTGCGGCAGTTCCTCCTCTGCATCATCCGCCTCCCCCGATGGGATGATTACCGGTCCTTTTAAGCTATCAGCCTCTTTAAGTATCAGCGAAGGGCCTATGCCTGTCTCGGGTAACCACCCGATGCCGACAGGCTCAAACTTTTCCTGCTCTGCAAATCTGAGTGCGCCTGTCGGGCAGGCTGTAACGCATGCCGGATCGATGCCTTCTTCCGCTCTCTCATGACAGAGGTGGCATTTCTCAATGTGACCTTTGGCCTCATTGATCTTAGGTGCATCATAGGGACACCTCCAGGTGCAGTAACCGCAACCCATACACCTGTCTGCATGGTGTATCACCACCCCGTTCTCCTCAACGGTATATGCCTTTGCAGGACACCCCTCTGCGCAGGTTGGCTCTTCACAGTGGCTGCATGCCAGGGAGAGGCTGATGACCCTCATCAGCGGCAGGGCTCTGTCGTTCCACGTAAATACGGTTCTCGTACCGGCCTGCAGTCCGTTCTCCAGAAAACAGGCGGCGCTGCAGGCCCCGCAGCCGACACACAGTGAAGCATCGAATGCAAATCCCCTTCTCATGACGTTACTTTTTCGATGTCTGCCCTGGTATTATGAAAGGCTGCCCCATAGCCCATGTCAGTCTCTGCCGGATGGATGAGCCTGTTTACTCCTCCACCCTCGGCAAACCATATGCCGTTCGGGAAGACTATGCTCCCGCTCCTGACGCGTGCGGTAACCTTCACTCTGCCAGTCACCTCACCGCGTGAGTTGAAGACCCTGATGGTGTCACCGCTCTTCAGTTGCAGCCTGCGTGCATCGGCAACGGATATCTCCCATGCAGGGGTCTCAATCACACTCTTGACAACCTCGATATTTCCGAACTGGGAGTGAATACGCGAAGCTATATTGGGAGTCATGAGCCTGAATGGAAGATGTGACTCACTGAAATCATCCAGTGGTTCATAGCTGGGCAGCGGGTTGACGCCCCAAAGTTTCACCGCACTGTCTGACCAGAGCTCAATCTTACCGGAAGGCGTATTGAAATGTCCGTCGGCATATGCCGGATTCTCATTCTGTTCAGGAATTACAGGCTGCTGCATGAGCTCCTCGGGATCAAATCCCGGCGTGCTGCTTATACGCTCAGTGAGCCATGTGCCGTAATCACCGGGTGCAGGAATAACGGATGCATTGTTCTGCTCCACGCCTCCCCCTTGCAGCGTGAGACCTGCGTCACCCTTTTGCCCCTCTCCACTCAACTGAACAGAGTTATCTGCACTGCCTCCGGACGTTAATCGCATCCTCTGCGCCAGGCGCCAGTAGATCTCACTCTCCAGCATCACCTCACCGGGAGGGTCAGTCACAGCAGGTTTGTATTGAACATAAGGGTTCCAGTAAGAGCCCACCACATCAGCCTGCTCAAAGATCCCCTTTGCAGGGAGAATGATGTCTGCCATCGCAGCGGTGTCTGTCAGAAACTGTTCAACGACAACCTTGAAGGGCACCGACTGCAATGCAGTAATTACCTCACTGCTTCCGGGCAGCTGCGTGACAGGATTGCCCCGTTCGATCCATGCCACCTCGATCCTCGGTTCAGGCAGTGCAAAAAAGTCGGGACCGAACCTTGCCATTGAGATGGCACGCCGGAAAGGTTTATCTGATTCCTTATCAGGATAATAGCTGAGAGGCTCCTTCACCTCATCAAAAATATAACTCTGAAGGTTGGCAAAATTGAACCCGCAGCCAGGCCGGCCTATCATACCGGTGATGACAGGTATAGACAGTATGGCACGGATCGTTTGCCCGCCGTTGGTATAACGTTGCAGACCGTAGCCCGCTACGACGGTGAGTTGACCGGCCCCGGCTGCCAACACTGCAATCTCTTCAATGGCTTCGGCTGGTATACCTGTGATCTCCTGTGCATTGAGAGGTGTTATCTTAAGTGACGCAGCAAATTTGTCAAAACCTGATACATTCTTTTTGATGAACTCATTATCGACCATATCCCTGTCGATGATCACCTTTGCTATCGCCAGTGCCAGTGCAGCATCGGTGCCGGGCCGAGGTCTGAGAAGTATGTCAGCCTTGTCAGCCGTGGGGGTTCGCCGCGGGTCGATAACAACAACCCTGGCACCGTTTTTCCTGGCACGGTCAATATGTATCATCTCCTGCACGTTGGTCTCGGCGGAGTTCTTGCCCCACAGTATTATGAGACGCGTTTTCGCAATATCCCATGGCACATTGTGCTTCACCTCCCCCAGTGTCAACCTTACAGCCTCCAGTCCTGCCGGCCAGCACAGATTGCCGTAGGTGGTGGTGGCACCGCCAAATAGCCTCCAGAAGTTACCGGTAATGTCATTGCTCAGGCCGGAGTATCCACTGCCCTTATAGAAAAGGACCGAGTGCGGCCCATGCCTCTCCCTGGCAGCAAGCAGTTTACCTGCAATGATACCGAGGGCCTCCTCCATCCCAATCGGAACAAATGAACCGTCGGGCTGCCTCTGGAGTGGCCTCGTGAGACGTGAGGGCGAGTATTCGCGTTCGAGATAGGATAACCCCTTGATGCACGGTCCCTCCGGGGTCGCAAGGTTGCCCTCATATGGAAGGATACGGACCACCCTGTCCTCACTGGTGAATACCCTGAATGTGCAGGTGCTGTAACAGTTGCGCGGGCAGACAGTGATAAACTCCTTCATAGATTACATATAATGAAGTCTCAGAGAGCTCCTTCCGGTACTACGTCGGTGTCAAGTTCTCTCCACGATTCATTGCTGATGAAAATCTTGTAGGTGATTTTCATGCGACCCATATATTGCATATAGGTGTAATCCTGCTTCAGGGTTGCATAGGTATAGCTCCTGATATTGAGAGAGATATCTGCCTTTGGATAAGCCTTGTCAAACCTGTGATAAGGAGTGTATGTTCCGGGGCTGACCGTTCCGAAATTGTATTCGCCGCCTGAGGTGTTTACAACGACATTCTCAAAGAGCTGATCAGTATTGTTGTAAACCCTTACATCCGTGGGGCCTTCCGGTTCAATTTCAGTCTTTTTGCATGCCGTGACAAGGGCAAGCAGGCATAATGCCAGGAGGATTCTTTTCATAGGTTCTGGATGTATCTGAAACCGGCAGAAAAGATACGAAAATTGTGTTTATCGGCTATATCTTTTCCATGCAGTCGCCTCTCACCCACCCCTTGTTGCCGTCGGGGAGCTTCACCTCATAGAATTTGCCCAGCTCCTGTTCAACTGTTACTGCAGTTCCTGAATGTAGGACAAACAACTCGCTGCCGTTTTCTCCGGGTGCACTGCGGCCGGTGACGATGCTGCAGGTGATAACGGCCCGTTTATTATTATTTATAAGCGAGTTATTGCGCAGGGCGAGTGATATCATCACTGCCGACAGTATCAGCGCAGTAAGGGCAAGCCAGAAAGAAAGGAGGCGGCCGCGGGCCCTTGATTTGGTAAGGAAGATAAGTGCCAGCAGCAGTGAGACGACAAACATCACCAATGCTGCCATGGCCCAGCTGTTTGTGGAGACAAGCAGGGAGAGAAAATCAAACCACCTGGCAAAGAAGAGGCGCGGGACGGTCTCAAACCTGTCTGTGACCCTGCTCCTTGCTATCTGCAGATTGTAGTCTATGTCCTCATCAGCCGGAGCCCTGAGCTTTGCACGTTCGTAAAAGAGGATGGCGGAGGCGTTGTCTCCTGACCTGAAAAATGCATTGCCGGCATTGTAGAGAAGATCCTCGCTCCTGTAACCCTCCTCATAAAGCTGCCTGTAGATGGCAGCTGCACCCGAGTAGTCTCCTGAACTGTAAAGCCCGCCTGCCTGCATATACCTCTCAGCGGCCGACTGCGAAACAACTCCCGGCAGGCTGCAGATCAGAATAATAATTATGGCAATCGCTCTTCGCATCTCTTAACAGTTTTAATCCAGCACATTATCAAGCTTACCGATAAGCAGGGAAGCCCTCTCAAGCAGAGCAGCAGGACTCTCCCCCTCAGTTCTGGGAGCATACTGTGAATACTCCGTAACAGATATTATGCTGTCAAACTCCGTGATCAACCCTTCGTCCACTTTCCTGGCTCTCATTCCTGTATGGCAGTTTTCCCTTGTGATCTGCGACTGTGGCATCGAGAGTTTGTCGGCAAGATAACCCCACAGAGCCTTTGACAGCTCTGAGTTGGCCTGTTCCGTCATGCCTGAACCCAGCAGGGCCTTCGCCTTGGCCAGCCTCCTGCGTGCAGTCCTGGCTGCCTTGCGGTTACGCGAGCCTGTGAGGTCAGCGTTCCGGCGCAGCTGCTCGCGCCTGAGCAGAAGCACCACCGATGCCACAAAGAGCGCCAGGACGAACCACAGCCAGTAGTATGTTGTCTTCACCAGAGGCTGCCTGACGAGGGTGAGACTGCCGTTGCCGCTCCTGATGAAGCGGATATCCTGCCCCAGGTATTTCACATCTTCTCCCGGAACATAAACGGGCGCTGCCACCTCTGCCTGATCACCGCTGCCGGTCACTGTGATGCTGTAACCTTCACTCCTGAGGGTGACATATTTCTGCTGTTGCGGGTCAAAAACCGTATACGAGACGGGAGGTATCTCAAAACTGCCTGTATTCCTAGGGATGAGGAGATATTTAAAGGTTTTGCTTCCGGCGGCAGTGCCGGAGCTCCTGACAGTGACTTCAGGATCATACTTTTCAATTCCCTGCGGGAAGTTGATCCCAGGCTCCCCTGAAAGGTTGAGATTGCCTGATCCCTTGATGCTTATTGTCAGGTCAATGGCATCATTTACCTCAACCTCTGATTTCGACAGGTCCGAGCTGAGGGTGAAAGAGCCTACTGCACCGTGAAAGTCGGCAGGCCGGGGTTCGGGAAGCGGCTTCACCCTGATGGTTACCGGCAGTGATGAGACCGACCGCGGGACGGTGGAGACGCCGGAAAAGAAGCTGTCAAAGAATGGGTCGTCAAAGAAGGGATCGCGCATGCTGGTACGCTGCTGCACCATGGCAGTCATCTGCACCGGGTCGATGCGAATCTCGCCTGAGATCTGAGGATAAAGGAGAAAGCGCTGCAGTACCCCCGTCCCATACTGCACTCCGTCAATAACCTCAGTCTCTAGACTCCTGAGTTCAGGTGTCTCCAGGTCCTCGCGCAGGAAACCCTTGAAGTCGGGGTACTTCAGTTCATTGATCCCGGAGAGGTTCACCCTCGTATAGAGCTTGAGCGTAGCCGATACAGGCTGTCCTATATATACTTCCCGGGTACTTACATGGAGCCTCAGGGAGACATCCGTGCCTCCGTCTGCTGCCTGTGCACCTGACGCCTGGCTCACGCCCTGACTCTGACCCTGACTCTGGACCTGTCCCTGGCTCTGGGAAGCGGCAGCCCCGCCTGCGACTATCTCAATCTCCCTCGCCGGAGCGGAGACTGTTACATTTTTGCTCTCGAAACTGGCCGCAGGGATAGTATATCTCCCCGGCATGGTGGCAACGACGTAATAAATCAGTGTTGTTGTCGACACAGAGCTCATCTCACCGTTGATCCACTGCACATTACGACTTGTCGACTGCTGCGGGCCGGAGACACTGAAGGATGGATCAAAAGCGGGGGGACTGAACTGACCCCCTGTTGCGTTGACGGTATAGACTATCCTGAAACGCTCTCCTGCCGCGGCCCTCTCAGGGGCATCGACAGTCAGATTAACCTCCTGGGCATTCAGTGCCAATGCTGCCAGAAGGTTAAAAAGTATCAGGATATATCTCTTCATCGACGCCAAAATTACCAATTTTTAATCACCCTTACCCTTGCCTTTGCGGCCTTCTCACGCTGCACCTTCTCCTGGGTCTCTTTCTCGTTGGCTGCCAGGGCATCAAGCAGTCGCTTTGCATCTTCCCTACTTATTGACTGCTCCTGTTGCTGTCCTTCCTGCTCCTGAGGCTGTTCTTCCTGCTGCTGATCCTGTGGCTTCTCCTCCTGCTGCTGGTCATCACTCTCCTGCTGATCATCGTTCTTCTCGTTTTCCTTATTGTCTTCCTGCTGATCCTGGTTTTGATCCTTGTTCTGCTGCTGTTCCTGCTGCTGCAGCTGATCCTGTGCCCAGGCGAGATTGTATTTGGCCTGTATATTGCCGGGATCGAGTGTCAGCGAGTTGATATAAGCCCTGATCCCCTCTTCATACTTCTGCTCCTTGATCAGCGAGTTGCCAAGGTTGTAGAGGCTCTGTGCCTGCCTGACAGTGTCGGTCTCACCTGCAACGGCTGACCTGCCAAATTCGTCGGCAGCCTCACCGTACCTGCCCTGTTTGTAAAGGGCATTCCCCAGGTTGAAGCCTGCATCTTCAGTTGACCGCTCCTGTGCCCTTCTGTACATACCTTCACTGCCGGCAAACTCGCTCTTCTTGTACAGCCTGTTCCCCTTTCTGATGTATTCACGCTCCTCCTGTGCGGAGAGTGAAGGGAGAGCAAGTAAAATTCCCAGCGCTGTCACAATTACCCTTGTTATGTTTACCCTGTTTCTCATCTCTCAGCTTTTTTCAAATCTGATGCCACAATTCCAAGCCGCCTAAGAAGGTGGCTCCTGCGGTCAGCAAGAAGCAGGTCGGCCACAAGCAACAGGAAGAGCAACACGGCCGGTACCAGGAACTGATCATTGTATTCGGTATACATCACCGTATTTGTTTCGCTCTTCTTCATGCGGCCAATATCACTGTATATCTCGTTTAAACCAATGCTGCTGTTGCTGGCCCTGACATAATTTCCTCCCGTCACGGATGCTATCTCCCTTAGCGTTTTCTCATCGAGCTTTGAGATGACGGTGTTGCCCTCCCTGTCCTGAAGGTAGTCGGTCCTGCCGCTTGCTGTTATCGGTATCGGAGAGCCTTCCGGTGAGCCTATGCCTATGGTGTGGACAGTTATGCCCTTTTCGGCTGCCAGGCGGGCCTGCTCCACCGCATCATCCTCATGGTTCTCACCGTCGGTTATTATGATCAGCGCCCTGCTCTTGTCGCTCTCGGGAGTGAATGACCTGATCCCCAGCTCTATCGCTGCGCCTATTGCCGTTCCCTGCTTTGAGACGGCATCAGGACCGGCGGAAGCGAGGAACATCTTGGCCGACAGATAGTCATTGGTGACCGGTATCTGTGTATAGGCATCACCGGCGAAGAGTATCAGCCCTATCCTGTCATTCCTGAGCTGATCAACCAGCTGGGAGATAGCCTGCCTGGCCCGCTCAAGCCTTGAAGGATGAATATCGGTAGCCAGCATTGAGTTACTGACATCCAGTGCTATAATAACTTCAACTCCTTCACGCTTGACCTCCTCGAGCCTCGAACCGAACTGGGGCCTGGCCACTGTCAGCAGTGCAAGGATAAATGCCAACAGCCTTATGAAGAACTTCACAGTCATACGTGCCTGCGAATAATCGGGAGATAGCCTTCTCACAAGCTCGGAGTCGCCAAATCGATCCCTTGCCAGCCTCCTTCTCCCGTTGCCTGCTGACCATATAAGTATCAGGACCGGCACCAGGAGGAGCAGGTAAAGAATATCGGGATTGGCAAATCTGAAAGTATCCATGGCTTGCTATGACATGTTTTTAAGGAACAGATACCTGAACAACAACTCGAGGGTGAGGATGATTGCCGCCGCCAGTGCCCAAGGCATGAATACCTCCTCACGTCTGCTGTGCTCCCTGGTCTCTATCTTCGATTTCTCAAGCTTGTCTATCTCGCTGTAAACCTGCTGTAGACTGGTGTTGTCAACAGCCCTGAAATACCTTCCGCCGGTAAGTTCAGCTATCTCTTTCAGCAACACCTCATCTATCTCCACCTGCATCTTCTGATAACGCATGCCAAAGGGTGTCTGCACCGGGTAATCGGCATAACCCCTGCTTCCGACGCCGATAGTATAAACCCTTATGCCGAAGGTGTGTGCTATCTCTGCAGCCGTCATGGGGTCTATTGATCCCATGTTGTTCACCCCGTCGGTAAGCAGGATTATTACCTTGCTTATTGCATCAGAGTCCTTGATCCGGTTGATGGCAGTTGCCAGTCCTACACCTATGGCGGTGCCGTCTTCTATCATTCCGCTTTTGATTTCCCTGAGCAGGTTTATCAGCACGGCATGATCAGTGGTCAACGGACACTGAGTAAAGCTCTCCCCGCTGAATACCGTCAACCCTATACGGTCATAGGGCCTGCCGCTGATGAACTCGGTGGCAACATTTTTGGAGGCCTCCAGCCTGTCAGGACTGAAGTCGCGGGCAAGCATGGAGCCTGAGACGTCAAGAGCCAGCACGATATCAATACCCTCCGTGGTTGAGCTCTGCCATTTATCGACGTTCTGTGGCCTGGCAATAACGATGATAACCAGTGCGATGACCGCCAGCCGCATTGCAAATAGAATATGCCTGAGCCAGTGGCGGAAGGTGTTGCGACTCTCCGCAAAGAAACCGGCAGTGGAGAGCTTCAGTGATGCATGTGACCTGTTCTGGCGGTGGATATAATATGCCACCAGCAGTGGTATGACAAGCAGGAACCACAAAAACCACCCGTTTTCAAAGACGATGTTACGCATGGCTGCCTCCTTCCCCTGTACTCTCTGCAGTCTCTTCCGCCTCTCTTGTCTCTTCGACAAATTTCATGGCATCTTCGTAACATCTCTCGTGCAAGCTGCTATCAGGAACATATTTGGCGAATTTCACCATGTCAGAGAGAGAGAGTATCTCTTTCACGACTGACATCTGCTGGCCTGTTGTAACCGCCGCTCTCTGTAGCATCCTCACGGTTTCGTCGGTGGTGAGCTCGGGTGAACTGATGCCGTAACGGTTATCGATGTACCGGCGCAGTATGTCCGACAACCGCGAATAGTATTCCTTGATCTCCCCCTTCTGCCACAACTCTTCGGATCTCAGAACCGACAGCTCCCGCAGTGCAATTACATGGGCCGGTTCCGGAGGGGGCAGAGGCCTGACAAACTTCCTTAACGGGTTCCTTGGCAGGAATCGGGCCAGAAGATATAGTAGCACTGCTGCTACAAGGGCTATCACAAGCCATGGCACTATCTCCGCAAAGGTCACCGGTGCCCGGCGCGGAGGAATGATATCGAATATGACGTCGGTGCTGTCGGGAGGTGTGACGTCAGGTCGCAGGACCGTGAGGAATGAATTTTCCGAACAGTACCTCTGGAGTGTATCTCCGGAGGCTACCTCAGCATAAAAGGGAGGTATGGTATAAGTTCCTGAATCGAAAGCCGTTATCAGATACCTGTCGAAGATTACGATCTTCCCGTCTGGCCCTGCCACGCTGTCCCTCGGGCTTTTACCCAGGATGACAATCTTCCCGGCGAGGGTGTCTCCCGCTTCGCTGATTCCTGCCACCGTGCCGGCAGGAATCACCGCCGAGACGGTAAAACCAATCTGATCACCAATAAGAATCGCCGTAGTGTCAGGGGCGGAGGTAATCGTCACCTCCTGGGCAGATGCCGCAACAAGCAACAGAACTAAGGCTGATATGACTGATATAATTCTTTTCATGCCTTACCTGTGCTTGAAGAGTGAGATCAGGGGCTTGATGTAGTCAGCCCCGGTGGTAACGGTGGCCACATCCACACCGCAGTTTACGAACGTATTGCTGACCGTCTCGTCATGTCTCTTCCAGCGTTCAGCATACTCCCTTCTGATACGGGAAGAAGAGGTATCAATCCAATCCTCTTTTCCCGTCTCCGGGTCAGCAATCTTTACAAACCCGATATCAGGCATCTCCCTCTCCCTCCTGTCACTGATTCGCAGAGCCACAACATCATGCTTGCCCGATGCAATGCGCAGTGACTCGGTAAATGGTGGCGCCATGAAGTCGGAAAGGATGAATGCCGTACACCTTTTCCTGATGACATTTGTAAGATATCGAAGCGGTTCCGAGAGTGATGTGCCCGACCCGGAAGGTTCATAGCTAAGCATCTCCCTTATTATGCGTAGCATGTGCGCCCTGCCTTTCTTGGGGGGTATGTACTTCTCAACCCTGTCTGAGAAGAGCATCAGTCCCACTTTGTCATTATTGACAATTACAGAATATGCCAGCACAGCTGCTATCTCTGTCATCAGCTCTCTCTTGGTTGAAGCTGCCGTCCCGAAATCACCGGAGCGGCTGACGTCTACGAGCAGCATGACAGTCAGCTCACGTTCTTCTTCAAATATCTTAACGTAGGGATGGCCTAACCGGGCTGTGACGTTCCAGTCGATGTTGCGTATGTCATCCCCGAACTGGTACTCGCGTACCTCACTGAAAGCCATTCCCCTGCCGCGAAAGGCGCTGTGGTACTCACCGGCAAAGATCTGCCTGGTAAGACCCCTCGATCTTATCTCGATCTTTCTTACTTTCTTAAGCAGCTCTGTCGTTTCCACTTTTCCCTCTCTTCTTTGACCTCTCCCAGGTGACGGTAAAAAAATAATCCTCACGCTTGAGGCTGACATCTATCTTTTCGCTCTTCTCCGTGTAGCTCCACCTGTTGAGATCGCCGGGCTGGTAGAGCTCATTCAGCTCCCTGATCCTGCTGTCGTAACGGCTGTTGGCGCAGGTTATCCTTACTCCTTTGCAAATCCCGCTATCATCAAGGAAAATAACCCAGGTCTCCTGATTGTCCTTCGACAGATACTTGAGATACCTGACACTGCTGTTTCTGATGTCACTCTGCAACACAAGACCCGGATGCTCTCCATCCATTACCTGCATGATATTTTGCTCATGCAGGCCGATGAATCCCTGGGATTTCAGGGAGAGCATGCAGAAGAAGATGACAGTTGCCAGCAGGATTCGTTTCATAGTTACTATGGCACTTCAACTGTGTTGAGGATCTCGGAAATTATATTGTCCTGCGTAATGTTCTCTGCCTCGGCCTCATAGGTTAGGCCCATGCGATGTCTGAGCACATCGGCGCAAAGAAATCTCACATCCTCAGGCACCACGAAGCCTCTTCGCTTTATGAAGGCGTAGGACTTGGCTGCCATGGCAAGGTTGATGCCTGCCCTGGGGGATGCCCCGTATGAAATGAGGGGGGAGAACTTATCCAGTCCGAATTTCTCCGGGTTGCGCGTCGCAAAAACAATGTCGAGTATGTAGTTCTCGATCTTCTCATCCAGGTAGACCTCCTTAACCACACTCCGTGCTCTCATAATATCATCAGGCTTCAGGATGGTGTCTGCCGTCGGGAACCTGCTGGCGAGGTTCTCGCGGATGATCATACGCTCCTCCTCCTTGTCGGGATAGGTAATAACCACCTTGAGCATGAACCTGTCGACCTGTGCCTCAGGCAGCGGGTAGGTTCCCTCCTGCTCTATGGGGTTCTGTGTTGCCAGCACCATGAAGGGCTCATCAAGCTTATAGGTGTGCTCACCGATGGTTACCTGGCGCTCCTGCATGGCCTCGAGCAGGGCGCTCTGCACCTTGGCAGGCGACCTGTTGATCTCATCGGCAAGGATGAAATTGGCAAAGATCGGTCCCTTGCGTACAATGAATTCCTCTCTCTTCTGGCTGTAGATCATCGTCCCGATGAGGTCAGCAGGAAGCAGGTCGGGAGTAAACTGTATCCGGCTGAATTTGGTGTCGATGATCGAAGCCAGAGTCTTGATGGCAAGCGTCTTTGCCAGTCCCGGCACACCCTCGAGCAGTATATGCCCGTTTGATAACAGGCCAATAAGCAATGAATCAGTGAGGTGACGCTGCCCGACGATCACCTTGTTAATCTCCTGCCTGACAAGGTCAACAAAGGCACTTTCCCTTTCGATCTTCTCATTCAGGAGCCTGATATCGGTTGTGTGTTCCATTTTGTATAGTATTGTTTATCTCAGCGATAAAATATCCGCAAAGATCATTTCTGATATTAAAAATCCTTGTTAAAGGTTGTTAAAGTAGTGTTAAAGCTCTTTTCCAAAGCCGCAGTGACTGTATAGCCTTACAGTGATAATCAGTACCAGGGGAATAAGGGCCGGATTGATCCCCTGACCGGCGATGAGTGACACCGGCAGCCATGAGAGGGAGATGAAAAAGGCTATCCTGTTCAGCAGAACTGCTTTGTTTCTTGTGAAGAGCAGCACAAACAGCACCGGGATCAGGATATTTATCCCGAGGAACAGGAGGTTGAAATGGAGTGCATCATGTTCGGAAAAGAGGTTGGTGAAAACCAGCAACATGGCTATGACCGAATAGATAAAATAAATCACAAAATCAGCTGCCTTCACAAGCTTCGGTCTACCGGGAACGAATGTCATGAGCAGAATAAGCAGCAGTATAAGCCAGAAAACAGCCTGGGGCACCCATGCTTTTGCTGATGGTCTGTCAGATGCAGAGAATTCGGCCACTACCTCTGCAGGTCCGGTCAGCGGCTCCCCCGATCCGTCATGGACAATGACCGTATTGCCCATGTTATTCATCAGATGGTCCGGAAGGAACATCTCATCAAAGGGTGTAGCCTTTTTGTCTGCCTGCAGTCCCAGCAGCATGTCAGCCCCCAGGTCGAGCCACGGCAGAACCTTTTGTTTGGGATCGACAAGTCTTCGAAAACTATTCTGTTTCTTCCTCTCCTTCTCAGGAAATATTACTGTGTCGGTTGCGGCTGCAGCAACTATGTCACGCACACGGGTGGCACAGTTGTCGAAGAAGAAGTCGTACCTGTACTTCACATTCTCAGGCTTCAGGTTCTCATTTATAAGTTCGAAGAGTCTCTCTTTTTCCGCGGCGGTCAGGTTCAGCTTCTGAGACCATACTGACCGGCCTTCGGAGATGTACTCCCTCAGGAAATCCTCATATCCGTAGGCTCCGAGCATGTAGTCAAGCCTTCCCTTGGCAAAGCGGTAGACGAAATTGGGAGTCGAGAAATCAAAAATACCCCAGTTATAGACCCTGTCAATGGTGGTACCGCGGACGGCAACACGAAGCGCGGTATGGCCGTATATCGAGTAGCTCTCCGTGCCCGGAGCGCAGGTAATGATATATACATCGGCGCTGTCGACCACCTGCCCGGCTGATGGCAGGGGTAGCAGGAGTGTTAGGAGAACGGTGAAAAGAGCCAGCTTTTTCATATCCGAGTATTAATAATGCAAACGTAATTAAAAAAATCAGCTTCCGGTATGCGATTTTCACACTGGAAATAGCAGCCGAAAGGCCGCATGACGGTACATCAGTCCCAAAAACAGCCGGACAGACTCCCTTCTATTCTTCTGTTGCCATGGCTGCACTGACGGCATGGTGCCAACCTTTTACAAGGACGCTGGTCTCTCGTGGTTGCATTATTGGCGAGAATAACCTTTCAACCTGCCACTGACTCTTTATCTCGTCAACACTGCTCCAGTAACCTGTGGCCAGTCCTGCAAGATAAGCAGCCCCCAGCGCCGTGGTCTCTGTTATCCTCGGGCGTACCACGGCAGACTGAAGGATATCAGCCTGGAACTGCATCAGCAGGTTGTTTGCCGTGGCGCCACCGTCAACTCTTAACTCACTTATTGTCAATTGCGAATCATTCTGCATCGCAAGCAACACATCAAGTGTCTGGTATGCTATGCTCTCAAGTGCTGCACGTGCAATATGTGCAGCGGTGGAGCCACGTGTGAGTCCCGTGATCATTCCTCTGGCATTCTGGTTCCAATGCGGGGCACCAAGGCCGGCAAATGCAGGGACGAAAAAGACCCCCTCACTTCCCTGAACACTGGAAGCAAGCTCTTCAACCTCCGCGGAGCTTCTGATGATACCCAGTCCGTCACGAAGCCACTGCACGACGGCGCCGGCAATGAAAATGCTGCCTTCAAGAGCATAGTCAGTCCTGTCACCTATCCTCCACGCTACCGTGGTAAGAAGTCTGTTGCCTGAAATTACGGGGGTAGTTCCGGTATTCATAACCATGAAGCAGCCGGTGCCGTAAGTATTCTTAACCATGCCCTGTTCAATGCACATCTGCCCGAAGAGCGCTGCCTGCTGGTCACCTGCCGTTCCTGCGATGGGTACCGGTGAGGAAAATATCCCGTCAGTATGGCCGAGGAGCTCACTGGAGGAACGCACCTCAGGCAGCAATCCTGCCGGAATATCGAAGATCCGAAGCAGCTCGTCGTCCCATTCCAGTGTATGTATATTAAACAGCATTGTACGCGAGGCATTAGTGACATCAGTGACATGCAGCCTGCCGGCGGTAAGGTTCCAGATGAGCCAGGAGTCAACGGTGCCGAAGGCCAGCTCTCCCCTTTCGGCTCTGGCCCGGGCTCCCGGAATATTGTCAAGTATCCATCTTACCTTCGTGGCAGAAAAGTAGGCATTAATGATGAGGCCGGTCTTTTTGGCAATGACTTCGTCAAGACCGTCCCTCCTGAGCTGATCACAAAACTCCGAGGTGCGCCTGTCCTGCCACACGATGGCGTTGCAGAGAGGCCTGCCGCTATTTCTCTCCCACACGACTGCTGTCTCACGCTGGTTAGTGATGCCGATGGCTGAAAGATGTGAACTGTCGATACCAGCCCTGGCCAGCGCCTCTGCGGCAACTCCTGCCTGCGACGACCATATCTCATCCGGATTATGCTCAACCCACCCCGGCTGCGGAAATATCTGGGAGAACTCTTGCATGGCCGTTGCTACCGGCAAGCCCATGTGATTGAAAACAATTGCCCTTGAACTGGTTGTTCCCTGATCCAGGGCCAGAATGAATTTATCCATAATTGAGGGGTTTGTAATCGTGTAAAGAGGTTATTGAATGTTTTTCCCAAAATAACTCTTTTTCATGCCTGATCCAAACCGGTAAGCCGCAAAGAGTTTTAAGCCGAAAGTCAGAATAAAAAATTAATTTTACATGAGGAAAAGCTCACTTCCATGACAGGAAAATATATAATCACCATCGGGCGGCAGCTTGGCAGCGGCGGAAGGGAGATAGGTCAGAAACTGGCTGCCAGGCTGGGTATCTCATTTTACGACAAGGAGTTGATCAGGCTGGCAGCACAGGAGAGCGGCCTCCGTGAGGAGTTCTTCGAGAGATTTGACGAAAAGAAGCACTTCAGTCTTTTCCCTGGTTTATTTGGAATCCGCAATTCAATTGCCGAGGATATGTTTTCGAGCTATTACCTGAGCAATGAGACACTCTTTAAGATACAGAGTGATGTGATGCGCAGGCTGGCTGATGAAGGGCCCTGTCTCTTCGTTGGGAGATGCGCCGATTATGTCATGAAGGAGAGAACAGACTGCCTGAATATCTTTATCAGCGCAGACATTGATGACCGCATCGCCAGAATTGCCAGAACACATGACCTCACCGAGGCTAAGGCCAGAGACCTGGTTGAGAAGACTGACAGGGGCAGATCATCGTATTACAACTATTTCACCGGCAAAAAATGGGGTGAAGCAACCTCATACCACCTGTGTATCAACTCATCCCTGCTGGGCATAGATGAAACGGTAAGGATGATCATCAATGTTGGCCGGTCAAGATTTGACATTCCGGGCAAACGTTAGTAAAAAAAAAGTCCCGACATTTTCTGCCGGGACTAAGGTCATTGGTTATGCACTCTGTTTTTAACTATGCTAGTTTTACATTAACGGCATTTAAACCTTTTTTGCCTTCCTGAAGGTCAAAAGTAACCTCGTCATCCTCCTTGATCCTGTCAATCAGGCCTGTAGAATGCACAAAATACTCCTTCTCAGAGTCAGCGTCCTTGATGAATCCAAAACCTTTGGATACGTTGAAAAATTTAACAATACCTTTATTCATTACTGATGATTTTAATTAGGCTGCAAAGGTAAAGGAGTTTTTTTATTTCTCCACCTTTTTTGTGATTTTTATGATATTTATTGAGCCGATTGCCTCCCGGCAGCCTATTTCTTCCAGAATGACCTGGTGAAAAGGGCTATGAAGGTGAATATCTCAAGGCGGCCGATTATCATAAGCAGCATCATTGTGTACTTGGATACACCGTTGAAGTGGGCAAAATTCCCCATGTTGCCGGAGGCGCCGAGTCCCGGTCCTACACATGAAATTGAGGCGGCGGAAGCCCCGGCAGCCTCATCAGCGGGAATACCGCTGATGACCATAATCAGGGTGCCCACAATGAACAGAATAATGTAGAGCTGTATAAAGACCGACATCAGGCTGTTGATACTGTCTGGAACTACCTTGTGATTCAGCTTTACCGGAGTAATGGCGTTGGGATGCTGCAGCCTGATGACAGTATTCTTCAGGTTCTTCATGGTTATAAGATGCCTGGCCATCTTAATTCCTCCGGTGGTTGACCCCGTAGACCCTCCTGCAAAGATGAGCAGGAAGATAACTATGTAGGCAGCCTGAGGCCACATGGTGTAATCGTTGGTGGCATAACCAGTGGTTGTTATGGTTGACACAACCTCGAACAGCGAGTGACGGAATGCCAGCTCAAATGATCTTTCCGTACCTGTAAGGAGAAGCATGGTCACCACAACCACGGAGGCAGTTGTAAAAAAGAGGTAAAACCAGAACTCCTCATTGGCAGTGACGGTGCTGAAGCTTCTCTTGACAATGTAATAGAAAACCACATAGCTGGTGGCTGCCAGGAACATGAAAAGAGCGATCACATACTGAATGTAGCCCGAGTAACCCGCTATACTGTCGTTTTTCGTTGAAAAGCCCCCCGTTGCCACCGTTCCGAACGTGTGGCAGATGCTGTCAAAGAGGTCCATGCCTCCGGCACTTAGAAGTATTATCTCTGCGACTGTAAGAGTGAGATATATTATCAGCATCACTCCTGCCACTGATTTTGTACGGGGGAGGATCTTATGCTTGAGTGATGACTCCAGGGAAAAAAGGTTATAGCCGCCCACCTTCAGTGTGGGCAGGATTATGATCACAAGCAGTATGATGCCGATCCCTCCTATCCAGTGTGTCAGGCTCCGCCAGAAGAGTATCGACCTGGGCATGCTTTCGATGTCAGTGAGAATGGAAGCGCCGGTGGTTGTAAAGCCAGACACGCTCTCAAAAAAGGAATTGGTAAAACCTTCTATGGTGTTACTGAACAGGTAAGGAAGGGAGCCTGCCAGCACCAGCGTAATCCATCCCAGGGTAACGCTCAGGTAGCCTTCCCTTGTAGTGATTTTCTCGTGTATCGGGCTGGGAGTAAAGAAGTAGACGGCTGCCCCGGGCACCACGGCTGTAACAAATGCAAGCAGGAAGGGAGCTATCGGCTCCGCATAGATAATTGCCACAGGTATGCAGAAAATAATGAAAGCTGCAGTGATCATCAGGGTGAGCCCGATAATCTTGAGAACCGATTTGACATTGATGGTCTTCATCCACCTGCCGTGGTGCCTGTTACAAGGCAAACACCCTGACTGTTGTGATTCCGGAGCGACTCGAACGCTCGACCCACAGCTTAGAAGGCTGTTGCTCTATCCAACTGAGCTACGGAACCGTAAGCGGTTTTTAAAAACCGCCGCAAATATAATCACAATTTTCCGTTTGCCAACCCACTGTCGCAGCAGCAGTGTCTGTCATACACTCCTTATCCAGTTGACAAGTCCCTTCTTCCCGATTATCTGCTTCAGCTCCGGAGGCAGTGGTTCGAACCTGAACTCCCGGTCACCTACTTTCATTACTCCGCTGTCGAAGTCTATCTCAACAGCATCACCCGGAGTGTAGGCCTCGACGGCCTCACAATGCACTATCAGCGGCAGTCCCTGGTTGATTGAGGAGCGGTAGAAGATGCGGTTCACCGACTTGATGATGACAGCCCTGATACCGAGGTGAGCCAGGCCTACCGAAGGGTGCTCGCGTGAGCTGCCGCAACCGAAGTTGTCGCCTGCTATGATTATGTCTCCGGGTCGGGCATTATTGCTGAACGAGGGATCGAAGTCGCTGAAGAGCAGAGGCATGATCGCTTCTGCGTCAGAACTCATAACGCTGTAGGTATGCTTGCCGGCAAACATCTGGTCGGTGTTGAGGTTGTCAACATCAGCATAGTTCCAGACAATGCCCTCTCTCCTGTTTTCACCCTCACTTATGGTGTTGGTTTTGCTCTGTGGAGGATTAAAAGGAAAAATCTCCTCTCCCTTTTTTGCCCTCGGGTCACTGATGACGCCCGTCAGTGCTGAGGCAGCTACTGTTGCCGGTGATGCCAGGTAAATGGAGGCCTCCTTGTTGCCCATCCTGCCGAGGAAATTGCGGTTTGCGGTAGAGATGACCGTATGACCGCTGGCGGGTATACCCTGCCCGGTACCCAGGCACGGCCCGCAGGAGGGACTGAGGATGTTTGCACCTGCTTCAATGAGGTCGGCGATGATGCCCTCCCTGATGGCCATGAGGTAGATATCCTTTGAGGCGGGGATTACGTGCAGCTGAAACCCCGGCTTTATCTTCCTGCCCCTGAGTATGCCGGCAGCGATGCGGAGATCCTCTATCCTGCCGTTGGTGCAGGTGCCGATAAGTCCCTCATGCACTGCCGTCCCGGCCACGTAGGCGACCGACTTAATGTTGTCAACGTGGTGGGGTGCGGCAACCAGCGGGAAGACCTTCGAGAGATCTATGGAGATGCGGCAGTTGTACTCCGCATCCTCATCAGCCCATACACCCTTTATCTCTGAGCCGAGAAACTTCTGTAATACATCGTCCGCTGGAAAGACGGCATTCTTAGCACCCATCTCGGAGGCCAGGTTGGCAACCGTCATCCTTTCGCTGATACCAAGCGTTGAGACCCCGTCGCCGTGAAACTCGATTGACATGTAATTGGCTCCGTCAGAGCCCAGCATGCCTATTATCCATAGGGACAGGTCTTTTGCACTGACACCTGGATTCAGTTTGCCGGTCAGGTCGATCCTCAATGACGGAGGCACAAGAAACCAGGTCTCGCCCCTCTTCCAGATCCCTGCCGCCTCCGTGCGGTCAATACCGGCAGCCAGGGCGTTGAATGCACCGGCTGTGCAGGTGTGGCTGTCAGAACCGACGATAATCATGCCTGGCCGGGCATGATATGACATCATCTGGTGGCATATGCCCGTTCCTGAATCATAAAAGTTGCTTATACCCTGTTCTGCAACGATATCCCTGATGGACTGGTACTGTGTTGCCAGTTTTGCATCGGCAGGAGGGGCATTGTGATCCAGAACCACAAGCATCTGACGCGGATCCGCCACCTTCTCCCCTCCCATCTTGCGGAAGGTCTGATGAATACTCGAAGTGTTGTCGTGTGTGAGTACGATATCAGGTTTTCTGAATACTACGGCTCCTTCCGGAGCACCAAGGATATTCTCTATAAATGTTCGTGGTTTCATCAGTATATAATTTTGATTTTAATGGTCTGATAGCCTGTCCCGATTTATCGGGAGAACCCACATGTTTGAAAATTATTTACATGTAGGTTTGTGTATGCAATACATGTGGGTTTCATGTACGATATTGTTGTTATTTAAATTTTCCCGAGCAATCCGCCCCTGACATAGATCTCATACTGGGCATCATAGAAAGGCTTGACGTTGGTTGTCAGTCCGTTACGTTCATTGGTGACATCACCTGTCAGGAGATTCACCGAGATGATGTCATGCTCCTTAAGGTCAATATTTTGCAGGGAGGCATAGGTAAGCACAGGGAAAGCCGCATTTATGGCATTGCGTTCATATATGGCCCCGAAGGAGCGTGCCATAACTGCCTGTACCCCCAGGGAGACGAAGCAGTCTACCGCCTGCTGGCGTGAGCTTCCGCTGCCGAAGTTCTTGCCGGTGACTATGATGTCACCAGGCTCTGCTCTCTTTGCGAAGTCCTTGTAGCCTTCGAGGTTGTCAAAGGCATACTGACCCATCTCACGTATATCGGTTATCGCCAGGTATCGGTTATGGAAGATCATGTCAGTATCAATATTGTCACGTTCTATCAGCCACACACGGCCCCTGATCACTGTTGCTCTCTCTTCACCCTGGTCTCTGTCGCCGCCGGCGACGGACCCCTTCCGGGAGTCTGTTTTCACAAACAGTGCCGGCTCCTCAGGGATAGCGTCAGGGGTTGTGATGTATCCTGCCACTGCCGATGCAGCCACCACTGCCGGGGACGCCAGGAAGACGCTGCCCTGCCCCTGTTTTCCGGGGAAGTTCCTGTTGCCTGTGCTGACGGTCATCTCTCCCTTGCCGTTCTGCCCTACCTGTCCTGCCGCACAGCCAGCACAGCCGGCGTTGGACACCAGGGCTCCGGCCTGCTTGAAGATGGTTAAAAGACCTTCATCAAGGCATTGCTTCCATACCGCATTCGTTGAGGGTACGATCTTCAGGACGACACCGGGAGCCACGTTTCTGTCACGGAGAATAGTTGCGGCCATCCTCATATCCTCCATCCGGCCGTTGGTACAACTGCCGATAAAGGCAGAGTCTATCTTTGTTATCGGCAGCTCTTTCACTGCCACAGTATCATGCGGCTCGCCCGGACGAGACACCATCGGCACAAAGGTGGTCAGGTCGATGTCTGCAGTGACCTCATAACTGGCATCTGCATCAGCATAGACCGGTTCAAAGGGTGACCTGGCCCTTGTACGGCAATAGTTGATTATCTCCTCAGACGGCGGAAATATGATTATTATTGCACCCATCTCAGTCCCCATTGAGGCAATGGTGATACGATCATCGAGTGTCATCTCATCGACAGCCTCACCGTATAGCTCAATACTGTATCCCAGCAGCGTATTGGCTCCATAAATGCGTAAGAGGTTTAGGATGACATCCTTGGCAGTGACGTTGTCCGGGAGCTTGCCTGTGAGGTTAATCCTTGCCGAGGCAGGAACCTTAAACCACACTTTTCCGCTGTTCCAGGTGGCTGCGATATCCATGTCTCCCATCCCCTGGCCGAAAGCACCTACGGCGCCCAGAATGTTGGCATGCGAGTCGGTAGATACGGCTGTGGCCCCCGGCCATACATAGCCCTCCTCAATAAGCAGATGCGTCCCGATTCCGGCATCGATGTCATAGAGCCGGATGTCATTGTTACGGGCAAACTGCCTGCAGATATGCTGGTTGACTGCATATTTCTGGTCTGATCCCGTAGGGTTGCAGTCGAATGTGAATAGTGTCTTTGAAGGATCAGCTACCGTCAGACCGTAGTCCCTGAGGTTCTTGACTACATTGGCACCTCCGAAGTCTCTGGCCACGCGTGCATCTATTGCTATATCTATTATCTCTCCGGGTTTTACGGTGTCATACCTGGAGTGTGATGCAATTATTTTCTCAGTGATGGTCATTCCCATAGTAAGTCTTCTGTTTATTGATTGTACAAATGCAAATTTAGCATTAAGGAACCATTGCCGGTATGAAAAAAGTCATCTGCGGCGTCAGTCAGGTAGGCAATCCGTTTCAGGGCATCAGCTTCTGTACTGCGCCCTGTAGTCGCGAGCCGACATGCCTGCATGCTTGCGGAACTGCTTGTTGAAGTTAGATACGGTGGCGAAACCGCATTCAAATACTATCTCGTTTATCTGATGGTCAGTCTCGCGAAGCAGGTAACAGGCCTTGTTGGTACGTACCTGGTTGACATAATCGACGAATCCGCTGCCCGTACTGCGCGAAAAAAAACGGCTAAAGGAATGAGGGCTCATTTTTGCTATGGCAGCTACCTCCCTGACAGGTATTTGCCTGAAGAAGTTATCTCTCACAAATGCACAGACGGCGGTGAGCCTGCTGTCATTCATATCACGCGTGCCGGCGGCAGCATCACCCGCCAGAAACTTGTATTTCTCCGCCGAGGAGAGTATCTCAAACAGGCGAAAGAGGCTTACCATCTTTCTCATACCGGTCTCGGAGAGGAGCCGTCTCATCGGTTCTTCGGCAGCCCTGCCTGTCTCGGCAGTGAATGAGATGCCCCTGGCCGATTCGTCGAGAAGACGCCGCAGATCAGCCATCTCAAACTGAGAGAGAAGAGCCTCCCCCAAGGACTCCCTCCTGAAGTGACACATAATGGCGTGCTTCTCCCTCTCATCACCTCCGTTGTTGTAAAAATTCCAGAAGTGACGCAAGTCAGGACCATAGAATACCAGGTCATAATGATCAAAAATCTCCACCGAGTCTCCGGCAACACGTGTACCGTTCCCGGAAATATTCAAAACTATCTCATATTCAGGGTGTACATGAAGAAAGTTGCTCTCATGGTCAATCCACTCAGCCCTGAATCCTGAGCCGTCATCGTGCCTGATGGCAATTATTTCAGGTATCATAAAAATTATCTGTTTGTTGCAGTGCCTGGTAATGATCCGATATCCCCAATAAAAATAAACAATCTAAATGAGATGGCAATCTGACTCCCGGGAGATACCTTCACAAATAATTTAAAAATTTGCTTTGTGAATAATAAAGTGTTATATTTGTCAAAAGCTAATGCTTTAAAAATAAAAAGAGGAGAGTAAGGGTTACCTGTGGGAATCAATAGGATTGTATTGCAGACATTGACTTTCACATGGACCTATAGGCTGACTACCATAGGTTACTTCCTTTTATCAGACAGTAGATTCCGGGATTATCTCATAAGCCCGTTCCTTAAAGTACCACGGTAACCCTCTCCTCTTTTTTCTTTTGAACCTGCCGATGAAAACTTTCCTGAGAAGATTTGAGAATAACAGGGACCTGGTCATTGTTTTCGGCACATGGGGTATAGATGAAAAAGCTTTCTCAAATCTATGCACTGACAGGTTCGATTTCATCCTCTTCTACAACTACTCAGCTGACGAGCCGCTTATTCTTCCCGAGATGAAGACCTACCGCCGGGTAACCGTTATAGGATGGTCGCTTGGTGTCTGGGCGGCTGAGTACTACAGCCGGAAGATGGGCATCAAACCTGACCTTACAATTGCCATCAACGGCACGCCTGTGGCCGCTGATGACAAATACGGCATCCCTCTCAGGATATTTGAAGCAACACTGGAGAACATATCGAACTACAGCATGGGTAAGTTCTATCTCAGGCTCTTTGGTACAAGAAGCCGTTTTGAGATGAACAGGCAATATATACCATCACGGTCGGAGAAGTCGCTCCATGATGAGCTCAGATGGCTCTACAACAGGATGATGGAGCCGGTGGAGACAGGATTTGTGTGGGACTATTCGATGATAGGATCGGAAGACCGTGTTTTCAGGGCTTCAAACCTGATCAGCTACTGGTCCATGCACCCCGAAACCAGGCAGATAATCGTAGATGCACCGCATTACCTGTTTGACAACTGGAATTCACTGGAAGAACTTATCCGGTATGTAAGGCGTTTCCGCTTCTCCCCCTTCCGCAACAAGTGACTGGCTGCGGCAGCCAGGCTACCTTCTTCAGCACTGTTCAAAGGTAAAAGCGCCGACTATACTCTTTTCATTACAACAGTGACCGGCCGGAGAACTGGCGCTCTGCTGCAAAATAGAATCCTGTCTACAGGTCACGCAACAGTATATTGCCCTCCGATGATGCTATCAGTGTCTCGAACTTCGACAGGGCGGCATCTATCTTCCTGTAATCGGAGTTGTTGATGACTATCTTGTGCATGGAGCCTGAGGTTTCGAGCTTTTCCAGCAGGAATGAGAGTGTCATCTTGTTGATATCGGTACCGGGCTGATAGATGTATCTCTCCTCCGTATCATCCCAAACCTCGGTAACCATCCCCGAATCCCTCAGCAGGTCAAGACATTCATGCACCGTACGCGCCGGCAGGCTCAGTTGCTCGGATATCTCTTCCGGGGCCTTCGGCCTGGCTCCCCTGATGAAGTCGGTGACAAGCGCATGCATCACCAGCAGGGAGAGCCTCTTCTTCTGCCGCGGAGAGACATTCTGGACGTCAAACTCAAATTCATACCGGGTGATATTCTGCATGTAGTATGAAAGCTGTGCACCCATCAGCAGCACTACCCAGCTCATCTGTATCCAAATCATCAGAAGTGGGATGGCTGCAAAGCTTCCGTAAAGTGTGCCAAGTTTGGTGAGACCAACCTGCGACTCAACATAGAGTATCTGTATAATCTGCAGGGCTATGCCCGCAACGATGCCTGAGATGATGGCCGACCTTACCCTTACCCTGGTGTTGGGCATCACAAGAAAAGCGGCCGTCGATACCAGACAGAGCAGTATAAAGGGCAGGAGCTTCACCAGAAATGAGACCATCGGCTTCAGTCCTTCAAGCATGTCAGACCTGCCCAGCAGTTCGTTCAGCCTGGTGGTTGCAAGCACCGTGACACTGCTGGAGGCAATGAAGATCACAGGCACGAGGAAGATGATGGCAAGATAATCTGTCAGCTGACGGTACCATACCCTCGTCTCTTCCACCCTCCAGATGGAGTTAAAGGTGCTCTCGACGTAGCTCAGAAGCTGTCCTACCGTATAGAAGAGAAAGGCCACCCCGATACCCGCCAGCCAGCCGCCACTGGTCTGCTCAAGGGTGTTGTTTGCAAAATCAAGTATCCAGTTCATCACCTGCTCCTGGTTGTGGAACTGCATTATGATCTGCGCCCTCATCTCATCGTGAAGCCCGAAACCCTTGGCAATGCCAAAGGCAAGTGCGATGAGGGGTATGACCGAAAGAATAGAAAAAAAAGTGAGCGCAGAAGCCTTAATGTAAATATTGTCTCTCTTTATCCCCTTGTATAGAAGGTAGATGATCCTTCCCTGTCTAACCCAGTAAGGCTTTGAATTCCCGACCCTCTCTTTCAGGATCTGCCATCCCTGGCCGGCTTTCTGCAGGACTGCCTGGCTTATATCATTGAGCGCTCTCATCGGTTTTTGAACCGTAACTGCCGGAAGGCAAATTTAAGAAATCATCTTCAAACAGTATTGCTATCTTCACACTTTGATCTTTATAAGATGGAAATCACCATAAAAGAGTTTGTCAGAGGGGCTCAGGAGGCTGAGGGAGTGACAGTTATCATTGATGTCTTCCGCGCCTTCAGCACCGCATGCTATGCCTTTGACAG
This sequence comes from Bacteroidales bacterium, assembly GCA_029210565.1. Classification (GTDB taxonomy): domain Bacteria; phylum Bacteroidota; class Bacteroidia; order Bacteroidales; family VadinHA17; genus SR-FBR-E99. The sequence goes on from JARGFQ010000003.1 coordinate 72,966, forward strand.
CGGAATAAAACGACTTATTGACGTAGACACCCCTGACAAAGCCTTTGCCCTAAGGGATAAACTTGGGGCTGACGCAATTATTGCAGGAGAACAGAATGAAATGAAGCCTGAGGGATTTGACTTCGGGAACAGTCCGACAGAGATGCTCACCGGCCGGCTGGAGGGAAAGACAATGATACACTGCACAACTGCAGGTACTAACGGTATCGTGAATGCTGCCGGAGCTACCGAGATGTTTGGAGCAGGACTTGTCAACGCAGGGGCAGTGGCTTCATATATCTCAATGCTGAACCCCGAAAAAGTCACCCTGGTGGCCATGGGTTACAGGGCAGTCGAATCAGCCGCGGAAGACCTGTTGTGCGCCAGCTACATCAGAGACATGCTCATGGGTCATGAAAGAGACATCGCACAAGAGATTGAAGCCCTGAGAAAGGATTCGGGAAAAAGGTTCTTCGACCCTGCCAATATCAACCTCAGTCCGCCAACTGATTTCTTTCTCTGCACTGACCTTAACCGTTTTAACTTCGTGCTCAGGGCTGTAATGACAAACCACGGGCAAGCAGAGATATTGCGAATTGACATAAACCACTGATCTGCCTCACCCTTTATGGCAGGAAAATTGTACAACCGCAACAGATCAACATACTGACAGATGAACATCAGACACACGGCAGCATACCTTATCATTTCTTTTCTTTCGTTATCAGGATTCATGAACGGTCAGCCGGGCCACTCGATAAGCGTCACAGTCGACGGCGCTTCCAAAGCCACTGTCAGGCTGGCATACCATGTCGGAAGCCAGCAGTATGTCAGAGACAGCCTGGTTGCTGACAGTAACGGCAGATGCAACTTTACAGGGGCAGACAGGCTTCCTCCGGGAGTATATATGATCGTTCTTCCGGGAAATACTTTCTTTGAGTTCCTCGTGGGAGATGACCAGTATTTTGATATTAGCTGCGATGCAAAAGATCCGGGAGGAACACTTTCTTTCAGGGGCTCCGAGGAAAACCAGAGGTTCCTGGACTACCAGAAAAAATGGAAGGTGCTTCAGGAGGAAGCAGTGAATCTCTCTGCCGGACTCAGGGATTCGAGCCTGTCAAAGGGGGAGGCGGATCTCCGGAAAGAAAAACTGGCTGCGCAGGAGAAGAAGATGAAACAATATCTTCATCAGGTCGCCGAAAGCAACAAGGGAACCCTTCTGGGTGCAATAGCAAAGTCAATAATCCCTCCTGAGCCTTTTGTCCCGATACTCCCTCCCGGCACTTCCAACCGCGACTCGGTTAGCAGGCTGCTTACATACATTCACTATAAGGATCATTTCTTTGACAATGTCGATCTTTCTCAACCCGGATTGATACGCAGCCCGATCCTGGGCGGCAGGCTCGAACAGTTCTTCAGGCAGGTGGTTATACAGATGCCTGACTCCATCATCAGGGAGGCCGACAGGCTTCTCGGGAAAAGTGCCGGTAATGACGACGTCTTCCAGTATGTGGCCGTCTGGATCATGAACAGGTACGCATCGAGTGAGATCATGGGTCATGACGCGGTGGTTGTACATCTTGCAGATAAAGTATACCTGGCCGGCAAGGCCCCGTGGGCGACCAAAGAGTACCTGGCAGAACTGGAGAAAAGAGTCAACAGGCTCAGATCCAACCTGATAGGACAGAAGGCGCCGGAACTGCTGATGAACTCCTTTGCCGGACACTATGTCTCTCTCTATGACGTTGAAGCTGACTACACGATAGTCTATTTCTGGGAGCCTGACTGCGGTCACTGCAAGGTTGCCACACCCATTCTGCGCGATTATTACAAGGCAAACAGGGATAAAGGGATAGAGGTTTTTGCCGTATGCACCCATCATGACAGGGAAAAATGGGAGAAATACATCGTTGATAACGGGCTAAGCTGGATCAACGGCTGGGATCCGGAACGACTGAGCCGGTTTGATCATTTTTACAATGTAGACTCCACTCCTCTCATCTATATTCTTGACAGGGAAAAGAAGATCATTGCCAAGCGTCTGGCTGCCGAAGATGTGTCGTCATTCATTGATGCCTACAAAAAGTTCAGTAGCCGGTGAGTCTACTCTTCAGGCAGGTGAACCATCAGTTCATACAATGTCGAAAAAGATCTTGTTTCAGAGCCTTCAGCAAGTGTCCACCGCCATCCTTCCGGTCCTGTTTGCACCTTAACTCTTACTGATGCCTGCTGATCCACGGCGTAGCCGCATCTGCCAAGGGCTTTTTCTGTCAGGCTGAGAGCAGGAGCGTCACCCTCAAGAGCAATGCCCTTCCTCCTTCCCCTTACAAAGCTGAAGGTGCCTTCCTTGCTGCTGAACGAGAGCAGCGGGCTCTCAAAGGCCCGTGCGATGGTACCTGACAGTATCAGGTCTTCGGGAGCTCCTTCAATTATACATTCACCATCCATAAGCCATATCCTGTCAGCCTCGTTGAGAGCTGTATCGAGGTCATGGGTTGAATAGATGACGCATTTGCCCTTCTCCCTGGTCAGTTTTCTCAGCAGGCTTACTATGCCGTATCGTGACGGCAGGTCAAGAAATGCGGTGGGCTCATCCATGACCAGCAACTCTGTATCCTGAGCCAGCGAACGTGCAATGAGGGTTCTCTGTCGCTCGCCGTCGGATATGCTGTCGAGCCTTCGTCCGGCAAGTGTCAGCATGCCAGTATCTTCGAGAGCATGGTCAACAGCCTCCCTGTCAGCATTTGTCATAGTGCCTATCCAGTTGGTGTAGGGGAAGCGCCCCAGTGACACTGCATTGCGGACACTGATATTGCGTTCGGCCACCGGCTCCGTGGAGGTAAAGCTTACTATCCTGGGCAGCATGGTACTGCCAATGGAGTGCAGATCCCTGCCGTGGAGCCGTATCTTCCCCCCTACCGCCGACTGCAATGATACCAGAGTCCTCAGCAGGGTGCTCTTTCCGGCGCCGTTACGGCCTATCAGTGCCACCAGCTCACCTGACCCGGCACTGACGGATAGATGCTCCATGACCCTGATGCTCCTGCGGCGCGAGGCATACCCTATGGTGAGCTCTTCTGTCTCTGCTATCACGATTCCTCTCTTCTTCATCTCCTCCCTCCCGTTGCGTTCTTGCCGAGTATTATCCACAGGACGACAGGTATCCCGATCAGTGAGGTGACGGTATTGACCGGAATGATTTGTCCTCCGCCGGGTGCTGTGGAGATCAGGTCGCTCACCAGCAGAATGGCAGCGCCAAAGAGAGCTGTCCCGGGCATAAGTGCACGGTGATCGGTAGTTCTGAAGAGCAGTCGTGCCATGTGCGGCACAGCCACCCCGATGAAGGCCAGGGGGCCGCAAAATGCCGTCACACTGCCTGCCAGTATGCTCGCTGCGGCCAGAAGCATCAGCCGTGTGCTCCTCATGCGCACACCTACAGTACGGGAGAAGGTCTCACCCATAAGCATCGCATTAAGCGGCTTGACCATGACAAAGGCCAGGATCATGCCTGCCAGCGCAGCAATGCTCAGGGCCCTGAGCTGTTGCCACGAGATGTTGCCAAGGTTGCCCATAGTCCAGATGACATATGTCCTGAGCATCGTCTCATTGCTGAAATACTGCAGCAGGCTCACCACGGCAGAGATGGCACTGGCAAGCATCAGGCCGACGATAAGCACCGTCATTATATCACGCATGCGCGAAGAGACCGCCATGATGATCACCATCACCATCCCTGCACCGGCCCAGGCGGCAAGGATCATGCCCCACCCCTGCAGAGGGCTGTCGGCAGCGATGGCAAACAGCGGAGAGAGCGTAAGCACTGTCAGTGCTACTCCGAGGCCGGCACCGGAGCTGATGCCCAGCACATCGGGACCGGCGAGAGGATTGCGGAAGAGGGTCTGCATCAGCAGCCCGCTGACAGATAGTGCCGCTCCGGCAATGACAGCCGTGAGAGCCCTGGGAAGACGAAACTCCATCACGATGATCTCACTCTCCGGTGACCCCTCTCCAAAGAGAGCCCTCACCACGTCACCAGCCTCAAGAGGTGTTCCCCCAAAAAGAATATCGGCACAGAAAAGCAGCAGGGTGACCAGAAACAGTCCGGTCATCGCCAGTGAAAGCTTCAAGGATGGCAGCCACTCTCTCATTCCAGCCTCCTGTAGAAATATTGTGTGTAGCCGGGCAGAAGCTCTGGATGAAGGATGGATACCATATCCATAAGCAGGATGTCAGGACGCACGACTGCCGTCTCCCAGTAGTCGTTGCCTCCGGCAGGAGTTATCCTTTTCCTGTTGTTCCATACCCCGCCCTCCCTGCATACCGGCAGCCGGCTGAGACGATGGTCAGCGGTATTGATTTCGTCAAGGCTCTCCGCCATGCCGGGATTGATCCATATATCAGCATCAGCAGCACGCCTGAATACTGCCTCCACCGAAAAGGGGACAGAATGGGCTTCAGTCATGTCAGCGAAGAGGTACCTGCCACCGGCATCTTCGATAAGCCTCCCTGTGTATGAGTTGCCGGGCGAGACATACCATACATCCTCCCAGGGTGCACCCAGAAGCACGGCTGGTCTTTCCCCCGCACTGCTCCTCACCCTGTCCGCGAGATCGTCATATCGCCGTGACACCTCTGCAAAGAGACTGTCAGCCTTCTTCCTCCTGCCTGTGAGTAGCCCGAATAGCCTTATCCAGCCGGCACGTGACAGCGGATGCTCTTCCAGGTAATCTGCATTGTAGATCACCTTTATCCCCAGCGAAGAGAGCTTCCCCAGTTGCCCTGACGACGGGTCGGCAACGCCGTAGGCCATCACCAGGTCTGGTTTGAGTGCAATTATCAGTTCATTGTTGAGGTTGCCCTCGTATCCGACCTCGCGAACTGACCCGCTGGTCACTGCGTCAAGGATCAGAGTGTCATAAAACAACCCGGGACCGGAGATACCTGCCAGCAGGTCAGCGGCACCAAGCGCCGTGAGCATGGCAGTATGGGTGGTAGACATGCAGATCATCCTATTTACAGGCACATATATCACCCTGCTCTCATCAAGAGTAGCCGGTATGGCCATTCCCCGGGGAAGGAGAAAGTACTCGAGCTCAGTGCCGTGCGAGTTCTGCCACGGATCCCTGATCACCACCCTGACATACTCCTCCTTCTCTTCTATTACAAGACGTGATGAGGCAGGGGGCAGCACGTTCTCCTTCTGTGCCGGAGTTTCACTGCCATGGCGGCATGAGTAGAGAATTATGGTCGCCGCGATGATGAAATACGAAACCTTCATTACCTGGAATCTGTCTTTATCACTGTACCGGTATGGAGAACCGAATCATTCCTGAGACTGTAATGATAAATGCCCGCGGCAAGATATGGCAGTTCAACGGGCAGGACCCCCGGAAACACATTACGGTATTCGCCGGCATAGACAACCCTGCCCGAGTTGTCCCAGAGACTTAGTGAGGTCTCCGTCACGCCCCTCCCCTCCAGCTCGAAACAGATGTCGGACGTGAACGGGTTCGGAAAGACTTTCAGCGGTGAAGACTCTTTTTCGGGATCTTCAATATGGTTCAGGATTGTGTTGTCAACCATCACAACCTTGATACCCAGGGAGACTGGACCGGGAAATGCAGGATGCTGTGTGAATGGCATCCATGAGCTGCCGTTGTTGAACCAGGCACTGTTCCCGGAGTCGAGCGGCCAGGGGATAGAGTGTCTGACGGCGAACTGAGGCTGCGGCAGCATCATGTTGCTTCTGTAAAATACTTCATAACCGGTATAATAGGGTCCGGTGACCTTTACCGTTCGCCCGAAATCAACCTGCAGATCTGTATTGGCCTTCACCTCTGTCAACCGTATCGTCCGGGAGGCGAGCACCTGTCCCGGTATGACGCCGCCGCTCCAGACGAAGAGCCGGAGTGAGTCAATGGTTGAAAGATATGAAGCCGCAGCCACCTTCAGCCACACCCAGGCTATCTCTCCTGTCCCGACAAAGGGGAAATATTCCGCATACCTTCTCAGCCCGTCGGAGTTATTACCGGTTGAGTAGCCCCATCCCGGCGAGGTGTATGTCTCTGTGGTGCCAGGGTCAGAAAGAGGCATATTGTTGAGCGTGTCAGAAAGCGACAGGTTGTATGCATAGGGGTCGCGCCCCCCTGCAACGGTGGCGCCTGATGAGACGGGATCCAGCCAGGACCTCAGATGGGAGGAGGTGATGGTCGTAATATTGAACATGCGGCTGATCTTGGCATAAAAATCATTAGTTGGTTCCGCACACGTAGCACTTCCGCCGGTAAGGGTTCCCCGTACCCTGCCGTTCTGGTCAAAGAGGGGCCCGCCTGATGAGCCGGGCTCCGTTGCTCCAAGCTCCCACCTGAGAATACGCCAGAAACTGTTCGGGGCATACCCGGAGATAGGATAAGAGGCAGTTATCGGGCTGTTGTCATCAATGGTTATCTTCATGACATCTCCCTCCGGATGATGAAGGGTAAAGGTACTGGAGGGGACCGTGGTGGTGATATCCCATCCGGCAAGATAAGGCTTGTAAACTATCGGAGGGAACTGTTGCAGCTCCACCAGGGTGAAGTCAACATCAGGATTTGTGGCTCGCAGTATTGAACCCGTCAGGGAGTGGACTCCTGTGACGTCAGGACCGTCACACCAGGGGCTGATGTAATTGAAAACAAAGATTGTCTCATCTGCCAGCGTGGGTGTTTCAATGCAGTGGTTGGCAGTGAGCACATAGGCTTTGTACTCGCTTCCGGTGTTGTTGACCATCACCCCTGTACAGAGCTCGGCGCCACCCACCAGCAGGCGTACGACCGAGCGGGATGCGGTCAGGTAATTCGAATTCGTGGAACAGTTGAGGTCCGTCTCGCAGCTGCCGGACCGGCCGAAATAGATATCCTTTGTACCTTCAAGCTCAAAGTAACCGGCAAAGTCATGTGCAACCTGCTTTATCCCAATGGCACCGGCGGGGATCGACGCTCCCGGGAAATGACACTCCATAACCATGGTGTCACCCGGGAGAGGCATCACCGGCATGCTCATCCTGCCTGCCCCGCTATCTGCTGTGTATGCACCCCTGACAATGCGACGTTCACGGTCATAGATATATATATAGGCTCCCTCGGGAAGATTAAAAGGTGAGAGGATGAGATTGAGCGACAGGGCTCCCTTTGACGACAGAGGCATGACCCAGACGGTCTCATTGCCTCTTCTGACGATGAAACCCGCATTCTCCGGTGTCAGCTCCACAGGCACCGGAATGGCAAACCTGTAGGGCTGATCTTTGGGCTGATCAAGTGAGCGGAGTATCTCTACCTCCAGGGGATCGACAGCTATTTCATGCCACTCCTGAATGCCGGGAAAGAGCGCACTGCCCACAGGGAACTCCAACTGACCCTGCAGCGAAGAGCAGGAGAGCAGCAACAAGGCAGCTATGAATACTCTTTCCTTCAATCTGTTGTATTGTATCACCAAAAATAGTCAAAAACTCACCAATCCGTAATGAAGCGCATGAAACCGGGAATAATTCCCGCCTGCTCAATGTCTTCAAGCTCACCGCGGCTGTCGTAAATCATCAGGTCACCCTTCTGCTGGTAATCAATCGCATCAGTCACAAAAATACGCCCGCCGGGCCCTGTGCCGAGATCATAGAAAATCCTCTCCCCTGATGGTATGAAGGCCTCATCCGGCAGTGAGATCGAACTGACCGGCATCATCCTGACACCCTCCTGAAGCCAGAAGAGGGTATCACCCGAACCGTTAACAGTCAGTGATGAGGGATAGTCGGAAACAGAACCAAACGTCATCTCAGCCTCCTTTTCATAGTTAACGGTGTTTATCCTCACTAATTTTGGAAGGTCCTGCATATATCCGCCGGTGCAAAGCACCCATAGCTTTCCGTTTTTGTCGAACACCATGCTCTCCGGCTCAGTTCCTGTCGTTACAGAGCCGGAAATCTCTTCGGTTTCAAGGTCGACCACCACGATCCGGTCACCGGCAACCCAGTTTGAGGTGAAGAGCTTTTGCCCGGAGATCAGCACTGCCTCGCTGGTGCATCCGATATCAATTTGATGCGATATCTCCATCAGGTCAAGATCTATGACGGTCAGCTCATTGGAAGCGAGAGAGGTGACATAGCCCTTACGTCCGCTGATGGCCATCTGGCGCGGCGAATTGAGTCCGGTCACGGTTCCGAGACTCTTTATGGTAAACATGTCAACCGCTTCAAGAGTACCTGAATTATTCACGATGATATACCCCGTTGTGCCATCAGTTGCAATGAAGGTGGGCACATCACCCAGGGGGCGGTTGTTCCTTGTTTTGAAGAGCTCGTTGTATATCTCTCCTGTCTCCAGGCTGTAAAAAGAAACCGATCCGTTCCCGGCCATGAAATTGCCCTCATTGAGAATAAAAAATCCTTCTCCCTGCGGGTAGAGAGTGGGCTCAACGTTGTTTCCCTCGCAGGAGATAAACATCAGCGGTAACAGGAATGCCAGCAACTTAATCTGATTCTTCATTTTCTTCATTTTTTTTGATAAAACTTATGGTTAGTCTGAGGTTGAATGTACGGAGCGGCATCGGGTAATTGCGGACGCTTGCCGAAGAGCTGTTGAAAATATTTTTTACGTCAATATCTATTCCGATTTTTGCAGCACCGGCGGGCAGCACCGCTCCAAGCCTCGCATCAGCAAGATAAGAAGGGGGAAGCCATTCGCTGTTGTCCGAGGTGGTATATCTCCTGCCCTGGCAGGCTGCTGCAGCTCCCGCCCTGAGCATCTTCCAGCGCAGATCGAGGTTAAGGTTAAAATTATTCCCGGGAACGTAAATCAACTGTTTTCCAACTGCCCCGTCATTGGGTATCTCTGAAGCAGCTATCTTAGTGCGGGTGAATGCATAATTCAGGTGAGAGGATATTACCAGCTCATTAACAGGCACTTCCGATCCAAACCTGCCCTCTATTCCATAGACATTGACACTGCGTACATTCTCGGCGCTCCATATCCCTGTCACCCCGGGGATCCACTGTATCAGGTCATTGACGCGGGTAGCGTGGAGCACAAGATCAAGACTGTTTTTCAATCCTGACGAGGCTACCCTGACATATGAGTATGAGGCTTCACCTCCTGTAGCATTTTCATGTCTGAGGCTGCCGTTGCCGCCGGGCACCCAGTAGAGGTCATTAAGGCACGGTAGCCTGGTGTTAAGGCTTAAGCTGGCTTTCAGCAGCTGCCCGCCGTCGGGAGAGAGCATTACTGTTGCACCGGCCGTAAACTCAGGTTTCAACACCATGCCGGTGACTAGCATCTGCCGCGCCTGGAGCAGCAGTCTGACCCTCGAGCCCGGATTGAACCTGGCGATCAGGGATGTGGAGAAGATATTCCTTCTTTCTGTCTCCGCGAAGCTAAGCGATTGCGCACTCTGGTACTCATTACCTGCATTGATACCCAGCTCACTCTTCCCGTTGGGACGATATGCAAGACGGGCCCTGAGCATGATGACTGAAGACCTGTTATCGCCGTTGTATTCCGGATTCTCATGATAATAGTGGTTTACATCAGAGGTACCACCGGCTGTGATTCCCGCCGAGATCTTCTTCTTATCCAGAGAGTAGCTGATCACACTTCGCATAGATCTGTCGCTCTGCCGCTCACCAAAATCCTGCTGAACCGTTGTCACCGGCCCCGGTAGTTGACGGTCCGCGTTGTTGTACCACAGGTGAGCAGCCACTGTGGAGCTGCCGGTTCTGAAAGCCAGGTCTGCCGTTGCGCCGCCAGAGGCAGCTGATGAGTTGGTCCTTCTCTCCTCCCTGGCTCCTTCCGCGGCGTTGCCGTTTATAAAAAGGAAATCATTCTTTGCCCTTTCTCCCCACAGGCTCAACCTTGCCGAGACAGACTCACTGCCTGATCCTGCCACTACGGATGCGGCGTAATCACCGTAGCTGCCTCCCCTGACCGAGACCGAACCATGCATGCCTGTCTGAAAGAGAGGCTCGGAGGAGAGTTCCACCTTTCCTCCTATGGATCCCGAGATATCGCTAAGGTCATAGCCGCCCTGAGTGATCTTCACCGATGAAGCCGCATGCAGCGGGATGATCGCAAAGTCGGTGTATCCGTTGCCGGCAGCATTGACAGTCAGGCCGTGCCATGTCACCGTGGTATGACTGCCGGGTAATCCTCTCACCGATACGGAAGCGAGACCGTGGTTTCCGTACCGTTTTACCACCAGGGGACTGGCATACATCAGCAGTGTTGCCAGGTCACTCTCTTTATGGCCGGCCATGACAGCAGGATCAATCGCAAAGACAGTGTAGGGTGTCTGTCGCTCGGAAGCAGTGGCAGTGACAGTGACAGCAGAAATGTTTACGGTATCTTCGATGAACATATCCTGCGCCCCCGCCTCCTGCGCAACGGCAATTAACAGTGACAACAGTGCAGCCGTCAGTGTATTGCGGCTCACCTTAAAGGGGACAATATAGGCAGATGACCTTTTAAACATAACTTTTGTTCCCGAAAGCTCCTTAAACAGGACACGTTCTGGCAGGTCTTCTGACTCATCCCTACTCACCGGGCCTTCCCGTCCGCCAATTGGCGAACAGTGGCGGGAAATCCGGCTGTAATGATCCGCAAACGGCGGAACAGGCTTCACAGCAGCGGGCACTGTCCCTGGTTTAAACAGGGTTCCCTTTTCACTGCCGGAAAAAACCGGCAGCACCAGAATGATACAAATGTAATGAATTACCCGATCAGTATCCGGGGATAATTATCAACAAACGGATAAAGAGTGTTCATTTCATTATGAACTTCAGCTCTCCTCCCGTCATTATCTCCTCATATGTGATATAGTTACGGTCAAGTCTTTCTCCGTTCAGGAAAATTTCACTGACATTAATTTTTAATGCCGAATTGTTTTCCGCACTGACTGTAAATATCTTTCCTCCCGGAAGTGAGATCTCCGCGCGCGCGAGGAGAGGACTTCCGATGACAAATCTGCCGTCAGCGGGATTGACCGGGTAGAAACCCATTGCTGAAAAGAGATACCATGCAGACATCTGTCCGCAGTCTTCATTGCCGCAGAGACCGTCCCTGCCATCGGTGTACATCTCTTTCATTATCCTGCGGACTGTTGTTTCAGTCCTCTCAGGGTCACCGGCCATGGAGAAGAGGTAAGAGATATGGTGTGACGGTTCATTGCCGTGAGCATACTGGCCTATCAGGCCGCTGATGTCAGGAGAGGCATTCTCTCCCCTGACCTCCTCATTCACGTTGAAAAGGCTGTCAAGGCGTTCCAGGAAAAGCTCCCTGCTGCCGAAAAGAGATATCAGTCCTTCAACGTCATGAGGCACCAGCCAGGTGTACTGCCAGCCGTTGCCCTCGGTGAAGTCCGAACGTGTATGATGGGAATAAAGCGGATCGTACCCGGGACGCCAGCTGCCATCGCTCATCCGTCCGCGTACAAAGAGGATGGTTGTGTCGAACAGGTTGCGGTAATTTTTTGATCGCAGGAGAAACTCCCCGGCAATATCAGGATGGCCAAGATCAGCAGCCATCTGTGAGATGCACCAGTCGTCAATGGCATATTCCATGGTTTTAGCCACCGACTCATTCTCCAGCTCCGAGGGTATAAAGCCATAGCTCCTGTAGTGGTCAAGGCCCCTGAAATCGAGTGAGGCAGAGTGGAGGGCCGCATCAAGGGCTCTCTCATAATCAAATCCGGGCAGCTTCTTGTGTACAGCATCAGTCAGAACTGGCACGGCATGATAGCCAATCATGCAGTTTGTCTCATTGCCGGCCAGCGACCATACCGGCAGTTTGCCCTGCTGCTCCCTGATGGTAAGCATGGTATTGATAAAATCAGGTACCATGTCAGGTGCCGTGATGGTAAAGAGCGGATGTGCTGCCCTGTAGGTGTCCCACAGTGAAAATACAGTATAGTTGGTGAACCCTTCAGCCGTATGTACTTCTCCGTCAGTGCCCCTGTACCTGTCGTCGGTATCGCACCACAGTGAGGGTGCGATCATGGAATGATAGAGAGCAGTGTAGAAAACCTTCATCACGGAGCTGTCTGACGACTCTGCCCTGATGACGCTCAGTCGCTTCTGCCACGCCTGTCCTGCAGCAGCAGCAGCAGCGTTGAAGTCCCATCCCTCCGTCTCGGCTTCGAGGTTGCCGGCTGCCCCTGCCTCATCCACGGCCGAGATGCCTGTCCTGACCAGCAGCTCATCTCCCTGTTTCACCTCAAAGGCAAGAAGAGCGGCGATGTTTTTTCCGCTTACCGCCGTGTCACCCGCAGGGTGACCTGCGTCAAGCATTGTGATAGAGGCCGGAGAGCGGGAGAAGAGAGAATAAAAATACTGATACTGCCTCTCAGCCCATCCCTGCGAGATACGCATGCCTGACAGGGCTGTGCCGTCCCATTGCAGGCTGCATGCGGCTGGCCGGTCCCAGTTGATGGCAAACCCCAGGTCTACAAGAACATGCATTATGCCGTCATCAGCAGCAGTGTACCGCTGTATGCCGCACCGCGGCGTGACAGTCAGCTCCGCGTTAACGCCGTTAGCCAGTGCCACAGCATAATAACCCGGACGGGCCTGCTCGGCCTCATGAGAGAAGAGGCTCCTGTTGATTTTTGCCAGTGACGCCGTACTGTCAGGCAGATCCAGGGTAAACTCATGCATCGAAGGGAGGAAAAGAATGTCACAGAGGTCCCCGATGCCGGTACCGCTCAGATGAGTATGACTGAAGCCGGCTATCACCGTATCAGACCAGTGGTATCCTGAACACCAGTCCCAGCCGGAGGTTCCGTTGTCAGGACTGAGCTGTACCATGCCGAAGGGGGTGGTGGCACCTGGAAAGGTGTGTCCGTGTGCAGCTGTACCTATAAAAGGATCTACATAGATGGTTAGATCATTCAGGGAGGGGGAGCTGCAGGCAACAGCAAGAAGGGCCGGTAATGCAGCAAGCAGTAATATTCTTTTTATCATGTCAGTCTATTTTATCTTTTTCAGTATCTGTTCTCCGGTACCTATGCGGTAGCCCTCCGACGAGAAGAGGATATTGCCCGTGCTGTCGCAGCACAGAACCACAGGCATGGGTCTCCCGCTACTGCCGGTGCCAAGCGCCGATGTCATAAAAGCCAGGCCACTGTCCTCGGCGAAGAGTGTGTTCCCGGCAGTGCCGCTGATCTGATCCGTGCTGAATCCGGGTGGCGTTCGCTCCGGGTCAGTGAGGAAGATGAAATAGCCACCCCAGGCATCAAACTCACTCTTCAGCCGCGGGAGATCATTCAGCAGGTGGCGGGTAGGCTCCCTTCCTGGTTCTATCCAGATGAAGACCAGCCCCTTATCAGCCACGGACAGAGGACTGAGCGTCCCGCCGCTGATGAGACGCAACTCCCCGGCGAGATCAGCTTTGCCTGATATTGCAGAGGTATCTTCCAACTCCCTGAGCCGGACAGCCACCGACTTTTCCTCTCCCGGGGCCAGGGTGAAGAAGGTCAGCGAGGAGAGTACGTTACCGTTCTCATCCCTGTTGCCGGTAGTGAGCATATACTGTCCCGGATCGAGAGGAATAGGTTTTGACATGTCACTCACCCTGGTCCCGTATCCGTAATTGAGGGTTTGATACTTTCCCCTGTCAATCCGCGCCAGGGAAAAATGAACGTGATATTCCGGCACCGGATCAGCCAGATCTGAACTGAAGGTAATGTACCCCACTGAACCTGACGGTATTTCTTCATCAGCAAACCATACGTTATGCCACCGGCCGTTTACATGATACTGCGGTCTTCCTGTTCCCGGTGCCAGCCTGGCGGGGATCCCGGCGCTCCTGCACAGCGCCACGGTGAAGATGTCGCGCGAATGGCTGTCAGCACGGCGCAATCGCAGTACTCCCCCGGGGGTCAGAGGTGTGCCATAATGATTTTCAGTTTCGCTAATGGTGATTTCAGTGTCAATCCATCCTGCGATGCAGGCAGGGTCAGACCGGAATTTTTCCATCGTTTCGGTGGGGATTTCACTGAGGGCACTGCGGAAGGGAGAGAGAATCTCCGTCGATATGCGGGGTGAAAGCACATACCTGTAATAGAGGCCTGTATCCGTACCCGGAGCCGGTTCCGGCGCATTAAGAAGATGATCGGAGAGAACCTCCGCCGGCGTGTCTCGCAGGTCCTTGGCAGAGACATTCTTAAGCAGTCTCACAGCCATATCTCCCCTTCCTCCGGATGAAGAGAGGAATGTAGCGACAGCCCTGTAGTTACCCATTGAGGCCTTGAGTATCTTCTCCACCTTTTCTGGAGCAACCCCGGCAAGGGCAGCCAGATCTTCCACTGACACATCTTTCATCCAGGAGTTCACGTAGGCGTTTCTGATGCTGTCTCCCCTCCTGAGGGCAATGTTGTTCTGACGCACCAGCTCCCCTTCAATGCCCGGTAAGAGTGTCATTACGGGTGGCACCGAGATGTCGAGGCTGACTGCCTCATCCAGGGGCTCAGACGATATGGAGACCACTGCCAGTGTATCGGCCGGGGATGCAATGGTGAATCCGTAACGCCTGCCGTCATCGGCCCAGATGAGCAGTGAACCCATTCCCGTTTTCAGTGAGCACTCGCCCGAGAGATTGCACTTCAGCCTTGCCAGAGGATAAAACTCAGCATAATTGTAAATCATATATCCTGTTTCAGCTTCCGGCACCGGAATGCCTGCACTGTCAGTCACCCTGACCCTGAGCTCTCTGGTGACAGCATATCTGTCGAGTGTATTGATCTCTGCGAAGAGAGGCTCTTCTCTTATTATCGTCTCGGCGCTGCTGTACCTGCCGAAGGCCTTGGTATGCACCAGCATGGCCCTTCTTGCCGGTTCGGTGAACCAGCCTCTGTCAGGCACCGGTTCAGGTTCACACGCCCCGAGATAGTGCCATTCCCCCTCTGCCATGAACTCCACCCAGGCATGGTTGTCGTCTGTATGTGCCCACCTCGGAGTGTATACCTGCCTTGCCGGTATGCCCACAGTGCGGAGCGCAGAGACGGTGAGGGTCGACTCCTCACCACAGCGTCCGCGAGCTGAGAGCATTGTTGCCAGCGGAGATGAAGTACGCGAGTCGGCAGCCTGGTATGAAACCTTCTCCTGGCACCATCTGTTGATTTCCAGGGCTGCCTCAACGACGTCAAGCCCGGCAACACGCTCCTTAAGCTCATCGTAACAGACCAGCCTGAAGTTATCAGGGTTTTCATTGTTGACCCTCGGTGGAACGACAAAATGAAGGAAAACATCAACCGGGATCTCCGCCCCCCAGGTCATCTCCTCCCTCGTGCGAAGGGCGGCGGCGGCGTGCTCCACCACATATTCGGGTTCTAGGAGAGAGATGTCACTCAGCGGCATGTATGCCAGAAGGAACTGAACGGCTTCCCTCAAGGCCTCATCACCTATGGTGTCTGCCATGGCGAAGAGATCGCCGCGGGTGGAGGAGTATTCTTCAGACCGTGCTCCGTAGTCATCAGCCAGATTTTCGAGGAATGACTTATCGACAATAAGATTGCTGTTGCTGCAAGAGAGCAACACTGCCATGGCGATCAGTGCCTGCAGCCTGAAGATCCGTTTCATTGATATCTATTTTGCGTAAGAGCCGCAACTGCTCCTGATGATCAACTCCGGAGACATGTTCACCTGGCGCTTGTATTTGCTTCTGCCCTGATTTTTCACTTCTGACCAGACAATATTGGCAACCTTCAGTGAAATTGCAGAGAGAGGCCTGCGCAGCCTGGTCACAGGTATGCCTATAAGGTCAAACCCGATACCGTCTTCCATTGATACCAGTGCAACATCCTGAGGGATGCGGATATTTTTTTCCTGCAGTGCCTGGTAGAGCGGAAAGACCAGTGGCGAGTTGATCACCATGATTGCATCACTGCGATGCGGCGGCCTGAGAAAATTCTCTATAGACCCGAAATCGAACTTCTCGCCCGCCTTTGGCAGCTGGGCCACCGTAAAGTGTACCGAATCATAATTCTTGGATTTCTTGGTGGCAGCCTTCAGCTCATCAAGCATCTCCTTGTCGTACGAGGCGGTATCTTCACCTGATACGATGAGCAGGTTCCTCAGCCTAAGAGAAGTGAGATGCTCCGTCATAAGAGCGGCACCGGCCATCCTGTCAGTGCATACGGTATTAACCCTCATCCTTCTCATGCGCTTCTCAAGAAGAACAATCGGGTATGAATCCCTGCTTAACGCCCTCACCACACTGTCCTCAGCAGCGTTGCCTACCAGTATCATCCCGCTGAAAAACTTCTTCAGCGAGGTTGTAAGCCTGTTGAAACGCATATCGTCCGGATCCCTGGTAAAGACCGAGAATCCAAGGCCAATGCTCGAAAATGCCTTCTGAAGATAAGGAGTGATCTCATAAATGAAAGGATCATTCATGGAGGGTACTATCATTCCGATGATTCCCGGCTTCTCCTCCGCCGGTACGGTCTCGCCCTTCTCGGCCGCTGCGCTGAAATAGCCCATCTGCCTGGCAACTGCAAGGACCCGTTCCTGTGTCTCTTTCTTGATTCCGTGCTGATCGGCCTTGTTATTCAGCACCAGTGATACCAACGTGCCCGAAAGACCTAGTCTTGCGGCAATGTCTTTGTTTTTTACTTTCTTCCCCATTTTCAAAAAAATATTTAAAGAACTAATTTAGGACTAAATTAGCTAAAATAAATGTTTTAGCACCTGGTTTTTTAAAAAAAATGCTGAATAGCATTCTTTTTCATTACTTTTTTTTAGGCACCTTGTAGCCGCTGCGTTTCTGGGCCTCTTCAAGCCTCTGCTGCCACTTCGATTTCTTTATCGGTTTCTTTTTGTTCGCCTCTATCTTCTTGAGGATCGCAGCCTCATCAACAAACCTGCGTGAAACCTGTGTCTGAATAATCGTAATCACGTTGGCAAGGAAATAGTAGTAGGTGAGCCCTGCAGAGAAGTTGTTAAGAATCAGCATGAACATGACGGGCATCATGTACATCATGGTCTTCATTCCCGGCATCTGTTCCTGGCCGCCGGAAGGATTGGTAAACTTCGTTGAGATAATTGTGGAGACGGTCATCAGCAGTGTAAAGAGACTCACATGGTCGCCGTACATCGGGATGGTGAACGGCAGGTTAAGGATGCTGTCATAGGTTGAAAGATCCTTGGCCCAGAGGAATGACTCCTGCCGTAGCTCGATGGATGTGGGGAAGAAACGAAACATGGCAAACAGGATGGGCATCTGCAGCAGCATCGGGAGGCAGCCTCCCATGGGACTGACACCGGCCTTCTTGTAGAATTCCATCGTCGCCTGCTGCTTTTTCATGGCATCTTCCTTTTTGGGAAACTTCTTCCCTATCTCGTCAATCATCGGCTTTAATGCACGCATCTTGGCCTGTGAGAGGAATGACCTGTGGGTGAGAGGAAAGAGCACAAGCTTTATCAGCAGTGTGAGAATGAGAATGATAAGCCCGTAATTGACAATAAAATTGTCAAGCAGATTGAATATCGGGATGATGACATATTGGTTGATCCACCTTATGATATTCCTCCCCAGGAACACCAGTTCCTCCAGCTGAAGATCATATTTCTTCAGCAGGGTGAAGCTGTTGGGCCCGAAGTACATTCTCATCTTTACCGAAGTGCTGTCACCATGAGTATAGGGAACACCTATCTCCGACTCAAAGAACCTGAGATATCGGGATGTGGGATCGGCATTTGTTGATGAGACTGAGGCATTGAGGAAAAATCCGTCGGCAATGATCACGGAGGAGAAAAACTGATCCTTGTAGGCTATCCAGTCGGTTCTCATCAGGTTTTCAGTCACCACATCCTTCTTCTGCCTCTGTCTTGCCCCTCCTACATCAACCACACCTTCCTGGTAGACCTTATATTTCAGCCCGGTGTACATATCCTCATTCTGCCTGCCCTTCTCCTGCTGGGGCAGGTACATCTTCCAGTCGAGTGCCAGTGAGGTGGTATTGGCAGGGATGACTGATCCCATGGCATTGAACCTGGTTTCGAACCCGATCATATAATCATGCGGCTTGACCGTATATATATAATCTATGGAGGCTCCGTTGCCGGCATCCAGCCTCATTGTAAGGCTGACCGGTTCTTCTCCGGCAACCAGCGGTCCAGCATATTCCAGAGGAGTGAAAGTCAGGGCATCGGTGATAACAGGCTTGTTGTCAAGAGTAAAGAATTTATACCCAAAGACTGTTGAGTCGCCGTTGAACAGCACAACCGGCAGAGAGTCATACCTCTGATAATCCTTCAGTTTCACTGAATAGACCTTCCCCCCCCTGGAGGAGAGGGTCATGACCATCAGGTCATTCTCTATGATATAAAACTCATTTTTTTCAGCGACGGCGGGTGCAAAGGCCCCGGCAGATGAAGTGTCAGCCTGAGCCGGTGCCATGGCAGCTCCCGGCAATGTTGAACTGTCTGCAGGCGCATTCGCGGCAGCACTGTCCTGAGCAGCTGCTCCGAGCCCCAGTTTACTGTTGAGCTCAATTACCCTCTCTTTTGCGGTCTCGTCCTTGGGCCTGTATCCGAGTGCTCTTATGTAAGCTTCCCTGGCCTCATCATAGTTGCCTGCATTATAAAGAGAATCGGCATATTCGGTCTCTGCCTCGAAGAGCTTACCTGTCCTGTTGTTATTATACAGGCTGAAGCCGAGAAAGATCAGAAAAATGAGAATGATGCCGGTTATTGTATTCTTGTCCATTATTGATATATCCCCAGATTAAATTTTGTTATCAGTTTTGATGCATGCCTTCACGAAACCGGCAAACAGTGGATGCGGTCTGAGTACCGTACTGCTGTATTCCGGATGGAACTGAACACCCACGAACCACCTGTTGGAAGGGATCTCCATTATCTCCACAAGCCCTGACTCAGGGTTTGTTCCGCAGGGAATCATTCCTGCATTCCTGAATTCCTCAAGGTATTTGCTGTTGAATTCATACCTGTGCCGGTGGCGTTCCGTTATCTCCTCCTTCCTGTAGCATTTCCATGCCTCAGAGCCATGCAGTACCTCGCATTTGTAACTGCCCAGCCTCATGGTGCCTCCCTTTTCAGTCACGCTCTTCTGCTCCTCCATCAGGTCAATGACCGGATTTCTGGCCTTAGGATTGATCTCGGTAGAATGGGCTCCCTCGAGTCCCAGGACGTTGCGGGCGAACTCAATCACCGCACACTGCAAACCAAGGCATATGCCGAGGAAAGGAATATCATTGATGCGGGCATATTTCGCAGTGAGTATCTTTCCCTCAATTCCCCTCGACCCAAAGCCGGGAGCCACAACTATACAGTCATATCCCGTCAGTTTCTCAGTGTAATTTCCTTCTTCAATCTCCTCTGAGTGAATGAATGTCAGATCCACAGAGGCATTGTTTGCGGCACCGGCATGGACGAACGCTTCGGAGATCGATTTGTAGGCGTCGGCCAGCTCCACATATTTTCCCACAAGGGCAATCTTAACACTGTGTGCCGGGTTCTTCAGCTTGTGCAGAAACTCCTTCCACTCATCAAGAACCGGCTCATGACCCGACGGCAGTCCCAGTTTGCGAAGTACGGTCACGTCAAGCAGCTCCTCCTGCATTCTGAGAGGCACCTCGTATATGGTCGACACATCTATAGACTCCACCACGGCACCGGGTTCAACGTTGCAGAATAGCGCCACCTTCTTCCGTACATCCTCAGTGAGACTGTGCTCCGTCCTGAGCACAAGCACATCGGGCTGAATACCCTCTTCAAGAAGCATCTTTACCGAATGCTGTGTCGGCTTTGTCTTCAGCTCACCGGAAGCACGGAGGAAAGGCACCAGCGTAAGATGTATCACGATGCAGTTATGCTGACCCTGTTCCCATCGTAGCTGCCTGACCGCTTCAATATAGGGAAGCGACTCAATGTCACCTACCGTTCCGCCAATCTCAGTAATGACTATCTCGTACTTACCCCCGGAACCTACCAGCTTGATGCGGCGCTTGATCTCATCAGTGATGTGGGGGATCACCTGAACTGTCTTGCCAAGGTAGTCACCTTTGCGCTCCTTGTTTATCACTGACTGGTATACCCTCCCCGTGGTCACATTGTTGGCCTGCGAGGTGGGAACATCAAGAAAACGCTCATAATGCCCCAGGTCCAGGTCCGTCTCGGCCCCGTCGCAGGTCACGAAACACTCACCATGTTCATAGGGGTTGAGGGTTCCCGGGTCTACGTTGATGTAGGGGTCGAGCTTCTGGATGGTTACACTGTAACCGCGTGCCTGAAGCAACTTGGCGAGCGACGAAGAGATAATGCCCTTTCCAAGTGACGAAGTGACACCGCCGGTCACAAAAATATACTTTACTTCAGTCACTTATTATAGTCTTATTGTTTCGGGAACAAGGAGCTTCACTCATCGATCGAGCTGTCAATGAGCTTCATCTTCTCTTCGAGGATCTTTATATTCTTCTTCGCCTCAGCAATCTTCTCCTCTACCTCTCTGATCATGTTGTCTGCATTCTCTGACTTGGCAAAGAAGCCTATATTGTTCTCCCAGAGGACTATATCATTCTCAAGCTGTTTGATCTTACTGTAGAACTTCTCGCGCTCTGCGCGCACTTTTCTTGCTGCCCGGGGGTTTGACCTCGCACTGTCAACCTTGCTGCGGTACCTTAGAATATTCTTTTCCTCTTCATCGAGCTTAAGCCTGTCGAACTGCCTGTTAAGGGCATCCCTGTACCTGCGCGCGACCTCATCTTTCTTGTCGATGGGAACGTAGCCGATCTCCATCCATTTGTTCTGTAAATCCTTAAGCTTTTCAAAAGCGGCTTTCTCGTCATCGCCAGGGTCAAATGCCTCGAGCTCTTCCAGGAGTGAAAGTTTAGCCTGCAGGTTGTCCTCATATGAGGTATCCCTGCCTGCCACAAACTCCGACTTGCGTGAAAAGAAGGTATCGCAGGCCTTGCGGAAGCGCTTCCATATCTTCTCGGAGTATTTTCTGGGCACGGGACCGATCTCCTTCCACTCTTTCTGGAGCCTGATAAGCATATCGGATGTTTCTTTCCAGTCGGTGCTCTCCTGCAAGGCCTCAGCCTTAAGACAGAGCTCTGTCTTAAGCTGGAGGTTATGCATCTGTGTCTCCTTGCTCTCGGCAAAGAAGGCACGCTTCTTCTCAAAGAAGCTGTCACAGGCAGCCCTGAACCGCTGGTAAATCTTGTTGTTATGCTTTTTAGGCGCAAATCCGATAGTTCGCCACTGTTTCTGATACTCAATTATTGTATCCGACTTTTCCCTGAAATCGGCAAAGGTCTGGATATCACTGCCAGCTATCTCCTCAACCTTTTCACAGAGGGCTGTCTTGGCTTCGAGATTCTGCCTCTGCTCTTCCTTTTGAGTCTCGAAGTATTCATGATGCCTCTTGTTAATCCCGGAAGTGGCCTCACGGAACCGCTCCCAGATTTCGTTCTTATTCTCGTGAGGCACCGGACCTATCTCACGCCACTGATCGTGATACTCCTGAAGAAGTTTGAAGGCCGAGACGGCGTTGGGCTCTGTCAGCAGTTCCTCAGCCTTCTCGCACAGGACGATCTTTGCCTCAAGGTTCTTCTTCAGGTCGAGGTCTCTGAGCTCACGATTGATCTTGATGTAATCATAGAATATTTCAACACTGTGGTGATAGTTCTCCCACATATCCTTCAGGGCTGACTGCGGCACTATGCCGGTGGAATGCCACTCGTTCTGCAGGTTTCGGAACTCCTGGAAGGTCTTGTTGATAGCCTCCTCACGGTTGACCAGCTCCTTTATCTGTTCAATTATCTCCAGCTTCTTGCGCAGATTATCCTGCTTCTCACTCTCCTGTACCCTGTTGAAATCTGTTTTCCGGTGGCGGAATACTTCGAGGATCGACTTGATTCTTACCTCCAGCTCGTCCGGTTCAGGCCGGTAATCATCAATATTGCCACCCTCTTTGGCGTAATTGAGTCTGGCCTCGTTAAATTCAGCCTTGGTCTTCTTGTAGAAAAACTCCTTAATCCTGGCAACATCGTCATTGATCTCGGAAGGAGGCCTGTTCTCGACAATAAGAGCGAGCGTCTCCACCAGCTCCTTTCTTGAAAATCCGCTGTAGTCTACAGGAGGCAGTTCAGCTGCCTCCTCATCACTGCTCTCCTCTTCAGGTTTGTCCTGATCCTCATCACCGCTTTTCTCCCCGGGTTCATGCTTATCCTCAGTTTTATCCTGATCCTCAACCTCCTGCGATTTATCCTGATCCTGGTCCTTCTTCTCCGTCTCCTCTGTATCTCCCTTCAATGAAGGTCCTTCTCCGTCGGCGGGTTTCTCCACGTAAGATGATTCAGCTGCCGCTTCGGCTGTTCCGGTAACTTCCGGTGCAGCTTCTTCAGCAACCTCCTTAGCAGCGCCCGGGGTCTCTTCCTCCGGTGTCGCCGCTTCGGCTGTTCCGGTAACTTCCGGTGCAGCTTCTTCAGCAACCTCCTCGGCAGCGCCCGGGGTCTCCCCCTCCTCCACTTTTTCCCCGGTTACTTCTTCAGCCAGCCCCGACTTCACTCCGGCATCATCATCCGGTACTGCCTCGTCGGCATTTTTGTTAGTTTCCTTACCCGCAGATTCGAGCTCGTTCTCATCAGCCTCGAATTGTTCATCATGAACAGAGTTTTTCGGATCTTCAGTTGTCATCAGCAATCCTTTTTCTTCAGTGCGTCATACCTGCGCAAATGCGCCGGCATCCCCCGTTTTTTTCAAACCACGAAAATAATGGATTAATTGGTAAAACTCAAACCTATACGCTATTTATCCGGGCTCTCCTTAAAAACGAAAGCCAAAATCCCTAACTTTGGAGGTTCTGTTTCAGTAATATATACCATGGACAAGAATGATATCATTATTTTCGGAGCTATCCTGCTTCTCACTGCATTTAGTCTCTACCGGCGCTATGCTGCCAAAAAGAAGAAAGAGGGAGACCAGGCGAAAGGGATGCTGCACAAGGGTGACAGCCTTTCGGGTCAGCCTGACGATTATGAACCCTATTCGGGAAAATAATAGTTTTGCAGTTTATTTTCCCAGTTCAAGCTGGTCTCTGATAAGCCTGTAGTATGTACCCTTCAGGCTTATAAGCTCCTCATGTGTTCCATGCTCGGACAGGCGCCCCTTCTCAAGCACTGCTATCATATCGGCATGACGCACCGTGCTGAGCCTGTGGGCCACGATCACCACCGTCCTGCCGCGGTAGAACCCGGCCAGATTCTCTACTATCATCCTCTCGTTTGAGGCATCCAGTGCGCTTGTAGCTTCGTCAAGCAACAGCAGGGAAGGCTCCCTGTATATGACCCTGGCAATGAGTATCCGCTGCTTCTGGCCCTGGCTGAGTCCGTGACCGCCCTGACCTATCCTGGTCATTATGCCGGCAGGGAGCGTGTCTGTCAGTGATCTCAGGTTTGTTGTCTCAATGGCCCTGTCAACCTTCTGCCTGTCAGGATTATCATCACCGGGAGCAATGTTGGCCAGTATAGTGTCAGGAAAGATATAACCGTCCTGCATTACCACGCCGGTTGATCTGCGCAAAGAGGTAATACTAAAATCTTCCAGGGGTATCCCGTTAAGCCTGATGGTGCCTTCGGCAGGCTGGTAGAATCCCATCAGCAACTTAAGGAGAGTGGTCTTGCCCGATCCGCTCTCGCCCACGACCGCAGTGGTCTTTCCGTGAGGTATCACCAGCGACAGATCTTTCAGTACCCAGGGTGAGCCGGGACCTTCATACCTGAATGAGATATTCCCGATGCTTACCTCCACCCTGTCCGGAACTGCCAGGCGGTCTCCCTCCCCCTGTTTCTCTTCAGGCTCCATGGCATGTACCTCCGATAGCCGCTCCAGGCTTATCCTGGCATCCTGGGTAGACTTCATGAATTCGATGATCTGTGATACCGGGCCATTTAGCTGCCCTGTAATGAACTGTACAGCCAGCATCATGCCCAGGGTCATGCTTCCGTTGATCACCAGTGTTGCGGAGATAACGGTTATTAATATGTTTGTCGTCTCATGGATCAGTGTGCCGCCGGCAGCCTGAAACTGCAGCAGCCTGAGTCCCCTGATGCGTGTGCGGTGAATCTCCTGCTGATGTTCTTCCCAGTCGCGTCTGTTGGAAGCCTCATTGCCTGCCAGCTTGATCTCCTGCATACCGTTGACGATGTTTATCATCTTGTTGCCGGCATCGGCCATCTGCCTGAACCTGACGTTATCAAGGCGTTCACGGGCTGGCATAAACAGGATAACATACAGAATGTAAAGACCTGTTCCGGCAAGGAAGACGAACAGCACCGGGAGACTGTAGATGCCCAGCACAATCCCGAAAACGACAAAATTGAAAAAGGAGAAGAGTATTGCCAGGCTTGAAGAGGTAAGATAGCCTTCAATGCGGCTGTTATCGTCTACCCTCTGCAGTATGTCACCATTCAGTTTGGTATCGAAGTAAGCAATGGGCAGGTCCATCAGCCTGGCGAGAAAGTCAGACACAATCTTAATATTCAGTTTTGTCCCCATGTGGAGGAGTATCCAGCCCCTGGTGAACTCCACAGCCATGCGGCCGGCCGTCAGGGCCAGCTGACCGGCAAGTATAAGGTAGATAAGCCTGATATCCCTCCCGGTAATACCCCTGTCAATTATCGCCTGCGTAAGAAAGGGAAAGACGAGCTGGATGGCGCTGCCTGCCAGCAGCCCTGCAAGAAGGAGTGCCATCTGCCTGCGGTATGGCTTCAGGTAAGGCAGCAGAAAGGAAAAGCCGCTGTCGGGCGGAGGGTCCTCACTGAGAGCATGAAATTCCGGCCCTGGCTCAAGCAAAAGTACTGTCCCGGCTGGCTCTCCTCCCTTCTGTGATACAGACCATCCTCTTAAAAACTCTTCCCTGCTCATGCTCATCCTGCCGATGGCAGGATCACTGACCCACACCTTTTTTCCGGATATCCTGTTTACCACAATAAAATGGTTCTGCTGCCAGTGAACTATACAGGGCAGGGAGATCTTACCGGCGAGGACTGAAAAAGGAATCTGCATCCCTTCAGCCTTGAAGCCCAGGCTCACGGCTGCCGATCTGAGCCCAAGCAGTGATACGCCTTCACGTGTTATCCATGCACGCTGGCGAATCGACTCCAGTGAGATGCGCTTACCGTGCCAACGGGCTATCATGCCGATGCAGGCAGGACCGCAGTCCATCGCATCATGCTGTCTGACAAAAGGATACATTAACTGACGGTGAAACAGTTTAAAGCAGTTGCAAAGATATCCATAATTGTCACTCCTAAGGCGCAGGACTGTACAAATGTGCTGCAAGGGTATGATTCTTAAATCGGCATCAGAAATGCTATATTTGCCAATTATACCTCTTTTTTGGGATTATTCAGGAAGTATTCGGACAGTGACATCATTGATGGGATCAGGAGGCAAGACAGCAAGATTCTTACCTACCTCTATGATGCGTACCATCAGGTTATCCGCGATCACCTGAAACTGAACAGCGGATCCGAGGATGATGTGTATGACGTGCTCCAGGAGAGTGTCGTGATACTCTACAGACAGGTCACCGGTGATAATTTTGTTCTCACCACAGATCTCAAGGGCTTTTTTTTCGGTATTGCCAGAAACGTCTGGAACAGTCAGCTAAGGTACAGGTCAAGACTCTCCGCCCTGGAGACGGATATGGCTGACACTTCAGAATCCGAGGATATCAATGCCCGGACCCTCGAACGGATAGTCACAAGGTCGTTCGCTCTCCTGAAGGAGGATTGCCAGATGGTGCTCAACCTCTACAGTGACGGACACACCTATGAGGAGATAGCGCGGAAGATGGGAATGAAGTCCGAAGCTTATGCACGGCGGAAGAAATACCTCTGTAAGGAGGCGCTGATTGAGATTATAAAGACGGACCCGGAATATCAGGATCTGGATCCTCTGTAGACGATATACAGGAGCACTGCCGCGGTTATCAGGAAGAAGAGCAGGGCTACATAGAGTCTTATACTATCATACCACAGCGGGGTGTCATCACCGTAAATCACCAGTGCAGACCAGAAATAAGGATGGGAGCGTGCCTGGTCTGCAGAGCGGAGGAATCTTAGCCGTGCACTTCTCAGTGCAGTGCTCTTTGTCTGTCCGCTCCGCATGTTCCTGTAAAATGAACGCATGACCTCCGATGCCGAGTTATCTTCAACGGCCCACATTGACATCAATACCGAGCGACTTCCGGCATATAGAAATCCCCTTGCCAGGCTCAGGATACCCTCGCCTGTGGCCAGTATCCCGTTACCGGTGTTACATGAACTGAGAACGACCATCATCGCATCCAGGGTAACACTGTACACTTCATAGGTGTTCAGCATGCCGTCTTCAGCGCTGGCAGACGATGATGTGAAGATCATTTTCGAGAAGAGGGGGTGTTGATCATTCATCAGCGTGTGCATGGCAAGATGTATAATATCATACTTGCCCGCCTCCCTCTTATAGGCCTCCTCCGTTGCCTCATCTGCCAGGAAGGCTTTGCCCCCGCACTGGGCTACCGCATCCTCAGCCTCAAGAAGGGCATAAGGCAGATCGCGAATCTCACCCCTCAGGTTGGGGTAAGCAGTCAAAAGACTGTCATCCAGCTCCATGCCGTCATAGTCAGGAGCAAAAGCTGCCAGGTTATTTGCCAGGCTGCGGCTTCTGCCCATGGTCTCTGATGAAAAAGTAACGCTGTAGATGTAGGAGAAACGGTATTTCTTCAATGCAAAGGGAACCTCGCGGTATAAAAGCTCAGGACTCCTGAACTCTTCAGTTACCAGGGTCTCAAAGGGAATATATGACAGGATGTTGTCAGGCGAAATGATAATCTTGTCACCCTTTAGGAAGGGGACGGCAGGTTCCAGGAGCACCCTGTAAATCTCATACGCAAGATCCATGTAATCATTGAACGGCTTGCGAACACTGCTGGTAGCAGGAATAGCTGAGAGCATATCCCGGAATCGCAAAAGCGATGCTATCAGAGCTGAGTCGGATTCGCGCCTGATAACCTCAGTTCTACGGTTGTTCGAGACAATTATGTAAAGTCTCTCATCAGTAAGCACATAGCTGATCAGGTTGGCTCCCCTGCCTATTACTCCGGGAACAGCCTTCAGTGGGGCAACCTCACCTTGAAATTTAAGGTTATAGTAAGAGGGATATCTCTCCTCAAAGACTCTGATGAGGGAATCGCGAGATCTCAGGAGTGAAAAGGTGACACTCTCCCACGTCTCTATCCTCTGGGTATCGGGTGCCGCCTTGTGCTGTTCGGAGGCAATCAGCTCCCTGTACAGGCCTATCTTTTCCCTGATGTTGTTGTCAAGGTCTGCAAGCTCGGGCGGGAGGGAGAATTTTACGGCGTTCAGCTCTCTCATAGAGGCAAGGAACCCTGCCACCTTGGTTCTCTCGGAAAATTCATATATGCCCTCCAGGGAGGCGGCGTCATGGTCACGCTCGTAGAGCTGAAAATAGTTCTCAATCATTCCGGTGTAAATCTCACGGGAAAAGGCGCTGAGCCTGGTGCGGCTCTCATCCTCACTCATCTCAAGCCTGAGTCGGTCATACAGCGATACTATCATCCTGCCCGTCCTGACAGCCTCCCTGAGATGATTACTGTCGCCCGTAGCCTCAGCAAGGGCGTTGAGGGCACGGTACCTGATCATGAGTACTCCCATCTCATCTTCAGAATAGGATGAGAGCGGCGAAAGACCCTCATCCTGCAGTTCTGCCGCTGACAGCCCGGTTTCGTTGCTTACCTCCAGAACCCTTTCATATTCACCAGCACCATACAGGGTGTTGGCATAGTTCAAAGTCATCAGCTTTTTCAGCGAATAATCCCACGTATGTCTGTCGGCATATTCAAAGCAGTCATCATAGATCTCAAGTGCCTTCCGGACATTCCCGGTCGTTTTACTCAGGAAGTCAGCCCTGTACACAAGCATCATGCAATATTCGCGGCTGTCAGGACCGAACTCTCTCTCCACATCAACCAGTCCATCGGCCAGCACCCTCTCCCCCTCCTCAGGCCTGCCTGTCCCGGCCAGGAGATCAGC
This sequence comes from Bacteroidales bacterium, assembly GCA_029210565.1. Lineage (GTDB taxonomy): Bacteria > Bacteroidota > Bacteroidia > Bacteroidales > VadinHA17 > SR-FBR-E99. The sequence continues at coordinate 101,025 of JARGFQ010000003.1, forward strand.
ATAATTGATATAGAGAAGGGCTTTATCCTGTATGTTGTTCCCGGCATCAATTGCAAGACCCTTCCTGAAATGATCCTCAGCCTCCGGCAGCTGATCCAGCCTCCGGTGCAGTTGTGCTATAGTATTAAGAATCAGCAATCGCGATGCGACTTTGCCGGTTCCGGCCTTATCATAGAGGCTGAGTGCTTCACGGCAATAGACAAGCGACTTGGTATATTCGGATGTGCGGTAAAGACTAAGCCCGATAACCTGGTAAAGGTCAGCCGTAAGTGCTGCCGATACCCTGCCGGGATATAAAGCCTCAAGCCTGAGACCCTCATTAGCCAGTTCAATGGCTCTGCCCGGATCATTCATCTCGAGACAGATGCTTGACAGATTGAGATAATTGGCTGCCAGTGCTGAAGAGTCGCTTTCCAACAGTGCTCTTCGGGCCTGAAGGCCTTTCAACCCCTCCTCGTATGCGCTGCTGAAGTCGCCTGCACTGAAGAGTGCAATGGCCATATTACTGATGCCCAGGGCATGCCTGCGGTCATACACGCCGGCAGACTCCCTGTAATCTACAGATAGGGCAAAAAATTCTCTCGATCTGCTGTAACTGTTATTCAGAAGATAATGATGACCCAGAAAATAATATGCGTCAGAGAGCATCAGAGAATCAGCGACTTCATATGTAGCAATAATCTCTTCAACCCCAGCGGCAACAACTGACCTCCTCTCCGTCACCGAATCCTCTGAAAGCAACGCGCCAAGCTCATCATTCAACCGGGCCAGCCTCAACGTAACAGAGTCACGGCGTGCCGGCTCTCCTCCATCCTTCCATTCTCCGGAAACAAAACCTGATGCCGGGAGCTCAGCAAAAAAGGCAAAAATCAGTAATAACAGCGTGAGCATGTGTGGTCTCAGACTCATTGTGACGGTTCTTCTTTCTTCCCGGGATAAAAGTATAAAACATAGTGATATTGTGAGCTACGGGACCTCGCTAGTATATTGCACTGACAATCAATTTATTGTGTTTTTTTAAAAAAAAAGTTGAATTTTTTGTGTCACAAATAGCCCTATTCTGACATGTACTGTATAATGAAAACATCAAACAATTCAAACAATAAAAAAACTACATCAAAATGAAAACCCTGAAGATTGAAAACCTGACCGATTTTGTTCTTTCAAATGAAGAGATGATTAATGTCCGCGGAGGAACCGGACGCCAGGGAATTGCTGAAGGCAATCCCACCAGACCTCCCATTATCATTGAGATCTGATATTGCATAATGGAGCCGGCAGGTCCGGCCATAATAATAACATACTGTCAGGCGTTCCTGCCTCCGGCAGGCTGCCTGGTGCCCAGGGACAACATCTGTATATGTTGTCTGAAATGCCCGGAGGGGAAGATGTGGCATGATATGAATGACTATGTGAACTGTAGTTTTTATGAGTGTGAAATAATAATAATAAGAGATGAAGACTATCAATGTCAACAACACGATTGAGAACTTCCTGAGCGGTGATGCATGCGATGCCGAGAAGAAACGGCTCAACAGGGAGATGAAGAAGGACCCGGACCTCGCGAGGGAGGTTGAATTAAGACGCAGGACTAATAAAATACTGGCCGACAGGGAGATCCTTAACCTGAGGACGAAACTCAATGTCATCGAGATGAAGAAGCGTTCTGCAGGAGGCCTTCGCAAAGCTGCGGCAAAGACTTCCAGGTATGCTGCTGCAGTCCTGATGGCTGCAATTGTAACTTCGGCGCTTTATTTTATCATGAGACCCGGCCCTTCCCCGGAGAAACTCTATTCCTCATACTACGAAAGGTATGAATCACCGGGGGCCTCAAGGTCTGCCGCCAGCGCAGATAACCAACTCATGGAAAATGCTATTGCATCTTATTCTGCCAAAGAATACGATAAAGCTATCGAATATCTTGAGCAGGTCATTGCGAACGAACATGGCAACATGGAGTCTGTCTTCATGCACGGCATGGCCAACATGGAGGTGAGCAACTATCCTGTCGCCAGCGGATCATTCACCAGGGTTATTGAGCACAATGACAACCTCTACCTGGAAGATGCCGCCTGGTACCTCGGACTCTGTTACATGATGACCGGTAACAGCGAAAAGGCCGTGAGCCAGCTGAATGCGATTGCCGGCTCCAAAAGCAGGTACAGCCGCCAGGCAACCAGGCTCGTGAGAAAAATCAGATAAAGGTGAATTAACCTCATTGATACGTATATGTTCGAATTGCTTCGCAATAGTGTTTACAGTTACAGAGTGGTGACCGGGACGAAAGAGGAGGAAAAGATGAAACAAATGATTTACAAGCCACAACTGCTCGCCGGCGTTTCACACGAAGTGAGAACGCAGATGAACTCTATAGTGGCATTCTCCTATCTGCTGAACAATTCCAATTTTACCGAAGGAGAAAAACGTGAGTTCTCCGAACAGATAATTACTTCATGTGAACAGTTGGTCGGACTGTTTGAAAACTTCTTTGACACTGCCGTCCTTGAGTCCGGCTCTTCAAAGGAGGATGCCAGGGAGACTGATGCCGTCAGACTGTTCGAATCTCTCGCCTCTGATTTCAGGGTTTTGATGAGAAAGAGAGAGAAGGACCGTGTCGTACTTATTCAGGAGGATAATCTCCCCGAAAAGCTGATGATCAGGACAGATACCGCACGGACCATCCGTATAATGAATAATCTCTTCAGAAATGCGCTTGACAACACCTCTTCCGGGTTTATAAAAATCGGCTGCACATACAGTGACGAGATAATCACATTTTATGTAAAAGATTCTGGCCAGGGTTACCCTATCAGCAGTTACATACTGCTTTCCGACAATCCTGAGATCCAATATTCCGAAAGTCAGGATACCTATTCCGCTATGAATTTAATCCTGGCCAGAAATCTTATTATGACACTGGGGGGCAAAATCAGGGTTGAGACCAATGATGCCGAAGGCACTTCGGTATTTGTATCTCTGCCTGTCAGGGAGTGTTCCGGAATACAAATGATAACCGGTACTTCTTCAGAAAAGAAGATTGCAATCTGATTTTCTGAGGCACTACGACTGTCTGCTTGAAGAAGGAAGGGAGGAGGGTGACTTACAATGTCACCCTCCTTATTTTGTCGTACCTTCTGACAGGATCTTTATCTCCGTTCGTCTGTTCTGTCTCTTGCCAGCAGGAGTAATATTGTCTGCTATCGGAGAGCTTTCTCCGTAACCGTGCCAGAAGATCCTTTCAGGGGCAATGCCTCTCTTTACCAGGAACTCTTTTACCGAACCCGCACGCCTATCCGAGAGGAGCTGGTTATGTTCTTCCGTACCGTCGGAATCAGTATGACCGCCAATCTCAACAACCACCGTATGGTTAACGGTCAGGAACTCGAGGAGCATCTCCAGTTCGGGCATTGATGCTTCCAGCAGATCCCACGAATCCGTATCGTAGAAGACATTGAACATCCTCATCAGCTCCCCTTCACGCACTTTGTTGAGCCTTATGGTCTTACGGTACGGTTCAGCGGAAGAATAACCCTCTTCAAAATCAAAATTCTCAGAGAAGATCATATATCCGTCAGCCGTGACGTTAAGGCCGTAACTGGAACCGCCGGGAAGACATACCAGGAATCCTCCCTTACTGTCGGTCATTGATGATATCACTCCTATCCCTCCGGTAAGGTCTGTAAGTTCATACCTGGCGGTTATCGGCCGCCCGTCTTCCTTGTCTATGACCGTCCCTCTGAAATAGGATACCGGTTCGGGCTGAATCACCCTGGGAAGATCTATGTAGAAGATATCCTTCCCCATCTTAAGATCACGCACCGACGAGAAGAATGCCCGTCTGCCTGTGGACTCTATAACAAGCCCTGTCTCATCGGCAGGCGAGTTCACTGATGGCCCGAGGTTGACCGGGTCTGTCCAGGTTGAGTCCGGGTTCAGTGTGGTAGTATATATATCGTGTCCTCCGAACGACTCTCTCCCGTTGGACGAATAATAGAGAGTCCTGCCGTTAAAGTAGATGAATGGCGAGAATTCATCGCCGGCAGTGTTGATAACCTTGCCCGGGTTAACCGGCTTATGCCATGATCCGTCACTGCTGCGAAGAGAGTACCATATATCCATCCCACCCATGCCCCCCGGCCTGTTGCTGACAAAGAAGAGCATGCGGCCGTTGGCGCTTATTGAGGGCTGCGACTCCCAGTATGTAGTATTGACCGGTGATCCGAGGTTTACTCCGGGCGACCATCTGCTGCCGTCATAGACCGAATGGTAGATATCGCACCGGCCGTAGCCGTCCTTGCGGTCACATGCTGTAAAATACATCGATCTTCCGTCGGCGGATATGGACTGGGCACCTTCGTTGCCGGCAGTATTGAGAGGGGCGCCGGCATTCCGCGCTATTCCCCAGTGGCCGTCGCTGTTCCACCTGCTGATATAAAAATCCTCCTGCCTGTCCCTGCCGTAACCTGATGCCCTTCTCACCTCTCTTGTGAAGATCAGCTCCTGGCCGTCGCCCGTCAGGCTGGGCCAGTACTCATCAAGAGCAGTATTGACTGAGTCACCAACGCTAACAGGCTCAACCTTAAAGAGCGATCCCGGAAACGAAAGCGCGAAGAGACAGTCGGCAACCAGTTTTTCAGCATCGATACGGAGCCTGGAGGTGGTCTTCGGCTGGCTGATATATGCCTCGAGGTGTCTCTTTGCCTCACTGTACTGCCCGATACGCATCTCGGCCCTTCCCAGACTGTAAAGAGCAGGAGGAAAATAGAGGGAGTCGAGCTCTATGGCTCTGCGATAGTGACTTACCGACTTCTCCCATTGGCCGGTGTCGCTGTAGAGCTGCCCCAGGAGCAGGTGTGCCTCATAGAAGCCATCATCTTCCTCTGTTGCCAGCTTCAGGTTCTGCTCGGCACGGTCATAGTAGAGCAGATCATAATCCCTCTTGCCGGTGTCATAAAGGCGAAGAGCCCTGTTTGAGCGTGTGTGAAAATCCTGTCCGGTGACACTGCACTGGCTGAAAAAAACCATCAGCAGCGCCATTATGAAAGTTCTGTTGTTCATTCAGGGAATATGCATGAATTTGTGTGCCTGTATTGAGACCATCCATCTGTTGTTTTTCTTCACATATTCGGTGATGGCAGCTATCATCTCCTTATAACGGCTCCATTCGGGCTGTAACATGAGCTTGCACTGCGGACTCACCCTGGTGCTGTATCCTTCTGCTCTCTCAAAATCAGTGCCATCGATGACAACAACCTTAAGCTCATCGGCCAGTGGCAATATCTCCGGCAGCGGCGGCGACCCCTTCTTGGGCGAGAGTGTTATCCAGTCCCATATGCCTGTCATCGGATGAGATCCCGATGTTTCAAGATAGGTTTTAATACCCTTTCCCCTGAGGAGTTCACAAAGGGGGTCAAGATTATACAATAGGGGTTCGCCGCCGGTGACAACCACGGAGTCTGCGCCTGACTCGCTCACTCGTCCTGCAATATCGCTGATGGACACCAGGGGATGAAGCTCAGCATTCCAGGCATGTCTCGTATCACACCAGCTGCAGCATAGATCACAACCGCCTATCCTGACGAAATAGGCAGCTCTGCCGGTATTCCAGCCTTCTCCCTGCACAGAGTAAAACTCCTCCACCACAGGGAGTGTGAGGCCGTCGCTATCCTTCCTCTCCTCGAGCATAACTATTCTTTGTCCAGGGAGAGGAGCCTGACGAAGTCATGGAACAGCTCCGTATTGTCCTGCACCCCTGTGAAGGCCATGGCTCCGGGCCCGTATGCAAAGACAGGCACCATTACTCCCGAATGACCCTTGATGCTGAAGTGGGCAGAGACCTCCCTGCGTGAGGTGTCGCCGCCGGTGATGCTCATGCTGCTACCTTTGAAGATATTAAGGTTGCGGTGGCTCTGTCTTCCGCCACCTGCCGAAGCAAGTATCACCGCAAGTAAGGTTAACAGCGCTGTTCTTGTAAATATTCTCATTCGAAATATCTGTTATCAGTTGTTTCCAAAAAGCAGCTTTGTCTCTCTCTCTGCAGCTGCCGAGGCCCACTCTTCAGGTATTATCTTCCAGTCGGACAGTGGCTCCGGACTGATCGTACCCCTATCTCTTATCCATTCAGTCATGTAGTGCCTCAGATCCCTCTCCGTGGCACTGACCATTCGTCTTGCCAGTTCGCGGTTGGTTATTCTGGCAGCGGGGAAATGGCCTCCCCCGCCGTTTGCCCTGTAGGAGTTCACCGCAACTGTATATGTCGAACCGTGGCTGAAGGGTGTTCCGTCATCCAGCGAGAGGATAGTGACCCTGGCGCCCTGAGGTTTGCTGACGTCAATGGTATAACGTATGCCCATTGCCGATTCGAAATTGTAGGATGGATTTCTCAATCGTGCAGTCCCGTTTATCATTATCGGTTTACCGCTGTCGTTGTAACGGTATCTGAGCATATAGTCATCAGTGCCGTCCATCGTGTCAAACCAGAGTCCGGCTGCATGCTCAAGGTGCCTGTCTATCTCACCCCCCGTCATTTTGATGGTATAAAGGAAATTTTCAAACCGGTAGAGGCGGTACATGTCCTGTATCCTTAGCTCTCCCTCGCTAATGCCCTGATCAAAAGAGAGTGGTGCTGCAAATGATATGTCGGCTCCGCTGATGTCAAGCTGCATGAGGTGTATCAGGTCAACGAAGGCCGAGGGTCCGAAAAAGGCGTCACGGGTATCAAACGAAGCAGTGGACTTGCCAATCACCTCCGAGGTGTAAGCCTTAAGGCTGTCGGACACCTTCCTGTATCTCTTTATGAAAGCGAGCGATTCAGGCAGCTCGTCCATGGATATCACTCTACCCGAGATCTGCTTTTCAACGGTGCCGTCGGATTTCTTGCCGAATGATACTGTTGCATTCATGAGTGCCTCAGCCCTGCTGCCGCCATCCAGGATTAGCACGCGGTCGCCGTTGACGGCTGTCATCTCCCTGACATCCTGTCTGTGATCATGACCGCAGAATATGATGTCAAAACCCGGAACATTGACTGCTACCGCCAGGGTGCTGTTCTCATCCTCACCGGTGTCCTCCTCATCACCCATGCCGGAATGAAAGAGCCCCACTATGAGGTCGGGATTCTCACCTTTAATGACAGGCATCCACCGGGCTGCAGTCTCAACCATATTCTCAAATCTGATGCCCTCGTAGAGCGATTCGGGCAGCCAGCGAGGGACGGAGGGAGTTATGAGGCCGAATACAGCAACCGTCAATCCTCCTTTTTTGATGAGGGTGTAGGGTTCAAAGTACGGTTCCCCGCTTTCGGCATGCACGGCATTGGCTGCAAGAAGCGGGAAGTTGTACTGCCTCCTGACCCTGTCATATGCTGCATGGCCGGCTTCGATATCATGATTCCCTACGGTGGCTGCATCGTAGCCCAGATGGTTCAGAATATCAGCAACAACATGCTCACGGGTTGTGTCAATAAAGTTGTAATAGTAAGCCAGCGGATCGCCCTGCAGTATATCCCCGTTGTCAAGGAGCACAATTTTTGTGCTTTCCCTGCTCTTTACAACTGATGCCACGTTGGCAAGGGATCGCCCGGTCGATCTTCCTTCTGTATTGTCGAAGGGCAACAGCATTCCGTGCAGGTCTGTCGTTGCATAGATCTCAATCTTACCCGGCCGTTGCTGACATGATACTGTCAGCAAGAGTGTCAGAAGCGGGACAAGAATAAAAGATGAATGTTTCATGGGTCAGGGATTGTTAGCGCAGTTCTGCATCAAAACTATTTCTAAAGAGGTTACTGTCATTCTTTTTCTTTTTCAGGATAAAATGATCGACCAATGAACCTGAAGCGTCATACGCATTGTATGTCAGTTCATTGCCGTCAACAGTAATCTCCTGCCATGTCTGGGTGAAGGTCATGCCCCTGTCCCACCACGGTATTGCATCCTGCTGATATTGCTTTGCACCGCTGACGGAGACAACATAGACAGTACCGGATAGTCTTCCCCTTTTTTCCATCCCGTCAGGCAAAACGTGACCACGCGCATATGTGTGATCATGGCCTGTCAGCACAAGGTCAACATTATATCTGTCGATAATCGGCTTTAGGCGCTCCCTGACAGCTTTATTGTCCCTACTGGCAGAGGTGGAGTAAAGCGGATGGTGAAAAGTCATCACAGTCCATCTGCACGGATTCTCTTTCAGCACCTCCTCCAGCCAGAGGGCCTGGCTCTCTGCATACGATTCGTTCCTCATCATCTCATCGGAGTTAAGGAAAACAAATCGCACCCCCTGGTAGTCAACATAGTAAGCCGTCTCCTCAAGTCCTGACGGTCCGTTTTCCGGAAGTGTAAAGCCGGGCCTCCAGTACCTGTTGAGCTCCCGTTTGCCTCTCACTGCAGGATCATAATGCTCATGATTGCCGGGTGTCGGCAGTACAGGCACCTCGGCATGAATGAAGCCGCCAGCTTCGTGCCAGACACCCCACTCCTCATCCTGTGGTATGCCGCCGGAACCTCCGTCTACCAGATCGCCGGAAAATATCATGAGTGAAGCATCGGGCGCAGACCGGTAGGCCTGTCGCACCACCCTGGCATACAGGGAGCTGCTACCCTGCGAATCGCCGAAATATAAAAATGTCAGCGGCTCCGGTGCAGCCGATGCAGTTTTAAAGGTAAACCACTCACTTGCATTGGCTCCTGACCCTACACGATAGGCATAATTCTTGTCCGGTGTGAGTCCTGTGAAAGTGATCGAGTGGTATCTTGATACGATTCCGTCACTGGCAACATCAGTGTACGTGCCGGTAACCGTGACTGCGGTATCTGCCAGACGCACCGTGGGCAGATTCGGTGCTATCTGTGCAACAGACTCACTGACAGTGGTATCGGTTCTCCAGGTAACGGCCATTGAGGTTGTTGCCTCTCCGCTTATATTCAATATGATTCTGTCGGGGTCAGAACAGGGCTTGTACTTTGTGACTCTCTCCTGCGGCGTCACATTGCCGGCAGACAGAAAAAACAATAAAATCAGAAACAGAGAGTATCTCATGATGATGTTTTGGTTTAAAAACAATTATCTGCATTAGATGGTTGCAAAGATATCTATTTATTTATACGGTGCGACTTCGCCGGCCTTGCAGCCATGCCGCTTTTAATTATTTTTGTACAGTTATGAAAGTACTCTCCGGACTCGACGTCATATCCCGGCGCATGCCATCAGGGCTGCGCGGCAAACGAATCGGCATCCTTTGCCATTCGTCAAGCATCACCTCCGATTTCAGGTTTATCACTGAAGTCTTCCACCGCAACAGCGGACCGCACCTGGCTGCCCTCTTCGGCCCGCAGCACGGCATCTCAGGGCAGACACAGGATAACATGATCGAGTGGGAAAGTACCACCGATCCCGTTCTGGGTATTCCGGTCTGGAGTCTCTACGGTGAACACCGCAAGCCGACACCCCGGATGCTTGAGGGACTGGAGGCCTTTGTGGTTGACCTGCAGGATGTCGGGGCCAGGCTATACACCTACATATGGACTGTCAAGCTCTGCATGGAGGCATGCGCGGAAGGAGGCATACCTGTATACATCCTTGACAGGCCGAATCCTATTGCCAGAGTGCAGGCAGACGGGCCGGTGCTGCTTGAAGAGTACTTCACCTTTGTGGGGGGCGCCTCCATCCCTCTGTGTCACAGGATGACCATAGGCGAGATGGCAACATGGATCAGGGAGAAATATCTGCCCCGTTGCGAGCTGCATGTCATCAGGATGGAGGGATGGAGAAGAGACTCGCTGTTCAGGGAGACAGGACTTCCCTGGGTGCTGCCCTCGCCCAACATGCCCTCCCCTGAAAGTGCCACGGTCTATCCAGGGACGGTACTTGCCGAGGTACTCAATATCTCAGAAGGACGTGGCACGGTGATACCCTTTGAACTGACAGGAGCTCCATGGATCGACAGTCATAAACTCCTCGGTGAGTTGCGAAGCAGAAAACTGCCGGGATGCAGCTTCCGGACCCATGACTTCATACCTACCTTTCACAAATACGAAGGTGAATACTGCAGGGGCATACAGATACACGTGACCGTCGCCTCGACGTTCAGGCCCGTGGCAACAGCCCTGCACCTCTTTGATGCTGTAATCAAAACCTCTGCGCCGCAATCACTGCAGTTCAAGCAGCCGCCATACGAATATGAGTACCGGCTGATGCCCTTTGACATACTGTCAGGCGACAGCCGCATGCGTGAGGTGCTCGAAAGGAGCCTTTCACTCGCGGATGAGATATCACGATGGGATGAATCTATAGGGAGTTTTGCGGCTGAATTCAGACAGATGGCTCTGTACGAAGAATAGCATGGTGACGGTCGGAAATATCATCCTTCTGTCACTTATCATCTTTACGGCATCTGTAGTCAGGGGATTTACCGGCTTCGGCCTGGCACTGGTGGCCGTGCCTCTGCTACAGTTCCTGATGCCGGTGACAGATACAGCCGTCTTTATCGCAATGATTAATTTCATCTTCTCCCTCCTCTATTACCGCCGTTCAAAAAGTGTTATCAACAACCAGCCACTGGGAGTAATGGCACTGTGGACCGGAGCAGGTGTGGCGGCAGGAGCCCTTATCCTGAAGTATATTAACCCGGGATTCATTCAGCTGGGGTGGGGGATGCTCATCATATTCATTGTTTTTGCACTCTACCGGGGAGTCGACTTTCATATAAGATCTGACAGGACAGCTATGACCCTCAGCGGCCTGTTCGGCGGGTTGCTCTCAGGCGCCACCGGCATTACGGGACCGCCGGTGGCTGTGATACTCTCCTCGTTGAAGACCCCGAAGGAGAAGTTCAATGCGGTAATCTCCGTGTTCATCCTTTTCGCCGTCTCCTATGCCCTGGTGTTTTACCTGATCTCAGGGCTGATAAAACAGGAGACCCTCTTGCTGGCACTCTGTTGCGTCCCGGCCCTTCTTGCCGGACTGTACACAGGAGACAGGCTGGTGGCGAGGATAAGCCAGAATACATTTACAGGCATTGTCTACGTGGTACTCATAATAATGGGACTGATTACACTCTTAAAGGGTGCAAAGGCTCTTTTCGGAGGTTGGGATAGCATATATTCGGCACTATGACGCTCTTTTCTGATACATACAAAACTATTGATACTGAGACAAAAGGGCTTTTCAAGGCGAAGGGCAGCAGGTTTATTGCCCATGCCATTCCGGTTTCATCACAGGAGGAGATAAAAAGGAGGCTCGTGGAGCTCCGGAAGGAGTATCATGATGCCAGGCACCACTGCTACGCCTGGGTTCTTTCGCCTGACAGACAGGCATGGAGGGTCAACGATGACGGCGAACCGTCAGGCACCGCAGGCAAGCCCATACTGGGCCAGATAAATTCGCGGGAGCTGACAAACATACTGGTGGTGGTGATAAGGTATTTCGGAGGCACACTGCTGGGTGTCAGCGGGCTGATAAATGCATACCGCACCGCGGCAGCCGAGGCTCTTGAGAATGCCACGGTAAGTGAACGTCATCTCACTGAATACTGGCTCATCACATTCCCCTATGAGGCAATGAATGATGTGATGAAGGTACTGAAAGAAGAAGGCTGCGGAAAGTCGGCACACCGGTACACCGGACAGGAGGTGTCGGTGGAGGCCTCGTTCAGGGCATCCCTGTCGCGGCATGTCACCGAAAGGCTGAACAAGATTACCGGACTCAGGGCAGAGTGGATCCGTACAGCCTGAGAAAGTTATTTTTCAAATACTTTTTAACACCGGGGATATTCCAGCAGCAGTTATCATAAATTTGTAAAGACCCGGGCATCAAAAACACATTTTTATGAAAACCAGAAGTTTAGTATCAATTGATGATCTGATCACCGCGGAGATCACCAAAATACTTGATCTCGCCGCCGAATTTGAAAAGGAGCCTATTCAGGATATCCTTCGCGGCAGGGTGGTGGCAACGCTCTTCTTTGAACCCTCCACCCGCACACGGCTCAGCTTTGAAAGCGCTGTGAACAAGCTGGGCGGTAAGGTTATTGGCTTCACCGACTCCTCCAGTTCCAGCGTCACCAAGGGTGAGACACTGAATGACACTATCAGGACTGTTAACAATTACGCCGACCTGATAGTCATGCGTCACCCGATTGAGGGCAGCGCGAGATATGCCAGTGAGATATCCACGGTACCTGTCATCAACGCCGGCGACGGAGCAAACCAGCATCCCACGCAGACACTCCTTGACCTCTATTCTATCCTGAAGACGCAGGGCACTCTCGACAAACTTAACATATGCATGGTGGGCGACCTCAAATACGGGCGCACGGTGCACTCCCTGCTGATGGCAATGTCTCGCTGGAAGACCTCGTTCAATTTTGTTGCGCCGGAAGAGCTGATGATGCCTGACGAATACAAACTCTATCTCAGGAACCTGGGACTTGATTATTTCGAGACATCCAACCTGGCAGAGGTCATAAATATGGCAGACATCATCTATATGACCCGCGTCCAGCGCGAACGATTCTCGGACCCTATGGAGTACGAAAAGGTGAAAAACGCCTATGTGCTTCATGACAACATGCTCGGTGAGACTAAGCCCGGAATGAAGATACTCCATCCCCTGCCTCGTGTCAACGAGATCAACACCGATGTCGACGCTAACACCAAGGCTTACTATTTTGAACAGGCGCTCAACGGAGTCTTTACCAGGCAGGCAATCATAACCACTTTACTCGGACTTAAATAGAAGATCATGAAGAATGCAAATGATCCGAAGCAGTTGCTCGTCAGTGCCATCGAAAGCGGCACCGTGATAGATCACATACCTGCAAAAACCCTCTTCAAGGTCATCAAGATACTGGGACTCGACAGGATAAGCAACCAGATCACCTTCGGCACCAACCTCGACAGCAAGACCGACGGCAAGAAGGCAATCATCAAGATCGCTGGTGTGTTCTTCGAGGATGATGACATCAACCGTATTGCACTGGTTGCACCCAATGCGAAGCTGAATATCATCAGGGATTACGAGGTGGTTGAGAAGCGTGTTGTGTCAGTACCAGACACCATTACTGCCATTGCCAAATGCATGAACCCCAAGTGCATCACCAACTTCGAGAAGGTGACTACACGGTTCAGGGTGGTGTCCAAGAAACCGGTGGCGCTCAAATGCCACTATTGCGAAAAGATCACTGACCAGGAACGGCTGGAGATCATCTGAGACGGTTGTAAGATTTCACCAGCAGCTCGTCCCTGAGAATGGCTCGGTGGGCGAGCCAGGCCAGGATGGCCGAGACCAGCGGAAATAGTGCCCGGACCTTCCACTGTATCGCAATGTCAATCTTCCTGTCAAACATCACTACATAAAATGCACCCAGGATAAGTGTGCCCAGCGAGAGCAGGAGCACTATCATGGTAACACGCATCTGGAGTGTCCTCTTCCTGTAAAGAAACAGTGCAACCAATGCCAGTATGGGCACCAGCGCCAACAGGAAGGTAAGCGGCCAGAGACGCTGGAGGATCCTGCCTCCCTCTTCTGCAAGCCCCATGAAATTGATACTGAAGAGAGTGCCGCCGCCGCTATCCATCATTACGAGATCACCCGTTAGCATAAGCCCCGACAGTACTGCCACCGTAAGCAGAAATAACGTCTGAATCCTTTGTATCATGTTAATTAACAGTTATCTGGTTGAAAACAGTTTTCTGAAATTCTGGTAGTCAAGGTAATACAAAATTTTCAAAGAGAGGCTGTTTGTCTGTGGCATTGAAAGCATTTCCGTAAAATTACTGAGAGCATCACTGACTATCAAATTGCCCTCGGAATAGATGGCATTCTTCCAGACGAGGGATAGCTCGCTACCCGGAGCAAAACGCCACGTATAAACTACATCAACATTCAGGAAGTTGGTGTTGACGTCAATGTTCGGTATGATGCCGGGAGTCAGCAACTCTCTCAGGCTGCCGTCATCCAGCAGCTCAAAGTAGCTTTTGTCATAATCAGCCCCTGACCAGTAATGCCTGCCCCTCAAAGTCAGGTAGGAATTTGCACTGAAGATGAACGCCCCTGACACGGTGTTGGTCACTGTTTTTATGTCGCGCCTCCCGAAGATTGTCATATCTGCCGGATTGGTCATGACATAGCCTATGTCATTGAACATCTTTTCCATGCTCAGGCTGTAGTCAAATGAGAACCTCCTGTTTACCTTGTATTCAGCCTGTAATGACCAGGCAAAGCCATGCTGGCTGTATTCAGACCAGGCTCTGTAGTATCCGGCCTGAAGCTCCGCATAGAGCTTTTTACTCTTGTCAGTGTCGCCCCTGAAGCCGGCCTCAAAAGCTGCAGGACGGTGATAGAATTTTGACATGTCGCGGGCCCGGGGCTCAAAATAGTCATCTTCACCCCAGGGTGTAAATTGCATGTCAACGGAAAGCGACCAGTAGTTCATCAGGATAATCATTTCGCTTAGCCTGACGGAAGCCGAAGTAAATGCACGCGGTTTATAGAGCTGGTCATAGTTGAGATCAACCGAACTGCGGGTCGTCATGATGCTGCCCACGGGCTCGTAGGTGTTGTATGAGAAGTCAAGAGAGTGCTCAAGCTCGTTGTTTCTTCGCAGATATCCCATGTCATTCGGGTCATAGTTGTCGCTCACAACAGAGAAGTCGTAGTCGGTGCGAAACTTCCCTCCCGTCTTTCCGATGTTCAGGCTGACCGAGTGCCCCAGTCCGGGGTCAGTGCCGGAATAGTATTTCTGGCTGAGGGCAGCAGCGGCTGAGGCGGAGTAAATCCTGTTCCTGGTCTTCAGAAGGGCCTCGATAGCTGTGACGTTGGCAGTGTAAAAGTGTTCATCCTTTTCAGCAGCCCTGATGACATTCGTGTTTGCCAGGCTAACATATGAATCATTATTCAGGGTCTGGTCGATCACCAGCATGTTGTAATTGGTCAGAGGTTCAGTCATTATCCTCCGCGTTGCCCCGGTAACAGTATCCCTCAGTTCAGCATACATGCCTGAGGTCACGGCATTGAACAGGCCCACACCGAGTCCCCCGTGCGTTCTTCCGGAAACCTTCGTGGCATTGAGAAGGCTTACTTCCGCAGGGTTATTTGTAAAGATCTCACCTGGGTCGGCCATATCATGGACGTCACTCACAAGGTGAGGGGTCCCTCCTATCCTGCGTGAGTAAAATATATCCCCCCGGTTGAAGAGTTCGGTCCCTTCCATGAAAAACGGCCTCTTCTCATTGTACTTCACCTCATAGGGTGTGAGGTTCAGTATGCGGTCATCAGACTGCACCTGCCCGAAGTCGGGAATAAGTGTGGCATCGAGCGTAAAACTCTTCGAGAGGCCAAGCTTAAGGTCAAGCCCGCCGTTATAGGTTGTGCTCACCCCCAGCTGTTCAGAGCCATGTTCGAGGTAACCGGAGACGTACGGCACCAGTGAGAGACGCAGCGGCGGTTTTATGTCAGTGATGCCTGTCAGTTCCCCGAGATGAGCTATCGTTCCTCCGAACTCCCTTGTCACGAAGTTCCACGAAGAGGTCTCCCTTATGCGGCGCACCTCGCGCCAGAAATTTATACCCCAGACCTGGTTGGCGGATTTGGAGAACCTCAGTGCCGAATAGGGAATCATGAACTCGGCACTCCATCCGTCGTCGCCGATGTGTGTGCGGCTGTTCCATACTGCATCCCATGTGTCACGGTGCTCCCAGCTGTCACCGGAGGTCAGCTTATTGTCGATCTGAACATTCGATGCGGAAACCTTGAACATCTCACCGTTGAGCCCGTCGTTGAACGGAGAGATCTCAACATAAAAATGGTCAGCATTGATGTCACCGGCATCTCTCTGGCCCAGCTCGAAAAAAATACTGTCGGGGTGGTCGTCATACATCATGGCGCCAACGTATAGTGCATCGTCGTCATATAAAACCCTTACCTCTGTCATAAAACGTGACGAAACGCCGTTATACGGACTGTAGATTATAAAATCCGTGGCTGCATCCGCCCCCTCCCACGCTCTCTCATCCAGCACCCCGTCAATGGTTATCTCGTCATCCATCCTAAGTGCAGCCAGGCTCCTCTTCTCCTGTCCGTTTGCGAGCCTGACAGAGGAAAAAAGAAGAAGGACCGCGATGAGCATGATCATCTTCATCCGGTAAGTTATGACGGTGGCAACAGTGTGGGTCATGAGGACATTTCTGATATGGGTAGCAAATATATTTCACTCGCTCCTGATTCTGATCATTCTGAGCGATATTAACAATCTTTAACAGCAGTAAAGGCAAAGGAGCAGAATGTCTTACTGATCACATTTTTTGTATTTTTGCAGCTTATCCTTTCAGGAAGATGAAACTTGCATGAGCAGAAGCTAACAAAAGAGAATGATAATTTCTTTCATGTAAGTTCCATTCGACCTATGAAATCATAATAATATAATCGAATGAAAAAGAGTGAGCTTATAACCAATGCTGACGGATCAATTTTCCATCTGCACCTGCTTCCCGATGAGATTGCTGACAGGGTCATCATTGTTGGAGACCCGGGCAGGGTTGAGACAATTGCCCAGATGCTGGACACAGTGCGCATCAGAAAGAGCAACAGGGAATTCAGCACTGTCACAGGTAGTTATAGGAAAACGGATTTCACAGTGATATCTTCGGGGATTGGGACTGACAACATTGACATAGTAGTCAATGAGCTGGATGCGCTTGCAAACATTGATCTTAAAACCGGCATGCCAAAGGAGGAGCCGCGCTCACTCACCTTCGTCAGGCTGGGAACTGCCGGCGGACTTCAGTCTGACCTTGCGCCGGGCTCCTTTATCGCCACTGCCAGGGCGGTGGGTTTTGACGGATTGTTGCACTTCTATGAGGGATACGAATGGTGTATCGACCATATGCTTGCCGATGCTCTCGCCGGTCACCTCGAGTGGCCTGACTCCCTGGCATATCCATATGCGGTGGAGGCAGACACCTTCCTGCTTGAAAGCATCGCGGCAGAGATTACCAAAGGAATCACCATTTCCGCCCCGGGCTTCTACGGTCCGCAGGGACGTCACCTGAGGCTCGAGCCCTTCGACAGTGAGATAAATGAGAAAATCGCATCCTTCCGGTTCAGGGGTGAGAGAATTACAAACTACGAAATGGAGAGCTCTGCCATCTATGGACTGGGGAAGCTCCTCAACCATAAGGCTCTGACTATCTGCGTTGTGATTGCAAACAGGGTTACCGGGGAGTTCCTAACCGATTACAAGCCTGCAGTTAAGTCACTGTCCGGGAAAGTGCTTGAGGCGCTCAGCTCCTGAATATCTCCAGGATCTCTTTAAGTATGGATATGGCAGCTCTGCCGTCACCATAGAAAGCCGGATACTGGAGAACCTCACTGTTATTCATAAAATAATCCCATGCCTCCCTGATTGCGGCGGGGTCAGCATCAGCCAGCCTGACTGTACCATTTTTAACCAGTTCCACCCACTCAGTCTCTTTTCTAAGTACAATGCAGGGCTTTGAGAAGAAGTGACTCTCCTTCTGCACCCCGCCTGAGTCAGTTATGATCAGCCGCGCCTTTTTCTCGAGCATGATCATCTCGAGAAATGAGACAGGCCTGATAACGCTGATGAACTGGCTGTCTGACAGAGTCTGATATAGCTCCGGGGCCCTGTTGCGCAACGCCATCAGTGTCCTGGGATGAAGCGGCATGACCATGCTGATCTGATTGCTTTCCGCCAGTTCACGAAGGGTACTGAATATGGCGGTGAGCCTCTCCTGATCATCAGTGTTCATGTCGCGGTGGATAGTGGCAAGCACATACTCACTCTCCGTGAGCTTCAACCCCTCCATGAAATCTTTCTTCTTCTTCTCCGCGAGGTCAGCATAAAAGAGGCTGTTGTCATACATGATGTCGCCGGTGAGAAATACCCTCGGGTTGTTGATAGTGTAAGGCGCAATATTCTCAGGGCGAAAACCCTCCGCCATCAGGTTTTTGAAGGCGGTGTTTGTGGGCGCCAAGAGAAGAGTGGAGGCGTGGTCCGCCATAACGCGGTTCAGCTCTTCGGGCATGGCCTTGTTGAACGACCTCATACCGGCTTCAATGTGCACCACCGGATAATGCTGCTTTGAGGCAGCGATGGCAGCAGCCAGGGTCGAGTTGGTGTCACCGTATATAATAACGCAGTCAGGCTTCTCATTGAGTATCACATCCTCAATGCGTTCCATAATCAGTCCCGTCTGGCGGCCGTGTCTGCCTGAACCCACCTGCAGGTTGTGATCCGGCATACGAATCTCAAGCTCATCAAAAAATACCTCGGAGAGCTCACGGTCATAATGCTGACCGGTATGGACAACTATTTCAGTGATCTGATCGGCAAACTCGCCGGCAATAGCGCGACTGATGGCTGAAGCCTTGATTATCTGAGGCCTGGCGCCAACGATGTTGAGTATCTTCATCTTCTTCATTTTGCGTAGTTGACAGCTCTGGTCTCCCTGATGACTGTTATCTTAATCTGCCCGGGATAGGTCATCTCATTCTGGATCTTACGTGCAATTTCAAAGGAGAGACTCTCCGTATCATTGTCTGTCACCTTGTCCGCCCCGACTATCACCCTCAGCTCTCGCCCGGCCTGGATGGCATAGGTCTTTGTCACCCCCGGATATGAGAGCGCAACCGACTCAAGCTCATTAAGCCTCTTGATGTATGATTCTATGACCTCGCGCCTGGCACCGGGGCGTGCACCCGAGATGGCATCGCACACCTGTACTATGGGAGCGATAAGAGTGGTCATCTCCGTCTCGTCATGGTGGGCACCGATGGCATTGATAACCTCGGGTTTCTCCTTGTACTTCTCGGCCAGTTTCATCCCCAGAACGGCATGCGGCAGCTCGGGCTCGTCATCGGGCACCTTGCCTATGTCATGCAGCAGCCCTGCCCTCTTGGCAAGCTTGGGATTGAGGCCCAGTTCAGCAGCCATGATTGAGGCGAGGTTGGCCACCTCACGTGAATGCTGAAGGAGGTTCTGACCATATGATGAACGGTACTTCATCTTACCTACAAGCCTGATAAGCTCAGGGTGTAAGCCGTGTACTCCCAGGTCTATGGTTGTACGCTTGCCCGTCTCAATAATCTCCTCTTCAACCTGTTTCCTTGTCTTCTCAACTATCTCTTCAATGCGAGCCGGGTGGATGCGTCCGTCAGTGACAAGCTGGTGAAGCGCCAGTCGGGCTATCTCACGACGAACAGGATCGAAGCCCGACAGCACGATGGCCTCCGGGGTATCATCAACGATGATCTCCACCCCCGTGGCAGCCTCCAGAGCCCTGATATTTCGGCCTTCACGGCCGATGATGCGTCCCTTGATTTCATCCGAGTCTATATGGAACACCGTAACGGCATTCTCGATGGCAGTCTCGGCTGCAACACGCTGAATAGCCATCAGCACTATGCGTTTGGCCTCCTTGGTGGCAGTCATCTTGGCGTCATCGAGGATCTCATTGATATATGACATTGCATCAGTGTGTGCCTCTTCCCTGAGCGACTCGATAAGCTGGTTTTTGGCCTCTTCGGCCGACAGTCCTGAAATGGTCTCCAACTGCTCAACCTTCTGGCGGTGCATCATGGAGAGCTCTTCATTCTTCTTCTCAAGCAGTTCCATCTGCTGTGCGAGGCTCTCCCTGATGCTGTCAGCCTCACTCTTACGGCGCTGTGCATCCTCAAGCTTCTGCGAGAGAGTCAGCTCCTTCTGCCTGATCCTGTTCTCAGACTGAGATATGCGGTTGTTGCGCTCGTTGATTACCTTCTCATGCTCTGCCTTGAGCTGCAGAAAACGCTCCTTGGCCTGCAGTATCTTCTCCTTCTTGATAACCTCTGCCTCGGCTTCAGCTTCAGTGATAATCTTATTCTTTCTGTTTCGCAGCATCAGTTGCCACAGGTAAAATGACAATCCTGAACCTGCAATAAGGGCCGCCCCGGCAATTGCGAAACAGACCCCTGATGATATTGCTGCTATGATCATAGTCTTGAATTTATTAGTATAAAAAAACCCGCAGAGTTCCTCCAACTTTTAAAAAACCCCATATCTACATGGTTGAAGCGGCCGTCCTGCTTCGGGCTTCCACCGTCCCGATGCAATCGGAATCCCGGCGAACCGGGATGAGGCCTGTCCTAGGCAATCCAAGACCAACTCCAAAGTTTAAAGTGTTGAGTTTCCAAAACGAATAGAGAAACAATGCGGGCAATATCCTGCTATTTTAAAGAACGCGTATCTACTTTTTTGACAGACAGAGGTTGATCTTCTCAGTCAGCTCCCTCAGCCCCTCTCCGACTGATCTGTCATCCTCCCTCTCCTCTATCTCCATGAGCCTGATAACGTACTGCAGGGCTGCCATTGCCAGGAAATCCTGTGTGTCCTTGTCAACGTAGCGCTGCTTGTATTGCAGCACTTTCTCGTTGATCAGCCGGGCCGCCTTACGGATACGTTCTTCATTTTCACCTTCAACCTTCAACGGATAATATCTGTCGGCCACATTAACCCTGATCGAAAGTTTATCATCCATTGCTATATAATTATCTGTCTAAAAGAGCAATACATTTATCTATCTCCCGCACAAGTTCACTCACTCTCTTCTTTGCCGTTACGGCATCTTCCCCGCTCCCGAGGATAGCCCCCGAGAACTTCGCTCTTTCATATCTTGTTTGAAGCTCCTTTACTTCTTCATTTTTTTCAGCCAGCTGCTGTTTCACGGCTGACAATTCATCCTTCATCGTGGCTGTCAGCTCAACCATTTTTTCATACTCCAAAACCAGGTTTTCCACTGATCTTCTGAGTATTAGATACTCTTCATATCCCTTTGGATCCATAACTGACAACTATATTACAAAAGTAACGTTTCTTTTGCTCTTTTCAAAAAAAGATGGCATTAAGTTTGCCCGTTGGATTCATAACTATAGTTTTGCAAAGAGATCTTTTCCCTGAGTTATGATTAAACGAAATTTACTCCTTGTTGTTGCTTTAACAATTGCAAACCTTGTTGGTTCACAGGTATCTGACAGGGATCTCTTTGTCAGCCCCCTGGGCGACGCCCCCTCCCTTTCCGCCAGCTTCGCCGAGCTGAGAAGCGATCACTTTCATTCCGGCATCGATTACAGGACAGGTGGGGTGACAGGTAAGGATGTCATGGCCGTAGATGCAGGTTACGTCTACAGGATAGCTGTCAGCCCGGGCGGCTTCGGCAAGGCCCTCTATGTCAGACACCCTTCCGGCTACTCGTCGGTCTATGCACATCTGCGAAGCTTTCGCCCTGACATCGAAGAGTATGTTGAGAAGAGACAATATGAGCTTAAGAGCTTCGCGGTCTCCCTCTTCCCACAACGCAACCAGTTCTCTGTTGAGCGTGGCGAGGTGATAGCCTGGTCAGGAAATACAGGCGGATCGTCGGGCCCCCATCTCCATTTTGAGCTCCGCGACTCATCGAGTGAGGAGCCGGTCAACCCGCTGGGCTTTGACTTCGGTGTCAACGACAGTAAGAGGCCGGTGATCGATAAGGTGATACTCTACCCTCTCTCCCGCAATTCGTCAGTGAACGGACGGCATGCCAGCCTTACACTGAAAACTGTACCGGCTGACGGATCATACGGCATCGGCTCTTCAGACCTGCCCGTCATCGCCGGAGAGACAGGCCTGGGCATCAAATGCTGGGACAGCTTCGACAACAGCTCCAACAGGTGCGGAATATACTCCATAGAGATGCTGGCCGACGGGCTGAAAATCTATAGCTTCACTGCCGACCGATTCTCATACAGCGAATCAAGATATATCAACAGCCATATCGACTACACCGCCAAAACTTCCACAAACGAATACATACACAGGTTGTTTATACAGCCTGGTAACGGGCTTTCGATGTATGACGGACATGTCAACAGAGGTATTCTGAGTTTCGGTGACGCCCAGGACCATGAGATACGGATCATCGTGACGGACGCCTCAGGCAATAGGTCATGGGTGGACTTCAGGCTGAGATCCCTGCCTAAGCCTGTCATCGCCCCCGCCCCGACAGAGTGCAGCAAAGTACTGCCCTACACCAGGGCTTCCGACTTCACTGCTGACGGCATAAGGATACATTTCCCGGCAAGAGCATTCTATGATACCCTCTTCTTTAAGTATGACGTACGCAGTGGCAGCCGACACCTGCTCTCTCCCATCCATTCCCTCCACAACGAGACCGTGGCGGTACACAACAGGTTCAGGCTCTCTATCAGGCCTGACACACTGATTCCCGGAATGGAGGAGAAGCTCTGCCTGGCAAGGGTAGACAGAGACGAAAAGCCCTCATACTCAGGAGGCAGGTTCAGTTACGGTTACGTGACCGCTGATGTCAACAGGCTGGGTGATTATGCCGTTGCCGTAGATACAGTATCGCCCGTGATAAAACCCTCTTTTGCGAAAGGTGCAGATCTCACAGGCAAACGGCTCTTCACAGTCACGGTAACTGATGAGTTCTCCGGCATCGGAAGCTATGAGACAATGATCGACGGCCAGTGGTTTCTTGCCGAATACGATGCCAAGAACAACCTGCTCATCTACAGACCCACCTCTGTGAGATTGAATCAAAACGCTCATCACACCATGGAATTGACGGTTACCGACAACCGCGGCAACAGCACGGTGCTGAAGAGTGAGTTCAGATGGTAGCACAAGCATTCAGAGGAGCTTCGTCCGGAAACTGTCTTTCAGATCTGTTGTTCAGAACAGGGCTGCTAATACCCGGGTAGCGGCAACATATAATCCCTCATCATGAAAGTACCCCTCCCCCCGGAGCTGAGCAGGTATCACGTAATAAAAATCTGGTGTAAGCTCGCTCTCAGAACAGCTTCTCAGGGTAGATTCCCTCATCAACCATTTTCCTGATGCTATCCACCACAAAGGGCTTGTCTTCCCTGTAGGTGACACCGAACCAGTGGCTGTCGCTCCTCAGTATCTGGATGGTTATCTCACCCTTCTTGACGAATTTATCGAGCGACGTCGGTATGTCAAGCTCGGCCTTTGGGTCGGTAATCCTCTCGTCCAGGAAGTTGCTGAATTCCATGTTAAGGTACTTGTAAACCGAGGGTTTGAACCCGAACAGGTTCATTGACACTATCTCGTCGCCAGTGTACTGCCTGATGTTTCCCTCCGCATCCGGAGCAAAGACGCCGTCAGTCCTCTTCTCTATACCCCGTGTCTCCACCATATGCTGAAGGAAGCCTTCTTCGCTTACCTTGCATATGCCCCTGTTGACATGACCGTGCTCAGAAAGGGTGTTGCCCAGCCGGTAGCCCACTATGCAGAAATTGGTGTCGTCCTTGTCCTCTGTCAGGAATTTGTAAAGCACCCTGAAGGCATCATAACCGTAATAGTCATCGGCATTGATAACTCCAAAAGGTTCATGTATCTTCGGTTCAGTGACCAGGATGGCGTGGCTGGTGCCCCAGGGCTTCTGACGCCCCTCTGGAACGCTGTAGCCTGCAGGTAGATTGCCCAGCTCCTGAAAGACATAATCTATCTCGATCACATCCTTGAGCCTCTGTACAAATGTCTCCTGGAATTGCTCCTCAATATCGCGGCGAATCACGAAGACAACCTTGCCGAAACCGGCCCTTTTGGCGTCGTAAACTGAATAATCAATGATCGTTTCACCCGAGGGACCGACCTGGTCAAGCTGCTTGTTGCCGCCGTATCTGCTGCCCATACCGGCAGCCAGTACCAATAACGTAGGTTTCATCATATTAATTTTTTAATTCATAAGGAATGATGCAACACCCATGTTATAAATTCCATTACTGTTATGTTTTGTGAAAGATGGGTGTTTCAGTTTTTTAATCTTTTAGGTCACACAATATTATCTAAATAATATGTACTTTCAAAGCCTTGATCTGAAGATTTGTCTTTTCTGGTAGAAATATGCGTCGACTCCGTTGAGTCAGCAATTGTTGCCGAAGCTGCCGGGGCAGGCAGAATAGAGCTTTGCTCAGCCCTTGCCGAAGGAGGTGTCACTCCCGGTGCCGGACTGATTGAAGCTGTCCGTAGCAACACCTCAATCAGGATGCATGTGCTGATTAGGCCCAGGGGCGGCGATTTTCTCTACAGCGACAGAGATTTAGGTGTCATGCGGCGCGATATCGACACTGCCGGAGAGAAGGGTGCAGAGGGCATCGTGATCGGCATCCTGATGCGCGACGGTACTGTGGATGTGGAGCGCACTGCACTCCTGGTCAATTATGCTGCCCCTATGAGCGTCACTTTTCACAGGGCCTTTGACATGTGCCGTGACCCGTTTACAGCACTGGAAGATATTATCTCGACGGGCGCTGACAGGATACTTACCTCCGGACAGGTAAAAACAGCCATAGAGGGAAGCCAGCTGATAAGAAAACTGCGCGAAGCCTCACACGGCAGGATCATGATTATGCCCGGGGGAGGAATCGACGAATACAACATAGCATTACTGGCAACCACTACCGGAGTATCGGAATACCACTTGTCGGGCCGGCGCCAGAGAGAAAGCCTGATGACCTTCCGGAGAAAAGGAATCTTCATGGGCGACCCCCGCCTGCAGTCAGAGTATATCATCAAAACAGCCGATGAAGAGAGGATCAGGACAGTAATTATGATTCTCAGGGGTGTTGTTTTTTAATTAAAGATATTATTTTTGATGCCTGTCACCTCGCTCCGGCGATTAACCAGGAATTGTAAATATTTATTGATCAACTAGTTAAATTAATATTTTATAATTATGAAAAGGATCACCGCTATGATGATGAGCCTGTTTATGCTTCTGATGCTGACATCGGAGAATGGCAGGGCCTGTACCAATTTTCTTATTACAAAAGGAGCCTCAAAGGATGGATCTACTATGATCACCTACTCCGCTGACTCCCACGTTCTCTATGGAGAGCTCTACTTCTGGCCGGCCATGAAGTACAAGCCCGGCACCATGGTTGATGTATACGAGTGGGATACGGGCAAATTCCTGGGCACCATAGAGCAGGCTCCTGAAACCTGGTCTGTTGTGGGCAACATCAACCAGCACCAGGTTGCCATAGGTGAGACAACTTACGGCGGCCGCAGTGAGCTTCACAATCCTGACGGCATTATCGACTACGGAAGTCTTATATACCTGGCTCTCCAGCGCTCGAAAAGCGCCCGTGAAGCAATCCGCAACATGGTTTTGCTCACTGAGAAATACGGCTACTGCAGCTCCGGAGAATCATTTTCGATCTCCGATCCGAATGAGGTATGGATTATGGACCTGATAGGCAAGGGCCCCGGCAAAAAGGGTATGGCCTTTGTTGCACGCCTGATTCCTGACGGATACATCTCTGGCCACGCCAACCAGGCAAGGATAACCACCTTCCCGCTGGCAAACGGCACCACATCCATTACTGTCGGTGATATTGACAAGATATCAGACCCGGCTGTTGAGACCGTCTATGCAGGTGACATGATTGACCTGGCTCGCGAATTTGGATGGTATAGTGGCACCGATGCCAACTTCAGCTTCAGCGACGTATTTGCACCGGTAGATTTCAGTGGAGCCCGCTTCTGCGAGGCCAGGGTATGGGCTGCCTTCAACAGGGTCAACGGCTCGATGGGCGAATATGTCGATTATGCCATGGGGCACGACCTCAGCCGCCGGATGCCGCTATGGATCAAGCCTGACAGGAAGCTCAGCGTTGAGGATGTGATGGGGCTCATGCGCGATTATTACCAGAATACGCCCATGGATATGACCAAAGATGTCGGCGCAGGACCATACCTCAGCACAGTCAGATGGAGACCGATGACATGGAGCGTTGACGGAAAAAACTACCTCCACGAGAGAGCTACCTCAACCCAGCAGACAGGATTCTCGTTCGTCGCCCAGTCGCGCAGCTGGCTGCCAGACCCTGTGGGCGGCATCATCTGGTTCGGCGTTGACGACACCTACTATACTGTCTACACCCCGATGTACTGCGGAATGACCGAGATCCCTCACTCATATGCGGTGGGTAACGGCAACATCATGAACTACAGCGACGATGCAGCATTCTGGGTCTTCAACGAAGTCACCAACTTCGTATACAGTCGCGCCAGCGTCATGACACCCGACCTGCAGGCAAAACAGAAGGAGCTGGAACAGAAATATATCACTGAAACAGCTGAGATCGACAGGCAGGCTGCAGAGCTGTTCAAAAGCACCTCAAGATCAGCGGCAAAAAAGGGAACTGAACTGATAACAAAATACTCGGTCGATGCGGGAAATAATACGGTGAAAGAGTGGAGAGAGCTCTATAAGCACCTGTTCACCAAATATATGGATGGCAATATTAAGACCCGCAGAGCCCTCCCGGAAGGCTATAAGTATATAACACCTGAGCTAAAACAGCCTGGTTATCCCCAGGAGTGGTACATGAGAATAGTCCTCGACGCGGGAGAGAAGCTCAGGATGCCGGACGGTGGCGGTCACTGATCTGTTTTGTTCGCAATTTTATTTTGCAGATAATAAAATTTATTTTGTACCTTTGCGACCTGTTTTAAAAGAGTAGAGATCATAAATTTATTTTCGCAATGGACTTAATGAAAGTAGTTGAGAAGGAATACGCCAGCAGCAATGAGTTTCCCAAATTCAAGGCCGGAGACACTGTTACGGTGCACTATAAGATAAAGGAAGGCAACAAGGAGAGAGTACAGCAGTACCGCGGAGTGGTCATTCAGAGATCAGGAGGAGCTGGACTGACGGCTACCTTCACAGTGCGCAAGATGTCGGGCAACATAGGCGTTGAGAGGATCTTCCCGGTAGCCTCACCCTTCATTGACAAGATAGAAGTGAACAAATACGGCAAGGTGCGCAGGGCACGCATCTTCTACCTCAGAAATCTCACCGGCAAGAAGGCCCGCATAAAGGAAAAAATCTTCTAGCCGTCAAACTTGCACACGGGAGGGTGTCTCATCAGAGTCACCCTCTTTTTTTTGTATCACTGTTTCAGAAGCTCGTCAGCCTTCGCCCGGGCCTCGGCAAGGATCTGGACTGCCCTTTTGTCTGCCTCCGTTACGAGCTGTGTGGCACGTTTGTCTGCCTCCCTGTTCAGCGCCTCTGCTGCCTTCCTGGCAGCCATAAGGGCGATGGGACCCTTTGACTCCGCCTCACTGATCAGCTTTTCACCCTGGAGGTCAGCCTCTGAGCGTATGACCTTCGCCGACTTCTCCGCTTCATCACGGAGCATCTGTGCCTTCTCCTCAGCCTCTGCAAGTATCTTTTCAGCCTGCTGTCCCGCAGCCTCAGCAACCCGTTCCGTCACCTCCGCCCTCACGGTGTCAGTCACCGCAGTCACCATGCTGCTGCCGGCCCCGCCTGCAAAAACAGGCCTGATAACCGGGGCAGTCAGGGTGCCGCTGACGTTCAGGTTTACCTTTATTATCTCAGGCGGGGTAAGTGCAAGTCCGAATGCCGCAGCCTGAGTAGAGAGAGCTCCCATGAGAGCCTCGGCTGATCCTCCCAGCTCCGAACGGGGGATCTCCGTTTTGATGAGGTAATTGATAGTATGATCCAGCCCCTGGTCCCCCGAAATGTTGAGCCTGATATTGCCGAGCCTTGTATCAAAGGGCTTGATAAAGACCCTTCCGTCGTTTATAATGAAGGTTGCCTTCAGGTCCTTCATCACATTGGTGTAGGCCTGATCCATCTTAAGCACGCTTTTCATCATGTCAAAGCTCTTTGAATCAAGTATCTGTACCGACTCCGAGCTCATCTCCCCGAAACCTGACATAGTGTTCATTAGGGGCATCATACCGCTGCCGAGCATGCTGCTGAAGTCCATTCTGACCGATACGTTTCCGCCCAGTCCAGATGCTGCCGGCATAAACCTGCGGACGGTATTGAAGGTATTGAATGCCTCCCTGATATTCACTGCGCCGATGAGCATCTGAGCATCAACCAATGGCTTAAGTGTGTCACGTGTATCATAGGCTGCATTCACAAGCAGAGAGCCGCCCATGGCATTCATACCTGTCTCGCTGACCGTGACCACACCGTCACGGACAATAATGCTGCCCTTCACGTCGCCTGCGGAGAGAAGACCATAGTTTAGCTTGCCTGCCCTTGCATTAAAGGTAAGATCCAGGTTATCGGGAATCCTTATCACCTCCATGGCAACGGTATCAGTATCAACCGTATCGGAGGGCATATAGTCCATTATCTCATTCAGGTCGATGAACTCCGAGTTCAGGGCCAGGTTGCCCTTTAACGTTCCGTCAGAAAAGAGGTAAGGAATATAGTTCTCCAGCATGCCGGACAGTGTGACGTCACTCTTATCCCCAATTGTGGCATTCATGCCGGTGAGCTCGGCCCGTGCGGGACTAAAGATGAGTGAGGCATCGCCTATTCGAATGTCAGGCAGGTCAGCCATTGCAGCGGCCAGGCCGGATATCCGGAGGTGACCGTCCGCCCTGAACCTGTCATACTCCTTGTTCTCAATCATTGACAGACGTCCTGCGATCTCCAGTGAGACATCAAGCAGGCCGTTGAGGTCCAGGCTGTCAAAAGTAATGGCCTGCTGCAGCTTTGCAAGGTCTATCTTTCCCTTTGCGGTTGCTGCCACCTCAGGATCACTGACCGGCGTGGCAAGAGCCAGCGTAAGGTCAAAAGGATTCCCTGCCAGCTCGAAGTGAAAGCGGTTGATCTCAACAGTGGTGTTATCCATATCCTTCCCGCCAGTCAGAACCTTTCCGTTAATGCTGATGGCGGAAATCTTTTCGGGCAGGCCGGGATAACTGATAACTCCGTCATTGACCTGCAGCCCGACCGAGATGTCAGGCAGAGTAGTGTCGGCGGAGCTGTAAACGCCCCTGGCGGCCCCTTCCAGAGCCACCGTACCTGATGCCCTGAGATTCTCGTACCCTTTCATGTAAAAAGCAGGCACAAGAGAGAGCAACGACTTGAAAGATGTTTCAGGGGTGCTGAAGACCAGGTCAAGCTCAATGTCATCACCTGGCATTGCAGCCATTCCCTCGAGCTTAAGAACCAGGTCATTGATCTTCAGCAGGTTATCCTCAAGGGTAAATTTCATGGAATCGAGCAGGGCGTCAACTGCCGCCCTGAACTCCACCCTGGCATCTGTGAGGTAAGAGAGACTCTCCATTTCGAAATCAACTTCCGTGGCGGAGAGATCCATGTCGAGCACTGTACGTGAGCCGCTCATCTTTCCTGACAGGTTTAAATCCAGCTCCTCAACGGTGGCTGCCATCCCCGACTCATGGTCAGTATAATACAACCTGCCATTCCGTATACTGAACCTGTTCAGGGCGACCTTCAACGAGTTCGCTTCTGCCTGCTCTGTTATCTCCGGAGTATCTGAAGCATCTGTTTCGCCCTCACCCGCACTTTCCTTCATTATGTCCCAGTTGGCCATCCCGTTCTCAAGAACAATGGCGTTTACCATCGGCCGTTCAACAGTGACTGACCTGATCTCATATCCCTTGTCCCCAAAGAGACTCATGAGGTTGAATACCAGCCCGAACGATTCAACAGATGCCAGGGTGTCATCGCTGAATTCATCTATGCCTGTTACAAGCAGGTCATCGAGGGTGAATGCAGCATTGGGAAATGACCTGATCAGACTGAGTTTATAGTTTGAGAACGATACTCTGGCATCTACCATGCCATTGATCCCGGTTTCGACCCGTTCCCTTATCTTATCCCTGATGGCCAGCGGAATTATTATAGCCGCTGCAACTGTCAGCACAAGAAGTGATGCAACTGTCAGCAGGAAAATTTTAATGCTCTTTCTCATAATATCCGATTTGATCAGGCAGCTCTGCAAGTACAGAATGAGCCTGTGGTATTCATGTAAAATTACGATATAATAACTGAAATGTTGCCAGCCATCAAATCCTGAGCAGGAAGAGCTGTCTGAATATTATAAGTGAGACTAAGAATAACCTGCAAAGATTATTCCGTGAAAAATGAAAATTATTTTATCTTTGCACCCTCAAACGGTCCCGTAGCTTAACTGAATAGAGCATCTGACTACGGATCAGAAGGTTGTGGGTTTGAATCCCGCCGGGATCACAAGAAATCATCCTGCGCAAGCAGGATTTTTTATTTGAAGGAGCCTCTGAAGCTTGCTTCAAAGAGGGTCCTGAGAAATAAAAAAAGTCCGCCGAAGGCGGATGATTTCTTGTCCGGAGCCCCCCCTCATGGATCACGCCGACGAAGGAGGCGTAATCCTGACCACCGCAGGTGGATGCTCTTTGTCCGGAGCCCCCCCCTCATGGATCACGCCGACGCAGGAGGCGTAATCCTGTCCGCCGAAGGCGGATGATTTCTTGTCCGGAGCCCCCTCTCATGAATCACGCCGACGAAGGAGGCGTAATCCCGCCCGTCAAGGAAGCTCGCTTCCCACTACCCGTTTATCTCCAGGTCATGCACGTACTTGTTGTTGTCTGCCAGAAAGAGCTCGAGAGTGATGGAGTATGGCCTTCGGATGACAACGATCTTGCGGCAGGGACTTAACTGTTCATCGTTTTTCACAGTGCAGTAGTAATGTTTGCAGACGCCCTCAAACCTGTCCTCCTTCTCCTCTATGAGGTATACACTCAGCACCAGCGGAGTGGTGTTGCCATTCAGGTAGTTGGAGATCGTTATCTCCCTGTCGCTTATATGGATCGACCTCTCAGTACGGTCAATCTCAAAACCGTCTTTTCTGATGGTGGCCGACCGGCTCATGAAGGTCTGCGAAAAACCATCGAGGCCGATCAACATAACGATCAGAAGCAAAAAATACTTTTTCATGATCAACACGGTTCAGATTTTGACGATAAATTAACTATGACTATAAAATCCAATCAATATGATTTATACGGACAAAACACATTTTTGTTCGATTCAAGAACAGATTAGTATCGTTCGCCCGTGAAGTCCCGGGATTATTTTCAGTGTTTTGTAAATCAGGCCCTTTTATGTAGTATCTTTGCATCATGCAACATGAAATAACTGTTAACGACCGTTTTCCTGAGACAAATGAGGAAAACATTAAGGCTATGGCCAAACGCAGAGAAGAGTACTCTCTTCAGAGGGATATCCGTGCCAGGGAAGAGAATGAAGCCATAGCGCGAAGGTTTGAGAGAGATAAAGAGAAAGAGAAGGAATAACAGAGCCGGGACTATCTTCTCCCCTTAAGCCATTTACTAAATCCCGTATCGGGGTCCTGCATCCTTAAATTTTATTGATGATAACACTGTCGATAATCATTTCAGCCGTCGTCGTTTACCTGATCAGGCACTTCAAAAAGTAACTTTCTTCCGGCCCGGATGTAAGGTTATGCTGCTGTTTTAAAATATAATGTCTTCAAAAAGGCGCTGTTAGTCATCAGCATGATGCTGAAGATCAAATATGACTTGCTTAACAGTGTTTACCGCTCTATATTTATTTTGAATATTTTACAGCGGTCAAATGAACACATTCGTCCATGCGGCATCTGTTGCCGCAATGTTATTGTTATCCCTGATGCCTGCCGATGCTTAGACCAAAAGCTCACCGAAGAAACTTTATGATGCCCTCGGATGCAATGATCTGAAAAATGCGCTGGCCATTGCACAAAACATTGAGGATCCTAACTACTGCAACAAGTACGGGGCGAGTCTGCTCATGTGTGCATCGGAAATAGGTGCATTGGATGTCTGCCGGACGTTGCTCAGCAAGGGTGCCGAACCTGACCGGCGTACTGCCAACGGCACCACCGCCCTTTACATGGCAGCACAGAACGGACATGTCGATGTCGTCAGGCTGCTGCTCGACAGCGGCGCCGACGTTAATACTGCTCCTGACAACGGTGCCACGCCGCTGATAGTAGCCTCATTATACGGGTACAGTGAGATCGTCAGCCTCATGACCGACAGGGGAGCAGACACTGATCTGCATGACAGTCACGGATCAACGGCACTGATCATGGCCTCACAGAACGGGTATAGTGATGCCGTCAGGGTATTGCTCAACAAGGGAGCCGCGGCAGACCTGAAAGACAATAACGGTGCCACTGCCCTTATCCTGGCCGCCCAGGAGGGTCATGCCGGGATTGTAAAGCTGCTTCTTGACCACGGTGCAAAAGTGGATCTGCAAACGGCAAACGGCAACAGCGGACTGGTACTGGCTGCCCTGAAGGGAAACAGTGACATCGTCAGCATGCTTCTTGATCACGGCGCACAGGTCGACCTGCAGACAAGCACGGGTGCTACGGCACTCTTCGCCGCAGCCTCGCGGGGCCACTGTCAGATGGTGAATATGCTCCTCGAATGCGGCGCCGACCCACTCATCACGGACAAGCAGGGCAGGTCGGCATTCTATTATACCAAGGATTACAATGTAAAAGCCATGCTTACTGCACACAGCAACAAATAGCCGGGCTGGTGCCGGGAAGAACAATTATTGATTTAATTTGTATTTAATTACAAATAATCAACACCCCGGTACCATGAAAACATCATCACTCTTTCTTCTCACCCTTTCGCTTGTACTTATCTCATTCAGGTCTGACAAACCGGCATATAAGCTGTATGACAATGAGGGCAAAAAGACTACCTACCAGGAGATGATCGAAACCGTCAGCTCAGCTGACGTTATCTTTTTCGGAGAGCTCCATGACAACCCCATTTCACACTGGCTGGAATATGAAGTTACTGCTGATCTGTTCAAGAAAGCCGGCACCGGCCTTGTTCTTGGCGCAGAGATGTTCGAAGCCGATGACCAGCTGGTGCTTGACGAATATCTCTCAGGACGATACGAGAGTGATAAGTTTGAGGCGGAGGTCAAGCTCTGGAAAAACTACAAAACCGACTACAAGCCTCTTGTGGAGTTTGCAAGGAAGAACAGTCTCCCCTTTATTGCCACCAACATACCCAGGAGGTATGCTTCAATGGTATCACGGGACGGATTGGAGGTGCTTGACAGTCTCACTGCAGAGGCTAAGAGTCTGATTGCTCCCCTGCCCATGCCTTATGATCCGGAACTGAAATGCTACAAGGATATGATGTCGATGCACGGAATGCCGGGCATGGGCGGCAAGCCCAACGTGAACTTACCCAAATCGCAGGCGGCGAAGGATGCTACCATGGCCCACTTTATAGTCAGCAACCTTGAGCAGGGACGGAAATTCATACACTACAACGGGGCATATCATTCGGAGAACTACCAGGGCATCATCTATTATCTCCAACTCTACCGTCCTGGCATCAGAGTGGCGACCATCACCACCGTTCTCCAGAACGAGATTGAGACACTCCATCCTGACAACACGGGTCTGGCCGATTGCATCATCGCCATCCCGCAGACGATGACCAGGACATACTAAAAAACTACTGCCCGATGCAGTTAGCAACGGGCAGTAACATTAATCAGCAATCCTGTTTTTGTTTCCTAGGGTTTCGAAAACCACAGTTTTGTATCCATAGCGTCAGCGCCCTGGCGTCCAATAGCCGCGTTCAGGTTGTCTCCGTTCTGGCTGTAGGCGCTGCTACCGTATCTCAACCTCTCGGGATAGACACCGTTGATGTCACCAGGTCCGTAGATGTCAAAGTCGGTCACGCCGGCAGCAAGTGAGGCAGGATATCCTGTCTTTCGGACAATGGCCCATGCTTCGAAGCCATCAGTGTAGGCTGCTATCCATCTCTGAACGGCTATCTTCTCCAGCTTCTCATCGGTGGTTCCGGCTGTTATGTCTGCCAGATCTGCTTCTGCCAGGTAGGTGGCTATTGCACCGTCGGCAACATTCCACAGTTTCATGGCTGAAGTGATTCCTGCTGCAAACTCTTCCTGGGCATTGCCGCCTGTAAGATTCCGGACGATAGCTTCAGTCTTCAGAAATGAGGCTTCGGCACTTGACATCACCAGCTCTTCCCTGATCTTCTGTCCGGTACCTTTCTTTGCATATATCACATCGGCAGGAGTACAGAAGAATTCCATCCTGACAAGTGGCCTGATGAATCCGTTGAGCCTTACAGGCTGGCCGATATAGTATTTATTGCCTTCTATTCCGAGGGTAACATTATCACCGTCGTCAACCCTGGTCACCACGGCTCCGGCATCCGTCAGTGTCTGCTCGATGAAGTCAACGCGCTTCGGGAAGAGGTCATAGTCACTACCGGAAGCAGGACGGACAAAGGTGAAGGTGCCTCCCTTGGCCGGTTTGGCATATTTAGGAAGCCTCGGGTCATTATTATCCCTCATGTAATCAACGAGTTCCTTGCCGAGCGTCCATCCGGCTGCATCTCCGAAGTTCTGCCATACATCGCTGTAGGCAGCTGAAGTCCACTGGGAAATGATATTATCCTTTTCCATCAGGATATTATCCCCGGGTCCTGAGAGCAGGGGTGCTGCAAGGGCCTGTGAGATGGCATCGGCAGAGAAGTCGTTGCCCGGAGCACCCATGGCTCTCATGGCAATCCTCAGCTTAAGGGTATTTGCCATGCGCTTCCACTGCTGCAAATCACCCCCACAATAGATGTCATTCTCGCCCAGATCGGCAACCCCGTCACCGGTGCGGGTGGCGTTGCCAATGGTGGCCATCGCGGCGTCAAGATCGGCAATGATCCCCTTGTAGATATCCAGCTGCGTATCGAATTTTGGCAGCAGGATGTCAGGGTCACCGGCTTCCGAGTAGGGTATCTCACCAAAGACATCGGTATACATCTGGTAATACATCCCTTTCATGATGAGGCCCACGGCATACATATACTCATTTTCAAACTCCCCGCCGGCAGCCGTCAGCTTCAGGAAGTTGTCGAGCTGGCCGAAATAACCGGCAAGGAAGCCCCAGCCTGCATCCGTATAGGCCGAGTTGTAGGAATAGCCAAGTTCATCATTCCACCAGGAATAGTTGTGTCCGAAGAGGAAGTGACCCGCAAACCTGTCACAGTGAATCAGATGTATCCTCCAGTAGGGATAGCGGTCAGGAGCAAAGAGCTTGAACTGAGGTACGGTGATGAAGTACCTTGCGCTGGCTTCGCTGGCTGTGATTGCGTTGGGATTCTTGTTGATATCCTCAAACGTCTTGGTACAACCAACAACACCCAGGGCAGATATGATTAACAATAATATTATGTATCGTTTCATAGTTTCAACTTTTTGGGGTTAAAATGAGATTCTCAGGTTCACACCAAGACTTCTGGTTGTAGGCAGAGTGTAGTACATCAGACCCTGGGAATAGTTACTTACGCTGTAACTTGTTTCAGGATCAAAGTTCTTCATGGCGTTGTAGAAGAATAGCAGATTCCTGCCGGTAATGCCCACTGACAAACCCTTGATGAACGTTTTGCTTATCAGCGAGGATGGGAGAGTGTAGGACAGAGCCAGCTCCCTGAGCCTTACGTTTGTCTGATCGTAGATATAGTTCTCTCCGATCCCGGAATATGAGCCCCAGTATTGCTGGGCGGTGATATTTGCAGTGTTGGCAGTCCATACCGGGTTTTCAGCCGTACCGGTATTTACAACACCGTCGATCACCACTCCTCCATCACGGTATTCAAGTGTTCTGACAGAGGTACCCGCACCATCAAGAGCAGCATCAGTTCCGGAGTAAATCTGACCTCCGATGCGTGCATCTATTAGCATTCTTAGAGATATATTTTTATATGTCAGGATGTTGGTAAGGCCTCCTATCCAGTCAGGCTGATAGTTGCCCACCAGTTCCCTGTCGCCTGTCACAAACCGGCCAACAGCATCTACAATAACATCGCCATTTTCATTCCGTTTGTAAGTGGTGGCATATATATCACCGTAACCTCCGCCTACCGTTGCCTGGACCATAACCACGCCGCTGTTGGTCGTGGAGAAGGTGTAGCTGTCCAGTCCTTCTATCAGTTCAACAAGCTTATTCTCGTTTTTCGACATATTCATAGAGACCTCCCAGCTGAAGTCGCTGGTCGCCACCGGGATACCGCCGAGAAGGATCTCAAAACCCTTGTTGCTCAGTTCCCCAACATTGGTGTGTTCATAGCTGTAACCTGTTGCTGCGGGCAGAGGCACATTCATGATAAGGTTATACGACCTGATATTATAATATGAGAGATCAGTAAAGAGCCTGTTGTTGAAGAACCTGAATTCACCGCCAAACTCAATTGAACTTGTCTGCTCAGGTTTGAGCTGCGGATTGTACCTTACCGAAGGCCT
Organism: Bacteroidales bacterium; assembly: GCA_029210565.1. Lineage (GTDB taxonomy): Bacteria > Bacteroidota > Bacteroidia > Bacteroidales > VadinHA17 > SR-FBR-E99. The sequence goes on from JARGFQ010000003.1 coordinate 137,180, forward strand.
CGTCAGGATAGTAAGACCGAGGTAACTGCCGTCTGCTGACGCCATATTGAAGGCATTTTCCAACTGATAGGGGTTGGTGTCGGAACCGACCTTTGCCCAGCTGACACGCAGCTTGCCAAAGTCCATGGCCGGGAAGTCGAGCAGCTCACTGATGATCACTGATCCGCTGATCGAGGGGTAGAAATATGACCAATACCCCGGTGCCAGGGCTGATGACCAGTCATTTCTGGCAGTCATGTCGAGGAACAGGAAATTATCATAGGAAAGTACTGCTGAACCATAGACCGAGTTAATGATCTTCTCACTCATTGGCGTATATGACGGGATGTTATTTGCAGCACTCTCAAGTGTCGGTTTTGTCGGTATCTTGAAGTTCTCAGCATAGACACCCTGTCTTTCCCAGGTCTGATACATATGGTTCACACCCACGTTGGCATCAAGGGAAAGCTTGGATGTCAGTGGTTTGCTGAAGATTAAAAGTGCGTCGATGTTCGTCTCCGATGATCTCGTCTTGCTGAAGTTCAGCCGGCCGGCAGGAAAGTACCAGTGACCAACATTTGATACCGATTCGAGTTTCTCATTTACAACATCAGTACCGATACGCACAAATGCAGAGAGCCAGTCCGTAAATTTGTAGGTAGCCTTGGCAAAGCCCTGTACGCGGTCCCTGAAGTCGTCGTTTCTGTCATGGAGGAGATACCAATAGGGGTTGCCCGAACCGTTGGTGACCGACTTGACACTGTAGTCAGCCGGGTTCTGGTAATCTTTCAGATCTTCAAAGTCGACGTTTCGCGGGGTGTTATATACATACGCCAGTACACCTTCGGTACCAAGTATTGGGCGGTTATTCCCCTCCTGTACGAAGTAGGTTACTTTGGCGTCGATATCCAGCTTGTCGGTCAAATCAGCCGTACCCCTGAGGTTGAAGTTGTGACGGCCGAGTTTTGACCCTGGAATGATAGCATCAGCCGCGGTATTTGTATAGGAAAACCTTATTGCTGCTTTATCGGTCCCGCCGTTAATAGCAAGAGTATTAACAAGCGTGGAACCTGTCTCAAAGAAGTTCTTGACATTGTCAGGCAGGGGTGAATAGGGTCTGGTCTCACCGTTATAATATAGCTGCGGGGAGCCGTCAAGCTTTGCTCCCCATGATCCTCCAATAGTCCTCAGATCATCATAGACAGTGGTGATGTTACCCCCGGTTCCCTGACCGTATTCATTCTGATATTGAGGCAGTATCATGGGAGTCTCAAAGGTAAAGTTGCCGGTGTAGGTTACACCCAGACCCCTGTTTCGCGTGCCCTTTTTGGTTGTGATAAGAATCACCCCGTTAGCTGCACGGGATCCGTAGAGAGCTGCTGCGTTAGGCCCCTTGAGCACTGACATGGACTCAATGTCATCAGGGTTCAGGTCTGATACACCGGAACCGAAGTCCGACTTGGAGTACTCTCCCGTGTTGGCACTGTTGGCAGTACCGTAACCGGAGTTGTCAATCGGGACACCGTCAACCACATAGAGGGGCTGGTTATTGCCGGTGATGGAGTTGTTTCCGCGGATGATGACACGCGAACTGCTGCCAGGGCCGAATGCCCCCTGTGTCACAACAACACCGGATACTCTTCCCGAGAGACTGTTGGCAATGTTAAGGTCCTTTACCAGGGCAACTTCATCACCGGAGACTTCCGTCACAGCAAAGCCGAGAGATTTCTTCTCGCGTGAGATACCGAGGGCCGTCACCACAATCTCGTCCATCATGGTAGTGGTAGTTGACAACTCCACATTGATGACACGCTGGTCGGCAACAACGAATTCCCGGGGTTCCATACCGAGAAATGAAAATACCAGGGTTGAACTCCTTGGTACGGTGATGGAATAAGTTCCATCAGAGTTGGATACCACACCATTTGTGGTACCCTTTTGCAGCACCGTTACTCCGCCGAGCGGCAAGCCGTCATCAGAGCCGGTAACGGTACCCGTAACTGTCACATTCTGGGCGTTTACAGCGCCACACAAAAAGAAAAATGCAACAATCAGTGTAAGATACTTACTTAATAGGGTTGGTTTTTCCATAGGTAAGTTTTTAGGGTTAGTGGAAATAAAAATCAATGCTAAATTACTAAATAACCCGCATTACTTACAATATGAATGATATTTATTTTATCCGCAGATTGCAGCTTCTGCTATCTTGAATGATGCCCAACCAGCACACCGCTGATGTTCCAGTGTGAAAAACTGCTGCCCTCAGGCTTGCCAAGGGGTACCGTCACACTTATAGTATGTATACCCGGGGTAAGCCCGTTGAGAGGTATTATCAGCGGCTCGGAGACCGGTCCGGACACCATCCCGGCCTGGAAGAGTGGTACGGAGATCAGGCTCTGCTTCCTGACCCTATTGTACCAGATCCGCCACGCCGTCAAGGATATAGGCAGGCCTGTAGGGAAACTTGTCAACCGTCTTCAAAGTGGATATACCGGTCAGCACCAGGAGGGTGTCTATCTCAGACTCTATCCCGGCAATGATGTCCGTATCCATTCTGTCGCCAATGATCACAGTCTCTTCATTTGAGCACCCTATCTTCTTCAGGGCTATCCTCATCATCAGAGGATTGGGCTTCCCGACAAAATAGGCCTTGCGCCCGGTAGCCAACTCTATTGGGGCAATCAGAGCCTTGGTGGCAGGGATGATGCCGTTCTCCACAGGGCCGGTGAGATCAGGGTTGGTCCCGATGAGCTTGGCTCCTCTCAGAACCAGGTTGACTGCTTGCTCAATCTTCTCGAAACTGTAGCTGCGTGTGTCTCCTACGACAACATAGTCGGGATTGTAGTTATTCATCGTGAAGCCGGCGTTGTAAAGCGCATTGATCAGTCCTGCCTCACCGATAATATAAGCCGTTCCCCCCGGCTTCTGAGAAGCAAGGAACTGTGCTGTCGCCAGCGCACTGGTATAAAAGACATCCTCGTCAAGGTCAATCCCCAGCCGCAGCATCTTCTCCCGCAACTCCCTCTGTGTCCTCTCGCTGGAGTTTGTCAGGAAGAGAAACTTCTTGTTCTCCCTCTTGAGCCACTCGACAAACTCGGGAACTCCCGGCAGCAGTTTATTGCCGTGATAAATGACGCCGTCCATGTCGCTGATGAAGGCCTTCCTGCTTTTTATTCTTTCAATGACATCCCTGTTTTCCATAATTCTTTTCTATGCCGCAAAATTAACATTATAGAGTGAAACAGTGACAAGAGAATGTTACGCTTTTATTTCGAGGCAGGATGAAACAATGTTTTTCGATATTGCAGTTTATTTATTAAAAGATTAGTTTTGAACCCTGACCCTCCTGTTGTTAAAGGAGGTAATCCATTAATTAAGATCACACCATAAAGTAACAACGATGATTACAGTTGAAGCAGCGGCCCCCATAAGCCGGAAGAATTATATCGTCGGTATGACGGTGATAGCTATTTTCTTTTTCATCTTCGGGTTTGTCACATGGCTTAACGGCATCCTGATACCCTTTCTTCGCACGGCCTGTGAGCTGACCGATTTCCAGGCCTATTTCGTGACCACCGCCTTCTACATCTCATATTTTGTGATGTCACTACCCTCTTCAGCAGTGTTGAAGAAAACGGGTTTCAAGAACGGCATGTCGATAGGGCTCTGGGTTATGGCTGTCGGGGCGCTCATTTTCATTCCTGCCGCCATGGCCCGCAACTATGCCATTTTCCTTCTCGGGCTGTTTGTACAGGGAACAGGGATGGCGCTGCTGCAGACAGCTTCCAATCCTTATGTAACCATCATAGGTCCGCGTGAGAGTGCCGCCAAGCGCATAAGCATGATGGGCATTGCCAACAAGTTTGCCGGCGCCATAGCTCCGGTGATTCTCGGAGCCCACATACTCAAGGACTCGCACATCCTCGATGCGCAGCTCGCAGCCGCCACCGATGCTTTGGCACGCGCTGAAATACTTGACCTCCTGGCAACCCGGGTCATCAATCCTTATATCATCATGGCGGTCATACTCGTGGCACTGGGGCTGCTGCTACGTTTTGCGCACCTGCCAGAGGTGGACACCGATGCCGAGGAGCCATCTGTCGGGGAGACCAACGTTAACAAGACAACCATATGGCACTTCCCGCATATGATCATCGGGGCCGTGGCACTCTTCTTTTACGTCGGTGTGGAGGTCATTGCCGGAGACACTATCATAAGGTATGGCCAGTCGCTCGACATCGGAATGTCATCGGCAAAATACTTCACCTCACTGACGATGCTCGGGATGATATTGGGCTATATCATGGGTATCATCCTGATACCAAAGGCACTGTCACAGGTTAATGCCCTGAGGATATCAGCCATCCTTGGCATTATCTTCTCACTGGGAGCAATATTCACGCCGGCGGCTGCACAGATCACAATGCCATTCAGGGATCTTGTCACCTTTGACTCCGTCACGCTAACGATACCTGTTACCGTCCTCTTTGTGGCTCTCCTGGGACTGGCCAATGCGCTTGTTTGGCCGTCTATGTGGCCCCTGGCGCTCAACGGCGTGGGGAGGTTCACCAAGACCGCCTCAGCACTGCTGGTAATGTCGGTCGTAGGCGGGGCCATCATACCCCTCATCTACGGCAAACTGGCTGACATCTTCAGCACGCAGGCCGCATACTGGGTGTGCATTCCTTCTTATCTTATGCTGCTCTACTACTCTATTCAAGGATACAGGCTGAAAGGAAGATAACCTCTCCGGCAATGGAAGTTGACCTGCAGAAGATATTCAGCCACTTCGGCGCGGAGGGCACTTTACTTACCGGGGAGAGCTTCGGCCCGGGCCATATTCATGACACCTACCGGATAATCACTGAGGAGAAGGGTTGTGATGACTATATCCTGCAGCGGATCAACGATAATGTATTCAGGGATGTGCCAAGGCTTCAGGAGAATATCGAGAGGGTCACCGCACACCTGCGCAGAAAAATAGCCCTGATCTCCGGCAGCGATCCCAAAAGGGAGTGCATGACACTACTGCCCGTGACAGCCACAGGTAAATCATATCACATCGATGAGGAGGGTAACTTCTGGAGGATGTTCATCTTCATCTCCGATCATCGCTCCTATGAGAGGGTAGACTCTTACCACAGGGCCTTCGAGGGAGGCAGGGCTATCGGAAGGTTCCAGTCTATGCTGGCCGACCTGCCAGGAGAGCCGCTGCATGAGACCATCCCCGATTTTCACAACATAGAAAAACGACTGGAGAGTTTTCATAGGAGCCTTGATGAAGACCCCGCGGGAAGGGTCTCGCAGGTCCGTGGGGAGATAGAGGCCATAACCTTACGGGAGGAGGAGATGAAGATCCTCATCAGACTGGGCCGCGAAGGGAGGATTCCCGTAAGAATCACCCACAACGACACCAAATTCAACAATATCCTCTTTGATACCAATGACAGGGCCCTCTGTCTCATCGACCTCGACACTGTTATGCCGGGTTATGTGCATTATGACTTCGGCGACACTATACGCACAGCTGCCAACAAGACCGATGAAGACAGCAACGACCTTGAGGCGGTCTCAATGGATATTGAGATATTCAAAGCATACGCCGAGGGTTACCTCTCTGAGGCTATGGGCACCCTCAATGCGACTGAGATTGAATATATACCCTTCGCTCCAAAACTCCTCACCTATATCATGGCTACTAGGTTCCTGACTGACTACATCGCAGGAGACATCTACTACAAGATCAGCTACCCTGATCATAACCTCCGCAGAAACAGGGCACAGATTGCCCTGCTGAAGGATATGGAAGCAAAGTATGACCAAATGGTACAGATAATAAACAGCTTCAAAATATGAACCTTGCCTGGGCATAAGCCATCAGGAGAATTGGACATTACCGTTTCAACCAGATTCCATCCGACCAATACAATAAACATATTATAAAAAATGAAAAAGTCACTCATCCTATCAATCATCGGGCTACTCACTTTATCCGCAAGCTATGGGCAGCAAACCACTGACGTCGTCGACAGCTCAAAGTACTCGGCATACTGGTGGCACAGCAAGGACATGTACGATCATCTCCCTGACAGTAAAAATGAGATAGTATTCCTCGGCAACAGCATCACTGACGGTGCAGAGTGGTTCGAACTGCTGGGTAACAAAAGATGCCGCAACAGGGGCATCAGCGCCGACGTGACCGAAGGGGTGCTTCTGCGCCTTGATGCTGTCACCAAACTGCAACCGGCAAAGATTTTTATCATGATAGGCGTTAACGATCTTTCCCGGAATATGACCGTGGATGAGATAACCGCCAACTACCGTACAATCCTGAAGCGGATAGGAACGGAGAGTCCCCGTACAGCAGTCTATGTTGAGAGCGTCCTCCCGGTTAACCCTGCCACGGGTATGGCGCGTAACCATACCGACAAGACTGAGCTGATAATGGAGCTCAACGGCAGGCTGAAGGCTCTTGCATCAGAGTTCGGGCATACCTATATCGACCTCTTCAGCGTCATGGCCGACAGCAACAATCACCTGCCGCGCAAATGCAGCATCGACGGCCTTCATCTCTCATATGAGGGTTACCGGCTCTGGGCGGAGACTATCAGGGAGTTTGTGAAGTAATATTGTTCCAACGGCAAAAATCTGCCTTCCAGCCGTTTAGATTAGCCTGCCTGTCTTCATTCGAAAAATAGGTTTGCATATTATATGCAAATTAATGACTTTTGTCATGCGATTATCAAAGGCATGCGGCAGATTACCATACCCTCACTAATATGGAGATAAACGGAAAGTACTTCAGATCATACCTTGAAAGAGAGGAGGCATACAGGAAGCAATACAGTGCGGAGCGCATCAAAAGGCAGCATTCCAAGGGGAAGCTGACGGCCCATGAGCGGATAGCCCTCCTGTTCGATTCCGGCACTTTTGAAGAGATTGACGCCTACGTGACACCCTCAGACCAGGGTGTTGAATTCGGAAAGGTTGAGATGGCTTACGGCGACGGTGTGGTCACCGGTCACGGCAAGATCGACGGCAGGCTGGTGTTTGCCTTCGCCCAGGATTTTACCATCATGGGTGGATCACTCGGCATAGTCCATGCCCGCAAAATAGCCAAGGTACAGGAGATGGCTCTTAAGATGGGCGCCCCGTTTATCGGCATCAACGACTCAGGAGGCGCAAGAATACAGGAAGGCATCGCCAGCCTCAACGGATATGCCGCTATCTTCAACAACATTATACAGTCGTCGGGGATCATCCCCCAGCTCTCGGTGATCATGGGCCCTGCAGCCGGCGGCGCCGTCTACGCACCTGCCCTCACCGACTGGGTCTTCATGACCAGCAATACGAGCTATATGTTCGTAACAGGGCCGAACGTGGTCAGGGAAGTACTGAATGAAGAGATCAGCAGTGAGGATCTGGGTGGCGCTGAGGTCCACGCACGCCGGAGCGGTGTGGCAAACATGATCTATGATGACGAGGAGAACACGATCATTGCAGTAAGAAAGTTCCTCTCTTACCTGCCATCCAACAACCTTGAGAATCCACCCGCAACTGAATATTCAGGCGACACTCCCGATATCAACCCCAGGCTCCGCGAAATTGTCCCCGACGACCCCAACAAAGCCTACGACGTGCGTGATGTCATCAACCTTATTGTGGACCGCAACAGTTTCTTCGAAACCTCCGAGCTTTTTGCACCCAATATAATTAATGGATTCGGGCGGATGGAGGGAAAAACCATCGGAGTTGTGGCCAACCAGCCCAAGGTTCTGGCCGGCGTGCTTGACATCGACTCATCGACCAAGGCTGCACGGTTCATACGCTTCTGCGACGCTTTCAACATACCGATACTGACCCTCGAGGATGTGCCGGGGTTCCTTCCAGGCAAGGACCAGGAACATTCAGGCATCATCAGGCACGGCGCCAAACTGCTGTTTGCCTATGCCGAAGCGACGGTGCCGCGCATAACCGTCATCCTGCGCAAGGCATACGGAGGTGCATATATTGTCATGAACAGCCGCGGCATGGGCGGTGATTTCAACTACGCATGGCCTTCGGCAGAGATAGCCGTGATGGGGCCTGACGGCGCCGTAGCAATACTCTACCGCCATGAACTGGCGGCAGCAGCCGATCCTGTGGCACTGAAGAAGGAACTATTGAAAAAGTACCGTGAAAAAGTGGCTAATCCCTTTATCGCCGACGAGAAAGGATATATCGATGAGGTCATCGACCCGGCAACAACACGCGAAAAGGTGCTCTCAGCATTTGCGGCACTGGAAAACAAGAGCGTGAAGGTGCCGTCAAGGAAACACGGGAATATGCCTCTTTAGGCAGTCGGCAATCGGCAGTCGGCAGTCGGCAGTCTGTAAATAATTGATTGCCTGAAGACTGAGGACTGAAGACTCAACAAAGTAAACTGAATGTAGAGCAAAGAGACTTTGCAGCAGAAAAAACACTAAATGATTAAAATAAAGCGAATACTGATAGCTAACCGCGGCGAGATAGCCGTGAGGATCATGCGTACGGCACGCAGGATGGGCATCGAATGCGTCGCCATACGCACCCAGGCTGAACCTGACGCCATGTACCTATTGGCAGCCGACATAATCCATGAGGAGGATGACGCTGAGGCTGTGATATCTGTTTTTCTCGATATAGAAAAACTGATCTCCGTAGCCTCAGAACAGAGATGCGATGCGCTCCATCCGGGATACGGTTTTCTGGCCGAGAATGCATACTTTGCAGAGAAGTGCAGGGATAACGGGATCATCTTCATCGGCCCGTCACCCGACGCTATTTACAAGATGGGCAACAAGACCATCGCCAGGCAGATAGCTCTCCGGCACAAAATACCCATGGCCATGGGCACGCCGGGAAGCGTTGCCGATGAGGAGGAGGCACTGAAACATGCCGCCCGCATAGGTTACCCGGTAATCATCAAGTCTGCCTCCGGTGGCGGCGGCAGGGGAATGCGCATCGTACGCCAGGAGTCGGAAATGGAGAAGATGTTCAATCTGGCCAGCCGAGAGGCTGAGAAAGCATTCAACGACCCCAGCGTCTTTATTGAGAAATATATTGAGAATCCCAAGCATATTGAGTTCCAGATACTTGGGGATATGCACGGGAATATCATCCATCTGGGTGAAAGAGAGTGCTCTATTCAGCGCAAGCATCAGAAGCTGCTCGAGGAAGCCCCCTCCCCCGCCCTGGACGATGAGTTGAGGGCAATGATGGGCTCCGTCGCCGTGACTATTGCCAGAGCGGTAGAATATTACTCGGCAGGCACAGTCGAATTTTTACTCGACTCCGACCGCAATTTCTACTTCATGGAGATGAACACCCGTATACAGGTAGAACATCCGGTGACAGAGATGATTACCGGCATTGACCTCATAGAGCAGCAGATACGCATTGCCGGTGGCGAGAAACTCACAGTGCGACAGGAGGATGTCACACTCACCGGCTGGGCCATTGAATGCCGCATCAACGCTGAGGATGTTCAGGCTGGATTTGCCCCTTCCCCGGGCAGGATAGACAACATCAGCTTTCCTGAAGAGGCGGGCATACGCGTCGACACAGGTGTCAGGGCCGGATCCCCGATAGTAGCTGCTTATGATTCAATGATAGCAAAACTGATTGTCACCGGTAGCAACCGTAAGGAGGCAATCATAAATACAAAAAAGGCGCTCGACAGAGTCTGGATCAGGGGCACGAAGACCACCCTCCCCTTCTTCCGCATGCTGATGCGCAACAGGATTTTCCAGGAGGGCACCTTCACCACGGCATTCATTGAAAAAGATCTTGAAAAATACCATACCAGCAGCGAATATGAGGAGACAATTGCTGCATGGATGGCCACGAAGCTCTTCGCTGAAGAGAACCTCACGGAGAAAAAAGCAAATATCAGTTTTGACCAGGGGAAGGAGCTTACACCCTGGCTGCTGAGAAAAAGACTATCTCAATTCTGAAAGGATGAAATCTGAAAAGCCCGGCATCAGGAGACTCTATGCCCTATCGAACGAGGGCCACAAGTTCACATTCCCTTTTCCCCTGCGCAACGTCATAAAAGTCAACGGCAGGGAGTACAACGTTGAGCTCCGCGAGGATGAGAAATACGGTATTCACGTTCTCTGGAAGAACCGCAGATACCCCGTCGAGATAGTCCGCATCAGGCAAAACAGGTACGAGATACTCTTCAATGACATCAGCCATGAATTCTCCGTGGAGACTCCAATATCGATGCAGCGAAGAAAAGTGCTCAAAACGGGTCGTGGCAAGATCGGAACCGTTGCTGTCAGGGCGCCCATGCCCGGCAAGATCATTGATATCCTTGTCCGTGAGAGCAGTGAGGCTATGCGGGGTGAGGCACTGGTGATTCTCGAAGCCATGAAGATGCAGAACGAGATACAGTCGCCGGTAAACGGCACTGTGGTCAGGATTTCTGTGAAGGCCGGACAGAATGTCATGAAAGATGATATCTTAGCGGAGATAACCGTCAAATAGAATAAACATGGACAGGAATAGCACTGTCACCGTAACGTTACTGATGGTGGTCATGCTGATATTATTGTCCGCCTCATGCACGCGCTTCTCAGGCAACGGATACTCGTCGGCGTGGGAACAGTACCCCGACAGCCGCTGAGTTGGTCCTGACCTCTGGGCGAACAGGCTTGCCGACTGGGAAATAAAGGACGGAAGGCTCACCTGTCTCAGCGACCTCCCCCTGCGCACCGTCCATCTTATGACCAGGAGAACAGGCCCGGAAGAGGGGAATCTCATTACCCTTGTCAATATCCGGAAAGAATCCGGAGCAACATCCGGCAGCATCAATGCAGGCCGCAGCCCTGGCATCTATGGCAGTAATGCAGGCGGCAATCGCAGCCGCGACGGCAGGGAGGCTGCCGCAGGCGTGCTCCTCGGCGCAGGAGCCCATATTGACTATCTCTCCGCCAGCCTGATTTTTCACTCCTGGGGTGAAGGGGCAGGCCTCTTCATCGGCCTCGACGGCAACGGCAGGGTGTTTGTCCGTGACCTGTCAGGCAGGAATGATTACCTGGCCTATGCGGAAATGGGCTATATGGAGTGGAAGGAAGCAATCCTGCGTATCACCGCCGAATCGGTCGGTAACGGCATGACATCGTTGAATATCATAGCCGTTGATCCCACTTCAAGGCGTGTTATATCAGCCATTGAGGATTTTAAGATCGAAACCTCAATGTTGACCGGCAATACTGCCCTCGTGTCACATTCCGGAAAAAGAGGCATGTCAGCCACTCGCTTCTCCTTTGCAGGGTGGCGTGTAAGAGGATCACGCATGCTCAGCTACAGGGAGCGCAACACCGGTCCGCTGGTCACGGCTCAGTACACACTCAGCAGGGGTATCCTTAAGATGACAGCACAGCTGATGCCTGTTGGCAAGAATCTGTGCGATTCGGTTGAACTGCAGCTTATGGATGAAAAGAGGTGGCAGACCGTCGCCATCGCTGCCGTCGATACACCCTCCTACACTGCCTCGATCCGACTGACAGGCATCACGGGCAGCGAAGACAGGCCATACCGCCTCCGGGCAAGGTACTGCTACGGCAATGATGCCGGCAACATGCTCTCCGGCACCGTAAGGCATGATCCGGTTGAGAAGGAGGAGATAAAGCTGCTCTCATTATCATGCATTGAACAGGTCATCAAGCCCGACCCAAAGGTATGGGCAGGGATAGATGCAGGCTATTTCCCTTTTTAATAGGGAGTCCTCTTCCCTCACAGGCGCATGGTTGACAACCTCAGGCGGCATAAGCCCGACCTGCTCTTTTTTGCAGGCGACCAGGTCTATGAGAGCGCCTCGCCCACGGCTGCGGTATTCGGCGAAGGTGCCATTGATGATTACCTCTACAAATGGTATCTCTGGTGCATCACATACCGTGACCTGACAACTACGGTGCCGGCAGTGACGATTCCCGATGACCATGATGTCTATCACGGTAACCTGTGGGGCTCTGGAGGCAGAGTCACGCCCCCGGGGCTGGAGGGCAGTATGGCACAGGACGCCGGAGGTTATAAGATGTCTCCGCGGTTTGTGAATATGGTTCAGAAGACCCAGACGAGCCATCTGCCTGACCCCGCCGACCCGGCACCTGCGGAACAGGGTATTGGCGTTTACTTCACCGAATGTAACGTTGGCGGTGTTAGTTTTGCGGTGATAGAGGACCGTAAGTTCAAATCGGCACCAGCCGAGCTGCTGCCCGATGCCATGATTGTCAACGGATGGCCGCTGAATCCACGCTGGAATGCCGAGCGGTACGCTGATGTTGAGGGTGCCACCCTGCTTGGCGACCGGCAGTACACTTTCCTGAAGAGATGGGCTGAGGATTGGTCCGGAGGAACATGGATGAAAGCGGTTCTGTCGCAAACGCTGTGGGACAACCTGGCCACACTGCCTTACTCCGCCACCAGCGATGCCATAGTGCCATTCCTGGAAATACCCGACTCGGGGGTTTACGTCAGGGGTGACAGGATTGTTACCGACTTTGATTCCGACGGCTGGCCGCAGAGCGGACGCAACCGCGCACTGAAGATCATCCGGATAGCATTTGCACTTCATTTCTGCGGAGACCGGCACCTTCCGTCGACACTACAGTACGGAACCGACGATTGGGGTGATGCAGGATATGCAATAGTATCACCTGCAAGCGGCAATATCTTTCCCAGGAGGTGGTTTCCTCCGCAACCGGGCAGAAACCGGGAGAATATTTTTCCCGAATATACCGGGGAATTCAAGGACGGCTTTGGCAATAAAATAACCGTCAGTGCCGTGGCCAACCCGCACAGGAGCACGGCAGAGCCTCCACGTCAGAATGAGCTGGTCACCGGCTACAGCACCATCACGTTCCGGAGGTCATCACGTGAGATAGAGCTGGCAAACTGGCCGGGATATGCCGGTCCGGCAACAGGAGAGCCCTTCCCCGGCTGGCCTGTAACCATCAGCCAGGCTGACGACTACGGACGAAAGATTATTGGCTGGCTCCCTGAAGTGGTCACCGAGGGACTCTGGAACCCGGTCATCAGAATCATCAGCGAAAATAACGGTGAGACGGTTTACACCCTGCGCATCAGCGGCAACTCATTTCAGCCGGGAGTCTTCCGCTACGGCGCCTACACCATCGAGGCAGGCGACCCTGACACAGGAATATGGCATAAGGCCGAAGGGATACAGGCATGGAGCTCGAAAGAGAGACAGAACCTCGTCTTTTCATTCTGAGTACTCTGAACAGCTGCAGGCCTTGCTGCCAAAAGTCCACCCGAAGAACTGCATGGCAGTGAAACTGGTGCAGGCCAATCCTACTGGCAGTAAGATCATTCTTCAAAGTTAGTCCCGGCTCTGAAACTTATGAGTAAACAAACCGCCCGGTGGTTTTCCGGGGCGGAAATGCAGTTGGCAATATTACTGTAACCTTATCTGACAGAAGAGGATCGCCCCGGCAGACCGTGGCGGAAAGATTGAATGACTACTTCTTCGGAGCGTTCTTCAGTGTAGCCACAAGGAAGTTCCAGAACTTCTCAACCGATTCAATCTCCACCTTCTCATCAGGACTGTGGGGATAGCGAATCGTCGGCCCGAAGCTGATGGAGTCGAGCTTCGGATAGGCACCCATGATAATACCGCACTCAAGACCGGCATGAATGGCCTTGATCTCCGGCACCTTGCCGTACAGCTTATTGTAAGTATCCTTCATGGTCACCAGTATCTTGCTATCAATGTTGGGTTTCCATCCCGGATAATCACCTGACATGGTAACTTCAGCACCGGCAAGCTGGAACCCTGCTGCTATCTTCCATGCAGTAGCCTCCTTGGCTGTCTCCACCGAGCTGCGTGTGAGGTTATGGGACTGGAACTTGCCGTCACTGATTTTGACAACTGAGAGATTGGTAGAGGTCTCAACGACACCCGGCATGCTTGCACTCATCCGCTGTACACCGCACGGGCAGACAAACACTGCTCTTATTATACGGTACTGATCAGCCTCATTCATCTCCGTGGCCGGTGCTTCGCAGGTTTTGGCAATAAGCCTGATGTCCGGGTCAACCTCCTTGAATTCCTCCCTGTACATCTTTTCATAACCCTTGATGAACTTCTCAAATTGGGTTTTCTTGATTGAAGGAACAACCACTGTTGCAAATGCCTCACGCGGGATGGCATTGCGAAGGTCTCCCCCGGCGTAATCTGCAATCCTCATGCCGAAATCATGTTCTGCCTGCTGGAAGAAGCGGAACATCAGCTTGTTGGCATTGCCCTTTCCGAGATGAATGTCGAGGCCTGAGTGCCCTCCGCGAAGTCCCTTGAGGGTCAGCTTGTAGGCAGTCAATCCCGACGGGGTCTTCTCCTGCTTGTAGTTGCGTGCAGCGCTGACATCAACGCCGCCGGCACAACCCACGTAGAGTTCACCTTCATCTTCAGAGTCCATGTTGATCATTATCTCGCCCTGAAGCATCCCTTTCTTCAGGTTCTTGGCACCGGTCATACCTGTCTCCTCATCGATGGTGAAGAGTCCCTCAACAGGGCCGTGCACCACCTTCGGATCGGTAAGCACAGCCATCGCTGCAGCGACACCGATGCCGTTATCGGCGCCAAGAGTGGTGCCATTGGCAGTAACCCACCCCTTTTCAATCATTGTCTCGATCGGATCCTTCTCAAAGTCGAACTTCTTGTCGGAGTTTTTCTGGGGAACCATGTCAACATGTCCCTGCAGTACGATGCCGACACGGTCTTCCATGCCCTTCGTTGCAGGTTTGCGGATCACAACGTTGCCTGTCTTGTCCACGATGGTCTCAAGGCCGTGCTCCTCGCCAAACTTTTTCATGTACTCTGTCATCCGTTCCTCTTTCTTGGAGGGACGGGGTATCTGTGTAATCTCATAGAAATATTTCCACAGAAGCTTCGGTTCAAGATTTCTTATGTCACTCATATCTGTAAATTATTTACTGTTCAAGATTTTCAATATTGGGCATCTCAAGGCCGTAACCCTTCTTTTTATCCTCTGCCTTCAGGAGGAAGCCAAATAGCAGCGCAATGACTCCAAGGGATGTGAATATCATCATCGGGAGCTGGTAGTCATAACTCGGCACCTCCACACCGTCAAGCAGGTATGTTCCGGTGATGCAGTATTTGTCAAGCACCCAGCCTATAAGGTACGGGACCCCCATCAGGCCCCAGTTCTGGACCCAGAATATGAGGGCATAGGCGGTTCCAAGCTGTTTGTCAGGTATGATCTTGGGAACCGAGGGCCACATGGCTGACGGTACCAGGGAGAATCCAATACCCAGAATAATGGTAAGAAAGAATGCCATCCATGGTTTGTCAAGTGCAGGGATGGAAAACATGGTATGAACAAATATTAGCAGCAATGCCCCGATAATCATAATTGTCGCGCCTTTGCCCTTTCGGTCATAAAGGTTACCGAAAAGCGGGGTGAGCAGTATGGTTCCGAAGGGAAGCACTGAAGGTATCAGGCCGGCAGTTTCGGGTTCTATGCCAAATTTATTGACCATCAGGTCAGCTGCATATTTCAGGAACGGGAACACTGCCGAATAGAAAAGAACGCACAGTATAGCGATATACCACCATCCCTTGTTTTTAATGATGAATACTATATCCTTCAGCCTGAAGTTGTCCACCTCCTCCGCTGGCAGCCCCTCCTTTGACTGGACAATGGAAGCGTCAAGCTTTTTGTCCATGCCGCAGTATATAAAGAAGGCTATCAGGCCGATGCAGAGCAGTACCAGGGCAACAAGTATGGGCATGGAGACATGGCCCAGAGCCTTTGCCAGGGGAGCCGATCCCGCGAGCGCAAGAGTGGTACCAAGCCTTGCAGTGGCCATCTCCAGTCCCATTGCCAGCGCCATCTCCTTTCCCCGAAACCACTTGACAATAATCTTTGAGACAGTAATACCGGCTATTTCAACACCTACTCCAAAAATGGCATAGCCCAATCCTGCGATGAAAACCTGGGGGTTTGCATCCCAGAAGAGAAAATGCCAGCTCTGGCCCTCGAATACATTTGTGGATATGGCCCAGAACTTGAGCGCAGTGCCTCCAACCATCAGCATGGTGGCCATCTTGCCGGTGAACCTGACTCCCATCTTGTCAAGTATGATGCCTCCGATGATCAGCATGATAAGGAATACATTGAACCAACCGTAGGCACTTGTGAAAAGGCCGTACTCTTCACTGCTCCATCCCAGCTGTTGCTCAAGCATCGGTTTTAGCGGGGCCATGGCATCGGTCAGGAAATAACCGCACAACATTGTAAATGCCACTACAGCAAGCGCAGTCCACCTCGCAGTCTTAGAATCAGCAAGGGTCTTTCTTATTTTTTCCATTTCAGTTTATGTGAATTTTATAATTAGACGGTGCGTAAATGTATAAAAAAATCATTCCAATAAGCCACACAGATAACATGTTGCATGAACTTTGTGGCACAATTTTGGTTATTGAAGTGAATTGCTATTTTTGCACAATTCTCAGACTATGTTTTAATTTATTGCAAATAGTTGAATATCATGAAGAAACTTATCATAATACTGCTCCTTTCAGCCCCTGTCCTGCTACTCTCTGCACAGAATGCCACCGTTAAATGGCATTCCATAGAAGAGGCGGTCACCCTTGCAAAGGCTGACCCGAGACCAATCTTCGTTGATGCCTACACCGACTGGTGCGGATGGTGTAAGAAGCTCGACAAGGATACCTTCTCGCATCCTGTTATCGCCGAGATACTCAATACGAAATATTACGCGGTGAAGTTTGATGCTGAGGGCAAGGAACCTGTCATGTTCCAGGGAAGAAAGTTCGTCAATGACGGATCACTGGGCAAGACACACCAGCTTGCATATGCCCTGCTGCAGGGTCAGCTCGGATACCCTTCAATTGTATTTCTTACCGCCCAGAGTGAACTTATCACTCCGGTCTCGGGCTTCAGAACCCCCGTTCAGATTGAACCTATGCTGATGTATTTTGCCGGCACAAGCTGGCAGAAACAGAGCTTCGAGGATTTCTCAAAGAGTTTTAAGGGGAAGGTCAACCAGTAGGCAGTCTTCATTCGGCAGTCTTCAGTAGACAGTTTTCAGTCTTCAGCCTTCAGTCTTCATTCAGCAGTCAGCGGTCAGCAGTCTGTTGGCACATATGACACTCCTTATTTAAAATTAGCATACTTTTGCTTTCGCGGAGGCCGGGGGAGGGCCGGCCCGTTTATTGGACAATCCTATGGAAACACGCGAACAGATAGGCAAATGGTATGATGATTTTTCCGAACACCAGGAAAAAACCAGTGTAAACCTGAGGCACTACATGATTATGGAGTTTCTGGTCAGGGCAGGACTGAAAAAAGATAGCAAGGTTCTTGAGATAGGATGCGGAATTGGCACCCTGACAGGACTTATTGCTAAATACGTTAAGAGAGGAGAGATTGTCGCGGCTGACATCAGCCCTGAATCAGTATCGATGGCCCGGAAGAGACTCTCCCGTAACCGGAAAGTAGATTTTCTGGTGACTGACATGACTGACTTCAGCCATCCCGGCACCTTCGACTTCATTGTACTGCCGGATGTCCTCGAACATATTCCGCTTGAGCAGCACCGTGCCCTTTTCAGCACGCTGGCTGACCACATGCATGAAAAGTCGGTGATACTGATTCACATACCCCACCCGAGGGCGCTGGATTACTTGAGGGAGAGATCACCAGACCAACTCCAGATCATCGACCAGTCGGTGGAGGCAGACATTCTTACCGGCAATGCATATGCGGCAGGACTGGAACTTGTCAACTACCTGTCGTATAAGCTGTTCGACAGGAAGCATGATTATGCCCTCATCACATTACGGAAGAAAAATGCCGTGATACCCTTCCCCCTGCCGCAGTCGCAAATAATTGTCCGTAAACTCCTGTCCAGGATCAGGTTTATGATCTCCAGGCTTTGATACGTTGCACATATGCGGAAAAAGATACTATATATATATCCTGAAGATTCCACCTTCATCAGGAAAGACATAACCTTTATCTCAAGGAGATTTGAGGTAAGGAGTCCTGCCCACAACTGGAAGAAGAAAGCGGCCACGCCCTTTAATTTCATAAGTCAGTTCATCTTCCTCAGCAGCCATCTCAGGGGATCTGTGGCGGTCTTCGTAATGTTTGGCGGATACTGGTCACTGCTGCCCGCGCTGGCGGGTAAGGTCACCGGTATACCTGTCTATATTATACCCGGAGGTACCGATTGCGTCTCCTTCCCCTCCCTGAATTACGGCAGTCTCCGCAAACCTTTGATGAGAGCCTTCATCAGGTGGTCATTCAGGCTCTGCACGGAGCTTCTCCCTGTCCACGGATCACTCGTCGAAGGCAGGTACAGCTACCATGAACCGGCTGATTATCCCACACAGGGATACAAATACTTTTTCCCCTGCATCACAACACCTTACAGGGTGATAAACAACGGTTTTGACCCGGACTTCTTCGTCTGTGAGCAATACCGCAAGAGGGCTGACAGCTTTATTGTAGTCGCACCGGTCACAAGCATGACAAGGGTAAAGGTTAAAGGCATCGACCGTGTACTCTTCCTGGCGGAGCAGTTCAGCCATTGTTCGTTCACACTGGTGGGTCTTTCTGACACTGTTGCCCGGGAGCTGGGGCCTCTTCCCGAAAACGTTGCACTCCATCCCTTCATGCCCCAGGAGCGATTTGTGGCACTCCTGTGTGCAAGTCAGTTCGTACTGCAGCTATCTGTCTCCGAGGGGTTCCCGAATGCCCTCTGCGAGGCGATGCTCTGCCGCTGCATACCTGTCGGATCCTCGGTGGGACCGGTACCGGAGATAATCGGAGAAACGGGATTTGTGATGAAGAGCTCAGAGAGAGAGTATCTAAGGGAGAGATTCTGTGAGATAACCCTCACCAGCGATTCCGCCCGGAATGAACTGGGGAAAAGGGCACGTGAGAGGATAGCTGAAAAGTATCACATCTCGCTCAGGGAGAAGGCCTTTTTTGACCTTATCGGCCGATAATAAAATTTGACGGCAGGGTTACGGTATTGCCGAACTGATACACCAGCTTCCTGGAAGTGCTTAGCGTCTCCTCCCCGGCTGTAACCCTGATATCAGCAACGTCAGGCACCCTGTAGTAAAGCCTGTCCCTGGCTGTCAGCTCCTTTTGAGATGCCACAGGACGAACGACAAGTTTCAGCTCCCTGGTTTTGCCCGAGGGTACTATCTCAATCTGCACCGGGATGCCTCCTGCACTGCCTGCAGGCAGCACTCCCTCCGCAGCAGAGAAATTGAAGACAGTGGTTTTGACTCCTGCCATGGAGAGGTCGGGCGTAAGCCATACGTGGAACTTTCTGGTCTCGGTGAAGCTCTTGCCGGCAAAGAGTGCCGTATACTCAGTGTCGAGCCTGTTTATCTCGTCAATGGCAGCACCGTCCTGAGGAAATATGTTGGTTTCGCCCGTGAGTATCATATGCCTTCCCTCCCTGAGTTCAAGTAGCCGGTCGGCAGCTTCCCTGGCCTCCTCTTCAATGGTCATGCCCCGTTTTTTCTGCACCAGGTAGGGTAATCTTATGAAGGCTGTATCTGCCCTCACAACTCTGTAGGCTGTATCGGTCCTGGTAGCCACGTATTCATAAGCACCCCGGTCAGGAAAGAGCGTTCCAGTCTCCTCATCACGGTCCCGGATCTGTGAGAAGCCTGTGCGGGAGTAGATGGCGGGATTGATATCAAGCACCAGCCCACTCTCTTTCAGCGAGAGCATGTTCGTCTGCATCAGGGAGGTGCCCTCGATAATATAGAAATGCGCCGGATCAAGCTCCTCGAAGCTGTTCAGCCTGACGGCGATGAGAGTCCAGTACTCATGCTCCTGCTCAATGATATTGTCAAGACCGATCATCTCGGCAGCATAATTTGCATAGGGACCAGGCACCCCGAGAGTCTTGGTGGCCGTGATCTCAAACTCAAATACTGTTAGCGGAAGCGCATAAACCATGCTGCCTTCAGTGATCTTTACCTCTCCTCCCAGGGGAAGGACCACTATGTCGTTACCGCTGTTCCTGGACTGAACAGAACATGACGACAGAAGCGCCGTCAATGCTAAGAGAGAAGGTATAAATAATCTTTTCATTTTCTTGGTTTAAAGGTACATGCTGAAGTTGCTGAACTGCGTCTCCCGGTATGCCCTCCCGATGTTCATGAGAATGTCTCCGGCGATGACAGACTCTTCGGAGTGTATCCTGAGTGCGACGTCACCCGCCAGGCCGTGCAGGTAAACACCGGTAACGGCAGCATCAGCAGGGGCATAGCCCTGGGCCAGCAGAGAAGTTATCATTCCGGTAAGCACGTCGCCGCTTCCACCGGTAGCCATGCCCGGATTGCCGGTACTGTTGAAGTATATCTCTCCTTCAGGTAGTGCAACGGAGGTGTGTGCTCCCTTAAGCACCACAATGCAGTTATGCTTTGCTGCGAAGGTACGCTGCTCTTCCATAAGACGGTAATCGCCGGAGGTTGTACCGGCAAGTCTCCTGAACTCACCCGGATGGGGAGTAAGCACAGTATGGGACGGCAGCTTCTCCAGCATTTCCCTGTTGCGTGCCAGGATGTTGATAGCATCGGCATCCAGCAGCAGGGGAACAGAAACGTTATCAAGCAGTTTTTCAAGCATCAGCCGGGTATCAGGGTCTGTCCCCAGTCCCGGGCCTGCCCCGACAGCACTGTAAACCTCAAGCTCCGGAAGTGCGGTTATATTCCTCTCTCCCGGATCAGGTGATACCATAGCCTCAGGGAGGGCAGCCTGCAGAGGTACGATGGCTGAGACCGGCAGATGGACTGTCACCAGTCCCGCCCCGGCACGGAGAGCTGCTGCAGCCGCCAGGGTTGCAGCACCGGCCTTGCCATAACTTCCTGCTATGACGAGAGCATGTCCGAAGGTACCCTTGTGGTCAAACTTCCCCCTCTTTACTATCATTGGCCTGACATCCTCCCTCATAATATAATGGAAGGCAGATGCCTTTTCAGCGATAGCAGAGGGATGCAGTCCTATATCCAGCACCTCCCACTTGCCAACATGATCATCGTTCCCGGCGAACATGAAAGCCAGCTTCGGAAACTGGAAAGTGAGGGTCAGTGATGCCCTTATAACCGTTTCGCGGTTGACATCACCATTATCTTCGCAGTAAAGCCCCGACGGAACATCCACTGAGATGACGTAGGCACCTGTTTTGTTGATCCTGCATATCACTTCAGCAGCCACACCGGCCGGTGGCCTGTGCAGTCCCGTGCCGAAAATGGCGTCTATGATCACCTCCTCACGCCCAATCGACGGAAAGAGATCCGGCTCAGCAATCGTCAGCGGTGATATGCCGGCTCTTATAAGACGGTCAACATTCATTGTGAACTCACTGCTGTGCGATGCCCCCGACTCAACAACATAGACCCTCACCGGATACCCCTCCTCATGCATAAGCCGTGCGACAACCAGACCGTCGCCCCCGTTGTTTCCGGGACCGGAAAAGATGTTGACCTTTTTTTCAGGCGGCACACTCTCCTTCAGCCGTTGAAAAAACGTTTTGGCCGCCCGCTCCATCAGCCCTGCCGATGTGACAGGCTCAAGCCTGAGGGTGGCGGCATCAATTTCCCTTATCTCATTGGCAGTAAAAATCTTCATAGGTCCCTGCTCTATCCATTTCAAAACGAAGTGCAAATATAAGCAATGCAAAAATATCGAGCCTAATTTACAATGCAATAGCTGCAAATTAAAAAGATTAATATATTTGTCGGCATCTGAATCAAAAAAACAACCAATACGGAAAGCTATGCTCAAGAACCATCCAAAAGGACTGCTGGTAGCATTTTTTGCCAATATGGGGGAACGCTTCGGCTTCTATACCATGATGGCTATACTGGTGCTCTTCCTGCAGGCCAAGTACGGCCTCGCTGCCGAAAAAGCCGGAGATATTTACAGCTGGTTTTATTTCGCCATTTATGCTCTTGCACTGGTAGGCGGTATCCTGGCTGACTCCACAAGGAAATACAAAACGGTGATACTGTTCGGTATCATCATTATGTTCGCCGGTTACCTGATGATGGCGGTACCCGGCATGTCACTGCCCTTTACCGTGATAGCCCTCTTCACAATCGCCTTCGGCAACGGACTCTTCAAGGGTAACCTTCAGGCTGTCGTTGGCCAGATGTATGACAATCCGCAGTACTCAAAGATGCGGGATACTGCCTTCATGATCTTTTACATGGGTATCAATGTGGGTGCCTTCTTCGCCCCGTTTGCTGCCAACGGAATAAGAAACTGGTGGCTCAGGTCCAACGGATTTGCTCATGACGGAAGCCTTCCGGCACTCTGTCACCAGTACAATGACGGTATCCTGGCCGCAGGTCCGAAACTTGAGGAATTTCAGCTCCTGGCTGACAAGGTGAACCTCGCAGGGCCCGTTACCGACCTCGGCGCTTTTGCTGAGAGCTATCTTAACGTCTTTTCAAGAGGCTACAACTATGCTTTTGCCATCGCCGCAGGTGCAATGGTCATCTCTCTGCTCGTTTATGTTTTCTTCAACAGGCTGCTTCCCAACAAGGAAAAACCCGTCAAGGAAAGCGCAGAATCAGCTAATACCATTGAACTGGAGATCAGGCCTCTAATATACGCACTGATAGCCATGGCTGTCTTTGCAACGGGGCTGAGCTTTATCGTTGGCTGGGCATCAGGACTCGCATTCGGGCTCTTTGCCGGCTTCACCACCTGGATGCTTACCACCGCCAAGAAAGATGAATACGCACGCGTCTCATCACTCATACTTGTGTTTGTGGTGGTGATCTTCTTCTGGATGTCATTCCACCAGAACGGACTTACCCTCACACTGTTTGCCAGAGACTACACCGTGAAACAGGTAGGACCCTTCACCAACCTCTTCTTTACCCTGCCTTCAATGCTTGCAGTCATTGGTTCCATCGCAGGCCTGGTGATGCTTGTAAGAAAGAATATGCTGCCGGTCGCCAGATTTATAGGCGGGGCCCTCTTTGCAGTTGCATTGGTTTTTGCTTACTTCTTCGTGACAAAGGCAGATGCAATGAATTCCATAGAACCGGAAGTGTTCCAGTCTTTCAACCCGCTCTTCATTGTAGCCCTTACCTTCCCGGTCATGGGCGTGTTTGCATGGCTCAACAAGAAGAACATCGAGCCCTCCACACCGAAGAAGATAGGTATCGGGATGATTATTGCATCAGTCGGATTTATTCTGGTGCTGGTCTCATCCGCGAATCTGCCATCACCCTCTTCACTCGAAGGTTCACCCGTAGCTGAAGCACTAAGGGTCAGTCCCTACTGGCTGATAAGCAGTTATCTTATCCTGACAGTGGCAGAGCTGTTCCTCAGCCCTATGGGCCTCTCCTTCGTCTCAAAGGTAGCTCCGTCACGCTTCCAGGGAATGATGCAGGCAGGATGGCTCCTGGCAACGGCAGTGGGAAACAAGCTTCTTTTCGTCGGATCCAAACTGTGGGACAGCGTCGAACTGTGGCAGCTCTGGACTGTTTTCATTGTCTGCTGCCTCCTCTCGGCTGCGTTTATCTTCTCAATAATGAAGCGACTGGAGAAGGCAACAAAATAGACTGTAGCTACAAATATCGGAGGGGAGTTTCCGTGAAACTCCCCTCTTTTTTTGATCTAAATTGAACCATTTAAGGCAAAAAAAAGAATTATCAATATATTTGCCGCTACAACAAGCAGCCTGATGAGCAACAAAAATCTTTACGACAGAGTTTTCGCCGTTTTCGGAACCGTTATGGTATTCTTCTACCTGGGGCTCGGAGCATTCATAATCTTCTCTCCCATGCTTGACAGTTATATGGATAAGGCATTGCGGATAGTCTTCGGCATTCCCCTGATAATCTACGGCATATACCGGGTCTTCGTTGCCTGGGAGAAGATAAGGGAAGCGTTCTTCAGCGATGACAGGGAATAAGAAAAAGGCTGACATGCAAGGGTGACCACGGCCAGTGACGGTCATAAAGGGATAGGGCCATGGCCGTCCCGGATCAGAAAAAAGCAGTGTGGCAGGAAATTTGAAAGTCTTTAAACAGAGTTTATAAAGAGATAATTATTAATATTGTGGGCTATAATAAGTTGATCACGGGAAAAAGAATGAACAGAACTCGTATTGCGAGAAGGTCAATGACATGGCTGATATTGCCGGCATTGATGGCACTATTCATTGTATCCTGCAAGCCAAAAGGTACCACCGCCTTGAAGGAGACACCCACCTCGGGTGACATTGTATTAGGAGCTGACGAATCCTTCCGGCTTATCGTGGAGGCGGAGGTTGACACCTTTACCGCCCTCTACCCTTATGCGACGATAAGGCCGGTATACACGGCTGAAAATGAACTTGTGGCTGACTTTCTGAATGACTCTGTCAGAACCATAGTCTCTTCCTGGACGCCTACTGACGAGCAGAGGGAACTGCTTCTGGATGTTCAGACTGTGGTACGAACAACCGTTGTGGCATATGATGCACTGGCACTGGTACTGAACAGGAAAAACGGCGATTCCCTGCTGACATATGAAAACGTCAGGGATATCTTCACCGGAAAGATCACCGACTGGAACCAGATAAACCCAAAATCCCGGCTGGGTCAAATAAATATTGTGTTTGACAACATACACTCCGGAAACATCAGGTATTTCAGGGAGAAATTTGAGCTCCCGGAGAAGCTGGCACCCAACTTCTACGCTGTCAACAGCAATCCTGAGGTTATCGATTATGTTGCCAGCAGCCCTGCGGCACTTGGTATTGTAAGTGTCAACTGGATCAGCGACTATGAAGATCCAACCAGCATGAGCCTTCAGAACAGGATTAAGGTGGCAGCTGTTTCACTTCCCTATCTTGACCCGAATACCTTCTATATGCCTGTACAGGGATCAATTTACGATAAAACATATCCTTTTGTCAGAGAAGTAGTTATGAATTCCAGAGAGTCATTCTCAGGACTTGGCTCGGGATTTGTAAGCTTTGTAGCTGGAGAAAAGGGACAAAGAATAATCTTGAAATCGGGTCTTGTACCTGCAACGATGCCGATAAGAATTATACAGGTAAAGAATGAGTAACCAAACATAGAAAAGATGAATAAGAGAAGTTTAAAACTGGCATTACTGACTGTACCGTTTTTCTGCATTGTTTTTGGCAGCGGAGTGAACGCACAATCGCTTGATGAGGCCAGGACATTCACGAAGAACGAACTGTATGATAAGGCGGAAGAGGTTTTTCAGCAGCTGATAAAGAGTGATCCGTCAAGCAGCAAGGTATACTTTCATTACGGCGAGAACACGCTGCTGGACTTTTTTTCTGACACTATTTCCAATTCGATTACCGTAGCTACCAAGGAGGCCGCAGACATCTTCAATAAAGGTGTGGAAGCCAATGCGGCTGATCCACTCAACTATATAGGGCTTGCCAAGGTGGCATTTTACCGGGGTGACAACACAAAGGCGGAAGAGTTGAGGGTCAAGGCCAAAAGCCTTCTTCCTACATATAAGAAGATCAAGAAGATTGATAATCCGAAAGAGTATGCCTACACCCTCAGCAAGATTGCTGAATCATATATCCGCTTTGAGCAGGTTGACACCAGCAAGGCTCTCCCCTTCATCAGGGAAGCCCTGACCATTGATCCTCGCAACAGCGAGGTTTACATCATTGCCGGTGACATCTATATTTTGGTAAATGACGGGTCGATGGCCATCAAAAACTACAACCTGGCACAGGACTGGGATCTGCAGTCGCCCACGGCAAATATGAAGATAGGCAGCATCTATGTCAAGGGCCGCAACCTGATGGCAGCCATACCTTACTATGAGCAGGCCATCGCCCTCGATGAAGACTATGCTCCTGCCTACAGGGAGCTGGGACAGCTCTACTCTATGGCCGGGCGCTTCAACGAATCCAAGCAGTACTTCGAGAAATACCTCGACCTGACACAGGGCAATATACCTGCAAAGATCAGGTATGTCAACGCTCTGTTCTATGCCAAAGAGTATGAGGAGGTCATAAAGAATGTTGAAGAGATATTCGCCATTGACAACTCAAGGACTTATATGAACCGTATTGCGGGGTATTCTGCCTATGAAGAGGGCAACTATGAACTCGCACATCAATATATGGACAGGCTTTTTGCCAACCTCGATGAGGATAGGCTTATCAAGAAAGACTACATCTATTATGCCAGGATCCTGGCCAGAAAAAACCAGGATTACAGCAAGCTGGTCATAGAGGCGGACAACGAAGCCGATGAGCTGAGCAAATTACAGGCCAGGTATACGTCGCTCAAGGGAGCAGCAAAAGAGAAAGCCAAGGCTGATATGGATGCCCTGGCAGCCAGAGTTGAGGAGCACAAGGCTGCCATCGCAAAGGCAGAGAAGGAGCTCAACAGCGCTTTCGAAGCATACGAGAAGGCCATCTACTTCACTGACAAGGAGGATCTCAGTATGATCTACGAAAAAGGAACCGTGCAGTATGCCGCCCGCAGATATGCTGACGCCGCAACCACCTGGTCAAGACTGCTGGAAAAGGGCCGTGACAGTGAGAATGACTACATCCAGGTCGGCCGGGCTTTCTACCAGGCAAAGGCATTTGACAAGGCTGACGAGACATTCAACAAGATGATCGCCAAGTATCCTGACAATCTGCAGGGCTATCTATGGCTTGCCAACACTGCCTCGGCAAAGGACCCCGATTCCGAGCTTGGCCTTGCAAAACCGAGATTCGAAGCCCTGATGCAGAAAGCTGCCGTTGACTCAGTCAAGAATGCAAGGGCGATCTACGATGCCCTCAGGTACCTGGGATATGAAGCCCTGATGCACAAAAGGTTCGATGAGGCAAAAGCTTACTATGACAGGATGCTTAACCTTTCTCCTGACTACAGGATTAAGGCTCTCAGCTCTCTCAGCACCATGTATATGTCGATGGGCGAATATGGCAAGGCCATCGAGGCTAACAACAGGATTCTGGCTATAGAGCCAGGCAATGAAGCCGCCAGATCAGCCATCGGGTATATCACTCAGTTGCAGAAGAGTGCAATACCCAAGGCACATCCTAACGAGATTACCGGTGTGATTGTCGATTCTTCAGGCGAACCTATCCCCGGCGCATCGGTCAGGGTCAAGGATACGGCAGCTGAGGCATGGACCAATGCCAGGGGTGAATATAAGTTCGTTATGCCCGAGGCATCCGAGACTCTTGTCATCAGCGCCAAAGGATACAGAACCATAGAAGTTCCCGTTACCAAGAGAAGAATCTACAACGCTACCCTGGAAAAGTAGAAAATGATTACTTTGCGGTCTCGGAAATTGCATCTAATTAACTGTGACTATTGTAAAAGATCAAGAGAATAATTATTTTTGCCAACTGTTTACTTAACCAACTAAAGAATACTAAAATGAGTAAAAAATCCAAGTCGTCCAGCGGTGTATGGCAATCGCTTTTTGCACCTCTTGCAATTATTCTGGCATTTATTGCTGCTTATCTTATTTTCACCAGAGTCCTGGGTAACCCGGTCAACTTTGAGGGGGGTAACCCTAAAGGCCATCCGCTGCAGGGCAACCTTCTCGGCCTCATGTATAAGGGAGGCGTTATCGTACCTGTTCTCATAACGATTGTGATCACACTCCTTATCTACACTGTCGAAAGATGGATCAGTCTCACAAGGATCAAGGGCAGAGGCAGACTCAATGCGTTTGTGGCCAACATCCAGGAGATGCTTACAGAAGACAGGATTGAGGACGCTATTGTAGCCTGCGACAAGCAGAAGGGATCTCTTGCAAACGTTCTCAGGGCAGGCCTTTCGCGTTACCGCGCCCTCGAAAATGACGCCGAGCTGGAGAAAGACCAGAAAATAACCTCCATGAAGCAGGCTCTTGAAGAGGCTACGGCTCTCGAGCTTCCCACCCTTTCAAAGAACATGGTCATGCTATCAACCATTGCTTCCATATCCGTGCTTGTCGGTCTTATCGGAACGGTTATCGGGATGATCCGTGCATTCGCAGCCCTCGCTCAGGCAGGTGCTCCTGATGCTCTCGCCCTTTCAACCGGTATCTCTGAAGCCCTTGTTAATACAGCATTCGGTATCACAGGTTCAACCCTGGCTATTATATTCTTTAATATGTTCTCATCCAGGATTGACGGTTACGTCTCCAAAATCGATGAGGCAGGCTTCAGTCTGACTCAGACCTTTGCCGCATCACTGAAGAAGTAGTTCACCGAATTTATTCTTTTGGTCAAAAAAAGAAAGGATTTAAAAAATGCCAAAGATTAAATTAGGAACCAAATCGCCACGAATCGACATGACGCCGATGGTAGACCTGTTTGTGCTGCTGCTTACCTTCTTCATTCTGACTGCTACATTCAGGCCCCAGGAAACGGCTCCTGTTGATACACCTTTTTCTGTGTCGGAGAAACCGATGATGGATGCCAACGTAATGACTGTTCTCATTGCGAAAGACAGCCGGGTATTTTTTAATGTTGACAACGGACCGGATACCATTCTGAAATTCCGTCCCAAAATTCTTGCCGAAATGGGCAAGCGCTACAATATTGAGTTTACCGAGGATGAACTTCGCCTCTTTGAGAAGACAGGCACCTCCGTTGGGGTCCCGATCCAGGATATGAAGGCTTACCTTGCCCTCAAAGACACTGATGAGAAGATAGCAATGGAAACGGGTGTCCCTATTGACTCAACGGACAACCAGCTTGCCCTCTGGATCCTCTTTGCACGTCAGGTAAACCCTGCAGTGAAGACAATGATCAAGGGTGATGCCGACGTTCCCTTCCCGGTCGTAAGGGAAGTGCTTGACATTCTGCAGGACAAAAACGTAAACAGGTTTAACCTGATCACCAGTCTCAGGGCAGTTGAAGTAACGGAAGAACAAATAGGAGAAGAATAAAATGGCAGATATTCAAGTAGAGGAGAAAAGCAGAGGCGGGAAGAAGAAACCAAAAAAAGGTGACGCCCGCGTTGATATGACGCCTATGGTGGACCTCATGAGTCTGCTCATTACGTTCTTCATGCTCACAGCAGCCTTCAGCAAACCGAAGGTGATGGAGATCGTTCTGCCGGAAAAAGTCAGGAAGAATGAAAAGGTTGAACCTCCGAAGATCGCTGAGAGCCGGACACTCAACATAATTCTCGGTCCTGACGACAAGGTATTCTGGTACCCCGGCAAAGCCGACCCGGAAGTTACCGTACTGCAGGAGACCAACTTCAGCGCCGACGGCATCCGCCAGGTGCTGCTCGACAGGAACAGGGCTCTATTCCGCAAGATAGACCAGTTTGAGAAGGATGTTATCGCAGGTAAGATCGATATCAAGCAGGACTCGATGCGAAGTGCCATCAGTCAGCTGAAGAAGGATGATGACACCGGTCCGATCGTACTCATAAAAGCCTACAAGACGGCAAAGTACAAGAATTTCGTTGATATCATTGACGAGATGTCAATTGTAGGTATTGCGCGCTACACATTTACTGAAATAGACTGGATAGAAGAGGGTCTGGTGGTCAATGCAATTGGCCAGGAACCGGAAACCGCTTCAGGGTCAGCACAATAGAAGACACTGATATGGCAAAGGAAAAGAAAAAATATCCAAGTCTCGATGACATTGTCTTCGAAAACCGTAACAAGGAATACGGAGCCTATGACATCCGCAGGAGATATTCCAGAACAATGAGTCTGTCAATACTCATTGGAATAATTGTGGTGCTTACGGCAGCAATTGTGCCTTACATCAGGGCCAAGAACATAGCCCAGGTAAAACAGAGGGATGCCAATGAGGTAATAGCAGAGATGGCCAACGACCTGCAGCAGGAAGAGGCAGCCCCGCCTCCACCTCCGCCTCCGCCTCCGCCCGAAGAACAGCAGACGGTGGTTAAATATGTGGCACCTGTGGTTGTAGATACAATCAAGCCTGAAGAGGCAACTCAGTTTATGACCGCCGATGATGTTGTTGAGACTGTTGTTGACGCTGATGTGGTTGAGGTTATCGAACAGGTTCAGGAAGAGATACAGGAAGAGGCACCCCAGGAAGTATTCGTTGTTGTGGAGGAGATGCCTTCATTCCCGGGTGGAGATGTGGAACTGTTCAAGTTCATCTATGACAACATCAAATACCCGGAACTCGCCAAGGAAAACAACATCCAGGGCAAGGTGATCCTCCGTTTCTGTGTTACCTACAAGGGAACTGTTGACCAGGTCTCAATCGTCAGGGGCGTTGACCCCTCACTCGATAACGAGGCAATACGGGTTATCAAGATGCTGCCGTTGTGGAAACCGGGGAAGCAGGGAGGAAAACCCGTGAACGTATGGTACAGCGTGCCGATCAACTTCCAGCTGAAGTAACTATTAGCTGATTAAGTGAATAGAAAAGAGGGTGTCCCGCAAGAGACACCCTCTTCTTATGCCTGCCGCTCACTGAGCAGACTGCCAACTGCCGTCCCGACACTCCCCCGACCTCATCGGTCCAGGTTCGTGTACGGGATTGATCCTCCTCCTGCGTCGGTGGCTCAAACTTCAGTCCGAAGACTGCCGACTGCGGACTGCCGACTGAAGACTGTGGACTGACCTCACTCGCCCAGCATTGAAGCTATGTACCGCTCCGCCACAGGGGTTTTATCGAATCCCAGTCCGCTGACAATTACCATTGTGCTACCTCTTCTGGCCATATGGAGCACCCCGTTGTATCCGTCCTCAAAAGCATACTTGAAAAACTCCTCCGAGGCATCAAATGCATCACCGGCAAGGCTTCCGGCCATCAGAGCAGCCTCCTCTTCCCCGTCACGGCTGAACAGGTATATGTCAAACCTGTCGCCGTCAAGCTCATAGGAGGCCCTGAATGCCTTCCTGAGAAAGCCGTGACCCAAGACGCTCTCAAGGAGATATGTCTCCTGGTCCTGAAGCCGGCCTTCGGCAGGAAAGAGCTTAAGCAGTGCCGGAAAATCATTGCTGCCCTCTATGCGGCCTGAAATCAGCAGAGCCAGATCTCTCATCTTCGCATTTACCTTTGCTGAGCCGGAATGAGTCATAAGCTTCACGTAATAACGATCCTTGTAAAAATGTACCAGCCCCTGCTCACTGTAACCCTGAACGCCAGCCCGGATAAAATCATACCCCGGGGAACGCTCCATGGAATACATTCCGAATGCCTGCGAATCATTGCCAAACCTGTATATCTCAGCCTTGATCTTATTCTTTCCCCTGACATATTCCCTGATAGTCAGGTCGGCGAACCCAAGTGCCAGATAACCGTCGGCGGCACCGTTGATATAATCCCACAGATCATCAGGTGTATAGACCGGGTATTCATCTACTGCCCTGTAGCCCTTCAGCTCAGGAAAGAGCTGCTGACCGTTCATGACAACAGAGAGCGCGACAGCTATCCCCGCCAGCAAGATAATTTTTATGTGTCTCATCATTTTATGTGTTTATGCCAGCAGATCATACGGCACATTTGCCAGCCTGGTGACATCGGCAATCTTCTCCCTGATATTGAAACTCCGCACACAGTCAGCCGTACAGCTGTCACATCCGGCACAGGGGTCATCTGTCACGGCCGTCCCGGCAAGAAGCTCCGAGGCCATGGACAGATTGCCGTAACCGTAGGCGTACATATACGCCCTCATAAGTTCAGGAATCGGAAGCTGTCTCTTGCAACCCGGCATGCAGTTGCTGCAGGCGTTGCAGTAAAGTCCCGGGGATGATGACTGGGCTAAAAGTATGGCCTCCTCATCTGACGTAAGGGTTATATCCCTCATAACCTTCAGATCTGTGGTCAGCTGATCAAAGGCAGTAATGCCCGGTATGGTTGTATGCACATTGGGATTGGACAGCACCCATTTCAGGGCGGCCGGAGCATTGACCGGCTGCGTTCTCTCCCGGTCAAGCCATCCTCCTGCCATGGTTTTCATCGCCACAATACCCATGCCTGCCGCAACGGCCTTCTCTATGGCGCCGTTCATTTCGTCACGATAGGTCTGACGGTAGTTGTAGGAGGTGAGCACCACATCCCAGATGCCGTCATCAGCCATGGTATTGATAACCAGGGGCTCATTCTTGTGTGTTGAGATTCCTATGAACCTGACCCTCCCCTTTCTCTTCAGATCAAGCATGGCTTTTACTATCTCCTCATGCCTTACCATCTCAACACTGTCAACGGCATGCATATATAGAATGTCCACATGATCCAGCTTCAGCCTCTTCATGCTCAGGTCAAATTTTCCCAGGAAGTCTGTAGCGGTGGTATCGGCCGAGGGCAGTCCCGTACGGTTGTCCACACCTGCCGGCTTTACCTTTGTGGCAAGGACAAAGGAGTCACGGGGCAGAGTGGAAAAGAAGTTGCCAAGCATCTCTTCATTCCGACCGTTCATATAACCGTGGGCAGTGTCGAACATCTTCATGCCGCCCTCATAGGCTGCCTGCACCAGCGAGCTGTTGTCGGATCTCATCACCCCGAAACTAACGACAGGCAGTCTAAGGCCCGTACGACCCAGCGTTCGGTAGATAACCGGCTCATCCTGCACAGCAGCCAGAGCTGAATTGTTAAACACCGTAAGGCCGGCAGCGCCTGCAAGGCCTGATCTCAGAAAGTCTCTTCTCTTCATCAATCTTTGATTTGTTAGTTATTTACATCTGAGCCAATATACAAATATTTTGTATTATATTGCTGTTGCTGCCAAATAGCACCTTACATCCGGTACCATGGGACGCTATATTCATCACCTCATCCTCAAGGGGGAAGGCATGAATCTTGACTTCAAGTACTGCATCTCCGATACGAGGAAGATCGCCCGCACCCTGTCAGCCTTCGCGAACAGTGAGGGAGGCAAGCTGCTCATCGGTGTCAGGGATAACGGATCATTGGCCGGAGTGCGATCAGACGAAGAACTCTATATGATCGATGCTGCGGCAACCTTATACTGTAGCCCTGAGGTGGCGATCAGAACAAAAAATCATACCATTAATGGCAAGACCATTCTTGAAGTCGATGTTCCCGGAAGTGCGGAAAAACCTGTCAGGGCAAAGGATGAGAACGGCAGATGGAGGGCCTATTTCCGGCAGCACGACCAAAACTTTATGGCTGACAGGGTTATACTACAGGTGTGGCGAAGGATTGGAAAGAACAGGGGCGTACTGTTGCGGTTTGACGATAAGGAGAATATGCTGTTAAGCCACCTGCGCACCGAAGGAGAGATAACCGTCAGTGAATTCCGGCAACTTGCCGGCATAAACGGAAGAACGGCAGAAAAGATACTGAGTGATTTTATTCTCTGCGGCCTGATCAGTTATGAAGCAGGAGAAAAGGGAATCTTATACCGCCTGAGCGATGATTTTGCAACAGCAAAATAAGCCTATTCAATCTTGAACCCCACGACAAGGATGTCATCTGTCTGCGGCGCCGAGCCCTTCCAGCTCAGGAGCCTCTCCTCCAGTATCTCCTTCTGTCTGCTCATTGGGAAATTTTGTATCTCAAGAATCAGGCTCCTGAAGTTTCCTCTCATGAATTTCCTGCCTGTTAAACCATTGAACTGGTCTGAATACCCGTCGGTGAAGAGGTAATAGGAAGTATCCTTCTCCAGTTTCCATTCCTGTCGTCTGAACTCATGCCCCTCCCTCTGCTGAACTCCTGCAGGGATTCTGTCCCCGTAAAGTGTCTCGATAATGTATTTACCATCCATCTGCACACCGTCAGCCTCTTCTCCGGAGTAACTGCTTAACTCCGCAGAATTCACCCCGCTCATCCCTCTTACCCTGAAACAATGTAAACCTGCGCCAGAGAATTCAACGGTACCGTTCCGCCGGTCAACGCCGATAATGGCAATCTCCATTGTCTCATGACGGCCGTCAGGAGTCTCCGAGGGCCCCAGTGCTCCAATAAGTAGTTCGTGCAGTGCGTCCAGAACACCAGCAGTGGTGACCTTCTTTCTGCTGTTGAAAGCATCATTAAGGAAGGAGAGTCCCATAAGGGTCATCATGGCAGATGAAACTCCATGGCCGGTACAGTCACCTACGGCAATAAAAAACCTGTTATCCCTCTCCGCAATCCAGTAAAAATCACCGCCGGCAGGATCACGCGGCGTGTTGAGAACAAAATAGTTCGGGAAAGTTTTTTGCAGCATATTTTCCGGGGGCAACAGGGCACGCTGTATCGTACCGGCATAGCTTATCAATGACTCCATCTTACTCTTACTGAGATCAGCCTCAAGACTTTTGTCGCCCAGCAGAGTCTCCAGCCGCCTGTTACGGTCATTAACCCTTGAGGAATTCATCCTCATGATCAGGTAAAAGAGCAGGGATGCTGCTGCGGTAAAGAGCAGAATTGCAGGCAGGGTTGCATACCATCTCCTCTTAACCCTGAAGCCGTAGGTAACCTCGTCACTTTCGAGACCGGTAACCGTTTTGGCCTTAAGCCTGAACAGATAACTGCCGCCGGGGAGACTGGTGTAGTCTCTGAAAGCTCTCCTCTCCCACTTTGACCAGTCATGGTCGAATCCCTCAAGCTTATACATGTATTCGGTCTTATCCTCTCCGGCATATGTAGTTGTAGTCCAGCTGAAAGTAATACTGTTTGATGCAGCCTTCAGCAGGGGTTTATCTTCTTCCGGTTGCACCGCCGAAGGTATTCTGACCCCGGTTGAGGTTTCGATGTAAAATGAATTGTCCATCAGCCGCTGATCACCTGTTGCAATACAGGTTAACAGGGTGCTGAATGAACCGTAGTTGAACCCCAGTTTCGATTTATCAAGGACATATACCTTTCGCCCCTTTGTGATCCAAATATTATCGTCGATTGAGGCGATGCCGCCCGATGCCACGTCAGGAAGAAAATCAAACTGCTTTCTGAATACCACATGTCCCTGGCTCGTCGCGTTGACCAGGGCATCAAAATGGCGACCGTCGAAACCGGAAACATATATGTCACCGCCGGGCGTCTTAAAGAGGCTGTGTATCATTGCCCTGTCAAATGTGTTACCCGTCAACACCTGATCCTTTGCAAACCGGTCATTACCTTCATTATAGCTGTATATCCCCCTGCCTGTCCCGAGGTAAAGCCTCTCATCTATAAAGGAGACAGTGTTCAGGGTGTCGCACTCAATGCCGCTATCCCGGCCATAACGAATAAAAACTATATCGCTGGCATCACATCTCATGCGTGTGATGCCGGCAGCAGCGGAAGTAAGGATCCACCATACTCCGGGAGCAGACTGTTCGATAGCCTCTATCCTGCCCGGCAGTTCGTTCTTCAGGCTGGTATTCACAATTTTCCAGCCACCCCCTGAATACCTGAGGGTCCTTATGATACCGTCACTTGATCCTGTGATTACATTTAAAGCATCATACCTGTCAGATCTGACAACTGTTATGCCGGACCTGGCCAGCAGACGAAAGGCAGATCCGTTTTGTCTGAGCTGCCACAGGCCATCAGAGGCTGCTGCCAGCAGAACGGTATCATCAGGCAGCATCACAGTCTGCAGGTCAGAGACCTGGCCGACGGGGAGTTCTGTCTGCATGAAGCGCATCACACCCATACTATCAGTAAAGCTCCTGTGTATTCCATCGTAACCGGCCACGTAAACGGATGCGCCGAATTCTTCAATATCGCCCGGAGGCGACTCTATGCCTGATGTGCTGCCAAACTCGTTTGCAGGCAGTGAGACGTATGCCCTGTTGATGAATCCCCTGGTGCAGAACCACAGCTGGGAGTTGGAGGCATAGTCACAGTACATGGCTGTCACGGTTGACTCTCTCAGCCCTGAGGTCGTTTTGGAGATATGCTGCAGCAGCCTGCCTTCATGACTAAAGATATATACTCCGTCGCCGGAGAGACCTACCGCCACAGCCCTGCCGGGAAGGGTTACCGCACCTGTCACTCCCCCGATCGTTAACCGTCTGTTATCAACCGGATCAAGAAACTGCCGGTTTACGGTTCCGGTCCGGTGATTGAAAAGAATCAGACCGTCTTCTGCAGTGATTATCAAAATATT
Organism: Bacteroidales bacterium; assembly: GCA_029210565.1. GTDB lineage: Bacteria > Bacteroidota > Bacteroidia > Bacteroidales > VadinHA17 > SR-FBR-E99. The sequence continues at coordinate 173,211 of JARGFQ010000003.1, forward strand.
GTCACGGTCATACGGAAGAAGGGTGACAAAACGGACCATTCTTATCTCATCCCCTCCTGGAACCTGCGTCAACCTGCCGTCTGAGTACTCAAGGAGCCCTTGCCTGTTATCTGCGACGATCACCTTCCCGTAAGCTGACAGGATGATGGAAATACTTCTGACCCCGTACTCCCTGTCCAGATCGCTTACATGAACCGAGTCGCCGGAGAGATCATACAGGTAGAGTCTGCTTCTGTCGGCAATAATCACCCTGTTGCTGTCAGCGGTAATAGAACGAATTGAACCTACCTCTGTGCGTGATAAGGAATCAATGATCCTGTCAGTGAGAGAGCTGAATGCAAGTACACCTGAAGCCACCGGCTGGAGGAGTCCGAAATCGCCCTCCCCTCCTGCGTATACCAATCCTCTGTGATCTGATGCAAGAGCTGTCACCCTCTGCAGGCCAGGCATGGGGATAAGGCCCCAGTGCTGACCGTCATAGGTGACTATCCCATTTGATTCGTTGCCAAAATACATGACACCGCGTGTATCCATGGTAATGCACCTGTTCTCAAGGTCACCCGGCGTCTCGGCAGCATCAAACCAGCTGATCAGAGGTACCCCGGTCCTGTTGATCTGAGCTGTGACTGACAATGACAGTGCCAGAAGGAAGAGAGTTAACAGAGTGTGGTTCTTCATCCCCTCGGTAGTTACCCTAAGATTACCTGTTAAATATACAAATTCAATTTGATATCGTGACGGCGATCATTGGCATTCATTTTGAGATAATTTAATTATCTTGGCTTCCAGTATTCAGGTATGAGGGTAATTTACAGAGCCGTTCTGCTGGTGACATCTGGCTTGCTGCTTGCCGGTCAGCCCGTTGTACTGGCCCAGTCTCCTGGTCATCAAAGCGCATTTGAAAGCGGCAGAGTGACCGGAAAGGGTTTTACACCCCTCATCTCATACCGTAATGAGACACACCGCCTGCACGGGATTACCGATCCTTCAGGTAAATATTTCAGGCTCTTTCTTCCCGGTCATCATCACACCTCCGTATCAGGACAACCGGAATTGCCGGTATACAGCCGCCTGATGGAGGTGCCTGCTGACATGACTCTTGAGGTGACTGTCAAAGGAGTACAGTCGCGCAGGATACGGTTCTCAGAGCATACGCCGGGCAGGTCCGAGCTCTTCCCTGTCCAGCCTGCACGGACCAAAAATGAAAAGCAGGATGAGAAGGTGTCCGTAAAAGACAAAAGGGTATACCAAACAAACGGTATTATTGAACATGATACGGTGACAGTCACCCATGAGGGTATCTTCAGGGGAAAAAAACTGGTTAACATCGCTGTCTATCCTGCCTTCTACAATCCGGCAGGCGGATACGTTGACCTGATCACCGATATGGACCTGCACATCTCCCTCAAGCCATCACCAACAAAGGGAGGCGAGGAGGAACTGCTTGGCGGTGATAAGGGAGGCTATGCATCTGCAGCATATATACCGGGATATACCGACAGGCCTGTAAACATGGTGATAGTCACCGATTCGCTCTTCAGAAAGCATCTGACACCCCTGGTGAGGTGGAAAATGCTCAAGGGTATTAAGACAACCATATTCTATAAGGGTTCCGGTCCCGCTGATACCGTATACTATGACCTGAAGAAGAGGATCTCTGAATTCTACTTCCGTTCCCTGGATTCGGACGTCCCCGTCCAGTATCTGCTCATCGTCGGCGATCCCTCCCTGGTACCCACATCACGGGGTACCACTAATGTCTCGGACCTCTACTACGGGGAGTTTGACGGCGAGGGAGACTATATCCCTGAGCTCTTCATCGGACGGTTGCCCGTTGCTGACACTACCCAGCTGAAAGCAATGGTTAAGAAGATCATTGACTATGAGACCTTCAGCTACGATCAGTCCAACAACTTCTGGGCCGGAGCTCTTGCCACCGCCGGCAATGCCCCGGGCATCTATGAGACCTACATGAACGGCCAGGTGCAGTATATTTATAATAATTACCTTGCCCCCGACACCTCACTCAATGCAGTCAGATGGCTGTTTCCCGACGCACCCCAGAAGGATGATTCCCTGAAGCTTGTTTTTAACAGCGGCCTGGGCCTTCTGAACTATACCGGGCACGGAGAAGCTTCCGGCTTCAGTGACCCTGTTTTTAAGGTCTCCACTGTCAGTGAGCTTAACAATCTCGATGAGTACCCCCTGATAATTGCCAATGCGTGCCGGACGGCACAGATAAATGTTACACCCAATTTCGGATCATCCATCGTTACTGCCCCGAATAAGGGTGCCATCGGTTATATCGGTTGTACCAATGACTCTTACTGGACGGATGACTTCTTCTGGGCTGTCGGGCCCGGGACCCCCGGACTGGATGTGACGTACGAGAATACGGGTACCGGTGCATTCGACAAGCTCTTTCACACCCATGGAGAGCCCCCGGGAGAGTGGTATCACACCATGGGACAGGTAAACTTTTCGGGCAATATGTCCGTCTCGGCAAGCACCAGCCCGAGAAAACGATATTACTGGGAAACATATATTCTTCTGGGAGACCCGTCACTGGCACCGGTAATAGGCAGACCCGACACCTTTGAGATTGAGCTGCCTGACAGGCTGCCCCAGGAACTGGAGTCACTGAACTTCTTTGCCAAACCGTTTGCCTACGCGGCAATTTCCGATTTTGACACACTCTGGGATGCCAGGTTCGTAAGCCCATCCGGTAACATCAGCCTCTCCCTGCCTACGGGAGTTAAGGACTCGTGCCTGCTTGTAATAACCGGCCAGAACATGATACCTTTCATGAAGACACTTCATTTTGGAGATGTCGCGGGTCCATATCTGGTAGCAGGTGATATCGCTTTTGTTGATTCAGGAGGAGGGGGTACCACCGACGGATACCCCGATTACGGCGAGACGATCAACCTCAGTGTGACCATCAGCAACCTTGGCAAGAGCCCGACATCAAACCTTACAGCAACACTGACAGTTACCTCCGGCATGATTACGGTAGAGTCGGGAACAGAATATATCGGTGTCGTGAATCCTGGATCAACATTTACAGTCAACGGAAGTTTTGTTTTCACCGTTTCCGATGAAGTGGAAGACGGTGAACTGGCATCACTGATGCTGAACCTTACCGACAACAACAATCACTACAGTTTCGGGATAGATATGACCCTTCGTGCTCCGCAGCTGGAAATCGTCTCCTCTGTCCATGATGATTCATCCACCGGAAACTCAAACTTCCTGCCCGATCCCGGTGAGACAATAAACATCAGGGTTAAAGTCAGGAACAAAGGGTCATCATCTGCCAGCGGTACTGTTACCCTCAGCCCGGTTAATGCACTTCTCAATCTTCAGGAAGGCACCAAAGAAACTGGAATCGTCCTGCCGGGCGAGAACAGCGAGATTGTCTTTGAGACGGTAATCTCTGATCACGCGGCTCCGGGTACCGTTATCCCCTACGACGTAAGCTTTGTCTGCGGCAACTATGAAGCACAGGGAAACTGGAGCCTGAGCACCGGAAAGACAAGGGAGACATGGGAGTTTAACAGGTTTGACGTCTTCCCCTGGATCCGGCAGGAGACAAATCAGTGGACCATCACCTCTTCGGATTCGTATGAGAACATTCTTTCTGCAAGAACGGGCCCTATAACTGACAAGAGCAGCTCAGTGCTCGCAATACGGGTCAACAATCCCGTGAGAGACACTGTCTCGTTCTGGTCACGTGCCTCCTCAGAACCGATCTACGACCAGCTTGTATTCAGGATCGACAGTGCAAACAGCCTGGCATTGTCGGGTGATACCCCCTGGGAACTGTATAGCTATATCCTCTCTCCCGGAGTGCATTTCCTTGAATGGATCTATAGCAAGGATGTTTCTCTCTCAGGAGGCCTGGATGCCGCATGGATAGACCAGATAACATTCCCCGACATTTCATTCCTGGAAGCTGACCTGAATATCGATACTGTATATCCCCCTGATGCCCTGGCCGACCTTGGGAACATCATCATTTCAGGACGGATAATCAACCTGGGGCTTACAGCCCTGACAAGCTTCCCGCTGGCTTACAGAATCAACGCCGGAGATCCTGTCATTGAGACCTTCTTCGTGAAGATTGATCCGGGGGATACGGTTGACGTCTCCTTCGCAACGAAATCCAGCTTCCTCCCGGATGTCAGTTACCTGATAGAGATCATAAACCGCCTTCCCGAAGACGGATATGCCGGCAATGACACAGCCCGCGTCTCTTATGTGAAGTCAGGCATTGGCCCGGAGATACCGGCAGAAAGTGTCAGGGCAGTCCCCAACCCCTTCAGGGATAATTTTGTACTTGAGGTAAATTTCGAGGGATTTGAATCTGCCTCGATGGAGATAATCGACGCAACGGGAAGGATTGTGCTGAGATCCACTTACGAACTCACCTCCGGCAGGAACCGTATACCGTTCAACTGCCGCCACCTGGCACCGGGAGTCTATGCCCTTAGGATACAGGCCGGTGGCAAGAGCCGCCTGCTGAAGCTGGTAAAGGTTATGCCCCCGTAGAGCCTGCCCCCGATCCATCGGGGGTTGAGGTATTGCAGACTCCGCAGGTGTAATGAAAACCCCATACCACGCAGCGCCCGTCCCGATATATCTGGAGTTATAGTATTGTATAACTTTAAATTACAACAATAATCCATGAAATCAGACAGAACAGGCCGCGAGGAAGCTCTCGCGCTCTTCAAAAAATACAACCAGTCCGACAGCCTCCTCAAACATGCACTCTCAGTTGAGGGTGTCATGCGATACATGGCCCGCAAACATGGCGAGGATGAGGAGATGTGGGGTGTGATAGGACTGATCCATGACCTCGACTACGAGATGTATCCCGACCAGCACTGTACTATGACCGAAAAGATACTTCGTGAAGGGGGCTGGCCGGAGGAGTACATCAGAGCAGTAATAAGCCACGGTTACGGCATCTGCTCCGATACAGAGCCTCAGAGCCTGCTGGAAAAGACTCTTTTTGCCGTTGATGAGCTCACCGGCCTTGTTGCCACCAGCGCCCTGGTACGGCCTTCAAAAAGCGTGATGGATATGGAGGCGAGATCGGTACGAAAAAAATGGACAGACAAACGGTTTGCGGCCGGCGTTGACCGCAACGTAATAGAAAAGGGGGCGGCGATGCTGGGTGTTGAACTCAGTGATCTTATCACTGACACCATAATGGGTATGCGCGATGTGGCCGAAGATATCGGCCTTATGGGTAACCCGCCACAATAGATAAAACAGGACCCACCCCCGGAAATCTAGAAGCTTCTTATCAAGCGTGTAAGCAAAAAGAATGTGGCCAGGTCGGCTAACCGCCTATCATTGGTTTTATAAATCCCCGGGTAAAAAAAAGCGCCGGAATTACCCGGCGCTTTTAATTAATTGGTCAGCAGCTTTCGTTAAAGCTCCCTGATCTGTATATTTCTGAACCAGACATCATCACCGTGGTCCTGCAGAACTATGTAGCCCTCTGTGGCGATATTAGCCCAGTCAGGATTCTCTGCCGGCCATTTGCTGTCCTGTATGATAGCGTTAAACTCCGGTGTCCAGAGATGGTACTCAAGGACCGTCTCGCCGTTCTGGATATGCCATACTGAGCCCTTGTATACCTTTATCTCCGCGGTGTTCCACTCACCTGCCGGCTTTGCATTCTGGGGCACTGCAGGTATCAGGTCATAGAGAGACCCGGCCTGCCGGTTTCCATTCTTCCCTGCCTGAGCATCCGGGTGACGTTCATTGTCGAGGATCTGCATTTCAGGACCGGTTTTCCATGGTTCCGACCACTCAGGACTTTCCTGGACAAGGTACATGATACCGCTGTTGCCGCCTTCGGATATCTTCCACTCCAGCTTAAGGTGGAAATTTGAAAACTTCCTGTCATAAAGGATATCGTCGCCTTTACCGCCTGCTTCTCCCCTGCCGGAGCCTATGCAATGCAGTGTTCCGTCAATGATCTCCCAGCCCTGCTCGGGGAAGGTCTCCTTGTTGTAGTTGCGCCATCCCTGTGTGGTGGTCCCGTCAAACAGGAAGGTCCATACTTCGGCATCGGTGGATTTCTGCTCAACCGCCTTCTTTGATTTTCCCGGTCCGCAGGAGACAAACGCAACTGCCACAGCAAGAACAAACATTAATTTCAATACTTTCATATTCGTCAGATTTTATTGGTTAATTGATTAATAATTACACGGGCATCTCGGGAAGCTGCCATCCGTCACGGTATGAATGCCTGATCATCTCATTTGCAAACTGCTTTGCATTAAAGGGTTCGGTCCACTTCTTGTCGAAGGTCGGGTGCCCGTCAGTGATGCTGAAGTGATCCTCAATGCAAATCTGTATCTCATCATTGTCACCAATATTGGTAAACTCCATCTTTTCACCGTCCCATTCCAGCTCCTTATTGAGTCCCTGCAACCTGACAGCCAGAACTCCCATCACCACCATCTCATTAAACGGTCCGGCCTCTGAGAAGTCAGATTTGGTAGGCACCCTGTTTTCGGGGCTCTCCTTGCATGCGCGCACCCAGTCCATCTCATGTCCGCCGCGGGTGGCATTCTCAACACGCCTTTCCGTCTTCGGGGCATTTGGTATGCGTCCCGACAGCAGCCAGGGGTTGATACCGTAACAGCCGCATATAAGTTTATCCTTGGTGCCATGGAAGATAACCCCTCCTCCCTGGTCATTCATATCCTTGCCTTCCGGCCAGCCTTCGGGTTTCATGGGCTGAAGTCCGCCGTCGAACCAGGTCACCTCCACCTCGGGAAGATCTATCTTGTAATGTAACGGAGCTGTTCTTGCCGGGTAAACCAGTTTCACCATCTCTGCATTGGGAGCACAGTCGGTGAGCAGCAGCGTTGAGCTGGCCTGTACCCTGGTCGGGTAGGTAAGCTTGAGCGATTTGAAAACAGGATGAAGGATATGGCATGCCATATCACCAAGGGCGCCTGTACCGAAATCCCACCATCCCCTCCAGTTCCACGGATGATATATTTCGTTGAACGGCCTCACCGGGGCAGGGCCAAGGAAGAGATCCCAGTCAAGGGTCTTCGGAACCTTGTCGACCTTTGTCGGAGTGTTCAGTCCCTGAGGCCATATCGGCCTGTCGGTGAAGGCTTCCACCTTTGTCACCTCGCCAATCTCCCTGTTCTGTATCCACTCCTGGACAAGATCCACCCCGATTGCAGAAGAGCCCTGGTTACCCATAGATGTGGCTACCCTGTGCTTCGCTGCCAGCCTGGTCAGCAGCCTTGACTCGTACACACTGTGGGTGAGAGGCTTCTGCAGGTAGACATGCTTGCCCATGGTCATTGCCTGTGCTGCAGTCAGGGCATGGGTGTGGTCTGCCGTCGCAATGATCACGGCATCAATGGAATCACCCATCTCATCGTACATCTTCCTGTAATCCCAGTATCTTTTTGCTGCCGGATATGCGTCAAACACTCTCTTTGAGTAGCTCCAGTCAACGTCACAGAGTGCGACGATATTTTCCGTTGCTGCAACGTTCCTCAGGTTTGTGGCGCCCACACCGCCGATACCTATTCCTGCAATGTTAAGCTTATCACTCGGGGCACGGTGGCCAAGGCCGCTGACAACATTGCTTGGAATGATTGTCAGACCGGCAATTGCAGCACCTGTAGTGCCTACAAATGAACGTCTTGTAAACTTTTTTGTCTCCTCTTTCATAATATGTCAGGTTAAGTTCTTCTGATATTAAGGAATAAAAATAGAAAAATTCCGGAGAATAATACCGGTTGATACAGCGTAATTCCGGTCATTAATATGATAACCCTGATCAGCAAGGTTAAAATAAGAGAGGGTGCTGTCAAACATAGAAATTCGGTCAAATAAAGGTCAGGCTGCCTCTGTCAACGGCGAATTAAAGCAATCTGTGCACGAATCTTACCCTTGTAATCAAAAATCGCTAATTTGCATTAAAATTTCCTATGGAAACACGGAGGTTCAATCTTGATCTAACTGATAATGACAGTGTCAGCCGCATACTGAAATCGATATTCGGTATCATCTGCATTGCCGTTGCGCTCATACTATCACTGATGATCTACAGATCAGGCGAGTCAACGTGGAGCACCTGGATTGCAGTTGCATTCCTGTTTCTCTTCGGTGTCTGGCTCGTACTGAAGGTTACGGGCCTGACTGACCGATATGTCACAATAAGTGAAAGTGAGATAATCCTGAAAGACAAATTCTATTCTCCTGCGCTGGTTATCAGAGCCTCAGATCTCGAAAAGACCGGGTTCAGCCAGCTAAAAATTTCTTTCTTTCTCAGTGCAGGGAAGGTTATTGCCTTGCGCCTTGGCACATATTACCGCGACAACTCCTTTAAACTCATGGAAGCGGTTGAGGAGTTCTGCAATCTGAACAGGATTACGACAACGGGTATCAATTCGAATGAAGAAAACAACGGGTTATGAAGCTTAGAATGGGTATGATCGGCGGCGGCGAAGGTTCACTGATAGGGCCTGTGCACCGCATGGCAGCTCGCCTCGACGGTATGACCGGGCTGGTGTGCGGCGCCTTCAGCAGTGACCCGGTCGTCTCTGCAGCCACGGGAGCCGCCGAGGGAACAGACAGCTCCCGCATCTATGACACCTGGCAGGAGATGATAACCAGGGAGAGATCTCTGCCGGAAGATATCAGACCTCATTTTATATCCGTTGTCACTCCCAACTACCTCCATTACGGCCCGGCGAAGATGGCCCTTGAGGCAGGTTTTCACGTTGTGTGCGACAAGCCCCTCTGCATGAGTGTTGCTGAAGCTGTTGACCTGCATGAGACCGTTGAGCGTACCGGAAGACTCTTCTGTCTCACCCATAATTACACCGGGTATCCCATGGTCAAAAGGGCCCGCGAGATGGTCCTGGGAGGAGAAATAGGCATCGTGAGGAAGGTCGCCGTTGAATATTTCCAGGGATGGCTCTCCTCCCCGGTTGAGACCACCGGCAACAGGCAGGCTGAATGGAGATCAGACCCCCGAAAAGCTGGCATAGCCGGCGCCATGGCGGATATCGGTACTCATGCCTTCAACCTCTCAGAATATGTGTCGGGGATGGAGGTGGCAGAGCTCTCCGCTGATCTTGGGTCAGTGGTGCCGGGCAGGCTGCTCGATGATGACGGCAGTGTGCTGCTGCATTTCGAAAACGGCGCCAGGGGCACTCTTCTGGCCAGCCAAATAGCCATAGGTGAGGAAAACAACCTCTCACTCAGAATCTACGGTGATAAGGGCAGTATCTCATGGAGACAGATGGAGCCCAACTCACTGACGGTACTCTGGCCCGACAGACCTGCCCAGCTATACCGCACCGGCACTGCCTTTACCGAAACAGGCGTGGCAGCTCCCATGCATACACGTATTCCAGCCGGGCACCCGGAGGGATTCATCGAGGCATTTGCCAATCTCTACAGTAATTTTGCCCGGCATATCATTGCTCTGAGTGAAGGCAGGGAGAGAGAGCCCCTGGCTGACTACCCGGGCATCTATGAGGGCGTCAGGGGTATGAAATTCCTTGAGGCAGTAGTAGCCTCAGGCAAAAACAATTCCACGAAAAGAGCCGTCTGAATTATTTGAGGAGCGCATCCAGGTAATAGCGGCGACTGATCGCAATGCTTTCCATGGGCGTATGAGTAAGGCAGTTACCCTGCTCGATGAACCAGTATTCCATCCCTGCTTTCTTTGACATGGCAAGGATGGGCCTGAAATCGATTATCCCCTCACCCAGAGTGGCATCCTGCTTCTCAGGAGAAAGATCCTTCATATGCCAGACCGGAAATCGGCCCGGGAACTTTTTAAAATAGGCTACCGGGTCCTTGCCGGCAGCAGTGATCCATGCAATGTCAAGCTCAAAGATGACCAGTCTGGGATCACTGTTCTCTGCCAGCAGATCAAAGGGAACCGTGCCATCGATCTCCCTGAACTCAATCTGGTGGTTGTGGAATCCGAAGGTGATACCTGCCTTCCTGCATTTCTCCCCGGCTTCGTTGAAAAAGTCGGCACTCCTCCTGAAACCGTCGAGAGTGCTACTCCAATCATCAGGCAGAGAAGGCTTTATGATGTATTTCATACCTGCCTCTGCGGCCTCATCAATCATCTTATCGGCGTTTTCAGGCCTGATGTTACTGTGGGAGCTTATTGCCTCCATCCCGGCTTTCTTAACAATCTTGCCGAACTCCCTGGGTTTGAAACCGTAGAACTTGCCATCACTGTGATCAGCAGCCTCCACCCAGTCAAAACCTATAGCTGCAGCCTTTGCAAGAGCAGCAGCAGGGTCTTTTTTCATCTCATCCCTTATCGAATAAAGGGCCAGCCCTGTCTTCTTCGAAGAACGGCCCGATGCAAGCAGTTCATTGTTGAGAAGCGGCATAGCAGCCATCACGAGGGCTGATTGCCTCATAAAGTCTCTCCTCGTAGTCATGATTTCAGTTTTTAGGTTTATATAGCACTGGTAATACCAGTAATAATACAGATCCGGAAAAGCAAAAATAACATTAAATTTATAAGTTCAAATGGATGAGGGAGATGTGGCTCAGCAAAAACAGCGATGAAAAAAATGGCTCTCTGAGGTGTCTGCTGTGCCCGCATGCCTGCCTGCTGAAACCCGGGGAGAGGGGCATCTGCCGGGTCAGGGAGAACAGGGACGGCGTGATCAACTTGATTACCTACGGAATACTCTCAGGTTTTGCAGCAGACCCTGTAGAAAAGAAACCGCTTTATCACTTCTTCCCCGGAAGCAATATCCTCTCCGTAGGATCATATGGCTGCAACCTCAGCTGCGACTTCTGCCAGAACCATCATATCTCACAGAACGGGCCGCCCGCTGGCTCAACCCGCCTATCTCCGGAAGAGCTGGTTGCCCGGGCAGTACGGGAGCATAACAATATCGGGATAGCCTACACCTACAACGAGCCGGTTATCTGGTATGAATATGTCACTGACAGTGCGACTCTGGCCGCTGCCGCAGGACTGAAGAACGTGATGGTAACCAACGGTTACATTACCCGGAAACCTCTGGAAGAGCTCACCAGCGTTATCGATGCCTTCAATATTGACCTGAAGGCATTCGGCAATGATTTCTACAGGAAGTATACCGGCGCCACACTGAAACCTGTCCTGGATGCCATCGGTACAGTGGCTGCTTCCGGAAAGCACCTTGAGATAACCACCCTTATCCTTCCGGGCCTGAATGACTCGGCCGGTGACATGAGGCGCGAGGCGGAGTGGATTGCCCGGAATGCCGGCAGAAAGGTTCCGCTGCACCTGAGCCGATACTTTCCGATGTACCTGAGAGACACCCCTGCCACTCCTGCAGAGACAATCCTTCAGCTTAGGGATATCGCTTCAGAATTCCTTGATTTTGTCTACACGGGCAACATGTCTGGCAGGGATGCATGCGGCGACACTGTCTGTCCGTCATGCAAAGCAATAGTCGTGAAAAGGACGGGATATCATACTGCAGTTACGGGACTAACCGACGACGGTCACTGCACTGTCTGTAACGAGGAGATAATGAGGTGGGTTTGAAATTGGTATCTGCAGACTGACCTACTCCTTTGTGATGCTGCTCAGTCTTTCAAAGTAACCGTCAACCTTCTCGAACAGATCCTTGCGAAGAGCCGAATAATATGCCTTTACAATGGCGGGATTGTCCTTACCGTCGGGATTGTTGACCCTGTCAATGAATTCATTGCGCATGCTAACTGCTTCCTCGATCAGGTTCTGAACCTTGTCTCTCTTCTCCCCGTCATGGAGGCTCGTAAACATGAAGCAGTCAGATATCAGTTCAAAAAAGAGGTAGTCAATATCCTTCTTCAGGTCTTTTATGCTGGCCATTGCTGTTGCTTTTGTTGCAAAGATACGTATTAATCTTTTCTGTTTCTCATTTTGTAGCTGCTGATACTGTTGAGAACCAGTCGTTCATAAAGAAGACGTAGCTTTTCAGTTACCGGGCATGCAACTTCAAAGTATTGATCTTCAACGCTATGCACACGTAGTACCATGGGTGAGGTACCTGTGATGAAGAGTGACCTGAACCCGGGTAGATCTGTCTCAGCCACTGACCTGAACATCAGGTTCATACCTTCTGTCCTGCATAAACCTATAACCTTTTCCCTGGTGATCCCTGACAGCACCATGCTGTCCGGAGGAGTGACAATGAGGTCCTCATCAGTGATAAAGAATACATTTGAGCGGCTCCCCTCCGTTATCAACCCTTCGCGGTTGACCAGCAGCGCCTCATAGGCCTGCCTGCGTTGCAGCTCGCTGTGAACAGTCGCCCTGAGCCTGTTATTCAGGATCTTGACACCGGGGTCGAACCGCTCGGCACGAAAAAGTATCAGCCTGACACCATCACGTATCATCTCTTCAGTCGGGTACGATGATTGGATATAGCAGATATGAAGCGAATATTCCCGGCCGATGAAGGTAACCGTAACCCTGACATTCATCTCCGCAAACGACTCACTGCTGACAAGGGCATCGAAGCCTGCCGCTACCCGGACCGCAATGTCGTGATCAAGATCATACCTTGTGTCTATCCCCTTCCTGAGACGCTTCATGTGCTCGTCGAAAAAGAGCGGCACCCCGTTTCTTGTCCTTATTACCTCATAAAACGACACCTCTCCGGAGAGAGCCGGCACATCTTCAGCGGCGCGGTGTATCCGGCCGTCGAGATAGAAGAATCCTCCGTAACAATCCATAACCTGCAGGGTTTAGATGCAAATTTATGAATAATTCATCCATGCCCTGAAAGTAATTATCTTCGTATTTTGTACGACCAGTGTATGCCGTTGTTGACATAGAGACTACCGGGGGAAGCGCCAGGCTGGAGAGGATAACCGAGATTGCCATCTATCTCCATGACGGCAAACGTATTATTGAAGAGTACGGTACGCTTATCAACCCGGAGCGCACGATTCCCTATTTCATCACCTCGCTGACAGGCATCACCAACGAGATGGTGGAAGATGCCCCGAAGTTTTACGAAGTGGCAAAAAAAATAGTAGAGATGACCGATGGTGCCGTTTTAGTAGCTCACAATGCCCGGTTCGACTATTCGTTCATCAGGCAGGAGTTCGGCATGCTGGGTTACAAGTTCAAGAGGCCCCTGCTCGACACTGTCGCACTCAGCAGGAAGCTCCTCCCCGGTCACAAATCCTACAGCCTGGGGAAACTGTGCGGTGATCTTGGCATTGAGATCAATGGCCGTCACCGGGCCTCCGGAGATGCACTTGCTACCGTCCGGCTGCTGGAGATGCTTCTCGAGAGAGACAGTGCTCTCAAGTCGGGCAGCCTGATCAAAAACCGGAAGGCTTCAAAGCTCCATCCTGCTCTTGACCCGGCCAGGCTGGAGGAGATACCCGAAGAACCCGGCGTCTATTATTTTTACAATGAGGAGGGTGATGTCATCTATGTCGGGAAGAGCTGCAACCTCTTTCAGAGGGTTAACACGCACCTCTCAAACAACACCTCTGCCCGTGCCATGGAGATGCGCTCCATGATCGCCGACATCACCTGGGAGGCAACCGGCAGTGAGCTGATAGCATTGCTGCTTGAGTCGGCAGAGATAAAAAAGAAAAAACCGCTGTTTAACAGGGCCCAGCGCCGTACCGGATACACATGGGGCATATACAGTTTCACCGACGGCAGCGGATACATATGCTTTGAATACCGCAGGGTGACCGGTGATGCCGTACCCCTGTCCCTCTTCTCTTCGCGTGACAATGTCAGGGGTAAGCTTGAGCAGATGATATCAAGGTATGAACTGTGCCAGAAGCTGAGCGGCCTTTATGATACCGACGGCCCCTGCTTCCACCGCCAGGTGAGCCTCTGCAGAGGGGCATGCTGCGGAGAGGAGAAACCGGCAGAGTACAACGAGAGAGCCATGATGGCACTTGATGAATTCATATTCAGGGAACGCAATTTCTTTATCATCGACCGCGGCCGCGACATCGAAGAACGGTCAGCCGTGAAGATACTCAACGGCAAATATGCAGGTTACGGATACTTTAACATAAATGAGGTGGGATTCGGGCTGGAGGCGGTGCATGACTGCATCACGAAAGCTCCTGATAACAGGGACATACAGGTGATAATAAAAAGCTGGCTGAAAAATCACCGTGTAGAAAGGATCATAGATTTCTGAAAGGTTTAGCCTCTGCCTATTTCTTAATATATTTGTCAATACCAACACAAAACAGGGCACATGTCACTATTCACCCGCACAACCAGGGAACTGACGGTCAGGATCGACGAATTCTTTGACACCATTGAGATTGGAATACTGATCTTCAAGGAGGGTGTCAAGGCTTACGTCAGGGGCGATCATAACACCTTCGGTTCCCATCTGGAAAAGATCGATGATCTTGAAGGAAAGGCTGACAAGCTTCAGAGAGCCATAGAGAATGATATGATAGTGCACTCCATTCTTCCGCATCAGAGGAGTGAGATCGTAAAGCTTCTCTGGCAGATGGATGAGATCATTGACACGGCAAAGGGGTCGCTTAATGAGTTTTACATTGAGATACCCCGCATACCTTCATTGCTGACAGAGGACTTCATTTCCCTTGCAGAGGTGTCAGCAAATGCTGCTGAGGAGCTGATGCCCGCTGCCAGGTCGTTCTTCCGGGAGCCACACCTGGTAAGGGAGAAACTGATCAAGGTCTACTTCTTTGAGCGAGAGACGGATAAGGCTGCTTTTCAGTTGAAAAAGAAGGTGTTTCATGAGATGAATGACCTCTCCCTGGCTGAGAAGGCTCACATACGGTATATCACCCACCATATTGAGAATATCTCCGATTCGGCACAGGATGCTGCCGACCTACTGGCCTCCATGGCTATTAGGCAAATGCTCTGATCATGATATTCCTCTTCCTGACCAGCGGACTCTTCCTGGGCTGGACCCTTGGTGCCAATGATGCAGCCAATATCTTCGGCTCAGCCGTTGGCTCGCGTCTGGTATCTTTTACCAGGGCCGCAATCATAGCATCCGTCTTCGTTATTCTTGGGGCAGTACTGCAGGGCGACGGTGCCTCGGAGACACTGGGACGTCTGGGATCGGTGAATGCCATGGGCGGAGCCTTCACCGTTGCCCTGGCAGCCGGACTGACAGTCTATTTCATGACAAGGGCCGGTCTGCCCGTCTCCACCACCCAGGCGATCGTGGGAGCCATTATCGGATGGGATTTCTTTACCAACAATGCTGTTGACACAAAGGCACTTACACAGATAGTAACCACATGGGTTACAGGCCCGCTTCTGGGGGCAATCTTTGCCTTCGGACTCTACCACCTGGTGAAGATCACCAGGAAAAGAATAAGGATACACCTGGTCCGGTATGAAGCCTATCTGAGAGGCGGACTGCTGATAGCCGGCGCCTTCGGAGCCTACAGCCTCGGTGCAAACAACATCGCCAATGTCATGGGGGTCTTCGTTCCAAGTGTCCCGCTGGAGGAGACCGGCTTCGGCCTCTGCACACTCACAGGGGCACAACAGCTTTTCTTCCTTGGCGGGCTGGCTATCGCTGCAGGGGTGGCAACCTACTCCAGGAAAGTGATGCAGACGGTGGGCGCCAACCTTCTGGAGCTCTCATCTGAAGCAGCATTCGTGGTTGTGATGTCACAGGCGCTCGTGCTCTTCATATTTTCATCATCGGCACTCTCAGGATTGATGGTAAGGGCAGGCCTGCCACCGATACCACTGGTGCCAGTCTCAAGCACACAGGTGGTAGTGGGATCTGTTATCGGGATAGGCCTCTACAAGGGCATCAGAAACATCAACCTAAAACTGCTCGGCAGCATTGCGTCAGGCTGGATCACCACACCGGTGGCGGCAGGATTACTCACCTTCTTTCTCCTCTTTTTCGTAAAAAACCTTTTTGGCATTGATGTCGGCCACTCCGTCAACCCTCCCGCCGCGGGCATCGGTGAACCGAGCACGGCTCTCATCATCAAATATGCCATAGTGATCTTACTCGTCCTCATCTCTGCATACCTCGTCTGGCTTGTACTGGCAGATAAGAGAAAGAGCGACCGGATCAACAGGAAATTCTACGATTAAGAATCGGCGGCAGAGCCGGAACGAATGTTTCAATGACCGGGCTAAACCTCCAGCTGATTGGTACTACCCTGTATCTGAAGCACCTGTGTGTTTCCGCCCTCTGACAGGTCGGGAACAAAAGGTTTGTTTGCCTCCCATGCCCCGCATGTGAAGTCAGGCACCTCAATGGAAGAGGACCTGTTGGCCACTGACCACTCGCTCAGGGGGGTGACTGCGCTCCAGAGGGCAGCATCATATACATCCTGGTCAAGCGGCAGGCCGTTGCGGAGGCAGTCGATCAGTCTCCAGTCCATGATGAAATCCATTCCCCCGTGTCCGCCTATCGCTTTTGCCATTTCTCCCACCCTCCTGACAATGGCCGGAGTGTACTGCTCTTCCAGGGCTTTGTACTCTTCCGCCGGCAGCCATGAATGGCCAAGAGCTATCTTCGCCGGTGAGGGCCATTTCCTGGCAGCTCCTTTGGTGCCGCTCACCAGGTGGATCCGTGAGTATGGCCTGGGGCTGGAGACATCATGCTGTATCATGATGGTCCTGCCCGAGAGGCTCCTGATCAGTGTGGTATTCATGTTGCCACGGTACTTCTTTTCAGCGAAGGGAGCATAGAAGGGATCTTCACCTGCCAGCTGGGCAAGATCCGGTGCCATGGAGAAATCATTTGTCGACATGGACGTAAGATAATCCATCCTGTCACCCCTGTTGATATTCATTACCTGGCACAGGGGTCCCAGGCCGTGGGTAGGATAAAGATTACCGTTCCTGACATTCTCCTTCAGGCGCCACATGTCGGCATATCCGTTCTTGTCGTAGGTGAAGTCCCACCGGAGGTCATGGATGTAGGCCCCCTCACCGTGGACGATGTCACCAAAGAGGCCCTGCCTTGTCATGTTCAGAGTGAGTAGTTCAAAGAAATCGTAACAGCAGTTTTCCAACTGCATACAGTGCATCTTCGTCCTTTCAGAGGTCTCCACCAGTTGCCAGCACTCATCTATTGTTTTTGCTGCCGGCACCTCCACTGCCACATGCTTCCCGGCCTCCATGGCGTACACTGCCATGGGAGTGTGCCATGCCCAGGGCGTACATATATAAACCATGTCTATATCAGGGTCATCGCACAGTCCCCTCCATGCCTCATCGTTGCCGCCAAAAGCCTTTGCCTGTGGCAGTCCGAACCTGGAAATCATCGACTGCATTTTGTCAACCCTGTCGGAGTACTTGTCACACAGCGCTGCTATCTCAACTCCTTCGATGTGAGCCATACGTTCAACAGCCCCGGGACCCCTCATCCCCAATCCTATGAACCCGATGCGTACATTTTCAAGGGTCAGCGCACCGTAACCGCACATGTTAAACAGCTGTGAATGTATTGCGGCAGCGGCGGCCCGTACTTCAGGCATCAGCTCGCTGCTTTCTTCCCGGCGTGAGCATGATACGCCGGTGCCGGCCGTGATGGCACCTGCCCCGGCCACAGCAGCAGTGCGAAGGAAATTCCGTCGGTTGGTCTTCATGGTTATCAGGTTAGTTTGTCTGTTGTATTATGTATGCAATATACGAACTTCCTGATAAAGGTGAGAAGCCTGTCTCACTCCTCCTGCTGCTCTTTTTTCTTTCCCTTTTTTCGTATCAGGTCTCCTATGACGGAGCCGGCCAGGAAGCCGAGCACGGCTCCCCACGGAACCATCAGGTACCAATTTGACTTGATGGCACAGGTGCCTGAAAGGCAACCCACATATTTCCAGTAGATGAAGCCACCAAAGGCACCGGCAGCGGCGCCGGCAATCTCAGGGAGATATCTCTTAAGAAAGGATCTGTTCATGTGCACTCTTTTGTTTCAGTAACGCTTCGGAAGAACTCTTGTTCTTTCAGCTTCTCTTTTCCCCAGTTAAGTTCACTGCGGGCTGCCCTGGCCTTCTCCTTCAGCTTCTGCAGCAGAGCGCGGTCATCCCTCAGTTTCTCCAGCACCTCTGCAATGGCCTCGGGCGAAACCTCGTCAAGCATAACTCCGCAACCATATTGCCGGATCAATGCTGAGACCTCAGGCAGTGGAGAGGCAATGGCAGGTATGCCAGCTGCAATATAATCAAAAAGCTTGTTGGGCAGGCTGTAGCGCTGGTTTGTGCAGGTGTCGGTATCCAGGGTGAGTCCTGCATCGCAGCCGAGTGTGTATCTCATCATCTCCTCCCAGGGCATCATGGGGAGGAAGATGATCCTGCCGGCAGCAGGACTGTCAACGGCACGCTGCCGTATCTTCCCGATAATATCTCCCGAACCGGTTATCACCAGCCGTACTCTCTCAACGAGGGACATCGCATCTATCAGCTCTTCCGCCCCTCTGCCCTCATTGATGCCCGAGCCCTGGTATACAAACAGCATCTCATCATCGCTTACAGAAAGTATACTCCTGGCATGCGGCACGAGATGAGCCACTGATGGAGCCACATTCCTGACGACCAACGGGTTGGATCCGTACTCGCTGCGGTAGAGCTCCGCAATGGAGTCGCTAACAGTGATCATATGCCTGACGTGAGGGAGTATCAGCCTCTCGGCCGCTTTCCAGAGCCGGTGCCGGAGCTTTCTCGCGGCAAGCCCGTGCTGACCTGTAAAATACTCGTGTGCATCATAGACCAGCGTTTTCCTGAAGAGCCGCGCCACGGCATAACAGGGAACGAGCGTATCAAGGTCGCAGGAGACGCACAGATCGAATCGTCTAACCAGCAGGTGAATCAGAAGTATGAAATTAAAGGTGAGGTACATGCCAGGACCTCTCCTGAAGGGCACCCTGATCCTGAACACCTTTATGCCGGGGAAGCGGGCGGGCAGGGAGTTGTCTCTCCTTCTCCCTATGACCGTCACATCACAACCCATCTCAGCCAGCAGGGATGCCTGTTTCTGCACTCTCATGTCAGTAGCCAGGTCACTGATGACTGCAATCAATACTCTCATTGATACCCTCTTCTGTTCGAAAGCATTTCACCCTCCGATGCAACGCGGGATGAAAGATACAAAAGATTTTTTTAGCTATGTTTGTGAACTGGCTTTACACTCTTATGAACCGCACATCCTACAGCAAAATAATCCATCTCGTAAGCTTCAACATACCCTATCCGCCTGACTACGGCGGTGTGATGGATGTCTTTTACAAGATCACAGCCCTGAAGGAACAGGGCGTCGGTATCATACTCCACAGTTTCAGCTACGGGCGCGGCCGGTCGAGAACACTGGAGCGTGAGTGCCTCAGGGTTTATTATTACCGTCGCGACCTGAACCTCTTTCATCTTTTCCGGAATGATCCCTTCATCGTTCTCTCACGCAGCTGCAGGTCACTGCTTGAGAATCTTCTTTCCGATACCAATCCGATCATTTTTGAGGGACTGCATACCACCCGTTTTCTCAATCACCCCGCCCTCGAGGGCCGGATGAAGATGGTCAGGACACACAATATTGAACACCTCTATTATTACAATCTTGCGGCTAATGAAAAGAATCCCTTCCGCAGACTTTTCTTCTGCAGGGAGGCAGCCAGGCTCGAGAGATATGAGTCTGTTCTGTCTGGTGCATCGTTATTGCTGACGATCTCTCCCGGCGACACCGAGTATTTTCAGTCGAAGTACGGTAAAACCCTCTTCGTGGGTCCGTTCCATCCCGGGAACGGGTGCGTGACCACCGACGGGAAAGGCGAATTTGTACTGATGCACGGAGACTTTTCCACTGCCGAGAACAATGCTGGAGCACTGTACATACTACGGGAAATAGCCCCGAAACTGAAGCACAAAATTGTTGTAGCAGGTAAAAGGCCGTCGGAAGAGCTAAACCATGCCGCATCCAGTCTCAGTAATGTCAGATTGGTTCCCAACCCTTCCGTGGCGAAGATGAATGAGCTTATAGCCAATGCGCAGGTTTGTCTGCTGAATGCCTCTCAACCGTCAGGCATGAAGCTGAAGCTTATCAACGCACTCTGTTCGGGACGTCATGTGGTGGCATCACGGGCGGTGGTCTCCGGTACCAGTCTCGGGAGCCTCTGCAGTACAGTTTCCAGCCAGGATGACTGGGTTACACTGACGGACAGACTCATGCATGAGGATTTCACCCCTGAGATGCGGGAAGAGAGAAACCGTATTCTTGCCGGCGTGGCAGACAACAGGTCAAATGCAGTTAAGATCATAGAATCTGTCAACCACTACGGACGGAGAGTATGAATCACGCTTTTATTTACCGGTATATCTTCCGCCTGTTCAGCTCACGGCGGTACTCCGCAGCATACCTGTTATGCTCAGCAAGCGTTCGCGAGAAATGATGAAAACCCGATCCGTCAGGTTTGGCGACAAAATAGAGAAAGTCGTGCTTCTCGGCATTGAGCACTGCCTCAAGTCCTGCCCGTGACGGACAGCGTATCGGACCCGGGGGCAGTCCCTTGTTCCTGTAAGTGTTATATGGAGAATCAACCTCAAGGTGACGTTTTAGTATACGCCTCAGCGTGAAGTCATTGACGGCAAATTTCACCGTAGGGTCAGCCTGCAGGGGTATACCGAGACACAACCTGTTGAGGTAAACACCAGCTATACGCGGTTTCTCATCTGCCCTTGACGCCTCCTCATCTACTATGGAGGCCAGCACCGAGACTTCTGTCGGGGTAAGGCCGACAGCCTCTGCCAGTGCTCTGTTCTCACCGTCCCAGAAGGTTTTGTACTCTTTCAGCATGCGCCGGTAAAAACCTTTCGCATCAATTGACCAGTAGAGTTCATAGGTGTCAGGGATAAACAGGGAAATGACCGTTTCGCGGCTGAAGCCATCGGACAGATAGTTGCTCTCATCCGCCAGGAAGGCTGCCAGGGAAGCAGAGTCGGCCTCTATCTGCCCTCCCACCTTGCCTGCCAGCTCTTCAACAGTACGTATGTTGTTGAAGGTGACGTTCACCGGAGACTGTCGCCCTGAAGTGAGCATATTCAGAAGCTGATTGCTGTTCATCCCCGGTTCTATCAGATATGACCCCGGCCTGACTGCGCGGGCGGAGGATTTAAGCCGTGAGGTGATGGACAGCTTTCGTTTGCTTAGTAAAATATCCTTTTTAGTCAGGATGGCTGTAAGATCGTCGGAACTCGATCCTGTGGGTATATTTATTCTCACCTCCGATTCCGCTTTCACATTATCCGTAAAAGCCGCAAGCCAGACGAAGATGACCGCAGCAATGGCAAAGGCGGCAAAAATCAGAAACAGTTTCAACAGTATTCTTTTCATTCTCTTTCCCATCAGTATAGCGGCCCAAAGATTCTTGCCATCGATTCCTTGTACCTCTCTTTTCTCTTTCTCTTTATCCATTCATTCAGTACGATCTCCCTGCAGTTTTTCTGATCCTCTGCGAACAAAGCGCCGAGCCGTACGGCAAAATTATCATCATAAATCAGTGCCGTGACTTCAAAATCAAGGTCGAAACTGCGAACGTCAACATTTGGTGAGCCTACCGATGAAAAAACGTTGTCGACGAGCAGATATTTCGAGTGGATGAAGCCATTTTCGTAAAGGAATACTCTCACTCCGGCCTCAAGCAGTTCGGTGATATACGACCGGGTATTCCAGTTTGCGAGTATCGAATCGCCATACCTGGGAAAGATTATCCTCACGTCAACCCCGCTGAGCCCTGCCGTCTTGAGGGCTGTGAGGAGACTCTGGTCAGGACTGAAATAGGGTGAGGTGAGATAGATTGATGACTTCGCCGTTGAGATGGCTGAGAAGTAGACCTGCATTATCGTTGCCCAGTCCGTATCGGGACCGCTTGAGGCCACCTGCACCAGGCACCGGTTCCCTGTCCTGCTGACCTGCCCTGGGGAGATGTCGGAGTGTAGCTCATCCCCACTGACAAAGTCCCAGTCGGCAATAAACACACTGTTCAATGCTGCCACAGCCTCCCCCTCCAGCCTCAGATGTGTATCGACCCACGGCCCGAGGCCGGGCAATCCGTGAATGTACTTGTCGGCGATATTCAGTCCCCCGACAAAACCCACTTTCCCGTCAACCACAAGTATCTTTCGGTGATTGCGGTAATTGATCCTGCTGGAGAAGCTCGGAAAGCGAACCGGCATGTATGGGAATATCTGTACACCCGCAGTCCTCATATCCTTGAGGTATGGTTTACGCAGGTTCCAGCTTCCCACATCATCATAGAGGATCCTGACCTTCACTCCCTGTCGTGCCTTGAGTTTCATGAGTTCGCTGAACTGCATCCCGAGGTTGTCGGGTTCGATACGGTAGAACTCAAGGTTTATGAACTCTTGTGCCAATCTTATCGCTTCAAGCATTGACGGGAAAGTCTCACTGCCGTTGACCAGGAGATCAATCCGGTTGTCCAGGGTAAGAAGCGAGTTGCTGTTTCGCAGCATGAGATGAATCATATGCTCCTTTGACCTCACAGCTTCGCTCTCTTCTGAAAGCATTAACGGCAGCATCACCTCCTGACGTTTTGCGCTGGCTGCCAGCCTGAAACTGTCAGCCTGGCTCTTTCTGCTGAAGATCTTCTGTTTCCGGTAGTTCCTGCCAAAGACGATGTAGATGAAAAGGCCGGCGACGGGCACAAAGAGTATCACGAGCAGCCAGGCAAGAGTCTTGACCGGATTCCTGTTCTCAAAGACGATCATCAGGCATATTGAGAAGACCGTGATCAGATAGAGAACAGCGAAGACGTTCTTGAGTACAGATACTATGTTAGCTGCCAGAAGCATTGCTCCTTACAATCCTTACACCGGTAAATATAAAAAAACTCTTCCGCTTGAGAGCAGAAGAGTTCTTTTATGTGTTATTGCACTCAGAAGATGAGGCCTACATGCAGAAGCATGGCGCCTGTCCTGTCATCCAGCTGAAAGGTCTCGCCCATAATGGTTATCTCATCACCGAACTGATTCAGATTGCCCTCATACCTGACGTCAAGGGTCAGCTTCTTGAAAAGGTCAATGCCAACACCTGCCTGGTATCCAAACGTGGCTCTCTTATAGGTGGCGCCATCAATAATCTCTTTTGGATCACTCAGCATTATAGCTGCTGCAGGTCCTGCATTTAACCTCATGGGGCCAACCTTAAAACCTAATAGCACAGGGATGTTCAGCTTATTGAACTTCTGATTGTAAATTACCGGACCACCACCCTCTTCAACATCCTCATAGCTGACAGAATTTGTTGCGGTTGCCAGAAGAATTTCAGGTTGAACGTAGAACCCTGCAAAAGATGCCCTCATGAACACCCCCCCCTGAAAGCCCCACTCTGCAGTCTTTGCATTCTGGAGAACAACTTCAAAGTTTACTCCGTCAAGAGTCTGGTTTGTAAACGTGAAGTCTGTGCTGGCGCCTGCCTTGACACCAAATTTAACCTGTGAAAAGAGAGGTGCGGCAAGAACAAGAGCAAGAATAATAACAATGATCTTTTTCATTTTACTCCATTTTTAAGTTAATAGAACAGGTAGTTGTTCTGATAAACGCAAATACGGGGCCAAAGGTTGCACGGCAGAGAAGAAAAGATGGCTATTTACTGCTTTTTTGCCAGTTCCGCGAAGATTACCTTCTTCATTTCGTCAAATTCCTGTCGTTCAAAAAGCCTTGTAAGAAAGATGATCTCCCCCTCCCTGTTGACTATGACATTACGGGTGACGCCGGCCTCCTTCTGCGCATACAGAGCAAAGATGCCTGCGCCCGGGTCAAGTGCCAGCGGGTACGTGATTTTCATGTCATCCCGGAATTTCAGGACCGTGCTTTCCGGTTCGTCGCAATCGATGCCTATTACTACCAGGCCCTTATCCTTTCCCGGCAGCCATATCTCACCCTCTATGAAAGGCATCTCCTTACGGCAGACACTGCACCAGCTGGCGGTGAACTGCAGCATGACCACCTTGCCGCGCAGATCTGAAAGAGAGTAGCTCTCTCCTCCGGCTTCCCTGATTGTAAAGTCAGGCGCATAGTCTCCCACCTTTACCAGGTAACCGTGCTCATATACATTCTGATCCTGTGCGAGTGCTATGCAAGTGATCATGGCGGCAGCCGCCAGTATTATAAGTTTTTTCATTTCCGGATGCGTTAAGGCTTCAAAAATACAAATTAATTGGCTTTCGTATCTTTCAATTCTTAACCCTTAACTTATGACCCTTATCTCTTAATTCTTAATTCTTAATTATCAAATAGTTAGCATTCATCTTCGGATTTAATCTCCAGGTAACTGCTGCTCCTACGGAGCTCAAGATACCCTCTCCCCGCCTCCCGGAAACCGTATTCAAAACAGTATGACCAGCGCAACCCCTCCCTTGTCTCCACCAGGTGGGTAAAGAAGGTAAAGTTGTAACCCTGGGCTATGAGCGCATCACGGTGAATCCGGCGGTGCCCGTCATCATAAAGGTCTGCCAGTACCCTCCGGTTTCTTCGGAGCTGTGCGTGTACATTCCTTACGTAATTGTTCTGATCACGGTTGAGACGGTTATTATAATTGTTACGACACTGGTCGGAACAAAATTTCTTATCAGACCGTCCAAGGAGCCTGGCTCCGCAGTCAAGACATACTCTTTCCACAGCAGAATGTTTTGCTAAAGTTAGAATATTTTATTTAAACAAAAGGGTATATCACACTGATTTTGATCATCAAAGCCGTTTACAAACGAATAAAAACGACTGCTAAACGGATAGAAATGTTTATTAACCGACTCCTGTCTACGGGAGGATGCACTTTTGTAACGACAACAGCATTATTTACCTCAAAACGAAGAATTATGAATGCATTGAGAAACAAAGTACAGTTGATCGGTCGCCTCGGGCAGGACCCGGATCTGAGAACGCTTGAGAGTGGTAAAAAAGTTGCTCACTTCACGCTTGCCACAAGCGGCAGCTACAAAAGTGCCGATGGAAGCAAGATTGAGGAGACCACGTGGCACAGCATCGTTGCCTGGAACGGGCTGGCTGAGATATCTTCGAAATTCCTGAGGAAGGGCAGGGAGGTATGCGTTGAGGGACGCATCACCTACCGGACCTACACTGACAAGAACGGAATGCAGAGGAGTGTGACCGAGATTATAGCCTCCGATATGGTTCTGCTCAGCTCGAGGACAAAATCCGGAGATTTTCCTGCAGCCGATGGTCCGGATCTCTCTTCAGGAATCTCTGAAACTTCGGGTGATCTGACAGCGGCTGGAGAAGCCGCCGTGCGCAACGGAAAGACAAAGAGCAAGGTGCAGGTCTCATAGACCGGGAGGGGAAGCAGTGGTGGATAGCATCTGTCTCGCTGGCAGACCCCGGTCATTAACCGGGGCCTGTTACAGTATTTTACTCTCTGCCGGCGGCCTCTCTGCCCGCCCTCAGTGCCTGGATATTGAGATCAACCACCACTTCTCCCTTGCGATTGAAGAGCTGTTGAACTGCATGCTCCAGGATCTCAAACGGCATAGGTATAAAGGATGAGGCCGCTCCCAGGATCACCATATTTCCAGATCTTGGTGAACCCAGATCCCTGGCTATGCTGTCGGCATCAAGTACGACAGTGTTACCGTTATCCTCAAGTGCAGCCTTCAGTTCTGCCATGTCAGGATAGTCGGGTATATTAACATAGGGCACGGAGTTGGTGATCACCCAGCCTTCGGGCGCCAGCCAGGGAAGATAACGCAATGCCTCCATAGGTTCTACACTGATGATCATATCTGCTCCGCCGTGAGGTATCAGATCGGAATGAATCTCGCTGTCAGAGATCCTGAGATGCGACTGCACGTCACCGCCCCTCTGGCTCATGCCGTGCACTTCTGACTGTTTGAGGAAGAGGCCCCGTTCTACGGCTGCCAGCCCTATCGTGGCTGCAATGGAGAGGATACCCTGTCCTCCTACACCTGCAAGTATAATATCACATTTCATTCGTTGATAAATTTCTATTTTATTGATATAATGCGACTTGCATGATACATCGTAAACATAACCCTGATTATGAGCTCTTGCTCATGCAAGTTTCAACTTGTCACGCTGTTTGGCTTTTCTTTGCCGCGGCGGCCTTCTTATTCCTGGATGCTGTCTGGATGCACTCTCTCATGGCAATTATTACGGATAGCCCATGATGATTAAGTTCCTCACTGATGACAGCCATATTTTCTTCGTGGTTTTTTCGAAGGGGTATGATCATCCTCAGGTGATCGGGGTTCACCCCCAGCCCAAGGCAGATGCTTTCAATCCTGCCGGTGGCCTGCGATTGCTGTCCGCCCGTCATGCCAGTGGTTGAGTTGTCCGAGATGATAACCGTGATCGGGGAGTCTTTTATCACGGCGTCAAGCAGCCCGGTCATGCCGGAGTGGGTGAAAGTTGAATCACCGATGAAGGCCACCGCAGGAAAGAGTCCTGCATCAGCGGCACCTACTGCCATAGTCACGGAAGCTCCCATGTCAACACACGAGTTGACCATATTAAATGGAGGCAGTGCTCCCAGGGTATAACAGCCTATGTCGGAAAAAACACGTCCGGGACCATAGCCCTTCATAACCTCTGCCAGTGCCGAAAAGACATCGGCGTGACCGCATCCCTTGCAGAATGAGGGAAGCCTCTGACGTACAACGGCAGGCACCTCCTTGCCGGAATCTTTCTTCATGCCCATCGCTGCAGCCACTATTGCCGGATTGAGCTCGCCGTCGCGTGGCACCGTACCGTCGAGACGACCGGCAACCTTAACATCCCTGTCGAGCAATCCTCTCAGCTGCTCCTCGATTAGCGGATAGCCCTCCTCGAGAACAAGCACCCGGCCGCAGCTCTCCACCAGCTCAGCGACAGCGTCACTGTTCACCGGGTAAGCTGCCAGTGAGAGCACCGGAAAATCGTCGTGATGCTGCTCCAAATTTTCGAGCAGGTAATTGTAGGCTATGCCGCATGTGATTATCCCTGTCTTCCTGCTGTCGCTCTTCGCAAACCTGTTATAGCCTGAGAGCACAGAGTCGGTTCGCAGTTTTTCATAGAGCCCGGTGAGTGCCCTGTATTGTTTCCGCGCAATTGCCGGCAGCAGCACAAACTGCCTGGGATCGGAGGGCAGGCTGCTGCTGTTCTGCGTCCTTGCATCCCGGCGCTCTATGGCAGCACGCGAATGTGCCAGGCGGGTGGTAATACGAATCAACACCGGAAGCTTGTATTTCTCCGACAGATCAAAAGCATCAAATATCATATCATAGGCCTCCTGCTGGTTCCGCGGCTCAAGCACGGGCACCATCGCAAACCGGCCGTAGAAACGCGAGTCCTGCTCGTTCTGCGACGAGTGCATTGAGGGGTCGTCAGCTGCCACAACCACCAGCCCGCCGTTGACACCCGTCACCGCAGAGTTGATGAAGGCATCAGCAGCCACATTGAGGCCGACATGCTTCATGGCCACCATAGCCCTCTTGCCGGCATATGACATCCCCAGGGCAGCCTCCATGGCGGTCTTCTCATTTGAAGACCACTCACGTCGGACACCCTCTGCCGCAGCCCTGGGTGAAGCCTGAATATACTCCATTATCTCCGTCGAAGGGGTGCCGGGATAGGCATACATGCCGCTCATACCGGCATCCAGCGCTGCCTGCGCAATAGCTTCATCACCAAGCAGTAATAACTTTTGCATATATTTTTAGATTTAAAATTTCCATTTACAGCCGACAGTAAAGATGATTAAAGTTAAGTTAAATTCATGAATCAAATGTCATTATTGTTTACTTTACAACGCAAAAATAGTGGTCGTTGAAGAGGTTTTTAATGATTTGTCTCATGCTGGCCGGTGTGACAGCTGGGGTCAGTGCACAGGAACAGAAGAACAGGTTCATTCAGATTGACGGACTGACAGCTGATGAAAACGGTTACATCGTTCCTGATGTGAGTATCTGGTCAAAACATCTGCAACGTGGTGCGGCAAGTGACCGCAGGGGTATCTTCTCCATCATAAGCATTCCGGGTGACACCGTCTTCTTCAGTGCAATAGGTTACAAATCGACAATCCTTACGGTACCGGAAGCTGTTACGGGCACCCACTTCATCACTGATGTGATGATGGTTACTGACACCATACTCATAGGTGAGGTACTGGTGCTGCCATGGAAAACATACTCGGAGTTTAAAAGGGCCGTACTGGAAAACAAGCCTGTTGACCCGCTCCTTGAGAACATGGAGTATAACCTTGCCCTTGTCGAGCAACAGATATGGAGCGACATGAGGGCCACCCCCGGAGAATCATACAGGTACGTCATGCAGCAGATGTCTGACAATCTCTATACCAGGGGACAGATGCCGGCAAACAACCTTCTGAATCCGTTTGCCTGGCAGAAATTTGCACGTGAGGTCAAGAACGGTCTGCTCAGGAATGAACCTGACAAAAGCTCCAAACCGGCCAGTAAAAAGAAAAAGAAGAGCAAGAGCCGCAAGAAAAAAAACAGTGACTGATGGCATGGTCATCAAGGATATCATTTGCCGTCATTTTAGTTACTCTGTCGGTTGCGTCACAATCACACCTCTACGCACAGCCGCAAACCCTCACCGGCAGGGTCACTGACACCTCCGGAATTGCCATTCAGGGGGCAACGGTCTACCTACCTGCCCTGCAGAGCGGGGTGGCAACACGACCTGACGGCACCTTCAGCCTGCCCCTGCCGGCTGGTAATCATGATCATAAGATAATAATATCCTTTCTCGGCTACCTTCCCGACACACTTGTTGTCAGCACAGATGACGCGGCAGGAAGCCTGCAAGTCATGCTTCTGCCCGGTATTGTGGCAATAGAGGGTGTACAGGTGACAGCATCAAGGCCTGACAATATAACCGTTATAGCTATCCCTGTTTCCGCCGGGGTAAGCATCCCATCGGTGACAGGAGGCATAGAGTCGGCCGTAGCCACCCTCCCCGGCGTAGCTTCATTCAGCGAGCTCAGCTACAGCTACTCGGTCAGGGGAGGCAGCTATGATGAGAACCTTGTCTACATAAATGATGTTGAGATCTACAGGCCTTATCTTATCAGAGCCGGACAACAGGAAGGACTAAGCAGGATCAATCCCGACCTTACGGCATCAGTAAGCTTCTCTCCCGGCGGCTTCAGCGCTGCATACGGTGACCGTCTCTCATCGGTTCTCGATATTACTTACCGTGAGCCTCAGGAGTTAGAAGGCTCGCTTTCGCCAGGTCTCATCACCTCATCCATGCACGCCGGCGGGCGTAGCAGGGACAAGAAGTTCTGGTTTATTGCCGGAGCCAGGTACCGCTCCAACGCCATGCTACTGGGAAGTCTTGACACCAGGGCCGATTATATCCCCCGTTTTGCCGACCTGCAGGCCATGGCAGGATACAAGACGGGAGACAACAGTGAACTGACGCTCTCACTCTGGGGTTCATCAAACAGGTATACCTTTATTCCGAGAAGCCGAACTACAACATTTGGAACCATAGAGAATGCCTTTAGGCTCTATGCATGGTTCGAAGGAGGTGAACGCGACAGGTATGATAACGGGGGTGCAGCATTGAAAATGGTGATCAGGCACAACGAAAGGGTTACGACGAAGATCTTATTGTCATCTTACATCGCTCATGAAAATGAGAGTTATGATATTCGCGGTGCCTACAGCCTTTCATCGCTTGACAGGACGGAAGGGCCGGATAGCGGTCCCGACACCCTCCTGAATGCGGGCGCAGGAAGCTGGCTCACACATGCACGCAACACTCTCCGCACAGGGATGACCGGTCTCTCGTATCGAGGCTACCTGAACGGGAGCAGGAACGGTCTCGAGTGGGGAGTGACGGCAAAACACCGGAGCCATGATATCGGTCTGAATGAGTGGCTCAGGGTCGATTCTGCCGGGTATACGCTGCGCGAAGAGGCTGAAGGTGTTGCCCTGACCTCATACACTGACCGGGCCAGTAACATCAGCAGCTTCATTGCTGAAGGATGGATCATCAGCAGGAGCAGTTTCAATGCAGCAGGTAAAAAGTGCGATCTCAATGCCGGCATCAGGGCCTCATATGACACTTACAATTCGGAGCTGCTTCTCTCTCCACGCATTTCCCTGATCATGGCACTCACAGGCCGGTTGTCGCTCTATCTCTCTACCGGGGCTTACCATCAGCCACCCGGAGGAAGAGAGATGATGCTGAAGTCAGATGACCCGCAGTTGCTGCTGAGGGCACAGCGCTCCCTGCACCTGACTGCTGGTAGTCATTATGATTTCATTGCCTGGGACAGGCCATTCAGGTTCACGGCAGAAGTCTATGGCAAGGTCTTCGACAGGCTGATACCTTATACAGTTGATAATGTCAGACTGATCTACCGCACTGGTAATGTTGCCGAGGGCTACTCCGCAGGACTCGACCTGAGGGTCAACGGGGAGTTCGTAAAAGGAGCCGAATCATGGTTCAGCCTCTCACTTATGAGATCAGAGATGAGAATCCCTTCCGCCAGCACCGGATGGTACCCGGCCCCCTTTGACCAGCGGGTAAGTTTCAGCATCTTCTTCCAGGATTACCTGCCGGGGCACCCCGACTTCAGGGCGAATATCAATATCGCCATCGGAACGGGCATACCCACATCACCCCCGGGCAGGGAGCAATGGGATGTCTGGTTCAGGATCCCTCCATACCGGCGAATAGACATAGGCTTTTCAAAGGTGCTCATCGGCCAGAAGAAAAACAGAGAAAACTTCTCAATGAAGGAGCTTGTGGCAGGTATCGAGCTCTTCAACCTCGCTGACATCAGGAACACAATCTCATATACCTGGATCAGGACTGTCAGGAACAGCGAAGGACAAACACGCGAATATGCAGTTCCTAATTACCTTACCGGCCGCATGGTCAATCTCAGGCTGACAGCCCGGTTCTGAATCATTTAATATTACTGTGAGACAGATATTTTTGTAATTTCGTACCCTGATGAGCAGATTCGAGATAGTGTTTACCGCAGTCATGGCGACGATCATCATTCACCTTGCCGTGGCAGTGATATTCATGTCGGTCAAGGTATCAGCCATGAAACGTGAGATGGCAGCCGAAATCATCCTGGCATTCGAGGAGGAGCCCCCTGATCCGGAGACTTTGAAGGCACTTGAGCTCGCCAAAAGCGGTGAATTCGAGGGCGCCAACTTTGATAAAATGGTTAACATTATAAAAAACCTTGCCGACAAGCCCGTTGACCTTGACCCAAAGGAGTATGAAGAGATGGTCAGGGAGGAGATGATCAAGAGCGGTATGCTCGAGGAGAGCAATTTCCCTGATGAGGAGGAGATGGCTGATGAGAGCGGGATGGATGAGATCCCGGTGCCGGGTGAACTGATTGAACCCCAGGTCACGGAAAAGAAGGATAAGCCTGAAGAGCAAGGTACTTTTGCCGGTCCCACCAGGATCTTTTATGATCTTGCCGGCCGTCATCATGTATATCTTCCGATACCCATCTACAAGTGCGAGGGTGCCGGACAGGTAACACTGGCAATCGTGGTGGATCCCAAAGGCAATGTGATCAAGGCTGAGCCGGCATCCGGCCTTTCAACCACCAGGGACCGCTGCCTCACAGAGACGGCTGTCACCCATGCCTACAGGTCGAAGTTCAACAGTGACCTCTCTGCACCTGCAAAGCAGGCAGGTTTCCTGACTTTTGTCTTTGTAGCCCAGAACTAGCACTTAAAAGAGGGTTCCCTGGACAGGATACCGGTAAGGCATTATCAGCTCGGGCCTGTTGCGGTCTGCCCGGGCGTTGGTGATCAGGGGGCTTATAGTATGCGCCTCCAGCATCTTCGA
The DNA here is from genome assembly GCA_029210565.1 of Bacteroidales bacterium. GTDB lineage: Bacteria > Bacteroidota > Bacteroidia > Bacteroidales > VadinHA17 > SR-FBR-E99. The sequence goes on from JARGFQ010000003.1 coordinate 205,038, forward strand.
TGCCACAGGCTCTGTAAGCGATAGCAGCGCGTCGGCCGGCACTCCCTCGTTAAGCCACACCTTTTCAGCCCCGGCTGGCAGGATCACAGGCATTCTCTTTTTGGTATTGTGTATCTTCTCCATAAGCTCATTGGCCCTGGTGGTAACAACGGAGAAGGTTTTGACAGTGACACCGCCCTTCATCTCCCATGAGTCCCAAATGCCGGCCAGAGAAAAGATATCTGCGTCGCACAGTCTGATATACCACGGTATCTTTCTGCCACCGGTATGCTGCCATTCGAAAAATCCCTTTACCGGCACCAGACATCGACGACTGGCAAAAGAGTCCCTGAAGGCCGGCCGGGTGTTAAGGGTCTCAGCCCTGGCATTGAAGGTTTTAGTCATCATCTCCCGGGCTTCATCTTCATCAGCTGACCAGGAGGGTATCAAACCCCATCTGAATAGTCGCAGCGGCTCACCCTCCCCTGAGCAGAGAACGGGCATCAGGGGTAGGCCGTAAGCATGATAATAGTAACTCGGACGATAGCTGTCACGATCGATAAGCTCAGTGCCATATCGCACCTCAAGCTCCTCCCTGACAATATTTACATTGACGGTAAAACACACAGGGATTTATTGTTAGTTCTGTTCGATAACGGGTACCGGCAGTGAATAGGCGAAGAGGTCATCCTCAGGCCACTCCCTGACCCTGGCAATAAATTTAGCCATCATCCGGTCAACGTCAGAGGAGAGCTCAGGCCCGTTCCATGCACTGCTGTTCATCAGCACCACCCAGGCAGTACCGTCAGGCTGACGTTTCATCATGGCAGTAGTCCCGGGGAACGATCCGGTTCTCCACCAGGAACCGTTAGTGAGGGTGGCCCTCCACCCTATCGGTGCATATCCGTTGTACACGTCAGTCATAAAGTTAATGCTCTCCGGCGAAAGAAGGTCCTTCGGATAGTCAAACCCGTCGACCGCCAGCAGCAGCCGCATAAGGTCGGGAGCCGTGGCCACCCATCCTCCGGCAGCTCCCAGCGCCTCAATGTCGTTTCCGCCCCGGCTGGCAGGCAGCATCTCGCCTGTACCGTCTACCGACGGCTTGAGAGGCGCATTCTCAACCTCGTAATAGGAGACCTCAAATGGCAGTGCTTCTTCAGGAAAATTCCGGCCCAGTGCCATGTCATATATGCCCAGGGGCTCCAGCACCTGCCTGACACAATACTCCTCATAACTCATTCCGGAGACTTTCCCGATCACCAGCCCAAGGATACTGTATCCCAGGTTGGAATATGACTGCCCTGTGCCCGGCGTGAAATGCAGTCTCTTGTCAAGCGCGAATCTTACTATCATTCTCAGGTCAACAGGCATGGGTACACCCAGCGTCGAAGCCACAACCGTAGGCATGAACATCTGATCGCCGTAACGCTGTGACCATCCTCCTTCATGTGCCAGCAGATGACCGACAGTTATGTCAAATGCACGACGGTCTTTGGGATGTGCGAAGAGCGTATCGTCGAGAATTCCGTCAGGTCCGAAGACACGGTCATTTACCGTGAGCCTGCCCTCCTCCTGTAACTTCAAGACGGCAATAGCAGTGACGAGCTTGGAGACACTGGCGACACGAAAACGATGGTAAGGCTGTACGGGGAGAGAATCAGAAAGAGAAGCATACCCGAAACCGCGGGCATACCGAAGCTTACCGTCTCGGGCTACTGCAACGGAAGCCCCCTTTATATCCCAGTTTCTGAGAAACCACTCTACACCCCTCTCGGCACCGGAGAACAGCTCACTGTCAGAAAATTTGTTGTCAATCCGCAGATGAACCGGGCTGTAAGTGGCACCTCTGTTTGCCAGGTGCTCGGTTCCGACACGCGAGACAGAGATAACCAATCCGAAAACTGTCAGTAATATTATACGTAATGCTCTGTGGTCCAAATTCATCGTTCTGTTCCCCCATTTCAAACTGGTATAAAAGTATAATATTATGTTCCATTTATGACCCTCCGGCAGTAATTTTCTCAACCCATTAAAAAAATTATCAACAGTAACCCTGATACTGAAAACAGAGACTATTTTTGTATTCATGAGCTCTGTCAGGAAGAGATTTACAGTTTTGACCCTCTTTTTTCTTACACCCCTTTCGCTGTGGTCACAGAATGATACCCTGTTATTACAGACCGGATCAATTGAGCTACAGCCTGATTCCCTCAGGGCTGACTCGGTCATCTCCCGCATCAGGGTACTCCTTGAGGAGTACAATCAGCAGAACAGATACGTTGACATCAGTGAATACGTTACTGATGGGTATCTTGCCGATGATATTAACCTGCAGATAGCTGCATCAAAAGGAGCATGCAATGAGATTGTAAGACTCTATGCAGAGGGAGCCGATGTCAACACTTTTGCGGGTAGGGTTGCAACGCCGCTTCATTATGCAGTTACTTCAGGCAGCAAGCATGCTGTGGAACTCCTTCTTCTCCTTGGGGCCTCTCCCGACAGTTATGATGTATACGGTATTACGCCGCTTATCTCTGCAGTGCGGTCAAACGACCTGGAGACAGCGGAGATCCTTATAAGATACGGAGCCTCTACTGAGCAGGTTGACCGGACCCAGGCGTCTCCCCTTCACCACGCAGCAGCCCTCGGATACTTTTATGTAGCCGATATGCTGCTCTATTATGACTCTCATTCGGATCTGAAAGACAGTGAAGGCAATACGCCTTTAATGGTTGGGGTGACCTTTGGTTACCCTGACATTTCCGATCTCCTCCTTCAAAACGGTGTCGACCCCAATGCACCCGACAGAAAGGGGATCACTCCTCTTATGGCTGCCGCATTTAACGGTGACACACTTATGATGAAGCTGATTGTTGACGCCGGTGCGAACCTGTATGCCGTCAGCGGTGACGGTGCCGATGCGCTCGGATTTGCGGTTATGAGCGGAAAAAAGGAGGCGGTGGAGTTTCTCCTTGAGAGAGGCAACAGGTGGTACTATTCAGAAGGAGACAGGGTCAATCCGGTTCTGCTTGCAAAATATGCGGGGCACAGGGATATTCTGCAACTGCTTCATGATAAGAGTATTGAAAAGAAAACCGGATTTAATCCGGTGGAGCTTTCAGTATCAGCCCTTGGGATGATCACCTCACACTGTTCAATGGCAGGAGCCTCAATCTCGGTAGCCGATCCTTCACTTAGAACAGCTGTCTTTATCGGCGCTGCCTCAGACCCTGTCAGCAGGAGGCTTCTGATACAGGGTGACCATGACATCCTCTATCAGTACAGTACCCGGATGTCACTCATCCATGCAGGTCTCAGCAAGGAGTTCTTACTCTCGCGTCCGGCAAACCTGAACAGGCTGACATTTACCCCCTCTCTCGCTGCCGGATACCGGTTTTACTCGATTTATGAGGGCACAAGCAGCAAGCCTGAGAACAAGTTTTGCATAATCCCGACGGCAGAGCTGACATGGAGAAGAAAAGGCCTGGGCATTGGCGCTGGTGTGGCCTGGCTGAATACCCCTTTTCATAAGGTATCACCCGCATGGTTCACCGTAAAGGTATCATATGTCCTGACACGTACTGCCGGAATAATACCGGTCAAAAAAACCAGAATCTACAACTATGGGCAGAGGTAGTCTGTTAGCTGTACTTGCTGTACTTCTTGTCTTCTCCTGTGAGGAGGGTTACATGACCGACTGCAGGGAGTGTGACCCGGAATATCAGCAGCAAGCGGTATTGCAGATTCGCTACAGGACCCCTGAATTTATTCCGGCGAATCCTAAGGTGACACTTTTTGAGGGAGCAATTGAGGACAGCATCATAATCCGCATCTTCTATATTGAAGAACCGGTATCCTTCCTGACTTTTGATGCTATTCTCTACAAGGATTATTCCGCCACCCTGGAATTCATTCTTGAAGGACAGAAATATATCACCACAGGAGCCGCCCGCCCGAAGGTTCGCTATGACGAAACGTCGTGCGACGAACCCTGCTACTATGTCTATGACAATGTGATTGACCTGAGGCTCAGGTACCACTGAACTGTCCAATTGTCAGAAATTAACTGCCAGCAATTTTCCTTGATATCCGTAATGTAGCGTCTGAGTATGCCTTCCAGCAATATCGGGCGAAGGTCATCGGGGGTCATATCTTGAGCGTCAGCAGCATCTGGCGCAATTCATTGGGCGTCACATCCTCGTGAACCTTACCGGCATCGGCTACAGATATCCTGCCTCTCTCCTCTGAGACGATTATCACCATCGCATCTGTCTGTTCAGTAAGCCCTATTCCTGCCCTGTGTCTCATGCCGAACCTGGAAGGAAGCCCGGTCTGATCTGTTGAAGGCAGCGGACAGCGTGCGGCAAATATCTTCCCGTTCTGAATCAATACGGCACCATCATGCAGGGGCGACCCCTTGTAGAAAATCGTTTTCAGCAGTTCATCAGTGACAAGTGAATTGAGCAGCTCGCCCCCTTCAGAATAGATATCAAGAAGGCTTGTGCGACCAATGGCGATGAGGGCACCGGTGCGCGACTGTGCCATGGACTCTGCGGCATGGACAATCTCTTCTACTATCTGGTTGGTGGTCTGATCGACCCCTCCCGCGGGGAAGTACCTGTCAAAGGTGAACCTGTTTCGGTTCATGTACCTGTTGCCTATGGCAAGGAGGAAGCGCCGTATCTCCTGCTGAAACACAATGATCAGGGCTATCACCCCCACTCCTATCACCTGGCCTATTATGGCGCTTATCAGCTCCATGTTCAGCGCCTTGACCACCAGCCAGAAGAGATAGACGAAAAAGATACCCAGAAAAATGCTGAAGGCAGCCGTACCCCTGATAAGACGATAAAACTGGTAGAGAATAAGCGCTACCATGAATATATCGATGATATCTAGAATGTTGAAATCGAACATGAAACCTGAGTGCGGTGACCGACAAATTTAAGAATATTGATCGAATAGGATACCCTCCGGGTAAATCTTTTCAAAAAGAGTGACCACCTGGCAGGCCTCTTTGACATCATGCACCCTCAGAATCGAGGCTCCCTTCATCAGTGCGTTCATATTCAGTGCCGCTGTTCCAGTAAGAGCATCATCGGGAGTAACATCCAGGGTTCTCCAGATCATCGACTTGCGTGAGAGTCCGGCCAGCAGGGGCATCCCTGCCACCCTGAACTCAGAGAACCGTCGGAGCATCTCGAAATTATGTTCCGTCGCCTTGCCGAACCCGAAACCAGGGTCAAGAATTATATCCTTCACTCCTGCCTGCCTGAGCCTTACGGCCCTCTCGCTCAACCATTGCAGGATATCTGAAACTACATCCCCATAGGTGGGGTTGAGCTGCATAGTCTGAGGTGTCCCCTGCATATGCATCATTATGTAAGGTACATTCAGCCCGGCAACCAGCGGAAACATACCCTGGTCTAACTCTCCGCCGGAGATGTCATTTATAATGTCGGCACCGGCGCTCCTCACCGCCGCCTCTGCCACCACGGCACGGTAGGTGTCAACCGAAATGACAGAATCCGGAAAGGCTTTGCGGATTAGCCCGATTGCATCGCAGACGCGTCTCTTCTCTGCCTCTGCTGTCACTGCGGCTGATCCGGGACGTGTGGAGCAGCCTCCCAGATCAAGGATATCAGCTCCCTCGGAAAGCATTTTCTCTGCTGCGCCAAGAATCTCACTGTCAGAGTTGTACCGGCTGGAAGAGTAGAAGGAATCTTCCGTCAGGTTGATAATCCCCATTATCCGGGGCTTTGCAAGGTCAACAAGTCGCCCTTTTATGTTTATAAACATGATCTCTATCGTGTAATCACAAATATAGGCATTGGATCACTACAATATTCAGACTTTATATCCTGTTCATAAATTGAGTATGCATCGGTCCGGGTGGCTTTTCATTAATTTTCTATCTTTAAAACCCCGGATGAGCCGGAGAATTGGCATAGATACTGCAACAGGGAGATGAAGCTTATTGTTATAGAAGGACTGGACGGAGCAGGCAAATCGACACAGATCGGTATGCTTAAGGAGTGGTTCACTGAGAGAAAAACCAATCACCGTTATATCCATTTTCCCCGCATGGATGCACCATGGTTCGGTGAGCTGATTGCCCGCTTCCTGAGAGGCGAATTCGGCGAGATCAGCCAGGTCGACCCCTACCTTGTGGCAATGCTCTATGCCGGTGACCGCAGTGACGCCTCCCCGATAATCAAGAAATGGCTCAGTGAGGGAAATTACGTGATCCTCGACCGCTATGCCTATTCAAATATTGCATACCAGTGTGCAAAACTGACCTCCCCCGAAGAAGAGAAGAAGCTGCAGGAGTGGATCCTCGAGCTTGAATTCAGACACTTTGCCATTCCCAGACCTGATATCAACATTTTTCTGGATGTTCCTTTCAGGTTCACAGCCGAGAAACTTGCAAACCGGCGTACCGGAAATGACAGAAGCTACCTGAACGGACGTGCTGACATACACGAAAGCAGCCTCAGCTTCCAGAAAAAGGTACGTGAAATGTACCTGAAGGTGGCATCTACCGACCCCAGCCTGGAGGTGATCAACTGTTACAACAACAAAAGTGAAATCCTTGCGCCGGAAGAGATATTCGGATTGATACTGACAAAACTTAACGAGAAAAATATTTTATGATGAGCACCCTGTCACGGATAAGCAGGATAGTAACAGGTCTGATATTTGTTTTTTCAGGATTTGTAAAAGGCATTGACCCTATGGGTACTGCCTTTAAAATAGGAGACTACCTTACAGCCTTCGGGATGGAGTGGCTTGACGGTATTGCTGTCCCTCTCTCCATACTGCTCTGCCTTATCGAGTTTGTCACAGGGATGATGCTCATCACAGGATCAATGGTAACTATTGCCTCGTGGATAGCAGCACTGTTTATGGCACTCTTCACACCGCTGACGCTGGTACTTGCTATATATAACCCAGTATCCGACTGCGGGTGCTTCGGCGATGCTGTCGTACTGACCAACTGGCAGACATTCTTCAAGAACATTGCCATAACCCTGCTGGTTGTCTTTGTTTTTGCCAGGAGGAGGGACAGAACAGCAGTTCTGCCAGTAATGACCGGTTTGAATGCCACCCTGGTATTTATTTTCATTTTTCTTCTCTTCATGAGATACAACCTTGCCTGCCTCCCGGTGATAGACTTCAGGCCCTACAGCACAGGCACCAACCTTCCTGAAGCAATGGCTGTACCGCCTGACGCGGAGCCCAACAAGTATGATATCAGGTTCATTTATGAGAAAGATGGGCTGCAGCAGGAGTTCACCCTGAACGATTATCCTGCAGATGACACGACATGGAAATTCATTGACCAGAAGTCCGTACTGATATCTAAAGGCTATGTGCCACCTATACGCGATTTTACGCTTGTGACGGAGCAGGGGCTGGACATGACTGACCAGGTAACAGGCCAACCCGGAGATGTCATGCTCATGATTGCCAGGGATCTTGCAAAGTCAGACAGGGACGGGCTTGCCAGGGGTTATGATCTCGGGCTGACGCTGCAAAATCAGGGGGTGAGATTTTATATCATTACTGCGACTCCGCCTTATGAAGCCCGCGATATGGTCACCGGCTTCGATGCGCTCTATGCCGATGAGATCACTCTCAAGACGGTTATAAGGTCTGATCCGGGATTTGTGCTTCTGCACAATGGTACCATAACGGGTAAATGGTCATATCAGAATCTTCCCGATACTGAAGAGTTTTCAGGTGATCTGAATGCCCTTGCCATGAAGACACAGACAAAGAGAAGTAGCATGATGGTCACCGTGATCGCCATTCTCACCGTTCTTCTCGCCGTCGCAGTGACACTGCCCTTCAGTTTAAAAGAGAGGAACGAAAACAAAAAGATTAAACAATAAATATCAATGCAATGAGAAAGAAGATAGTAGCAGGAAACTGGAAGATGAACATGGATCTTGGCGAGGGTGTAGCCCTGGCAACCAGTATCAACAAACAGCTTATCACCGAGCCGCCTGACGGCAAGGAGGTTATTCTCTGTACCCCGGCCATCCATCTGAGTATCGTGGGCCCTCTGCTTAATGCTCCCGGTCTGAGTACAGGGGCTCAGAACTGTAATGACCACAGATCAGGCGCCTACACCGGTGAGATATCTGCCGCCATGATAAAAAGCACGGGAGCGTCAAGCGTTATCATTGGCCACTCGGAACGCCGCTCATATTACGGTGAAGATGATGAACTTCTTGCAGCCAAGACTGCCGAGGCTCTTTATAACGGTCTGCGCGTGATATTCTGCTGCGGGGAGGTATTGGCAGAGAGAGAGAAGAACATCCATTTTGATGTTGTCAGGAGACAGCTGAGCAAAGCTCTGTTCGTGCTTCCCAGGGAAGATTTCATCAGGTGCATCATTGCCTATGAACCCGTTTGGGCCATCGGTACAGGCGTAACAGCCAGCCCCGCACAGGCACAGGAGATGCACTTCTTCATCCGCAGCCTCGTCAGGGAAAAGTACGGAGACGAGACGGCAGAAGATACTACCATACTCTACGGCGGTAGCTGCAAGGCATCAAACGCAGCAGAACTCTTTGCCAATCCTGATGTCGATGGCGGACTCATCGGAGGGGCATCACTGGTCAGGGAGGAATTTCTGAATATAGTCAAAGCCCTTTGACACCACGATGAAAAAGATCATTCTCATTTTTCTGGCTGCGGCACTGCCAGCGCTAACTGCTGTCGGTCAGGAACAGTTCTCCGGTGACACAGCCACATTTACCGCAGAGCTGACCACCTTTATGGGCACCCTGGTCAGCAAATCGGAAATAGCAGAGATTGATCTTTTCAAATCACTCTATGACAGCACCTGCTTCTCGCATGAGACGAAAGACAGGATTATTAACGTTGCCAGCCAGCTCAGGGGGCGAAGAGTGAGCCAGATACCCGGTTTTATCTATTTTGTGCGAACCCTCACCGACTTTGTGGAGACCAACCAGGATAAGAATGAGGTGAACGCATGGCTGGAAGGACTCAGCGAGATGGCTTTTGACCCCAGGTTCTCCAATGCCTCCATCGAGAAGTTCATTGAGGTGACCGGTCTGCTGCTCGTTGACCATACCATCTACTCGGCCGGATCGGTGAGATGGAAGACCAGGGGCGGAAAGCTTGAGTTTGTGCGTGATACCGTCCTGAAGATTGACATCAGAACAGTGACGCTAATAGGCTTCCTGGGAAAGGACAGCACCGAAATCTATGACTTCTCCGGCACATACTACCCCGATCTCTTCCGCCTCTACTGTGAAGAGGGAAAAGTGACGTGGCAGAAAGCAGGTTATGACCCATCAAAAGTATTCGCCACCGTTTCTGATTTCGATATAGATGTGACAAAGAGCGAATTCACCTGTGACTCTTCGCTCCTCACCCACCCCGACTACTTCCCGGAGCCGGTGCCCGGGAAGCTGACCGACAGGGCAGTGGAGATTGTCTCATCTGAAAAGGCAACCATGCCCAGGTTTGAGACATATGAAAACAGGTTTTTCATTGAAGATATCTACAGGGACGTTGACTATGAGGGAGGCCTGGCGCTTGAAGGTGCCATTGTCAGAGGCACGGGCACCAACTGGTTCCCGGCCAGCATCAGCCTCTACAGGAATGACACCATGGCTATTCATGTATCATCCAAAAACTTCCTGCTTTCACAGCAGAGCATCAGCAGTATCGATGCCTCCTCTACCCTCTTTCTCGACCGGGACTCAATCTTCCACTCAAGTCTGGGCTTCTCCTACAATGCCACCACCAGGGAGGTAAGCATGTTCCGGACAAACAGCCCGCTGTCACGAAGTCCATATTTTGATTCCTACCATAACCTGGACCTCTACTTTGAACATCTCTCATGGGATATGGATGACCCGTTCATTATTATGTCACGGACAAGGGGTTCGTCAATAGGCGCGGCAAGGTTCGAGTCTGTCTCATTCTATAACGAGGCTAACTTCTTTAGACTGATGAGGTTCGACGAAGTCCATCCTCTCTACCGCATTCGCGACTATGCGAAATCATACGGGTATGACATCTTCCCCGTTGAAGGTCTTGCGAAATGGCTTCGCATGCCTGTGGAACAGGCAACAGCCCTCTGCATTGAGTTGGCAAACAACGGCTTTCTCTTTTATGACCGTAACTTTAACGAGGTAGCCATCAAACCAAAAGTCGACGATTATATTGCATCATTCGCCAAGAAGAAGGATTATGATGCCATCTCCATATATAGTGAAACCCGTGACGAAGAAGAAAACGCCATACTGGATCTCAACACCTATGAGCTTGATATAAGAGGAGTAAGAGCGGTTTCGCTGAGCGACTCGCAAAATGTGGCCATAAGACCCTACGGAGGCCGTCTGGTGATAGGCAAAAACAGGTCTATCTCATTTGACGGCATGGTCCAGGCTGGCCTCTTCACAATATACGGGAAACAGTTTTCATTCAGCTATGATACCTTCAGCATCTTTCTTAACAGGATCGATTCCCTGAAGATTGCCGTTGAGACCGAAGAGAGGGATGCGTTTGGAAGACCGGTGATAAAGCGTATCGATAATATGATCGAGATGGCGTCAGCACGGCTGTTTATTGATGATCCTCTCAATAAATCGGGACTGAAAAGCCTCAGGCAATACCCCATCATCAATTCCACCAAGGACTCATACATATTTTACGATGAGATACGTGATCTCGACGGGCTGTATGAAAAGGAGAAGTTCTACTTCAGGCTTGATCCCTTTACATACAACAACATAGATCACTACACCAATGAGGACATGGCCCTGTCGGGCACTTTTGTCGGGGGCGGAATTATAGAACCCATGCGACAGGTCCTCACTGTGCAACCCGACACATCCCTGGGATTCACCATGACGATTCCGCCGGAAGGCATTCCCATATACGACGGACGGGGCATCCTGTACAACCATCTCAGCATGAGCAATTCAGGACTGATCGGCAGTGGCAGTGTTGACCACCTTACTGCTACTGCCGTGGCCGACACATTCCGCTTTTTCCCTGAATTCATGATAACCAGGGCTGACAGGTTCACAATGAAGCCTGACACGCTGCAGAGGTTTCCCGAACTGCGCTCGGAAGACGTTGATATCCAGTGGCTCACCGTCACGGATGAGTGGTATGCCAAGAGCAGCGAGGGAAAGCTCTTCGACATGTTCGGGAACGGTACTACCATGGAAGGGACACTCATTCTCAAGCCTGACAGACTGGAGGGCAGCGGTCAGACGGAGATGGCTGATTCCCGCATCACCTCTGAGACCTTCTCCTTCGGCGCCATGACGGTTAAAGCCGATACTTCCGACTATTACCTGAAGGCACTGCGAGGCAGCGGCTACGGCTTCGTTGCTAGTAATGCCAAAACTCATGTCGACTTTGTGGAGCAGAAATCTGATTTCAGCCTCAATACAGATTCATCTTTCGTTGTCTTTCCCGGTATCGAGTATTTCTCCAGGATGACCAACTTTGAATATGACATGCAAAGTAAGGTGCTGGATATGTGGCAGAAAGGAAGGGAGACCTCAGCCCTCCTTACGGCTGACCAGCTTCTCAGGGTGCCACCGGGGATGGTGGAGAAACCGACATTCCTCTCTACCAACAACATGAAGGATACCGTGAAGTTTCAGTCGGGCTCCGCATCCTACTACTTACAGGATGAATCACTTGAAGTGAGGGATGTCAATTACATTCCGGTGGCCGATGCGCTTGTGCAACCCGGCGGAGGCGTTCTCTACATCTCGCGGGGCGCAAGAATAAAAGAGACAGACAGTGCCCTGGTGGCAATAAACAACAGGCACCTGATACATTCGGCAAGGATTAATATTGAGAGCAGTGCAAACTATTACGGATCGGGCAAATATGATTACAGGGACGAGACAGGAGAAAGCCAGGTGATAGAGTTTTCGGAGATCAGGGTTGACACCATGGCCACAAAAGCCACAGGATATATACCCGAATCACAGGACTTTACCCTCAGCCCTGCGTTCACCTTCTCCGGTGACGTGAGCCTCCGGGCAGCCGAAGAGCACCTCAGATTCTCCGGGACTGCAGGCATTGTCACCGCCTGTAATAATATAAGTAACCTGCCGGTGAAATTCAGCTCCATGATAGATCCAATGAATATCCTTATTCCTGTTGACGAAAAACCGAGAGACAGGGATGATAATCTGCTCTTCTCGGGTACATTCGTAACTCTTGATTCTTCCGGTGTATACGGCACCTTCCTCTCCCCGAGGAAGTCGTGGAGCGACAACCCGCTTCTTACGGTCAGCGGGTACCTGTTCCACGACAGGGGTGCGGGACAATACCATATAGCATCCATGGAGAAGCTCGCCGACCGGAGCCTGCACGGCAATATGATCTCTTTCGACAGAAACTTCTGCATCCTCCGCAGCGAGGGCACAATTGACTTCGGCGTCAACTATGACCGGGTAAGGCTTCGCAGCGCCGGCCTCGTCACCCATGATACCGACTCGTCAAAGGTAAGGGTACAGACGATGCTTGGCCTCTCCTTCCACTACAGCGCAGAGGCTCTTGAACTCATGGCCGGCGACATTCGGACCGTGCCAACACTCCGTACTGTCAACCTCTCTTCTGTATTCAACAGCAAGGCAATGCGTGATCTTATTGGAGTGCAGGCTGCCAGAACGCTTACCGAGGAGCTTCAGCTCTTCGGTGTGGCCAGATCACTTCCCAAAGAATACTCGTTCCAGATGCTGCTCAACGACGTTACACTGGTCTGGAATGCCTCTTCCATGTCTTTCATCTCAGAAGGAAAGATCGGGGTTGGATTCATCGGGAATCAGCCCCTCAATGTCTATGTTGATGGTTGGGTGGAGCTGCAGAGAAAGAGATCGGGTGACCTCCTGGATATCTACCTTAAGGCAGACAACAATGTATGGTACTGGTTCTCATATTTCAGGGGAATAATGATGAGCTACTCATCCAACTCCTCATACAATGACCTTCTCAACAGTATAAAGGAGAAGGATAGAAGGGATCCCGGCGCACGGTCACGTGATGAATACCAGTACATGATCGGACTGCCTGACAGACTGGAGAGGTTCCTCAGACGAATGGAGAGCGGGGGCAGCGGTTTTGAAGAGAATCCCTATAGGTATGATCAGTAATCGAGGCTGCGACCACGGCTGCCAAACTCAATCACCTCCATTTCAGACAGGGTCTCACCGTCGACCGTAAACCGAAGGAGGGTCATAACATGGTGCATGCCCGTCCTTCCGGCGGCACCGGGATTGATGCAAAGCATCTTATGGCTTTTGTCATAAATAACCTTGCATATATGTGAATGACCACATACGAATATGTCGGGCTTCAACTCACGTATTAGTTCCAGGGCTCGCGGCGCATAATGACCGGGGTATCCTCCTATATGTATTATCAACACTTTTTTTAAGCCGGCACTGAAAAAGAGATACTCCTGTGTCGCTCTCCTGACGTCAAAACCATCAATGTTTCCCCATACCGCACGCAGGGGCCTGAAGGCCTCCAGCTCTGTTATTACGTCTGTGGTGCCGGCATCACCGGCATGCCAGATCTCATCGACATCTGCAAAATGTTCATAAACAGCCGGGGCAACCCAACCGTGCGTATCTGACATTACACCTACCTTCATTGCCGGTATTGAAATTATAACCGCTAAAATCCGTAAATTTGCGGAAAGAAGCGCCAAAATGCAGATTTTTTATTGCGGGGAAATTTCGCACGGGAAAGCCCTCTTCAGCCGGGAGGAGTCGCGGCACTGCCTGAAAGTGCTGCGAATGAGAGACGGAGAAGAGATCACCTTCACCGACGGTCGCGGCAACCTTTACCAGGGTCTGATAAATAAAGCCGACCCCTCCGCAATGTCCGCAACAGTCAGCTCGGTAATCCATGAATACGGAAAGAGGGGGTACAGGCTTCATATTGCAATCTCGCCCCTGAAGAATGATGACAGGCTCGAATGGTTCATTGAAAAGGCGGTTGAAACAGGCATCGATGAAATCACTCCACTCCTCTGTGCCAGAACGGAAAAGAACAGGATAAGGAGGGAGAGACTGGAGGGACTGATCCTCTCTGCAATGAAACAGTCGGTCAAAAGCTTTCTGCCGCGACTGAACAATCCGGTCCGATTTAACGACTTTATTGCCGGGGTGTATGCTGGTAAGAGGATCATTGCCTCATGTGACCCGGCCGTTGAACGTATGCCTGTAACCTCGTCCTTCAGACGGGGTGATGATGTGGTGATGATGATAGGGCCGGAGGGCGACTTCACAGCGGAGGAGGTCGCTGCAGCACTTCAGACCGGATTTCAGCCTGTACATATAGGTGCCAGCCGGCTCAGAACAGAAACAGCAGGCGTGGTGGCCTGCTGCTCTGTCTACCTCTCCAACTTGTGACCTGTCACCCTCCCGGGATAAAATCAAATGCCTCTTTTATTCTTTTCAGAGGCAGGTTATAGAATTCCGTGTAACGGCATCTCTCACATATAACCGCCGTATAACGCCTGCCCGGTATACTGAATACCTGGCTGAACTGGCTGTGCTGCATTATCACACCTTTTACTTCGTATTGCCTTCCCCCGCATTTCGGACAGGTAAACTTAAACGCTGGCGTTTCATTTTTCATCACTCTTTTCGTTTTTGTTCTCATTTTTTGTCTTCAGACGTCCGGCCTTGCGCAGTGCCTGGTCAAGGATCCATTCTATCTGACCGTTGGTGCTGCGAAACTCGTCAGAGGCCCATTTTTCAATGGCACCAAGCTTGTCCGGATCCATCCGCAAGACGAATGACTTCTTCTGCATGACTACTGATGAAGCGTGCCGGTGTTGATGATCGGATTGGGATCCTTGTCACCGCACAGCACCACCATGAGGTTACTGACCATAGCAGCCCTCTTCTCCTCGTCAAGGTCAATAATGCGTTTCTCAGAGAGCTGATCCAGTGCCATCTCAACCATGGATACAGCACCTTCAACGATCTTGAAGCGCGCAGCCACAACAGCGGTGGCTTGCTGGCGACGCAGCATGGCACCGGCGATCTCCTCTGAATAGGCTATGTAATTGATTCTTGCTTCAATCACATAAATACCGGCGATCTTGAGCCTGTCCCTTATCTCCTTCTCCAGCTCATCATTGACCTCTTCACCGCCGCTGCGAAGCGTCATCTCATTCTCATGACCCTCCCAGTTATCATACGGATAGAGTCCTGCCAGCTTGCGAAGAGCAGCATCACTCTGCACAAGCACAAAATGCTCATACCTGTCAACATCAAAAGCTGCCTTATAGGTGTTCTCCACCTTCCAGACAAGGACAAGCCCTATCTTGATAGGGTTTCCGTTTTTGTCGTTGACCTTGATGGGCTCACTGTCAAAGTTGCGGGCACGAAGTGAGATCTTCTTGCGCGAATAAAAAGGAATTGCCCACCAGAAACCGTTGGTCTTGACAGTACCCCTGTATGCACCGAAAAGAACCATCACCATAGATTCATTCGGGTTGACTACCATCAGTCCCGGAAGGATCAGCAGGGAGACCACAATCAGTACAATCCCCAGCCAGATGATCTCCTGGATGAACGCAAAAACCATCGCTGTCAAAACCAGCAGTCCAAGCAGCAGGAAAAGATATCCTGATGCGGCCTTGAAAATTCTTTCTTCTTTCATGATTTGTGATATTATTTTGATATCACAAATATATCATAACAAAATAGCAAAGTCAAGTAAAACGAAAAAAAAATTACATTTGAGCCATGCATGAACGTCACAATGACCGTGAGCTCTATTTCAGGGAGCAGGCACATACCACATCAAGGCATGTTATTCCATTCATTGAGAGCATCTTGTCAGTTAACGATTCGATGTCGGTGCTGGAGATCGGGTGCGGTGAGGGGGGTAACCTCCATCCGTTTCTTGAGGCAGGATGCAGTCGTCTGACGGGCATAGACCTTTCAGAAAACAAGATTCAGAATGCCCGAAGCTTCTATTCAGTAATTCCCGGGGGCGAGAGGATTGAGTTCATTGCGGCTGACATCTATGATTCGGCCTCTGTTGGTTCCTTTGACCTGGTGATGATGCGCGATGTACTTGAGCATATTCACGACCAGGCACGGTTCATCGGTTTTGTCAAAAGGTTTGTCAATCGCGGCGGCATTCTGTTTATTGCCTTTCCTCCCTGGAACAACCCCTTCGGGGGGCACCAGCAGATGTGTGACAGCAGGGTTCTGTCGAAGCTCCCCTGGATCCATCTCCTTCCGCGCAGGATCTACAGGTGGCTCCTGCGCACTGCTGGAGAGACCCCGGCCCGTATTGAGGGTCTTCTGGAGATAAAGGATACCGGCATCAATATCGGCAGGTTTGAGAGTATTGCAAAAAGAGAGGGATTCTCCATCCTGAGAAAATCCCTCTGGCTTATAAACCCCAATTTTGAAATCAAGTTCGGCCTCCGTCCCCGCCGGCTGCCTCACCACCTGGGTAAGATCTCCATTATCAGGAACTTCATGGCAACCACTGGCTACTATATTATTTCAGCGCCTCCTCAAGAGCCCTGAGAACAGGCTGCGCCGAGATCTTTACCCCTGCGGCCTGGTTCATCCAGTGCTGCGGTGTCAGGCGCCCGAGACTGTACATGCGGTCAACCTCATCAGAGAAATCCTTGCCTTTCAGGTGATCTTCTATCTGAAACTGGATTATCTGCCCGTAAGCATAGTTCTGCAGGTAAAGAGGCCCATTGATCATATGCGAATAGATGGCCAGCAGCGGAGAGTCACTCACTCCCAACACTGGAGCGAAATATTTGTTCCATACCTCAACCGCTATGTTGACTGTCTGATCCCTGAGCTCTGCCGGTGTAGTCTGAGGATTCTCGTAGAGCCACTTCCATAACTTCATCTCCACCATACTGACCCCCATAATCTCCATCAGTGACCATGCTGCATCAAGCGTCTGAAGCTTCTCCTTCTCAGGGTTGTCCTCCCTCATGCCAAGAAGCATCAGGTCTCGGTTCTGGAAGAGGAAGGCCGTTGCCTCTGTGAATGCTGTGTTTGGCACACCGGATAGCATGTAATAGTCAACATCATAAAGAGAGATTGTCTGTTCCACATTATGACCGAACTCGTGGACGGCAATGTTGTAGCCCTTGTAGTCCATGCCCTTGTCAGAGATGCGGGTACGAAGGTGAGATACTGCCCCCTTCATTCCGGCACCCCAGGCATGGCCTGAGCCTCTGGCAGGATCAACCACTATCCTGTCAGCGATCTGTTTTGCCCTCTCGGGTGACCATCCCAATTTGACGAGCATGGCCGGCATACCCATATGGAAGGCGGAGGGAGTCGGATAGAGGGCTGAAGTCCTGGCAGTAAGAAAGCCCTCAGGTATTGAACTTCTCGATTTGAATCCGTCATACCAGATGTCATAGGGCCTCAGATCACGTCCCAGCCTCGACTTTATCAACTCCCCCAGCTGCTTGAGCTGCGGCGAACTGAGATATTCATCAAAGAGAGCCTCGGCATCCTCCTGTGATATCTCCATGCCGCCGGAGAAACTGCGGAGTATGGCTGTGTTCATACCCGGAACATAAGGGTCAATAGCCCTCTCCGAGCTGAAGTTATTCAGCAGATGCGAATAACGGGTATCAGGCTCAGCATCCAGCTCAACGGCAGAACCATCCTTTACTGTCTTGTTGGAATAGGGATACCACTCATATTCAGGGTTATTTATGACTTTCTCAGGTATCTCCTGACGGATGATGCGCTCCATCACCCTGTAAATCATCTCCTGCTTCTGCGGTCCGTTTTCATTGTCGGAATAGTTCGACTTGATCTCGTCACGAAGGTTCCAGTGAGACAGGAGGATCATGTCATCGGGGAAAAGCTGTTTTCCGTCGTCTGTACGCAGCTTCCCCATATGTATATTGTATTCTGCGATATACATCTCCGCGTTACCCATTGCCACCGTTGCGGCCTGGTTCAGTTCGGCCGGCACACGTGAGATAAACTGGTCGCCGAGCCGGGCCGTAGCCCACTCTTCGCGGCTCCATCCGGAACCAAGCTCCTCCTTCTCTTCAAGGGCATAGTACGGGAAGTTAAGTGCAATCACAAAAGCAATCCTGTTATCGTAGAAATCAGTCTGCAAATGTGACCCCACGGAGTAGTTGCCGAACATGCGGTCTACCTCGTCAATCTCACCGGCAGCCTCGTCAAGCACCTTCCTCAGATCCAGCGTTATCTCATTCATGTTACCCGAAAGCGATTCTAAGTAATCACTGACCTTCAGAAAGACTCTCCTGCGTTTTTCCGGATCAGAGATATAGTTTTCGGCAACAAATTCAGCAAACTCCTCTGCGGTGCCGTCATCCGCCCTCCAGAGTGATGCGGCATGTCTCACTCCCTTTTCAAGGAGCAACGGATCAGCCGAGGGCTGAAGTGCCAGTACTTTCTCAACCGAACTTTTAATGACGGTCTCATCCGGAGAACCTGCAACAGAATCGGCCCCCTTTTTATCGGGCGTGGAGCAAGCTGTAAGAACTGCGATCATAAGAAACAGATACTTTTTCATGTGTAACATTTTTATTTGACATATAATTATTGCACAAACTGCATGGCATAATACCTGGCTGTCAACTTTTCTCCGGTGGCTTTTTCTATCATCTCATTCCACTGGTACCTTGCGCCAGGCATGAATACGTTGCTTTTAAAATATTCACCTGTTGCTTTCAGGTCTGCCTCAACATCTCCTGAGATCGCCACGGTATCCTGCAAATGATTTTCAAACTGTGAAGCCAGCAGCTCTCCCAGCAAATAATTGTGGTAATAGCAGGGATATAGCGCAACATGGATCTTTGTAGCCCAGTCAGGCATATTGCGACCCTCAGGCTTCTTCATCATCTGGTATCTCTCAACTGTGTCCCACCATAGCTGGTTGAGATCCTGGTCAGGATTCTCATACATTGCCTTTTCAAAACGGTACATCACCTGTGCCCAGCGGCTGAAGACGAGTTGCTGAAGCCTGAAAGCCCTGAAGCTGTCTTCCGAAATCTTGTTCATTTCCTCCTCATCAATGATACCCATATAATTCATCCAGGCAGGGTTTGTTGCCAGCCTGCCGAAATAGTTGGCGATGGCTTCGGTGGTGAATGTGTGGGCTGCATCGCGGAGGGTAAACGGCAGCGACATATCATTATAGTACGAGTATACGCCGTGTCCCAGTTCATGAAGAATGGTATTCATCCAGTTTGCATCAGGCTTGATGTTGTCAAGCGTGCGAACGTCGCCGGCCCGGTCAATATCAATAGAGAACGCATGCTGGTTCTTCCCGGGTTTCTCATAAAGGTCACTCTTTGCAAGGATGGCATCAACCGGCAGGCCAAGGTCTGCATAGAATTCAGATGCCAGCCTGACTGGATCCTGATTCGCATAATAGCTGTCGAAGTCAACCGGGTAGATCTCCGGAGCCTCCTGAAAATACCTGTTCTGGTAATGCCATGGTTGAAGTTGTCCGGGATCCAGCTTGTAATGTTTTGCAAAATAGACGTCGATATCGCCCTTCAACTTTGCATAGTTATCACGCGTCAGGCTGTCGAGTTCATCAAAAAGCCTTGTAATCTCCTCAGGATCCTGTCCTGACAGCTTCAGACTCATCTGATGATAGTTGTCAAACCCGAGCTGCCGGGCTATCTTGTTGCGGTGCCGGACAAGCATGAGGATTTCGTCTGCCACGACAGGCCCAATCATCTTGTGGCCCTCCCAGGCTGCCTGCAGCTCCGGGCTGCTGGTTGAACTCCGCAGAATATTCTCTATATCATTATCACTGAGCTGCTTTCCGTTGACCGTTGCCCTGAAGGTGTTGTATTTTTTTGTTATCTCTGTCTCCATCTTCACCTGTTCGGAGATCAGACTGGTGTCAATCTGTCCCTGAAGGTACTGGTTATAAAGGATATCAAGCTGGCGGGCAAGTAATGGATCTTTCACCATCCCGGACTCTTTCAGCTCCTTCAATTCAGTAAAGGCATCCTTGTCAGAATAGAAACTGATGAATTCAATTGAGGCCTTCTCCCGGTTCGCCCAGGCTCCATCAGTGCCTGCAATATTGGCTTCCCAGTCTGCCAGGGTGTACTCCTTATAAAGTGGAATTATCTTAGTCTCATAAGAGCTTATAAATCCGCTCATTCTGTTTTCCATTTTTTCCTGTTTTGATGTGCATGACCAGAGGATGGTCATAAGTACCGTAAAAAAGATAATCGTTCTTTTCATTTGAATCTGTTTGAGTTTTGCTAAGGTAAAAAAAATCATCACAGAAAAATGATGACCTCTGTTATGGATATAACAAATAAGGCTTCCCGAAGAAAGCCTCATCATATATCAGCCGGATTACCGGCTATGGACTCATGATCTATCTCCCGTACTTCCGGGCTTTTTTGCGCCTGATCTTTTCAAACAGGCCTGCAACAACATCATCAGAGGGCTGATCCTCCATGTCGGGAAGCAAAACGCTCAGGGCCGAATCAATACCAAAAGCATCAGCTATCAGGTCTGAAGGTGTATTGGTAACCTCGAAATAAGAAAGTAAGAGGGTAGAATTCTTATCCATAGGCGTTTTTGTTCTCATAAAAGAAAAACGCCACACATAATCAAAAATTGTATCAACTAAGTGAAAGGGTGATATTTTTTTCCACCATTATTTTACGCATGTTGATAAGTGCATAACGCATCCTGCCAAGGGCAGTATTGATGCTGACACCTGTCATGTCAGCAATCTCCTTGAAGCTCATCCCGGCATAATGCCTCATGATAACCACCTCACGCTGGTCTTCCGGCAGTCCGTTTATCAGGCTCCTCACATCACGCATCACCTGCCTGCGGACAATGACATCCTCAACATTGTCATCCGACAGTTTCCTTGAGTTGAGCAGGTCTGCCTCGTAGTCATCGTTAAGGACTATACCCATCTGTTTCTCGTGTCTGAAGTGGTCAATGATCAGGTTATGAGCTATACGCATCACCCACGAAATAAACCTTCCGTCATCCTGGTACCGGCCGGCGCGGATCGACTGTACTACCTTCAGGAAAGTGTCCTGGAAGACGTCGTCGGCCAGATCGCGGTTGCGAATGTAAAGGCTGATATAAGAATAGACTTTGCTTTTGTGGCGCAGGATAAGCAGCTCTATACTTCTTTCATTACCGTCCATGTAGCTCTTAATAAGCTCATAATCGGTCATTTTACTCTTCATAACTAACTCTTTTGGTTCACGAGTACAGTTATACGATAGGCGGCCCTCCTTTGTTTCGTTTGTGTTTTTTTCTGTTGGGTTATACGGATGGTATTCCCCTATTGTTTCATTAGATGATTAAATTATTTCATTGGTCTAATGGAACTTACATGAAACAAAATAATCATTCCCCTGTGTGTGTCTGCTCATGTGAGTTTCATTCGTATATGTATAATAATTACTACAATGGCATACCTGAACCTGAATGAAAATTAACCGAAAATTATTCATGCAAGCTGTTCTTCATGCAGGTTGCGTTTATACTCCAGGCAAAGAAAACAAAATTTAATCAATACAAAATCATTAATTTTGGCTTTTTCGCAAACGGAGAACGCATGAAGGGTAATATCGAAATCAAGGGAGCAAGAGTACATAACCTTAAGGATATAACCCTGACAATTCCCCGTGACAGCCTCATAGTCATAACCGGAGTATCGGGGTCCGGAAAGTCTTCACTTGCCTTTGACACCATCTATGCCGAAGGTCAGAGGAGATATGTGGAGAGTCTCTCCTCCTACGCGAGGCAGTTTCTCGGGCGCATGAACAAGCCCGATGTGGATTTCATCAACGGCATACCTCCGGCCATAGCCATCGAGCAGAAGGTCAACACCCGCAATCCCAGGTCAACGGTCGGCACCAGCACCGAGATCCATGATTACCTGCGGCTGCTCTGGGCCCGTGTCGGGCATACCATCTCTCCCATCTCCGGCAGGGAGGTAAGAAAGCATACCGTGGATGACGTTGTCAATTATCTTGCCGGACTGCCGGAAGGAAGCCGCATTCTGCTGACAGCACCTCTGGATGTCCCTGAAAACGTTGATCCGTCAGAGTTTATCAGCTTCCTGTTGAAACAGGGTTATAACCGCATAAGCACCGAAAAGGGCCTTCTGAGGCTCGATGATGAGGGTGCTGCAGACCTGATCGGCAAGATGCCAAGGCTTGACCTTATAATAGACAGGTTCCCGACAGGTCAGAGCCCTGAAGAGCTGAGCAGGGCTGCCGACTCCGTCCAGACGGCATTTCTCACCGGAAGGGGTCATATAACCCTTACCGTGACTGATGAAGAATCAACACAGACAGTCAGTTTCTCTGATAAATTCGAGGAAGACGGTATCACCTTTGAAGAACCGACTGAACACCTCTTCAGCTTCAACTCCCCCATTGGCGCCTGCCCCGAATGCGAGGGGTACGGCAAGGTAATAGGCATCGATGAAAACCTTATCATACCCGATGAAAACCTCTCGGTATATGATGACACCATCGCCTGCTGGAGGGGAGAGACGATGAAGCAATGGAAGGAGAGGCTCATATACAGTGCTGACAGGTTTGACTTCCCCATTCATAAACCCTGGCACATGCTCACTGCTGAACAGAAGGCCCTGGTATGGAGCGGTAACAGGTATTTCTTCGGACTGAACCAGTTCTTCCAGCATCTCGAGGAGAAGAAATACAAGATACAGTACAGGGTCATGCTCAGCCGCTACAGGGGTAAACGCACCTGTTCCTCCTGCAGTGGCAACAGGCTGCGCAAGGAGGCCGGATGGGTGAAGATCGGCGGCAGGTCCATAACGGAGATAACCGCCATGCCGGTGAGTGAGGCTCATGAGTTCTTTGCACACCTGACCCTCAACGGCGAGGAGAGAGAGATAGCAGGGCGGCTTCTCAAGGAGATACAACAGCGGCTGGGATTCCTCGTGAATGTGGGGCTAACCTACCTGACCCTCGACAGGCTCTCCAACACGCTATCTGGAGGAGAGTCGCAGCGCATCAACCTCGCCACCTCACTGGGCAGCAGCCTGGTGGGATCACTCTATATCCTTGATGAGCCCAGCATCGGGCTGCATCCGCGCGATACCAACCTTCTGGTGAACGTGCTCGGGGCACTGCGTGATCTTGGCAACACGGTTATCGTGGTAGAGCACGAGGAGGAGATCATCAGGGCCGCGGACCAGATAATAGATATGGGACCTGCTGCCGGGACTCATGGCGGAGAGGTGATCTACCAGGGAAGCGCACAGTTCCCGAAGAAGAACACTTCACTTACCGCCGCGTACATGACCGGAGCGATGCGCATAGAGGAGCCGGCAGTGAGGCGCAGATGGCACAGCTACATAGCTGTAAAAAGCGCTCGTGAGAATAACCTGAAGGATATTGGTGTCAAATTCCCGCTCCATACCATTACAGCCGTGACGGGAGTAAGCGGTTCCGGTAAGAGCACCCTGGTGCATGATATCCTCTTCAATGCCCTCTCGTCGAGACTGGGTAACAACGGCCTGAAACCGGGCCGGTTCACTGCCCTGGAGGGAGACATGACAAGCATCACGGCTGTGGAGTTGATAGACCAGAACCCTATTGGCAAGTCAAGCCGCTCCAATCCCGTCACATACCTTAAGGCCTTTGATGATATCCGGAAGCTCCTCGCTGAGCAGCAGGCCGCAGTACAGTCGGGCTTCAAGCCTGCCCACTTCTCATTCAATGTTGAAGGCGGACGGTGCGAGGAGTGCCAGGGTGAGGGTGTCATCAGGGTCGAAATGCAGTTTATGGCGAACGTGGAGCTGACGTGCGAGACATGTAAGGGGATGCGCTATAAACGCGATATCCTTGATGTGAAATTCCACGGAAGGAACATCTATGACGTTCTGGAGATGACCATTGACGAAGCGATAGAGTTCTTCGGCGAATGTAAGGATAAGATTTGCAAGAAGATAGCTGATAAGCTGAAACCACTGGCAGATGTGGGACTGGGGTATGTCAGGCTGGGGCAGTCATCATCAACCCTCTCCGGTGGCGAGAGCCAGCGCGTCAAGCTGGCATACTACCTGAGCCAGGAGAAGAGCAGTGAGAAAATGCTCTTCGTCTTCGACGAACCCACCACCGGACTTCACTTTCACGATATCGGGAAGCTGATGAAATCGCTTAACGCCCTCGTCGATCACGGTCACTCGGTGATTCTCATTGAGCACAACGTAGAGGTAATCAAGTGTGCCGACTGGGTAATTGACCTCGGCCCCGAGGGCGGAGAAAATGGAGGCCATGTGGTTTTCGAAGGGACCCCGGAGCAGCTTGCCGCATGCGAATCGTCACATACGGGAAGGTACCTGAGGGCAAAGATTTCCTCCTTCGAACAGGTTTTAGGGGAGCGGAAGAAATCCTGATACGCTGAATTCAATTACACAGTAGCCCGTGGCCTGTGATCTGTTCCGGTTACTCAGTGACTCTTAATATACTGTTCAATACCCGGATGAGAAACGATACGTGATGTGATTTAAAACTGCACCGTAAGAATGAGTCATTGTCTACCATCTGTCCTCCCCGGCTCTCTGCGGTTGTTACCTGCGACACCCGTAAGGTCATCACCGAGATCTTCCCTGGCAGAAGCTGCCAGCCTTTCAAGTCTCTGTAGAATCTCAGGGTAATACTCCTTAAGATCATATCTCTCACCCGGGTCCCTCCAGAGATCATAGAGTCCTCCCTCAAACCAGTGATTTTCATTCGACCCGCCGGCTTTGCCATCTTTCCCCGGTTTGAACCCTACATAGGTGCGCCCGTGATGCGGGAAAACAAGCTTCCATCTGCCGTCAGTCACTGCCTCCAGGTTGTTCTTGCGGTAATAGTAATAAAATGTTTTCCTGGGGATAACCGTGTCATTAACCTTCAGAAGAGGAAGCAGGCTTACACCATCGATTGGTTTCTCAGGCAGAGGTGCACCTGTAGCTTCAACGATGGTGGGGAGAATGTCTATTCCGGCCACCAGCCTGTCGGTAACAGTCCCGGCAGGGATGGTGCCCTCCCACCACATGATGCACGGCACCCGCTGTCCGCCCTCAAAAGTGGTGCCCTTACCTTCACGGAGACCGGCAGTGCTGCCCGCATGGTTACCGTAGTTTATCCAGGGTCCGTTGTCAGAGGTAAATATAACCAGCGTGTTCCTTTCAAGATCCAGCTCCCGCAGGGTTTTCATGATCTCCCCTACACTCCAGTCGATCTCCATCATCACATCACCATAGAGGCCCTGTTCTGACCGTCTCTTGAATGCTTCAGAAGCACCCAACGGCACATGCGGCAGCGGGTGGGCCAGGTAAATGAAGAAAGGCTTCGAACTGTTTCTGTGAATAAATTCAATGGCTCTATTCGTAAACTGAAGTGTGAATTGGGAATGATCAGGGTTTGTGGCAACAACCTGTTTATTTTCAATTAACGGCAGGGGCGGGTAATAATCCCTGGTGTGAGGGTGCCAGGGCCACATGTCATGGGAATAAGGTATTCCGTAGAACTCATCAAATCCGTGATTCAGAGGCAGAAACTGCTCCTGACAGCCAAGGTGCCACTTGCCGTATATGGCAGTTTTATACCCTCGTTTCTTCAGTAGTTCAGCAATGGTCTCCTCCTCTTCATTAATGCCTGTTGTTGCCCTGTGGTCCAGCGCTCCGCTGAATCCGACACGGTTCGGATAACATCCGGTCATCAGGCCGGCACGTGAAGCACTGCAGACTGCCTGAGGGGAATAATAATGAGAAAAGAAAAGACCACGGTCGGCCATCCGATCAATATTCGGGGTAGTATAACCCCTTGAACCCGTCATTGAGAGGTCTCCGTAGCCCATGTCATCAAGATAGATCAGGATGACATTTACCGGCCTTTCATCTCCCTTAGCAGCGAGTGTGACATTCACTTGGGCTATGCCAAGAACTGCGAACAGCAGGAGAGTCAGTCTTTTCATATCCTTTTTCTTCTGTTAAATTAACTCATGCAGATAGCTCCTCTCAAGAATTCTCAACGGTACGTTAAGTCTTTTCGACCATGATCACTACGGGTGACCGTCACTCTCATACCCCGGGAAGGAAATGAATATTTATTCATGGTCTATTGCTTTAACCATCGGTTTCTGCTTCGTCCCATTATTATTTCAATCTCATCAATCTCCTTCGGGATATTCTGTGACAAGACAACATGTCCGGTTTCAGTGAGCAGGACATCATCCTCGATCCTGACTCCGATGTTTTCATATTTTTCATATACAGGCAGAACGCGGTCAATAAACTCTCCAATCTCTGCCTCGCTGACCCTGCCTCCAAATATTTCAGAAAGCTGTGAAAGTCCGTCTTCTCTCAGGTAGATGCCAGGCTCGACAGTCAGCACCATTCCCTTCTCAAGGGGTCTTCCTATTGCCGTGTCAACAGCCATATACTCCCGGATAAATGCGCCGGGGAAACCGTAGTTTCCGGCGTCATGGACATTTAGTCCAAGGTAATGGTTGATCTGGTAAATTGTGTAGAACTCCTTCTGCCAAACGGATGCGGTGTCTGTCAGCAACCCCAGTTCAAAGAGGCCCCTGACAATAACCGCGGTGGCCTTCGCATGACCACCGTAGAGTGGACTGCCGGGATGCAGCTCATCAATAGCTGCCTTCTGTGCTTTTAGAACCAGTTCGTAGATCTCTCTCTGTTCCTTTGTAAAATGACCGTTCACAGGGATTGTCCTCGATATGTCTGCAGCATAATATCCGTATTCAGCTCCTATATCCGTAAGGAGCAGGTCGCCCTCCTCCATTTTTCTGCTGTTTTCGGAGTAATGAAGTGTAACGGTATTCGGACCCGAACCGGTGATGGAAGAGAATGCAGGTCTGGCAGCTCCGTTCCGGTGAAATGTATATTCAATCATCGCTTCGATCTCAAACTCGTACATTCCGGGCCGGCATATGCGGCAGGCATTAACGAAGGCATCGCCGGTGATGTCAATGGCCTTCTGCATCCTCGATATCTCTGACTCATCCTTGAAAACCCTCATCTCTTCAACCAGCGGTGCCATTTCCCTGACAAGCGTTTCCGGTTGGCGTTGCTTTCCGGTTTCCGTCAGCAGCATGCCTTTTAGCATCCAGTCCCTGAAATCGATATACAGAGGCGTGTCTTTGCCAACATAATCCCCGATCAGGCCCTGCAACTCAGAATACGGAACAATAGTATCAAACCCGTAAGCAGCCATTTTCTCTTCATTCAGCTGTGCACCTCCATTATATATGATGTCACGCCTTGATCTCTCACGCAGGAAAAGAGAACAGGAACCGGGCGACCCCTTTTCCATGACAACGACACTCATAGGCTGGTCAAAACCAGTCAGATAGTAAAAGTTGTCGTTCACACGATACTCACAATGGCCTCCTGAGGGAAAACTGCCCGAACTGATGATGACGACACCATCTTCAATCTGGTCCGTAAGCCTGCCTCTCCTCTCTGAGAACACCTTTCTCAGATCCTCAGATATTTCGAGATCACTGATGTCTGGAGATGCTGCATTCTTCTTTTCAGCTCCTGAACGGCCGCTGCATCCAGACAGTATAATAAGAATCAACATAATAATAATCATGCTCCTGGCTGGACCAGGCTTCGCGGTTTGAATTTTCATTTTAATGAATCTCTACAGTTAAATATTTTTTTTTACATCTTTGAGACCAAATTACATATTTATGATGACTATTCTGTCGCCGTTTTCGCTGAATGTACTGTCAGGATTCGAACCGCAGTTTCAATCCCTGGTTTCGACATGGATCAACCTTATGATTGCAGTTGTGCTGGTCTGTTTCATTGTGAGTGAGATAACAAGAAACTACAGCCAGGTTGACAAGCTCTGGAGCCTGATGCCGCTGGCATATGCATGGATTACCGTTATGGCCTTTCCGTCACCCAGGATATTTCTCATGGCCTCCCTGGTGACAGTCTGGGGTATAAGGCTCAGTTTCAATTTTTACCGTAAGGGCGGATACAGCATAATCCCCTGGCAGGGAGAGGAGGATTATCGCTGGAGTATCCTGAGAGAGACCAGTGCCCTGAGAGGCAGGTTCAGGTTCGGGCTCTTCAATCTTCTCTTTATATCATTATATCAGAACCTGCTCATCCTGCTCTTCTCTACCCCGCTGCTGATGGCCGCACTTTACCAGGGGATACCGATGGGTGTTACTGACCTTGTTGCCTCAACGCTTATGCTGCTTTTTATAGTTACCGAAACCATCGCAGACAACCAGCAGTACAGGTTCCAGACTGTGAAACGCAGCCCGGCGGAAAATGAGAAACCGTACATGGAATCACTCAGTAAGGGCTTTCTTACCGAAGGTCTGTGGGGGTATGTCCGCCATCCCAATTTTGCCTCAGAACAGGCTATCTGGATCAGCTTCTATCTCTTCAGCGTGGCCGCCTCGGGCAAATGGATCAACTTTACCCTGCTGGGACCCGTGCTGCTGGTGATTCTCTTTATTGGGAGCTCAATAATGACGGAAAATATAAGCAGCAGCAAATACCCGGATTACACCATATACCAGAAAGAGGTACCCAAATTCATTCCCCGGCTGTTCCGGCGGAAAAAGGATCAGGGTTAAAAAGCTTCGTCTTCATTCTGAGCGCCACGTTGACCAGTGCAATCATCACCGGCACCTCGATGAGGGGACCGATCACCGCCGCAAAGGCCTCACCTGAATTTATGCCAAACACCGCAATGGCAACCGCAATAGCCAACTCAAAGTTGTTGCTGGCTGCAGTAAAAGATAGGGTCGTGGTCTGTTCATAATTTGCCCCCGCCCTCCTGCTTATGAAGAACGAGACAAAAAACATCACAACAAAATATATAACAAGCGGAATGGCTATTCTTACCACATCGAGTGGTATCCTGACTATATACTCACCTTTTAGCGAGAACATAACAAAAATGGTAAAGAGCAATGCGATCAGTGTAAGAGGACTGATCTTCGGTATGAACTTCGTGTGGTACCACTCCTTGCTTTTGACCCGTATCAGTACAAACCTCGTAAGGAATCCTGCTATGAATGGTATTCCGAGGTAGATGAAGACGCTCTCAGCAATCTGCCCTATTGTGATCTGTTCAACTGCATCATTCACCGGCAGGCCGAACCAGCCCGGAAGGACGGCAATAAAGAACCAGGCATAGACAGAGAAGAAGAGCACCTGGAAGATGGAGTTAAAGGCGACCAGACCTGCTGCATATTGTGTGTCCCCTTTCGCCAGGTCGTTCCAGACAATCACCATGGCAATGCAACGGGCCAAACCGATAAGTATCAACCCGTACATATAGTCTATATTGAACCTGAGGAACAGGATGGCCAGAAAGAACATGAGAACGGGCCCGATAACCCAGTTCTGCACAAGTGACAGCCCAAGCACGCGAGTGTTCCTGAACACATCCGCAAGTTCCTCGTACTTAACCTTCGCCAAAGGCGGGTACATCATGACTATCAGACCTATGGCAATGGGTATGTTGGTTGTCCCGCTGGAAAGGCTGTTCCAGAAACCGGCAATCTCAGGACTTATCCAGCCGATAACAACACCGGCAAGCATTGCCAGCATTATCCACAGGGTGAGATACCGGTCAAGCAGTTTGAGACGTTTCTTAGAAGGCATTGGAGGGGAATTTGGGAATTAAGAATTAAGAAATATGAGATTTTCGATTTGTGATTTTAGAACTTTCAACTTTATGGACTTTACGGACTTTCGACTTTACTTTTTATGTGCCGAGACGGTTATGCTAAATACACCGTTACCCTGTTGCTCCTCATCCGGGTCAAGTACTGCGTCAGGCATCTGAATCCTCTTCTCCTTGTGAATGGTGATATCTGAAAAACCTCTCTCCTTTATGAATCCAATATATTCATCCATGGCAGATGCACCGGAAACGCAGCCTGCATAGAGCTCGGCATCAGAGCGTGCGTCTTCTGACAGTGTACCCTTGACAACCACATCCGAGACGCAGAAATGGCCTCCGCTTTTAAGCACCCTGAAGATCTCGCTGAACGCTTTTCCCTTATCAGGCACCAGGTTCAGTACACAGTTTGAAAGAACAACATCATATGTCTCGTCCGACAGGGGCATCGCTTCTATGTCACCCCTGATGAACTCAACATTGTTGTAGCCCAGTTTCTTCCTGTTCTTTTCAGCTTTCCGGAGCATTGGTTCAGTAAAATCGAGTCCAGTCACATGACCTGTGTCACCGGTCAGAGACCTGGCTACGAAACAGTCGTTTCCGGCACCGCTGCCAAGATCGAGAATACTGTCACCGGGACGGATATCCGCAAAGTCAACCGGGACCCCGCACCCCAGACTCAGGTCAGCATCAGGAACATACCCGTCGAGGTGGTCGTAGCTTTCATTGAAGGTACTGATACCCTCGGATGAGCAACATGCTGGGGTGCAACAGCAGGAGCCGGATACGGAATCATCCGATGATGCTATTTTTCCGTACTTCTCCTGTACGATAAGTTTCAGTTCTGAGGGATTCATGATTGTTCCTTAATGTTATCGATGTAAAACTGCAGAAATGTCTCGCGAATCAGGTCGCGAATCCTTATGTACTCTCCGTGAATGAATTCAGGGGTGCCGGCGGCATGCGACGGATCCTCAAAGCCAAGACGGAGCCGGTGCTTAACCCTCCCGAAAAATGCCGGACATGTCTCATTGGCATGGTCACAAACAGTGATAACATAATCCCACTCTTCGTCCAGGTATTCATCAACAAGGTGTGGAGTATGGTGGCTTATATCAATTCCCAAATCAGCCATGACTTCCACGGCTTCTGGATTAATATGTGGAGCAGGCTCAGTACCGCCTGACCTCACATAAAGAGTTTCGTCAAACGACTGAAGGAAGCCGTGAGCCATCTGGCTCCGGCAACTGTTGCCCGTACAAAGGATCAGTATTTTCATATTTTTCAGTTTTGCCTGTTGCCTGTTCTGACTGCCGACTGCCAACTGTGGACTGCCGACTCCACTATTGCCTGTTGCCTACTCCCTACTGCCTCATTACCCCTTATTCCTCGGCCTTAATTGACAGGTGCATGATCCGCTCAGTTGCTCAGTGATGTCTATTTTCAGCGGTAAGCCGTCCTGCTCCCACGCCACTATCCCTCCGGCAAGGTTAGCAATATTGGCAAATCCCTTTGCCAAAAGAAACTCCATCACCTCGTGGCTTCTCAAACCAACTGAGTCGGCAATGATAAGCGGCTGTTCGCGCGACAGATCAACATAATCCCTTTCTATTCTGCTCTTAGGTAAATGGAGCAATCGGGGAACATCAAAATTCTTGTAGCCTGTCAGCCTCTCTTCCCTGACATCCAAAATCACTGCATCGCCCTCGGTGGCTTCGGCATAAGCTTCACGCGGAGTGAGATTCAAGAACCCTCCGCTGCAGAATCCCTTGTTATGATACAATTCAGACATAGCCCCTTACTAAGGATAATAGTTTTGTGCCGGACTGTTTTTTGCATTTTCAGCATTCAAATATAATCATTTCGTTGATTTACGAAATAGAACATTATAATCTTTACTTAACTATAACAATCCAGGATACATAAAAATTTTAAGCTATGAAGCCCGGAAGAACATCACAGTTACCAGGACCAAACCGGATCAATGTCAGAAGTTCTTTCTGAAGTCGTCCATATTGTCCGCCAGGTAGATGATAGTGATGAAGATGACAGCTGCAACCGGGACAATTATCCAGTTACCTGTACCCCGGGTTCACGACTTACTGGTTCAGTATCTGCCAGCCTAAACCAGCCAAATGTTCCTGTACCCTCACTTTTTATTGACCTGATAATCGGCTATCAGTTCTTTATTTCAAGCTTGTAACCAAGTGTAGGGATTGTAACAATCCGGACCGAGGGATCACCTTTAAGATAGCCCCGCAATTTGGATATAAATACGTCAAGACTTCGGCCTGTATAGTAATCAGCTTCGCCCCATACATCAATCATAATCTCTTCCCGGGTAACAATATTATTAACGGAAGTGGCAAGTTTACCGAGTATTCTGCTCTCCTTTATTGTCATTCTCTGTGAATTGCCCCCCTTTATCAGACTGAGATTCTTAGGGTCAAACGCAAACCGGCCGATATTGATGATCTCTGCTTCATCAGGTGACTCGGTTACGGACCGGGCCGTCCTGCCGAGCACCGCCCTGATCCTGTAGAGGAGCTCTTCCTCGTCGAACGGCTTGGTTATGTAGTCATCCACCCCGAGGCGAAACCCGGTGATCTTGTCTTCCTTGAGAGAGCGTGCAGAGATGATGATCACCGGAATCTTGCTGTCAAGCTCTTTAATCCTGGCCGTCAGCGAAAATCCATCCATGCCGGGAAGCATGATATCAATCAGGCAGAAGTCAGCCCCGGCTCTTGTGAATCCCTGCAGCGCTGACTGACCATCGCGGTACAGTTTAACCTTAAACCCGTTTGACTCCAGGAAATCTACCAGCAAAAAACCCAGGTTGAGATCATCCTCAACAAGCAGTATTCTCGTATGTTTATGATTTTCCGTCATCTTTCTCAGTCAGAGGAAGTTCGAGGGCCACCGCCAGGCCTCCCTCCTTCCTGTTCACGATTCTGATGTTGCCTCTCATTCCTGAAATTATCCCCCGAACCTGGTATAGTCCCAGACCGAAGCCATCAACACTGTGAGTATTACCTTCAGGTACACGAAAATACTTCTCAAATACTTTTCCCCTGTATTCCTTTGTAATGCCGGGACCGTTGTCCTCAATTACAATGTGAAGCTTCTGATCTCCCGATGTCAGTCTTATTAATATTTCAGGTCTCTGGCCCGAATACTTAACTGCATTGTCAACCAGGTTCCCGAGGGCAATATGAAACAGGTCAATATTTCCTGTAACCGTGAACCTGTCTCCTGCCCTCTTAATAGCTATCTTCCCTCCCTTCTGTTCAATCTGCACTCTGAACGTTTCTGTAATATCTTCCACAACTGCAGCGGCATCTATCTCCTCCGTGGGCAACGACCTGTCAATCCCGGCAAAGTCCGTTTTAAGCAACTTCTCAACTTTCTCATTCAGCTTGCTCTGTTCGGTTTTGATTACATTGGTGTAAAAGGACAGTTTCTCATCGTTTTCCACTTTCTCGTTTTTAGAGAGCATGCTGTTTGCTAGTGATATGTTGGTCAGCGGGGTTTTGAACTCATGAGTAACATTATTAACAAAATCCACAATGCCCTCTGACAGGAGCCTCTCCCGCCTGTAGTATGTATATATTATTATGAATGAGATGGATATCAAACCCAGAAGCAACATCGAAAAGATAAAGATATCACCCATCTGGGCAAGAATGAAATCACGTTTCTCGGGAAACCGCAAACTGAGTTTATACCCTGATTTCTCCAGCATCTCTTCCAGGCCATTACTGAGGTAAGTGTTCTTTGTCCGGGCTATTTGTGCAGCCTGGTCTGCTCCTACTATATCAAATTCAAAGTCAAGTCCTATTCCGTAGAAATTAAGGTCCTGCCGGATCAGCGATTTCATATTCTCCCATTCTTCCCTTGTCTTCATCACCAGCATGCATGATTCGTGCCGGCCCTGTCTCAGACAACTGTTTACCTCGCTGCAAATGGCCTCGTTTCGCGAAAGATTTTCCACGATCCGGTTCATTGCCATCTCAACGCTATGGTTGAACTGGGCTTCTTGCATCCGGGCTGCCTTTAGAATCCAGCTGATCTGAATTGCAACAAGGGCTGACAGTGCTCCAAAGGTCAATATCAGTAGAATAAGCTGAACACGCGACTTCTTCATAAGCTCAAAAATACACAGATTTCGTTAAGCCGATGAAGATTTAACATCGGGATAACATGATTTAACTGCGGTATAACATGATGAAGCTGTTGTTAAATTAATTTTGAACCGAACAAAAACAAAAAAGTCATGAAGAAAGTCATCCTTGGAATTTCAGCTCTAGTAATCCTGATGTTTGTTGTAATAGCTGCAGTCAATGCACAGAATGATCAGAAGAAGGAAAAGAAAGCCAAAACGGAATCCGTTAAAGACTGTTCAAAATGCCCCTCTGCTGCCACCTGTGAAATGGCTGCCGGCGAAGGTCCGGTACCCGGGTCTCACGCAAAGCATTCGGCAGCGAACTGTGATCCCGCCAAATGCAAGGATGGAGAGTGTGCTGCAGCCTGTAAAGCCAACTGCACAAAAACCGGCCCTGAAGCCGGGTGCACTCCTGCAAAATGCCATTCCGGATCAGAAAAGAAATAGGGCATTGAGCCTTGTGAATGCTGCGGCACTGAATTTCACAGGCATAGTCGGTAGTCCAGCAGGGTTGCCAGCACCTTATGATATTCGTTTTCCAGTTCCATAAGCCGGTCTTCCGATTCGTAGAGGACTTTCATGTATGCACAATAGTTTACGACAGTAATTTCTCCTGCTGCAAGGGCCTTGTCAGGATATTTTGTTCCACCTCCTGCTTCAATAATACTCCTGATCTCTGAAATACTTTTCTTCAATGCCAGGACTCTGTTATAATCATTTCTTGTCTTCAATTTCAGTTCAAGTAATGTCGCTTCACGAAATGCCTCCAAATAATCAGCAGCAGCTGATGCTGATCTGACTCTGTTTGAATTAGCCCACAGAGGAATGCTCAGTCCGGCAATCGGACCGGTGTACGCAGTACCTGCAACGATTTCTGATCCGTAACCCACCTGAAATCCAGGCAGGGAAGCGTTCTTGCTTAGCCTGACCTCCTGCTGACTGATAGTATATTCAAGCTCAGAAATGAGAAAGGCAGGGTGAGAGCGGGATTTCTCGGTTATCAGAAGTTCTGGATCAGGCAATGCTTTAACCGGGTAATCAGCATATACAATTTCTCCCGCTTCCGATCCGCTCATGTAATGGAGCTTTTCCATGAGCATTTCCCGGTCCGATTCTCTCCGGTAAATTTCAAGGCTCACGACGGAAAGTTCCAATAATATGTTGTTGTAATCCATTATTGTGGCTTCGCCGTTTTCAATCATTCTTCCCCAAGTTGATTTCAGTGTCTCATAGCCCTTTTGCCTATCAAGCAATTTTTCAAGAGCCCTGGTATTATAAATGAGGTCAAATATTGTGAGTTCAGCTTCGAGCAGGGCATTCATCCTTCCCAGGCTAAACTCCTGTTCTGCAAGAATAATGGTGTTATTGTTAATTTTCTTTTGCATCAGGTATTTTGTCGGGAAATCAAATGACTGTGATACCGACCAGGTCTTTTTATTGCCGGCTGCATCAGTGTTACCGGGCATAAAACCCGCAGACACGAACGGATCTGGAGGGGCATTGCCGGTCCGTGCCTCAGTTCGTCTTGCCTCAAGCAGCTTTCTGTATGCGGTAATCGACGGATTGTTTTCGGAAACCCTTTCCAGATATTCCGTAATTGATTGAGCTGACAGCGGTCCGGCAATAAAAATGATCACTGTAAGTATGAATAGTTTCTTAATCATTTTTGTCTCTTTTTTCCATTAAATAATAAGCTGAGGGAATGATGAATACATTCAGCAGCGTGGAGCTGAGCAGTCCTCCAAGAATAACGATGGCCATCGGACTCTGGATCTCATTACCCGGCCTGTCTCCTCCCATGGCAAGGGGTATAAGTGCAAGTGCGGCAGTCAGGGCTGTCATCAAAATTGCGTTTAGCCTGTCAGCCGACCCTGAGATGATCCGTTCACGGAGAGGCCTCCCTTCCTGTTTGAGGCGAATATATCTTGAGATCAGAAGTATGCCGTTCCTGGTGGCAATACCGAATAGGGTAATAAAACCTATAATTGAAGGTATACTCACAACATTTGAAGAGAGTTTGATTGCAATAATACCCCCAATCAGGGCCAGCGGCAGGTTCAGGAGAACAATCAGAGCCAGCGAACTATTCCTAAACTCCTGGTAAAGAATAAGGAATATTATCAGAAGGGCTATTACCGATGTTGTCAGCAGCCTCCTGGAAGCGTTTGCCGCACTTTCAAACTGTCCGCCGTACTCAATGTGGTAATTCTGAGGCAGCGTTACCTCTGCATTTATCCTCTCCCTGATATCTCTGACAACGCTGCCGACATCGCGCCCGTCAGTGTTGACCGAGATGACGATCCGCCGCTTTACATTCTCGCGGTTGATTAAAGAGGGACCTGATGAGGATTCTATCTCAGCAACAGATGACAGCGGCACCTTCCTTCCATCATGAGTATCAATAAGGGAACTGCGAATACCCTCCATCGTGCTCCTGTGTTCATCATTCATCCTTACAACGATCGGGAACCGCTTCTCCTCTTCATAAACATCTGAGACAGCCTGCCCGCCAATGGCATAGGTTATAAATGAGTTAAAACTGTTCATTCCGATGCCGTAGTTTGCAAGCATTTCCCGACGAGGTTTTATCTTCAACTGAGGTGTTTCAATCAGTTGCTCGACGTTCAGGTCGCCTATTCCCGGAATATCTTCAATTTCAGATTTAATGACGTTTGCAGTCCTGTAAAGATCATTCAGGTCATCTCCGAAGAGTTTGATGGCAATGTTGGCCTTGGTACCTGACAGCATCCTGTCCATCCTGTGAGTTATGGGCTGACCGACTTCTATGCTTGCCCCGGGTAACGCCCGGAGTCTCTCCCGGACTTCTGCGAAAAACTCCTCCCTGCTTCTGCCGTAAAGCACAAAGGGCACATCCAGCTCTGACATATTCTCGCTGAAGAAATGTTCGGCCAGTTCAGCCCTCCCTGTCTTGCATGCTACTGAGATGACTTCAGGGATATCAAGCAATATCTCCTGTGCCATGACGCCTATTTTGGCTGATTCTTCAAGAGATATACCGGGGGTGAGTGATATGTTTACAGTCAGCGCCCCCTCATTGAAATTCGGCAGGAAAGAGCTTCCCGCTCTTGTTAGCATGAAAACTGATGCCAGGAAGAGGGCTGCAGTCAGTCCGATCAGCCATCTGCTTCTGTTTAAAGTAAATTGAAGTGCATTACGATAGATTCTGCCCAGGTTCCTTTCAGTCCAGGATCCGTTCACTGCCCGCAGTAGCCGTTTTTCATCAGTCAGGAGATAGCTGCTCAGCACCGGCGTCAGAGTGACTGCAACTATCAGTGAGGCAAAAAGAGAAACTATGAAAGAAATTCCAAGCGGCCTCAGCATTCTTCCCTCAAGATCACCAAGGAAAAACAACGGAACAAATGTTATGATGATAATGAGCGTGGCATTCCAGATTGAAGATCTGACCTCTGATGAAGCCCTGAAAACAACCCTGGTTGTAGGCTCCCTTTTTTCCGGAGTCAGAAGGACATTTTTGCGCAATTGCCTGTATATGTTCTCTACGTCAATGATGGCGTCATCAACCAATGAGCCAATGGCTATTGCCATACCGCCAAGACTCATGGTGTTGACAGTGTAGCCGAGAAATTTCAGGGTGATTATGGCCACAAGAAGTGACAGTGGCATCGCCAGAAGGGAGATGATCGTGGTCCTGACATTGAACAGGAATAAAAAGAGAATGATGACTACGAATATTCCGCCTTCCAGCAGCGCCTTGAGCACATTCCTGATGGAGGTATTAATAAATTCAGCCTGGTTGTAGATATCATCATGAAAAGTGAGCGATGAGCCTGCATTGGCCTGTATGTCACTGATAACATCTTTAATATCACCGGCAAGGGCAACAGTATTTGCATCTGGTTGCCGGGTAATTGTCAACAGCACCGCACTCTTTCCCCGGTAAGAACCTGTTCCTATAGCAGGAGTACTGCCAATCTCTACAGAAGCGATGTCGCCAATTCTCACAGGGGTGCCTTCCGAGACTTTGACCACAGAATTAGCCAGATCCGACAGCCTGTCACTTCTTGCCATGCCCCTGACAATGTACTTGCTGCCGTATTGATTGATGAATGATCCTGATGTATTAGTATTCAGCTCTTTGCTTGCACCAATCAGTTCACTCATTGTTACCCCGAAGTAATTCATCTTATTCGGATCAGCCAGAATCTGATATTCCTTTATATCACCTCCAATCACATTGACCTGTGCTACTCCACCAACTGCCAGCAGTCTGGGTGCCACGGTCCAGTCAGCCATCGTTCTGAGCTCCATGGGAGTCAGTGTGTCCGATTCAAGTGCGATGATCATCATCTCACCCAAAAGTGATGTCTGCGGGGCAATGACCGGCTTTTCAATCCCTTCAGGCAGTTTGGCATTTGCCTGGATAAGTCGCTCGGCAACTGTCTGCCGGGCTTTGTATATATCCGTCCCCCAGTCAAATTCAACGAATACAATTGAGAACCCCATTGTTGAGGTGGATCTTACACGCCTTATGGACGTTGCTCCGTTTACTGCTGTTTCAATTGGAAATGAGACAAGTGTCTCAACCTCTTCCGGTGCCATGCCGCTTGCCTCGGTCATTATTACAACCGTCGGGGCTGTCAGCTCCGGGAAAATGTCAATATCTATCCGCAATGTAACAATGGTTCCGGTGATTATCAGAAGGAGAGCTCCTATGACGATGCTCAGCCTGTTCCTTAAGGAATAGTCTATTATTTTATCAAGCATGGTCTGCAGGATTAATGGTTATGTGCAGGGGCAGAGACAGACATCTGGGACAGTTTCACCAGATAGGTGCCTGAGGCAACAATACGTTCTCCCTCATTGAGCCCTGAAAGCACCTGGGTCTTTTCTCCGTCGCTGTAACCGGTGGTGATGTACTTCTTGTCAAAGTCGCCATCTTCATGTGCAACAAAAACGTAGAGCCTTCCGAACTCCTCCATAAGCGCACTGTTGGGAACCGTCAATGCATCAGCTGCCTGCCTGCCTATAAGATAGACCTCAGCATAGGTCCCCTCGATCAGCTCCGGCTCATAATCGAGACTAAAGTAAACCGGGATTAGGAGTGAACTCTCCCCCGTACTCTTGCCGTAGGATATTTTCCGGCCGTTCATTTCAACGGTTTTGAATATCCTGTCGCTGTACCCAACCTTGAAATTGGCACTCACCGCTGATGAAGCGGCGGCCAGGTCATCAGGCCTGACATCAGCCCTCAAAACAAGTCTGCGGCCTGAGATCACTGATGCCATTGGCTGGCCTGCCATGACCTTCTGTCCATCGGCAACAAAAATGTCGCGGATGTATCCTGAAACAGGTGCGATAACCCTGCTGCCTCCCGTACCGTAGACGGCCTCAATGTTATCATACTCGCTGCTGATCTTTTCAAACTCATTCCTGGCCGCCAGATAATGCTCTTCGGTTATTATCTTTTCGGCAATAAGTTTTTCAGCCCTCTCAAAATTCATTCTGGCACGGTCAAGATCAGACTTGATCTGCCGGAATCTAAGATCCGTGTTGTCGTCAGACAGATTCCCGCCGGCAACGCTGAAGAGTGCCTGCCCTTGTGAAATCTTCACTCCCGGCAACAAAAATTCTTCACCGAATTTTACGAGTCCTGATGATTTGGAAGTGATCGTGATCAGATCCCGGTTATCGGCCATGATCCGGCCTCCGGTTTTCAAAACAAAAGAAAATGGTTGCGTCACAAGGGTAACGATCTCAAAATGTGCAGAGTCCTGAGCATGGGAACCGGGGATGACAGTTGCTGGGCCAGGTTCCTCCTTATGGGCACCGGTAGTTACAGCCTCGTGGTCATGTTCCTCTTCTGATTCATGACCGGCATCAGAGCTCGGGGCACATGCGGCGATTCCTGCCAGTAGCAGGACAAACAACATATATAATATAGATTTCATTTGTCAGCAGAATTAAAATATCAGTTAAAATTGATTGAACATCCTGTGGGAGCCGGTTATGCTGACGGTGGGGCGCGCAATAAAGTTGACCCGGGCAAAAGTTCCCTGTAAAAGTATTGATCAATGAAAATTAGACTTGATTCAATTTCCCAGACGAGGAAAGCAAAGTCCGGTGAGTCTGAGGGTGCCGGAAGATTGTCTTGTGAGAGCTGGTGAAAAAGCAGTCCGGAGATCCGGCATACCGGAGACTCTTCACACTGATCATGAAATTCAGCGGTAACTGCATTGGCATCATGGCTGCACTTAGTTATAAAATCATGCCTGTTCAGCAATGCCGGATTATTCTCCGCATGGTTGTGAGGAATAATACTGTGTGCCAGTATTATCAGCATGCAGAGCACCATTGACCAGCTCTTTATCTTTCGTCCTTTGCGCAAGTATCAATATATTCGGCAAATGTAATTACTTCTGATGTAACTGACTTACCAAAAGGGTTAAAACTTCTTAAAGTCTGACGCAGTTTGTGCATCCCGGGCCCAGTATCGTAATGTCAGGCATAGTTATTAATATTAATAAAGTGAACCATAGATCGACCCTGAAATAGTTGCCATTACAACTACAAGGCTGACGTATACCGCAGTCTTTTGATTTCCAATAATACCTCGTATAACCAGCATATTGGGCAGCGAGAGCGAAGGTCCTGCAAGGAGAAGAGCCAGGGCCGGGCCTTTACCCATTCCTGAGGCTATGAGCCCCTGCAAAATAGGCACCTCAGTCAGTGTGGCGAAATACATGAACGCGCCCACTATTGATGCAAAGAAGTTTGATGATATTGAATTACCACCTACCAGCTTTGCGATCCATTCATTCGGGACTACACCCGGGAGACTCTGGCCGTCGTGGGTAGAGCCAAGGAGAAACCCGGCAATCACCACACCGATTCCAAGGAGGGGGATAATCTGCTTGGCGAATCCCCATGTCGAGAGGGTCCATTCACGGTTTTCATCGTCCTGTTTATCAAATAATGTTATAACGCTTAGCGCAGCTATTCCAACAATCATCGGGACCAATGGCCTTAGCTTATCACTTTCAATCAGTGAATTCGACAAGAATACCGATACCACAGTCACAACTGCGGCGGCCAATACCCACTGCCATTTAACCTTAAGGATCTTAATCAGTGACCATGCAAGCACCAGGCTGAACAATCCCGTTATGCACCATTTGTATGAATAGATATAGTACCAGGCACTTGATGTATCATTGGCAGCCGGGCTACCCCAGTTGGCAAATACAAGTATCAGCACCAGTGTAAAGAAATGAGTCATCGTCTGCCACATCGGTCTTCTTTCGGGCTCTACCATCAGGTTCATCTGACCCTCTCTTTTCTGCTTCTCCTCATTACGGTAGATCAGTGACATGATCAGTCCTATCACCACGCTGAAAACCACAGCCCCTATAACACGTGCAATACCCATTTCAAAGCCCAGGATGCGGGCCGTAAGAATGATCGCCAAAATATTGATTGCCGGACCGGAATAGAGAAATGCTATTGCCGGGCCAAGACCTGCGCCGCGTTTGTTAATGCTTGAGAAGAGCGGCAGTATTGTGCATGAACAGACTGCCAGAATGGTTCCGGAGACGGCGGCAACGGAGTATGCGAGCCATTTCTTTGCATTGGCTCCGAAATACCTGATCACCGACCCCTGACTGACAAATACCGATATAACACCGGCAATGAAGAATGCCGGCAGAAGACAAAGAATAACATGCTCCCTGGCATACCACTTTACCAGATCAAAAGTCGCCGCAATCGCAGTGTTGAATCGGGCGCTTTCTATCGGCATGAAAAACGCAAAGACAAATACAACAGTGATCCACAACAGAATCTTCAGTTCTTTTTTCAGTTCCATTTTAAGCTAAAGATTATCATTTCGTAAAAACCCGAAATGCATATATAATTTTTTTTTAAAATATGGCTATTATAATATAGTATATCCCCACTCCGATGAACAGTACGGCAACCACCCTCCTGAACCATATCTCGAAGGTCTTGATACGGCTGTACATCTTTCCAACATTGCTTACCGCATAAGCCAGCAACCATGCAAAAATGATTACAGGAATTCCGGTGGCGATGGCAAAAATCAGGGGCAGATAGAGTCCGTCAGCACTGGCCACAGTCATAGGTATCAGAATTACGAAGTATAAAACTCCACTGTATGGGCAGAATGCCATGGCAAACAGAATTCCTAGCAAAAGGGTATTCAGATAACTCTTCCTGCCCCTCTCCCCTATCTTTTCCGTGATCGATCCCATGGCCCCCGGAAGCTTGAATTTGATAAAGTCGAGCATGAAAAAACCTATCAGGATCAGAACCGGACCCAGCAGTTTTTCTCCCCATTTCTGGAACCAGCCGGTGATATCCATCTGGCTGGCGCCGAAGAAAATGATCAGGGCTAAACCCACATAGGTAATTGCCCTTCCCAGAGTATAAACAAGCCCGTTGAGAAATACCCTTCTCCGGTCAGTAAGATCACGGCTGATAAACCCTATTGCCGAAATATTCGTTGCCAGCGGGCAGGGGCTGATGGCGGTCATCAGCCCCAGAATGGCCGCTGTTGTAAATGCGTACTGCGAATTCTCAAGTATCCGCTGCAGAAGCTCCATTGATTATTTTATCTCCCTTACGAGTGGATCAATTGTTTTTTTGATCTCAGCCGTAAACTTCTCGAAGTTATTATTGGCATACATGAAACCTTCAGCTGTAAGATCCTTCCTGAAATCACCGCTCATGATCACCAGTGCCTGCCCTGTGACTTTTGCCTTTTCAGCAAGCGGCTTACTCTTCTCGTCCTCAAGATTGAATGAAGCGAATGTGATTGTTCCTTTACTGTATTCGTCAGGATAGAGTGCAACTATAGCTTCCTGAGCTTTGTTTTCAACTGCAATGCATGTGACACACCTGCGTGAAAAGTGAAAATAATATACCTCCACCTTATCAGCCGCGGTTGCAGTTGTGTCAGAAGCAATATCAGCTTTGATGCCAGGCCTGAATGCCAGAAAGGCAGCCAGAGCAACAAAAATGACTGAAATCCAGATTATCTTCTTCATCGGTCTATCATTATTTAGTT
This sequence comes from Bacteroidales bacterium, assembly GCA_029210565.1. Lineage (GTDB taxonomy): Bacteria > Bacteroidota > Bacteroidia > Bacteroidales > VadinHA17 > SR-FBR-E99. The sequence goes on from JARGFQ010000003.1 coordinate 247,959, forward strand.
GATTAATAACTTTTTAAGCTCATCAGCTGAAGGCACCCGTCCCTTCAGAACAACCTTCTCATTGACCACAAGGGCCGGGGTCGTCATCACGCCGTAGTTCATTATGGCCACGATATCCTCAACTTTTGAAACAGTGGCTTCAATTCCGTTCTGCTCCACAACCTCACGTGTCAGTTTCTCAAGGGTTTTGCATTTGGGGCACCCCGGGCCCAGAATCTTAATCTCCATATCTCTTATTCTCCTTTCATTTCGTAAAACGTCGAAATACAATATTAAATTTTTTATCGCTTGAAAAATTTATTCAGTAACAATTTTGCCTCGTCCCAATTCTCTCTGTTGATGCAGTATTTAATATAGGGAGGATTGATCTCTCCCTGTATCAGCCCCGCCTTCTTCAGCTCCTTAAGATGTTCTGACAGGGTTGAGCGGGCTATGGGCAGTTCCTCTGCCATATCACCGCTGTAACAGCATTTGTTGAGATTGTTTGCCAGAAAATCCATTACGAATACCCTCACCGGGTGAGAGAGTGCCTTGGCATACCTAGCCAGCTTCTCCTGATCATCTGAATAATATTTTTTCCTGGGCAGCTTGGCTTCCATTTCATTTCGGGAAACGACGAAACAAAAGTAGTGTTTTTTTAATATCAGGATCTATCCATCGAAAAAAATCATAACGAACCACCAAAACCGGATAGATGTTGCACAGCATCAGACATTGCAAATTACGGCTGACATGTTATATTTATGGAACATAATTCACCCCTAACCGGCCAGACATGGAAAACCATCTCTCTATCAGAAGTATCATTTCGGTTGCCCTTTTAACGCTGATCCTTATCTCCTGTGACAAACCCGGCGGAATCGGGGATGCCATAATTAATCACCCGCGCAGTTACTATTATATCGACTTCAAAAATTATCCTTCAGACAACACTTCACTGCCGATAGGTGTCTTCGACTCCGGAACCGGAGGACTGTCGGTTCTTGCAGATATCATCAACCATGAGGAGCTTGCAAAGGAATCTTATATATACTACGGCGATCTTGCCAACATGCCCTACGGAAGCTATGCCCTCGAGGACAACACTCCGCTACTCATTGAACATGTCATGAAAGATGTTCAGTTCCTCCTGGGTAATAAATACTACCGCTCTGCCGATGCGCGCAAATATGAGACTGACAAGAGTCTTGTCAAGGCCATAGTTATTGCATGCAACACGGCAACCGCCTATGCCCTCGACACCGTCAGGCACTTTCTCTCAGAGGCCGGCTCCGATATCGGCGTCATTGGGGTGGTGGAAGCGGGTGCTCTGGGTGCTTTCGGAAATTTCTCTCCGGGAGAGAACGGCACAATAGCTGTAATGGCTACTGACGGAACAGTAAGGTCAGGGGCCTATCCCCGGAGCATAATTAAAGTTAACAAAGCTGATGGGCAAGAAGAGGAGATACAGGTATTCCAGCAGGCAGGCATAGGCATTGCAGAGGCCATAGACGAGAGTGCTGAGGCTATTGACAGGAAAGCCACAGCCCCCCGACCGGGTTACAGGGGTCCTTCAGATACCTGCACAGGAGAGATGAAGATAGACCTCCGGCTATGGAACCGTTATGATTTTGACTTTGAAAACAGCGCGATGCTCTTTGAAGGTGACACTGCAGCTCCGGAAAGCATTCAGATCAACTCGGTTGAAAACTATATCGCCTTCCATGTTGTGAGCCTGATGGAAAAAATCAGGAACACCCCGGAAGCCCTGCCTCTTAACTCAGTAGTGCTGGCATGCACCCATTATCCCTTTTTCTTTGAGACTTTCAGGAAGGAGTTTGAACGCCTGAGGAATTTTCGGGAAAACGGTGTATATATTTACCGATCACTGATAGCGGAGGACCTGATCCTGGTCAACCCGGCCTCGGTAGTCGCAGAGCAGCTTTATGCTCACCTGGCCGACAAAAACTTGCTGAACAACACCGGATTGAGTGCAACCGAATTCTATGTAAGCGTGCCGAACGTTCTCAACAGGAAGGTAGAGTTGCGCGACGACGGTTCATTTACTTATGATTACAAGTACGGCCGCAAGGCAGATGATCTGCAGGAGTATGTGAGGGCGGTACCCTTCAGCCGCACTTCCATCCCTGCCGAAATCCTCATCCGGCTGTCGCAACAGATCCCGGAAGTCTATCACATGATGGTGTCATTCAACCATGAAAATGTCATGACTGAATATCTGGAATCAAACGAGCGTATTGTACCGCAATAAGATTTACATTTACCGAATAAATATTTGCATAATGAAAAAGGGTTTACTGATTCTGGCGATTGTCTGCCTGTGTGTGCAGATTTCAGCACAGGATTTCTTCCGTGAGAATTTCAGCAGGGAGAAGGATTATGTCATCCTTGTCAACCCGACCATCGGGAACATTGAGGTTGTCGATTTCCTTGTAAAAAACGGCCTGCTTGATATTAATACCGACAAGATAGACTTTGTTGGCGTCTATCACTCGAGTCAGAAGTATGATTTTTCCAAGTCGGTAAAGTATATTGATTCCGTTGGAATAAAGAATTACCACCTTCACGAGGTCAAGGGACCACTGACCGAGGATCTTATTTACAGGGAGAACCCATGCAGTGACGACCTCCGTCTGATTTTCAAAAACTCCATCGGAGTCTTTTTCTTTGGGGGTGAAGACATTCCTCCGTCAGTCTACGGTGAGGAAAACTGGTATTCCGAGACCAGCGATCCGGGAAGACATTTTTTTGAGGTAACTTTTCTGTTTCATCTTCTGGGAAGCACCCGTAATACAACCTTCACCCCGTTGCTCACTGAGAAACCCGACTACCTGGTAACAGGCTTCTGTCTCGGAATGCAGACCATGAACGTAGCTGCAGGAGGCACTCTTTACCAGGATATCCCGGCACAGATATACGAAAGCTACAGGCCGGAGACTCATGTCCTGATCGACCGGGCCAACCAGCACCGCAACTACTGGCAGAAAGTCAAGGAAGGCCCGGGCTACATGAGCAGCAGCATTCATCCGGTAAGGTTTTCCGAGCACGACTTCTTTGGGAAAACGGTTAAGGTATCGCGAAACATGCAACCACTTGTTTACAGCCATCACCACCAGTCAGTAAAGAATGTGGCTGCCTGTTTTGATATTACTGCCCTTTCCATGGATGGCAAGGTGGTTGAAGGGATAGCCCATGTCAGGTATCAGAATGTCTTTACCGTTCAGTTCCACCCTGAAGTATCAGCCCTGTATGAAGACCGGGCAAAGGTTAAATTCGCCCCGGAAGACGAGCCACAGACATATCATTCAATGCTGGGCAAAAAGAGTCTGAAGTTTCACAGGAAATACTGGGGGCATATAACTGACGTCATTATGGAACTGGCGAGATAACCAGTCCACAGTCGGCAGTCGGCAGTCATTAATTGATTGACTGACTGACTGACTGAGAATTGAAGACTGAAGACTGGGGACTGAAGACTGAAGACTGAAAACTGCCCTACAGGGCCTTTACCTCCGTGACCAGTGCCTGCAATGTGCTTTTGGCGTCTCCGAAGAGCATGCGTGTCTTATCGTTGTAGAAGAGCATATTCTCTATGGCAGCATAACCCTTGCCCATCCCGCGCTTCATGACGATGATGTTTTTGGCATCACGTGCCCTCACAATGGGCATTCCGTATATCGGGCTCGAGGGATCATCCTCGGCTGCCGGGTTGACAACGTCGTTGGCGCCGATGACCACAATCACGTCGGTATTGGGAAGGTCTGGATTGACCTCGTCGCTCTCCAAAAGCTGTTCATAGGGAACATCAGCCTCAGCCATCAGCACATTCATATGGCCGGGCATGCGGCCTGCCACAGGGTGAATTGCATACCTCACCTCCACCCCTTTCTCATCAAGGAGATTGTCCAGCTCATGGCATATATGCTGTGCCTGTGCCACTGCCAGTCCGTAGCCCGGCACTATCACCACCTTCTTTGAATAACTCAGCAGCACGGCGGCGTCAGACACGGTTATCTCCTTAACGGTTCCGCCCTCAGTTGCGGCTGCCGCTCCGCCGCCGCCGAAGACACCGACGATGACATTGAGCAGTGAGCGGTTCATGGCTCGGCACATCAGGATTGTGAGTATCGTTCCTGCCGATCCGACAAGTATCCCGCCGGTAAGCATCGCCTGGTTGTTGTAGAGGAATCCGCCCATAGCTGCAGCTACTCCGGTAAAGCTGTTGAGAAGAGATATCACCACTGGCATGTCAGCGCCGCCGATAGGCATGACGAAGAGTACTCCGTAGGCGACAGCAACGGCAAAGAGAATCAGTATCAGCGGGGTCAGCTCCGAGGAGGCCTGTACGTCACGGGTCATGATGTATACAATAAAGGCGATGATAACAACCAGAATCGTAACGTTGACATATTTCATTGCCTTGACCCTCAGATCCCCTATCCACCCGTCGAGCTTGCCAAAGGCAATCATGCTTCCGGCCCATGAGACCGACCCAATCACCAGGCCAAGGAGTATCGCCAGCACATGACCGTTGGCCATGCCTGTTCTTGCGATAAGCTCGCTGCTGATATGAGGGAACTCCATCATGGAGATGAGGGCTGCGGCAGCGCCTCCCATACCGTTAAAGAAAGAGACCAGCTGAGGCATAGCTGTCATCTTCACCTTTACGGCTATGATCCATCCGATTGCGGTACCGATTATCATGGCACCGATGATCCAACCTATATTGCCAATCGGTGCCCCATCCTTCTGGTGGAACAGTATTGTGGCGGCAATAGCCAGAATCATACCGATGGCAGCAATAATATTACCCCTCCTTGCCGTGAGAGGATGACTGAGCATCTTCAATCCGAGGATGAAAAAGACAGAGGCAACGATATAGGTAATCTCAAGCACAGAGATACCTGCTGAAAACTGGAAAACATCATTCATAGTGCGACTATTTGCAGCGACTGGGATAAATCAGTGTTATTTTTTCTTTTTAAACATCTCAAGCATCCTGTCGGTGACGACGAAACCGCCAACAACGTTCAGCGTGCCGAGTACAACGGCGAGAAAACCGAGGATCATTGCTCCCGTGGTCTCTGCATGGCCCATGACAATAATTGCTCCGATAATGACAACCCCGTGGATGGCGTTTGCACCTGACATCAGGGGAGTGTGGAGTATTGCGGGCACATGGCTTATAACCTCAATACCCAGGAATATTGAGAGGATCACCATGTAAATGATGCCCCTGTTCGCCATAAAAAATTCAAGAAATCCTTCCATTATGCAGTTTGTTTTATATCAAGCATCTGTTTTACTCTTGGACTGACGTACTCTCTGCCGTGCACTGCCGTGGTGCCGAAGATGACCTCGTCTCCCATATCCGGTACTATTCTTCCCTCCTTGTCAACCATGATTTTGAGGAGATTGATTATGTTGTTGCCGAACATCCGGCTGGCATCAGACGACATCTCCGAGGGGTAGTCTGATTTTCCTATTATAGTGACCCCGTTGGCATTAACGGCAACACCGTTCTCTGTAAGCTCACAGTTGCCTCCTGTCGAGGCTGCGAGGTCAATAATCACTGACCCCGGCTTCATTTTGGCCACTGTATCTTTGAGTATCAGCACCGGAGCCCTTCTGCCGGGTATCTGCGCTGTGGCTATGATCACGTCAGCGGCGGCAGCGCGCTGCTGGATGAGCTCCTGCTGACGCCGTTTGAATTCTTCCGTCTGCTCTACGGCATAGCCGCCGGCGGCAGCATCTTCAACAGCTCCTTCAACCTCTACAAATTTACCGCCAAGGCTTTTCACCTCCTCCTTCACAGCTGACCTTACATCAAAAACCTCAACCACAGCCCCCAGCTTGCGTGCTATGGCAATAGCCTGTAGGCCTGCAACACCGGCACCCAGTATCAGTATCCGTGCAGGCTTGATGGTACCCGCGGCCGACATGAACATCGGGAAGAACCGCGGCAGCAGGGAGGCAGCTTCCAGCACCGCCTTGTAACCTGAGACGGTAGCCATGGAAGAGAGTATGTCCATCGACTGTGCCCTGGTGATCCTGGGCACAAGGTCAAGGGCAAGAAGGGTCACTCCCCTCTCTCTGATCTTTTCCAGCCACTCCCTGTTCTCAACCGGGTCAAGGACCGTGCAGAGAATCTGCCCGGCCCTGAAGGCATCGACATCATCAGCTATCGGTGGGTTAATGCTCAGCAGCATATCTGCTTTGGAGACGATCTCCTTCCTTGCTGTAGGTGAGGCGCCGGCAGCCTCATATTCACAGTCCGGGGCATATGCTCTCTCGCCGGCCCCGTGCTCAACCATGATGTCAAGTCCGAGCTTTTTTAATGCTGCCGCTTCACCGGGAAGGAGTGCGACCCTGTTTTCCTTCCCCGTCTCTTTAAGAATTCCTGCGATCATATAGAGTTGTTTATGAAAATGGCAATGTTATTGTTTTTTCAGCAATGAGGCAGCCTCACCGTCAAGCATCCACAACAATTGACCCGAACCCGGTTTGATCCATGATGCGGGACACCTCTCGTAACCGGGCTTCTTTTCCACTATCTCCGAAACAATGGAAGCCTTGCCCTTGCCTGTCACAATATAATATACTTTGGATGAGTTGTTGATAAGCCTTCCTGTAGCCGTAATCCTCCTGAGGCCGGTGCCGGGATGAACCGCCACGTCGAAGAGACGTGCCGTGGCAAAGAGATCAGGTCTGTCAGGAAAGACAGATGCAGTGTGGCCGTCATCTCCGAGACCCAGAAGCATCAGGTCAAACTGCGGGATCCCGTTGAAGAAGGGGACCATGGAGCTTACAAGCTCAGAATACTGCCTGGCTTCTGCATCCGGATCATCCTCTCCCCTGATCCTGAGAATATTGGCATCGGGGATTGGCACATTCTGCAACAGGCTATCATACGCCATCCGGTAGTTGCTCTCACTGTCGTCCGGGCCGACGCATCGCTCATCACCCCAGAAAACAAGCATCTTGCCCCAGCTTATCCTGTCAGCGTGGTTGTCCGAGATATATTTGAAGATAAACTCCGGCGTTGAGCCGCCTGAGAGCGCAACAGTGTAGTAATGATCGGGTTCAATCCTGTCAAGATCCTTGATCAGCATTGCAGCGAAACTTTGCGCCAGGGCTTCGCGGTCGGGGAACACTCTGACTGAATATGACATGTTCTGAAACAATCAGGACATAAAACTAATTATAATTCACAATAAACACCATCTTCGGCAAGATTTTTACATGGGTATCTCCATGTAAGTTCAGGCTCCTCTATGAGATCATCTGCTTTCTCCGGACCCCATGTCCCCGCAGGATATCCATAAACAGGAATTGAGCTGTCGTTTTTCCAGGCTTCAAGCACAGGGTCAAGGAACTTCCAGGCAGCCAGCACGGCGTCTGATCTGGTGTAGAGGGTGGAATCGCCATTCATACAGTCATACAGAAGCCTCTCGTAGGCTTCGGGTATCCTTTCGGCGGCAAGGTCAGAGTAGTGAAAGTCCATGTTGACGTTCTTCACCTTAAATCCGGCCCCCGGGATTTTCATGCCGAACTTCAGCAGTATCCCCTCATCGGGCTGTATTCTGATAATCAGCTGGTTACATCCATCGCACAAACTTTCACCCGAAAATAGGTAGTGAGGAGTCGGTTTGAAATGGATCACTGCCTCGGTGACGCGGGTTGGCAATCTCTTTCCGGTTCTTATATAAAAAGGTACTCCGCCCCATCTCCAGTTATCAATATAAAACTTTAGCGCCGCAAATGTCTCCGTCATGGAGCCCGTATCCACATTCGCCTCCTCACGGTATCCCTTCAGCCATTCCCCCCTGACGTGAGCCCCGGTATACTGCCCGCGTATGGAAGTCCGGTGCACCTCCTCACTGCTGATCGGCCTGAGCGACTCAAAAACCTTCACCAGTTCATTCCTTATGGAGTTGGAATCTATTGATGATGGCGGTTCCATGGCCACAAAACCGACCATATGGAGCAGGTGATTCTGTACCATGTCGCGCAGGGCGCCGGAACCCTCATAATAAGATCCCCTCATCTCAACACCCAGAGTCTCTGAGGAGGTGATCTCCACATGATGTACATAATTACGGTTCCACAGGGGCTCAAAGATGCCGTTTGAGAACCTGGTCACCAGGATATTCTGCACCGTCTCCTTGCCCAGGTAATGATCAATACGGAATATCTGGTTTTCGTTCCATGTCTCAAGAAGTGTCCTGTTAAGTTCTTCGGCACTACTGTAATCGTATCCGAACGGTTTCTCAATGATCATCCTCTTCCAGCCGTCACCCTCATTGTTCAGACCCTGCAGGGCCAGATTGCGAGGTATCACATCGTACAGATCAGGAGGAACGGAAAGGTAAAAAAGTATGTTTCCGCCAATACTGAACTTCTGTCTGATCATCTCTAGGAAATCAGGAAGACGTTTGTAGTCACCGGCAACGGAGGTATCAAAATCGATGTAGTGAAACAGCGCAACAAACTCATCAGAATTTGCTCCGGACTTTTCATGCACTATTCCGGCATGAACCTTTTCATCAGCCGCTCCGCGCTCTGCCTCTGCCATTCCGCCCAGGGTCTTTTTCACCTCCCCGCGATACGCTTTATCCGTAACCCCGGTCCTGCCCGTGGCAATCACAGCAAACTTTTCAGGCATCAGATTCTCAACATAAAGAGCATACAACGCCGGCACAATCTTTCTCATAGCCAGGTCACCCCTGCCTCCAAAAATCACAATTATCAAATTGTCAGGCCTCTCCATTCATTTGAGTTTGATTCTACAATTCACATTCACTCCGGCACCTGACCCTTGTTCGCCCGAATAGCTGAAATGACAGGATTTTCAACTGTGTAGCGCAGCCTGGTAACATTAACAAATATAAAAAAAGCAGTAACGCAACCAACTCAGGAATTAAAAATGATCTGAAATTGCTGCCAATCTTTGTTACCATTCTATATTCCTGAATATGTTTTACTTACGTTTGAGCTTCTTCATGGGTGTTGCATTATTAAACATATGTATATTTTTTTAACACAGATCTATTTTATTTATTATCTGTCACTTACATGGATTGATAAAAATGTCTGTATACTATTTCAACAGTTTCGGATAACCTGAAGATGCATAATGGTATTCTATGTATCTCATTATCTTTTTGTTATAACGTTTGGCATGCAAATTGGACAGGTGGAGTATAATAGTGTTATACATCAACAATCTATGATATGAAAAGAATTATTCCATTGACAATCTGCCTGATGATGCTGCACTACGGCATCATGGCCGGCCAGAAAGGTAAAAGTGAACCTGCTCAGAATCCCGTAAACCGAGTCAGTGTTGCAAGTGACACGGAAACTGAGATCCTGGCAAAGATGTGGATAGAAGGGTTTCGTGGAGAATACCCGGAAGCAGAGGTGATTGCTCTCCCGTCAGAGGAGTTTGCCGGCGCTGACATTCTATTTATCACAGGCAGTTCGTCGGATCCCGCCGGAGAAAGAGCTGCCTGGAAAATAGTTGTGGGGCGTGATGTAATTGTTCCGATAATGAGTGCAACGAGTCCTTTCCTTGCCGTCATCTCAGAAAACGGAATCTCTCCGGAGAAGTATGCCGGGATACTGACTACTGAAGGTACAACCACCTGGGGTGATCTTCTCAATAATAATGACCTCTCCCCTGTCAGCGTTTTAATACCAGATGACATCACCGTGGTCAGTGCTTTATCAAGGTTCGCTCAAACAGATCCGGCGCTTGTCAGAGCCACATCCTCGCTCTCATCTGCGTACATTCCGGCTGCCATTAAAAGTAACCCGCAAGCAATAGCATTCTGCCGCCTGGCTGATATAACCGATAAAACAGGCCAGGGATTCATTGATGGCATACAAATAATACCAGTCGATATGAACAATAACTCAAGGTCGGACTATTTCGAACAGTTCTATGCCGATTACAACAGTTTCAGCAGAGGAGTCTATATTGGCAAGTATCCGAAAGCACTGTGCAATAATATCTATGCTGCCTCAGCCACAAATCCTTCGCCGGGAGCACCCTCCGATCTGATAAGGTATGTACTGGTCGACGGACAACCTCTCCTGGCGGGAACCGGCTTTACAGCCCTTGCGCCGGGAGAAGGCATGATCAGAACGGCTGCACTGGTTCCTGACCAGGCTCTGGTAACGGCTGGCAGTGACGGCCGTCCGGTATTCAGGGCATGGCTCTGGATCCTGGCTGTGATCGTGACAGTTACATCTGCAGCATACGCAATATACCGGTTTACCAGTTCAGGTGCTAAGGAGATCGTTTCATCCATGCAGAAGCCATCACTGGCATTCAGCCTGAAGTCCCTGATCACACCTGCCGGAATATTGTTTGACAGAGGCCATACATGGGCGTTTATGGAGAAGGACGGTCTTGTAAGGATAGGCATTGACGACTTCCTTCAGCATGTGACCGGTTCCCTGACCCGCCTCAGAATGAAGGACCCCGGCGAAATAGTACATAAAGGCGAACATGTGGTGTCCGTTGTACAGAACGGCAAACAACTTGAAATCAAATCTCCGCTAAGTGGCAGAATTGTCATGCGGAATGAGAAGCTGACGACTGATATCGGGAAAATGAATAACTCACCGTATGATGAGGGATGGATCTATGCCATTGAACCTGACAACTGGGAGAAGGAATCACGCCTGTTGGATATAGCCGGTAAGTATATTGATTTCCTGAAAAAGGAATTTGCACGTATCAGGGATTTTCTCACAGTAATGCCCGGACCTGGTGACACAAGATATGCTCATGTGGTTTTACAGGATGGAGGTGAGTTTAAGGACGGATTTCTTGAGGAATTCGGACCTGAGGTCTGGGAAGAGTTCCAGGAGAAATTCCTGGAGAGATCCCGATAGTAAATTCGTTTGATTTCCGTCGCAACTATTTAGTATTAAACCAATTCTGACTAATATCCATCCTATGAGTATTGACAGACGTGACTTTTTTAAAGTAATGGGAGTCACAGGCGTTTCCCTGGTAACCGGAAACCGTCTCAGTGCCTCGAATGCCCCCGAAGAAAAGCAGGAATTTTACGGAATACTTTATGATTCAACCCGTTGTGCAGGATGCCAGGGTTGTGAATTCGCATGCGCGCAGGCTCATGGCCTGCCTGCACCAAGTTTCGAAGATCTGCCTGTCGCGGGTACCGAGCGCAAGGCAGACGAGACAAGGCGTACAGTGATAAATGCCTATCAGACCAGCAAGGGAGAGGCTTACCTGAAGAGACAGTGCATGCACTGCAATGATCCTGCCTGTACAGCGGCATGCCTCACAAAAGCGATGCTTAAAAATCCCGAAGGACCGGTCATCTGGAGAGGGAATAAATGCATGGGATGCCGATATTGCATGGTATCCTGTCCCTTCGATGTCCCGAAGTTCGAATATCACAGTCCCAATCCAAAGATTGAGAAGTGCGATATGTGCTTTGACAGGATCAGGGAAGGACTCATGCCCGCCTGCGCAGAACAGTGTCCAACAGAAGCTATTGTCTTTGGAACGAGACGTGAGCTTCTCACCGAGGCGCAAAGGAGGATCCACAATGATCCTGGACTTTACTATGACCATATCTACGGTGAGCACGAAGCCGGAGGTACAGGTTATCTCTATCTGTCAGCCGTGCCATTTGAGGAGCTGGGACTGAATACAAACATTCAGAAATCTTCATACCCTGCCCTCACCAAGGGATTTCTCTATGCAGTGCCCTCTATATTTGTCCTGTGGCCTGCCCTGCTGCTGGGAATCCACCAGGCTACCAAAAACAATAACGATAACGAGGATCACGATGAGTAACGGCAACTATATTGCTTCCAAAGCAGTGAGCGGAAGGAGCACCTGGAAATTCATTCTGAGCGAACTCAAACCCAAGGGCAAGCTCCTGACACCCTTCAATATTATATCCATACCTGTAATTCTTGCGGGCATCATACTTATCGTAATCAGGTTCTGGAAAGGGATCGGATCCATAACCAACCTCACACAGGAGGTGCCCTGGGGACTGTGGATCGGGTTTGATGTGGTCACCGGTGTAGCCTTTGCCGGAGGAGCATACGTCATCACCTTCATGGTCTATATCCTGAACATGAAAAAATACCACTCTATTGTAAGGGTGACAGTACTAAACGGTTTTCTGGCCTATCTTTTCTATGCGGGAGCACTGCTTCTCGACCTGGGCCGGCCCTGGAACGTGATAAACCCCATAATCGGCAACAGTTTCGGCACCAGCTCTGTTCTCTTCCTGGTCGCCTGGCATTTCCTGCTCTACATGATAGCCGAACTCATTGAGTTTTCACCTGCAGTGGCGGAATGGCTCGGTGCGAAACGAGCCAGGAAAATACTCTCCGGGATGACCCTCGGCGCTGTCATATTTGGTATTACACTTTCTACCCTGCACCAGTCGGGACTGGGCGCCCTGTTCCTGATGGCAAAGGATAAGATACACCCGTTGTGGTATTCCGAGTTCATCCCGATAATGTTCTTTGTCTCCAGCATCTTTGCCGGCCTTTCAATGGTTATCTTCGAAGGCTCAATCAGCCACAGGGTATTCTCCGACCAGATCAGCGAGACAGACCATAAGGCTCATAAAAATATACTCCACGGCCTCTCCCGGATATGCGCCGTTGCCATGTTTGCATATTTTACACTTAATGTACTGGTGTTTGTTCATGAAAAACGATGGGGTCTTATAAATACTCCGATGGGGTACTGGTATCTCACTGAAATGCTTGGCTTTGTACTCCTGCCAATGATACTCTTCTTTATGAGCTACAGGAAACGGAATATCACTCTCATAAAAGCAGCCTCTGTGATTACAATGGTTGGCATCATAATCAACAGACTCAATATAAGCGTTATAGGATTTAAATGGGATGCAGTCAGTCACTATTACCCCTCATGGATGGAAATCACTGTGACACTGGCTGTGATCTTTACCGAAATATGGATTTTCAGGTGGGTCATCAGGCGTATGCCGGTACTCCGCAAAGCGCCGGGATGGAAAGATGAAAACTGACTGAGATGAATAAACTGATTGACAATAACTAAACACATACCGACATGGATGGTTTTTCATACATAAATTTATTTGATACCAAGGGTATTGAGTATATAATTATAATAGCATTCCTTATCCTGATCATTCCATTCTGGAGAATGCTCAACAGGCCACTCAGGGTAAACTCCGGAATGAAAAAAGCGGTACTCCAGGGGTCTCTTCTAAAAGCCCCGCAGGGTATTTTTTTGAGCAACAACCACACATGGGCTCACATGCTGAGATCAGGAGATGCCAGGATCGGAATTAACAATCTTCTCATTAATCTGACAGGAGATGTCAATATTAAAATGGTCAGGGATCCGGGAACCAGGATAAGAAAAGGAGAGGTGATAACCGAGCTGGAGCGAGGAGGCAAGAGGCTGGCTGTAGTATCCCCCGTGTCAGGCGAGATAACAGGCAGTAACCCAGACCTGGAGAGTGATCCTTCGTTGCTGCGGGAGGATCCCTACGGAGGCGGCTGGATCTGTTCCATCAGGCCAACTGACTGGTTAGGAGATATCAGCGGATTTCATTTCGCAGCGGAAGCAAATACCTGGCTGAAGAATGAAATGGAAAGGATCAGAGATTTCATGGCGGTTGCGGCACATAAATACACCCCGGTGACTCAGGCGGTGTATATGCAGGACGGAGGTGAACCTGCAGGATTTCCCCTTGCTGCCATGCCTGAGGAGGCCTGGCAAGAGTTCCAGAATGAGTTCCTGAAATAACAGCTGTCATGAGGTCCCTAATGGTCACCTGAAGATTTTTTTGTACATTGTAGAGAATTTATACACTCAATGCCAGTCCCCTCCGGAAGAAAGGTGCTGAGCTGCAAAGAGATGAAATACTGCTAAAAACAACCGCAATGGCAACCACCGGTGACAACAGCCCCCTTCGCAGGTCATTGCTGAATCGTCTCATCAGCCACTTCAGACTCAAATCAACGATCTACAGCAGGGTTGTAGGTATTATCGCATTCGCTGCCATTGTCCTTTTCCTTTCGTTCAGTATCATCTTCAGAACGGTCTATGTTAATTATTTCAACACTGTACTCAAACAGAACGGGAATAACATCGGCGCAATAGTGGAGGGGGCACTGTACACCTCAATGCTTGAAAATGACAAGAGCACCCTCCACGGAACACTGGATATAATCAACACCATGCCGGGTATTGACGATGTCAATCTATATGACCAGAATGATAACCTGGCCTATTCTTCCTTCACCGCTGAAACGGAATATCACAGTAATCCCGACTGTATTACATGTCACTCCGATCTGAACGAGATGTTTGCGAAGCGAGAGAAGAGTTACACGATAATTGATGAGAAGAGTGATTGCAGCATGAATCCCAACCAGCCGGGCCAGAGGCACCTGCTTATAAGGAGGCCGATCCTGAATGAGATGTCATGCTACACTGCATCATGCCACGCGCACGGTGAAACCGACGAGGTGCTAGGCTCACTGATAATCAGGATGCCTCTCAAGGATCTCGACAATGCACTTCAGAAATCCTCTGCTGAGTTTCTCCTCATGGCAATGATAATTACCGCCATCATTGTCCTGATGTTAATTCTCTTTACCAGGAAGAAGATCAAAGACCCGCTGAACAGCCTCATAACGGCCAGTGAAGCAGTCTCAGCCGGCGAACTGAAGACCAGGCTGGATATACGGCCTGATCTGCTGGACGACATGAAGATGGTCTCCCTGGCATTCAATAACATGCTCGACAATATTGACAACGCAACTGAGGAACTGGAAAACTGGTCAAAACAACTTGAGTACAAGGTTCAAAAGAAGTCCGAAGAGCTTTCGGAAGCACAAAATGAACTTATTAATGTTGAAAGGATCGCCTCGCTCGGTAAGCTCTCGGCATCAGTGGCACACGAAATCAACAACCCGTTGTCGGGGATACTGATTTATACAAAACTGGTATACAAACAGCTTGACAGTCAGGATATCGATCCCGAGAAGAAGGAGAACATGCTCCGGAAGCTCAAGCTCATTGAGACCGAGACCAAACGCTGCGGTGATATAGTCAAGGGTCTTCTCGATTTCTCGCAGAAAGACCAGGATGACTTCGAGGAGAGGCACCTGAATGAACTGGTACAGGACACGCATGATCTGATGATGCATCACATAAAGATCTCCAACATCACCTTCCTGACAGATCTGTCAGCCCGTTCTGACCTCATCTACTGCAGCCCCAACCAGGTAAAACAGGCATGCATCGCCCTGCTGGTAAATGCCTCCGAAGCTGTTACCGATAACGGTGAGATAGTTCTCCGGACCAAGAACAGTGAGGGTGATGCTGTACGACTTGAGATATCGGATAACGGCTCGGGCATAGCTCCGGAAGATATCCCACACATTTTCGAACCTTTCTTCTCGACAAAGCGAGACGCAAGGGGTATCGGGCTGGGACTTCCGATCGTTCACGGGATAATGCAGAATCATGGCGGGAAGATAGAAGTGGATTCCGTGGTAGGCAGAGGAACCACAATAACACTGGTTTTTCCTTTAAAAAACGTGTAAGACGGATAATATGGCAGAAAAGATTTCCATTCTGATTGTTGATGATGAAGAATCCGTCAGGGATTCATTGCTGAACTGGTTCATTGAAGACGGGTACAGCGTAGAGTGTGCCGAGAACGCAAAAAAAGCGCTTCAGCTTCTTGAGGTCAGGGATTTTGATATCATCCTTGCCGACATAAAGATGCCGGGCATGGACGGGATGGAGATGCACAGGCGCATTAAGGCCCTGAACAGGGATTCCATCGTTATCATTATGACTGCATTCGCATCGGTTGACACGGCTGTACAGGCGCTCAAAGACGGTGCATTTGATTATGTCACCAAGCCTTTTGATCCTGATGACCTGTCGCACCTCATCCGTAATGCTGCGGCACAGATAGCTCTTAAAGGGGAAAATGAAGCCCTGAAAAGCAGAGTCACCACCCTGGAAGCCATAGATGATTTCATCGGTCAGAGCGATGCCATCCGAAAGGTGCTTGATCAAATTGAGAGTGTGGCCCAGTCAAATTCCTCGGTAATAATCACAGGTGAGAGCGGCACGGGCAAGGAGCTGGTAGCAAGGGCGATCCATTCGAACTCTGCCCGCAGGTACTTCCCCCTCATCAGTGTCCATTGCGGTGCACTGACCGAGAGCCTCCTCGAAAGTGAACTCTTCGGCCATGAGAAAGGCGCCTTCACAGGCGCCACCTTCAACCGCAAGGGCAGGTTCGAAATGGCCGACGGCGGCACTATCTTCCTTGACGAGATAGCCACCATCTCTCCCAAGATGCAGATCGAGCTTCTGAGAGTCCTTGAAACCAAAAGCTTCGTCCGCGTGGGAGGCAACAGGGAGATCACATCTGACTTCAGGGTCATCTGCGCTACAAACAGGGACCTGAAAGGGATGGTAGAAAACGGTAACTTCCGTGAAGATCTCTTCTACAGGCTGAATGTTGTCAATATCACCATTCCGCCATTACGTGAAAGGACTGAAGATATACCGCTGCTTGTCAGTCACTTCATAAAAAAATACTGCACCTCCATGAGCCGTGACCTGATAACAATTGACCCTGCAGCACTTAAACACCTGGAAAAGTTCGAGTTCCCGGGGAATGTCCGGGAACTGGAGAATATGATCGAACGTGCGATAGTAATCGGTAACGGCAAGGAGATAAAGCTGAAAGACCTACCAATGGGTAAGGAGGCTATCAGCAGCTCTGTTGAAAGTCTCGAAGAGCTTGAGAAGAGACACATTGAGGAGATACTGATAAAGTACGGCTGGAATGTGTCCCGCTCTGCCAGAGCTCTAAATGTTGACAGAGTAACTCTTTACAACAAAATCAGGAAGTATGGTCTGAAGCAGAAAGATTAGCCATCAACGATTCTTGCTCATTGAAAGAGAAAAAAATAATATTGCTTTCTAACGGCCCTTTTGAAAAGGAGTTTCTGAGAAGGATCGCACTGGCAGCTGAAGCTGAGTTCAGGTACCAGGTCAGTACCGAGGAATGCCACCTGGATCTCAACCCCTACTACAATCCGGCAAGGCGGCAATATGACGGGAATAAGCTCCTTCATCATCTTAACGGGTGCACCCATAATGAATATGACCGGCTGATCTGTCTTTTCAGGATTGACCTTTACATTCCCATTCTCACTTACATATTCGGCCAGGCCGTACTGGGTGAAAAGACCGCTATTGCTTCAGTATATCGCCTGAGGAACGAACTTTACGGTCTGAAGAAGGATGAAGATATTCTTATTGCCAGGGCTATCAAGGAGGTGATACATGAGCTGGGTCACACATTCGGACTTCTGCACTGTCATGCACCTGCATGCGTCATGCGTTCAAGTACCTACGTCGAAGACATTGACCAGAAAACCAGCAGTCTGTGCAACAGGTGCCGTGTACTCTTTGAGGAGGGGCAGAAATGAAAGAGGGTGTCCTTCTGAATCATGAGACACCCTCCGGCTATGACCTTATCAGAGTTTATTTTGCCCTGAAACCGAACATTATCGCCACGCAGCCGCTGGCGGGAAGTTCATCCTTGATGCCGAATGTTGTCACCTTTATCATTATCTTCAGCTGCTGGCTGGCCTCCAGCTTGAAATCCCAGATATTGGTCAGTCCCCCCTCCGTGTTCGAGTAAAGCACTTTGCCGGTGGCATCGAAAACAGTGAACTCGATTGGCGGAAGTCCGTCAGCACCGCAGATCACAAGCCTGTAATCGAGATCAGAGTAGAAGGTCTTGTAGAGTTCAGCCTCCTCCCCTTCAACCAGTACTGCTGCATGATAGTTGCCGTCATGGAGATATGCACCCAGCTCCTTCTTGCACAGCGACTTGGCAAATCCCTTGCACTGTGCGGCTGCTTCCCCACCCCCGATAAGGGAGAGGAGTACTGTCAGAACAATTGTTTGTATGATCTGTTTCATCGGACTCTATTTTACGTATGCGTTTCTGATCTCTCCAACCTTCTCCTTGATAGCCGTGAACACTTCCGGTTTCATTTCTGATATTGCCGATCCGGTAATCTCCGTCACTCCGGTAGCCTTGTCATACTCTGCTGATGAGGGTGCCGACGAACGCTCGACCCTGTCAAAAATGAGCTTTAGATCCCTGATGGGGCCGATCAGTTCCTGAATGGCACTGTTGTCATTGTAGGTCTCGAGGAGACGAATCATGTCATCAACTGACATCTTCTGATCAGCTATAGTGCCAACCAGCTTATTGCCCGCAAAGTTCTTCATCTCAACCATGTTGGTAGAGATATAAAGCCCTTCAATGAAGCCTCCCGCGATGATTGTGGCAGCAACAGCATGCTGTTCATCATCCTCAAGATAAGCCTGTGAGTTGAGGAAGGTCTCCGATACAATCTCCATGATCACATCACGGTTGTTGATGTTTTGCTCCAGCCTCTCAATGGTTGTTTCATCTATTGCATCAAGTATCCCCAGGCCTGTTGCCATATTCTCGGCTGCCTCCATATAGTTGACAAGCAGTGAAGTCTCGTCGTACATACTCGCAAAACTGAGATCACAGACAAAAATCCCCAGGTTGAGAGCCATACTCTTGCTTGTAGTGTAGTTCGCCCTGTTCTCAACGGGATTAAGCAGTGTGGCATCAAAACTGGCACCTGCCTCCTTGATCAGCTGTGCTACCTCCAGAGGAGTGGGAAGAGCATTGAAAACCTTCTCTGCGGTCTTAATCTGCTCCATGGTCTGCTCATCAGCACTGACAGCCTCCGTGGTCACCTTTGGAGTGTCTCCTTTTGTCTTTCCTTTGCATGATGTGCCGACCAGACAGATCGCGAGAGCTGTCACTCCCAGGATAAGTGGCAGAATTTTAAGCTTACTGTTCATAATGATCTTGTTTTTAGAGTTCACAGGCTTACACCCGACCAAATTACACTTATTTTTTTTATAATCAAATGTGCCCTTAAGTTATTATTACACATAAATTTGTTCAAAACTAACCATAATGATTAAGTCTGAAAAGAAACTTGCTGAGCTCAGCAGAATACTCAGTAACGGAAAGTATAACGAGATAAATGACCGGATTAGTATGCTGCGGGCAGAAGAACCTTTTGAGGGGGCGATCATGGTTCTGGCCCGATTCTACGATGAGTCGGACAGGGAAGAGATAAAAACTGCAATCACGGCATTTTTCAATGACATGAAAGAGAGATCGGGTCGCACTGAGGTCATCGACTCTCTTGAGGCTGTTATGAATCCGGAGACAAAGGCTATGCTTGCATCTTCGTGCTGGCAGTCGGGACTCGATTACTCGGAATATGCCGTGCCATTGAGCGAAGCGTTCATGTCAGGAGATTACATGACCTCCCTTGAGTGCTTTACCGTTCTTGAAAACTGTTCTGAGAAAATCAGTGCTGATGACAAAACCGATATTATAGCCCGTCTTGACAAGGCAATGACACAATATGACATACCCTTGCAGAAGCTGGCAGCGGAACTGATCTCGGTGCTCAAACAATAGCCCTCCTCTAAATGTAGGAGCTGTAGTGCTTCATGAACTGGGATCTCTCGAAGAGGGCCGGGTTGTCTATGTTCCGGTAGTTAAGCCTCCCCAAGAAGTCGTCGATGGTCTTGAAATCCTTGTCATCCATCCACTTATGTATTGCTTCGTTGATCTCGGTAATTACCCTGAAACCTCGCCTGTAGAGTGCAGAGCAGACCTGAACCGTGGTGGCTCCGGCCAGGAGATATTTGATGGCATCTTCCCCGGTGTAAACTCCGGTGGTGGCGGAGATGTCAATTTTGATATCCTGTGCACTGACCATCCCCACCCACCGCAGAACATAACGTTGTTCAACAGGATTGGAGAGCACGGAGGCAGGAACCACCTCCATGGTATTTATGTCAAAGTCAGGTTCATAGAACCTGTTGAACATCACAATGCCCGAGGCTCCGTGGTTATGTATCTGCCATGCGAAATTGAGCAGGTTTGAGAAGCGCAGGCCTATCTTTACCGTCACGGGTATCTTTAGCTTTTTTGTGAGGCTGTCTATGATCTTGAAGTATACAGCCTCAGAATCCGAAGCCTTCTGGTTTCTGTCCACAGGAATGAAGAAAATGTTCACCTCCAGTGCACTGGCACCCGCTTTTTCTATCTCAACGGCAAAATCGGTCCACCCTTTTGCGGAAAAGCAGTTGATGCTGGCTATCACAGGTATCTGAACGCTGCTGCGGGCATTCCTTATCAGATCAAGATAGGTCTCAACGCTGTTGGTGCGGGTATAGTATTGCAGGTAATCGTCAGCCTCGGGATATGATCCTGCTGAAGACATCGAATTAGCCAGGGATACTATCTGCTCCTCGAAAAGGGATTTGAGGACGACAGCCCCGGCACCCGCTGCCTCAGCTTCCTTTATTGAATCAACCTTGGATGTGAAATTCGAACTCCCGGCTATGACAGGACTCTTAAGATCGAGTCCCAGGTAACGTGTACTGATTGTGCTCATTTTATCTGATAATTCGTTCTCCAAATATAAGTGTTCCGACCCTGACCATCGTGCTTCCCTCCTCAACGGCGAGGGGCCAGTCGCCGGTCATTCCCATTGATATCTCCCGGAAGAATTCCATACCGCTGAAGTGTCTGTCATGCAAGTTCCTAAAGATCAGTGCGAGCGTCCGGAACTCCCTCCTCACCTGTTCACTATCATCAGTGAAGGTTGCCATTCCCATGACACCGCATATCCTTACGCCACGAAGGGAAGCCGCCACCTCCTTCCATTCGGTGCTGTCGGCCTCCTCAATGCCGAAACCCTGTTTGGTCTCCTCGGAGGCAATGTAGAACTGCAATAGGCAATCGATCTGCTTATCCTGTCTGACCGCTTCCTCATCAATCTTTTTGAGCAGCTTCAGCGAATCCACAGCCTCAATCATTGAGGCTATGGCTACCGCCTGTCTCACCTTGTTTGACTGCAGGTGTCCGATAAGGTGCCATATGACATCCTCAGGAAGCAGATCTTTCTTGGCTGCCAGCTCCTGCACCCGGTTCTCACCGAAGAGCCTCAGTCCTGCATTGTAGGCTTCCATGGCCTCCCCGGCAGTGCGGGTTTTGGTTACTGCAACGACCTTCACCTCCGGGGGAAGCTCCCTCAGCAGGTTTTCAATATTCGTTGCAATTGTCCCCATAGTAAAGTATGACCCCTGTCAGTCAAGTTTATGGATGACCATCCCGCTCCTCAGCTTGGGCTCGAACCAGGTTGTCTTGGGGGGCATGATGTTACCGGTGTCGGCGATGGTTATTAGCTGCTGCATAGAGACCGGATAGAGGGCAAATGCCACCTTCATCTCTCCGCTGTCCACCCTGCGCTTCAGTTCACTCAGGCCTCTTATCCCGCCGATAAAATCGATACGCTTAGATCTTCTGAGATCCTGTATGTCAAGCAGCGGAACAAGCACCTTCCCGGTAAGTATGGTTACGTCAAGAACCCCTATGGGGTCGGTATCGTCATAGGTGTCCTTCAGGGTTGTAAGGCTGTACCACTGTCCGTCAAGGTACATCCCGAAATTATGAAGCCTGCCGGGACGATATGTTTTGGTGCCCTTCGGGGTAACTGTAAACGACTCCTTAAGTCTCTCAAGGAACTGCTCGGGAGTCATGCCGTTCAGATCCTTTACTACCCTGTTATAGTCGAGGATCTTAAGCTGATTCTCCGGAAAGTGTACCGCAAGAAAGAAGTTATACCCCTCATCCCCACGGTGTGACGGGTTCCGTTCCCTCTTCTCCTTGCCGACCAGTGCAGCAGCTGCTGTCCGGTGGTGACCGTCAGCCACATACATGAATGGCACCTTTTCAGCAAAGATCCTTTCAATTGAGGCATTGGTCTTCTTATCCCGCACAACCCAGAAGTGATGGCCTATCCTGTCTTCAGCCACAAAATCGTATTCCGGTTTTTCACTGCTGACGATCCGTTCCACAATACTGTCGAGCTCCCTGACAGCAGGGTATGCAAAGAATACAGGCTCAATGTTGGCATTGTTGGACCGCACATGAACCATACGGTCTTCCTCCTTGTCAGGCCTTGTCAGCTCATGCTTTTTGATTACACCCGAGAGATAGTCATCCACCGATGCAGCCCCCACAATGCCGTACTGCGTACGTCCCTTCATTGTCTGGGCATAGATATAAAAATGAGGCGATTTATCCTGTACCAGCCATCCTCTCTTCTGCCATGCGGTGAAGTTCTCAAAAGCCTTCCGGTAGACCTCCTCAGAATGGACATCAGTGCCCTCGGGCAGATCTATCTCAGACCTGGTGATGTGCAGAAGAGATTTCTCCTTTCCCCTGGCCATGACGGCAGCCTCTGCCGGGTTCATGACATCATAGGGCAGGCAGGCGATCTCCGCTGCCAGGCTGGCCGGCGGACGGAGTCCCTGGAACGGTTTAACAACAGCCATATCTGATAATTAACTGGTTCCTATTTAGGTTTGTTTACTCTGCAGGTTTCGTCGCCGGTAGCAAAAAAAGCTACTATCTGACTGGCGGCGGCAACGCCGGCGTTGATATTTGCCTCTGCCGTCTGTGCTCCCATCTTTTTCGGTGTAAAGAAATAGCGTCCGGCAAATCTTTCGGCAAAGAGAGAGGCGTTGTCAGGTGCGACATCGGAAAGATACCTGATGTCACTCCTCTTCTCCATCATCTCAGCGAGCTCAGCCTCATTGATGACCTCCTTGCGGGCAGTATTCACCAGCACACCGCCGGCCGGCATCAGTGAGATCAGTTTCTCTCCGATGGAGCCCCTGGTCTTATCATTGGCCGGTATGTGCAGTGAGACGTACTGACATGAGGAGTAGAGTTCCTCAATCGTGTCAACAGGTGTCACACCTGCATCACGTATTGCCTTGTGATCTACAAACGGATCGTAGGCGCAGGTCTCCATACCGAAGCCGGCAGCTATCCGGGCCATGCATCTGCCCACATTGCCGAAGGCATGGAGTCCGAGGCTCTTGCCCATGAGCTCTGACCCTGTCTTGCCGTCAAAGCCTCCGCGGGCAGAGAAAAGCATCATGCCGAAAGCCAGCTCGGCGACAGCGTTGGAGTTCTGGCCGGGGGTATTCATGGCCACGACACCCGAAGCAGTGCATCCGTTCAGGTCGAGATTATCGTAGCCGGCACCTGCCCTCACTGCTATCTTCAGTTTTGGGGCAGCAGCCAGAAGAGCGGCATCGACAATGTCAGAACGGACAATCAGGGCATCGGCATCGGCTACTGCAGCGTGCAACTCCTCCGGAGAACTGTATTTCTCGAGGAGAGTAAGGGTGTGCCCGCCCTCCTCCGCCACATCGCGTATCTGCGAGATGGCCAGGGGAGCAAACGGTTTTTCAGTGGCTACCAATATTTTCATGATACTACGGTTTAGTATTTGTTTTCAAACTCCTTCATGCAGTCTACCAGGGCAATCACACTCTCAATAGGCAGTGCGTTGTAGAGTGAGGCGCGGAATCCGCCCACAGACCTGTGACCGGCAATACCGATCATGCCTTTTGATTTGGCAAAGTCGGCAAAGTCCTTCTCCAGCTCGGTATAGCTTTCTGACATGACAAAGCATGCGTTCATCAACGACCTGTCATTGTGGTCGGGAACGGTAGCCTTAAAGAGCTTATTGCGCTCTATCTCGTCGTAAAGCAGTGCCGCCTTCTCCTTGTTGATCTTATGCATGGCACTGAGACCACCCTTCTGCTTCAGCCATTCAAGGGTCTTCAGGGCCGCAAAGACAACCATGACCGGAGGGGTGTTGAACATCGACTCCTTATCTATGTGCGTCTTGTAGTTGAGCATGGTTGGTATCGGGCGGGTGACCCTACCCAAAACAGAGTCCTTGATGATGATAAAGGTGACCCCTGCAGGAGCAAGATTCTTCTGCGCACCACCGTAGATTAAAGAGTATTTTGAGACGTCAACAGGGCGGCTGAATATATCCGACGACATGTCAGCCACCAGGGGAATTGAGACATCAGGGTCTTCCTTCAGTTCAGTACCGTAAATGGTGTTGTTTGTTGTGATATGAAAATAGTCAGCATCAGAGGGTACCGTATATCCTTTAGGGATATAGTTGAAGTTACTCTCCTTCGATGAAGCCACTTCAACAACCTCCCCGAACAGCTTAGCCTCTTTAATGGCTTTGCCGGCCCATTCGCCCGTATTCAGGTAGGTTGATTTCTTCTCCATAAGGTTCATCGGCAACATAGCAAACTGGAGGCTTGCCCCTCCGCCGAGGAATATGACGGAATAACCGTCAGGAACATCAAGCAGTTCCTTTACGTGATTCACCGCACTCTCCATCACTGCCACAAATTCCTTGCTCCGATGGGAAACCTCCATTATTGAGAGGCCGGTACCTGCAAAATCCCTGATCGCTTCTATCACCTTCTCTTTGGTGTACTGCGGCATTATCGAAGGTCCTGCGTAAAAGTTGTGTTTTTTCATCTCCGTTAAGTTTATATTGATAATCTGTTATTATCGTTCTGCCGGGGAGCTTTGCGGGGTTCCTTCTGTCAGACACTCTTTTTGTGTCACAACTCGACAAGCTTTCCGTCGCGCAGCACCGGTATCTTTTCCGTCACATCAAATGTATGACAAAATTCAAGACAGTCATCAAGACCCTTATCCCTGAGCCTTGACCTCTGCGCTGCCTTCTCAATGTATCCCATCAGATCTTCCCTTGCTGCTTTCCACAGGTCAGTGGCAGCATGTACCGAATCACAGATGGTCCTGAACCCGCCTCCCCGAAGCAGCCTGTCAGAAATGGCTCCTGCGCAGAGTGTATCCTCGAGATTGAAACGGTTCTTCCACCCGGCGCAGACGATAACCACCTTTCTATCCTGCATCTCCAGCCAGCTGCACAGCGACGAGAAGTTGAGGTATGATCCTATCACAACCTCGTGACAATCAGAGGCCCTGTTCATGATTCCCGTGCCGTTGGTAGTGCTGTATACCACACTCCTTCCCTGCACCTTGTCAGCGGTGAAGTTAAATGGCGAATTTCCGAAGTCGGCGAAACTGAGCACAAAACCGTCACGCTCGGCGGCCAGAAGATGGCCTTTCCCCTTCATCTCCCGCGCTTCCTCCACCGTCGAGACGGGAATGATCTCCTTCACGCCGTTGGCAAAGGCATTGCATATTGAGCTGGTGGCACGAAGCACATCAACAACCACTATTATAGCCTCGCGATCGGCGTGCGCGCTGAAGATCGCAGGAGTAAAGCATATTTCAAGCCGCTTCTGTGTCATTTCCGGATTAGAGGAACGGATTTTAATGTTTCTTGTAGAATGGCAGGGTTACAACCTTTGCCTTAAGGTCCTTCCCTCTGACGCGTATAAATATCTCTGTGTCTGTTTTCCAGAAGTTGCGCTTCAGGTATGCCATCCCTATACCCTGTTTCAGCATCGGTGACATCGTCCCTGAGGTGACCTCTCCTATGCTGTTACCTTCAGCATCAACAACCTCATAGTGCTGCCTGGGGATACCCTTGTCGACCATCACAAAACCTTTCAGGCGCCGTTCTGTTCCCTCCTCCTTGTGTCTGAGCAGCAACTCCCTGTCAATAAAGTCCTTGCCTGGCACGAATTTAGTAATCCAGCCCAGTCCGGCCTCAATGGGTGAAGTGGTGTCATTGATGTCATTGCCATAGAGACAGAAGCCCATCTCCAGGCGCAGGGTATCCCTGGCACCCAGGCCCACCGGCCTGATGCCAAACTCTTCTCCTGCCTTGAATACCGCCTCCCAGAGACGAGGAGCATCCTCATTCCTGACGTATATCTCGCATCCGCCCGCGCCTGTATATCCTGTGGTGGAGAAAATCACCTTTTCAATCCCGGCAAAGGTAAGCACCTTGAAGGTATAGTACTCCATATCCGTCACTGACTCCTCCGTCAGCTTCTGCATGGCCTGCAGGGCCAGCGGACCCTGTATTGCCAGCTGTGCAGTCCATTCGGAAGCATTGTGCAGATCCTTGCCCGGACCAGCTTCGATACCGAAGCGTCCGGCATGGCTAACACACCAATCCCAGTCCTTCTCAATGTTTGCGGCATTGACCACGAGCAGATACTTCTCAGCATTGAAGCGATAGATGAGAAGATCGTCAACGATGCCTCCCTTACCGTTGGGAAAACAGGTATACTGAACCTTTCCGTCAGTCAGCGCCGACACATCATTGGTGGTGATATATTGCAGAAAATCAAGTGCCCGCGGTCCGTTTACCCAGAACTCACCCATGTGCGAGACATCAAAGACACCCACTTTCTCCCTCACGGTAACATGCTCCTCGGTGATACCCGCATACTCAACAGGCATATTGTAGCCGGCAAAAGGAATGATTCTGGCACCAAGGGCCTCATGGAACTTAAGAAACGGAGTATTTTTCATGACAAAACTTTTAGTATCTTAAGCAAAAGTATCATTTTTATCCAAAATAATTGATGCGATAAATCATGTTTGGCCGGGCTCTTTTAGAGACTCCTGAGAGGCTGAAAGTTACATTATTTCTATATTTGTATCCGGAACCAAAGTTGAAAAAAATGGAATATACCATTTTCAAGCCCGAATATCTCGTCAGCGTTACCGGAGGCGATCCGGGAATCATGGAGGAGATTGCCGGAATCTTCATGAGTCAGATCCCGGAGTTTGTAACACAGATGAATGAGCTACTCGAAAATGAAAAATATTACGAGCTGGGGCTGCTTGCACACAAGGCCAAAGGTTCGGTGTCAGTAATGGGCATGGAAGATACCTCTAAAATGCTCAAGGAGTTTGAACTGCTGGCCAAGGCAGGTGAACAGAAGGTTCGTTACGGGGAGTTCATACAGAAGTTCCGGGATGATGCCTCAACGGTGACGGCAGAGATAAACGACTATCTTTCCAGGTCAAAGTAGTTCCGGATGGTGATCTCAGAAAAAATAGACGGCATTGAGGTGATCAGCTTCAAAACTGACAGGATCAATGCCCTGAATGTTGACACCATCAGGCCGGGAATAATAAAACTTTTTGAGACACCCTACACAAATGTGGTCATTGACCTTGACGGTGTCAACTACCTTGACAGTACCGCTTTTGCCATGATACTCCACCTGCTGAGGGTCTCACACTCCAACTACTGCTCCATCAGGCTCTGCGGCCTGTCAGAGTCAGCCAGGGAGCTCTTTGAGCTTCTTCAGCTTCACAAGGCCCTTGACATCCACACTGACCGGGAGAGCTGCCTTGAGAGTTACCGTAAGGGACCCTCGTATTAGTTGTTGCCGATAACCAGATTCCCCCCCTGAATATCTATCGTTACCGCTTTCTCCTTTTCAACCTTGCCGGCAATTATTGCCTTTGACAGTTCATTCACTATCTCCTTCTGTATAAGTCTCTTAACCGGTCGTGCCCCGAAAAGAGGGTCAAACCCTTTGTCAGCAAGCCACTCTACCGCCCTTTCTGTAAGTTCACTCCTGATGCCTTTTTCCTCAAGCATCCGTGCCACTCTTCCGAACTGCAGCCTTACTATCTCACGTATCTGTTCCACAGTCAGAGGCCTGAACATGACGATCTCGTCAACACGGTTGACAAACTCGGGTCTCAGTGTGTTCCTGAGCAGCTGTACCAGCTCATTTCGCAGTTTATCAGCCTTCTCTTCGTCCATCTCGCCGTTGCTCTCCCCGATGCTCTCGCGTATCAGAGAAGAGCCAAGGTTGGAGGTCATGATGACAATGGTGTTACGGAAGTTGACTGTGCGCCCCTTGTTATCTGTCAGCCTACCGTCGTCAAGCACCTGCAGCAGTATATTGAACACGTCGGGATGGGCCTTCTCTATCTCATCGAGGAGCACTACCGAATAGGGTTTGTGCCTTATCGCTTCCGTGAGCTGTCCTCCCTCGTCATAACCCACATACCCGGGAGGTGCTCCCACAAGCCTTGAGACACTGTGTCTCTCCTGGTATTCGGTCATGTCTATGCGAGTCATCAGATTCTCATTGTTGAAGAGGTATTCTGCCAGTGCCCTTGCCAGCTCTGTCTTTCCAACGCCAGTGGTGCCCAGGAAGATGAATGAGCCTACCGGCTTCCTGTCATCCTGAAGGCCTGCCCTTGACCTGCGGACGGCGTCGGAGACGGCGGATATAGCCTCATCCTGGCCTATAACCCTTTTGTGAAGCTCCTCTTCGAGTCTCAGCAGCTTGTCTCTCTCACTCTCGAGCATGCGGGATACCGGGATGCCGGTCCAGCGTGATACGATCTCGGCAATGTCATCAGCACGCACATCATCGCGAACCATTGAACCTGAATCACGCTTCTCCTCTATCTCTTTCTGCAGTGCAGCTGATTCGCTCTCATTCTCTACCAGGCGCCCGTAACGTATCTCGGCCACCCTGCCGTAGTCGCCCGCTCTCTCAGCGCTCTCGGCCTGGAACCGCAGCTCCTCAGCCTCCTGCTTCATCTTCTGCAGGCTCTCAACAAGATCCTTCTCTGAGCGCCAGCGGGCCTTCAGCTCATCGCGGTTTGCAGCGAGGTCGGCAATCTCCTTCGAGAGCTCCTTCTCCTTGACGGCATCACCGTCGCGCCGTACTGCCTCACGCTCGATCTCCAGCTGCCTGATGAGCCTGTCGGCACTATCTATCTCCTCCGGCACGGAGTTCATCTCCAGCCTGAGCCGGGCAGCGGCCTCATCGATCAGATCAATAGCCTTGTCCGGAAGAAACCTGTCAGTGATGTACCTGTATGACAGGTCAACGGCTGCAATGATCGCCTCATCCCTTATTATTACCTTGTGATGAGCCTCATACTTCTCCCTCAGACCGCGCAGTATTGAGATGGCGTCAGCCCTGTCGGGCTCATTTATCATGACCACCTGGAAACGGCGCTGCAGAGCCTTGTCGGTCTCAAAAAACTTCTGGTACTCACTCAGAGTGGTGGCACCGATGGCCCGCAGTTCACCCTTAGCCAGCGCCGGCTTGAGAATGTTGGCGGCATCCATGGCCCCCTCTCCCTTGCCGGCGCCGACGAGAGTGTGTATCTCGTCAATGAAGAGAATCACTTCGCCGTCAGAGGCTATCACCTCATTAACAACAGACTTAAGCCTCTCCTCAAACTCACCCTTGTATTTTGCCCCAGCTATCAGGGCTCCCATATCAAGTGAATATATCTTCCTGTCAAGGAGGCCCTCGGGCACGTCGCCACGGACAATACGATGGGCCAGTCCCTCGGCGATGGCGGTCTTGCCGACACCGGGCTCGCCGATGAGGATGGGGTTGTTCTTTGAGCGGCGTGACAGAATCTGCAGCACCCGCCTGATCTCTTCATCTCTTCCGATGACAGGATCAAGCTTGCCAACACGTGCACGCTCATTCAGGTCAATGGCATAACGATTCAGGGAGTCGTAGGTCTCCTCCTGCGACGGGCCTGTGACCTTCGCACCCTTGCGCAGATCGCGTATGGCTGCATTGAGCGTATCAGCGGTGATACCCTGCTCCTTCATCATCCGTGCAGCCGCATCCGATCCCTCCGGTATGGCAAGCAGGATGTGCTCGACAGACACAAACCGGTCCTGCATCTTCGCGGCGTGATCAGCCGCACGGCTGAAGACCGATGAGCAGGCCTGCGAAAAAAAAGGTTCTCCGCCGCTGACACGCGGATAGCCGTCAATGAGATCATCAACGGCCTTGTTGAACACGGAGCCGTTGACACCGCTCTTTGAGAGTATGTATGACACTATGCTTTCAGCCTCAGTGACCATCCCCTTGAGCAGATGCCCGCACTCGATGGCCTGGTGCCCCTTGCCGGCAGCTATCTCAGCCGCCTTCTGAACCGATTCCTGAGCTTTAATGGTGAAATTTTCAAAATTCATGATATCTGTCTTTTACCTCCTGCTGTTCAATTTTTTTGCCACACCGCCCGCAGCGGTAAAATCATGTCAATATGACAGATTACGGATACTATAGGCCTCTGCCCTTCGTTATAATAAACTCAGAACTGTAATACTGGCTAGCAAAACCACTCCGGGATGAATGAGAAGATATTAAGGACCCTAATGCATCTCTTCGCCATCATTGCCCCCGCGCAGGGCAACGGCACGGACAGGCGCAGGGTTGTGGAGGCGTTTCTCAGGCCCCAGCTCAACCAGGAGGGGGTGGATGCCTATCTGAAGATCTTCGACAACTATTATGCCGAGGCACAGCAGCGGCTGAAAAAGGGCAATGAAGCCCGCAGGAACGCGGCCATCTCCGTTAGGATAATAAAGATCTGCTTCGATATCGGGACTCAGCTGACACTGAACCAAAAGATAATTGTCCTGGTGCAGCTCCTTGAATACTGTCGCTCTGACGGCGCCGAGGTGAGCGGCACCGAGCTGGAGTTTATAATCACTGCCGCCGAAGGCTTCAATGTAGACCCCGAAGACTACCATCTTATCCGCGAGTTTGTGCTCTCATCACGGTCAGAGGTGCCGGAATCATCACGGGTGCTTGTCATTGACAGCAACCCCGGACACAACTTTGAGAAGACCCATCACATCAGGAACGAGACGCTGCGGGGCCAGGTAAGGTTCCTCAATCTGCCCCAGGCAGACATGCTTTTCGTGAGGTCATTCGGTACGGGTGAGCTGCTGCTCAGCGGCCAGCTGCGGCATGAAGACAGGGTTTATCTCTTTGAGCGTGGTGCCTCACTCAAATTCATGAGCAGCAAACCGATCTACTACAGCGAGGTGATCAGACAATTCCTCGATGAGAAGGCGCTGGCGTCGATGGTGGTCTATGACGTCCGTAACATCGAGTACAAATTCAAGGAGGGAGACCTGGGGCTACACTCTATGAGCTTCACCGAAGAGTCGGGCAGACTCATTGGCATTATGGGTGCCTCCGGAGCCGGCAAATCGACACTGCTGAGTGTCCTCAACGGAATCAACAGACCCCATGCCGGTGAGGTACTGATAAACGGCGTCAATATCCATGACGAAGGTGATAGGGTCAGGGGACTGATAGGCTATGTAGCCCAGGATGACCTTTTGATTGAAGAGCTGTCAGTCTTTGAAAACCTCTTTTACAACGCCAAACTGTGCTTCGGAAATCTCACCGACTCTGTGATCTCGTCAAAGGTTGAGGATGTGCTTCACAGCCTGGGCCTCTATGAGATCAGGGACATGAAGGTGGGAACACCCCTCAACAAGAAAATCTCCGGGGGACAGCGCAAGAGGCTTAACATCTCACTCGAACTTATCAGGGAGCCCGCCATCCTTTTCCTGGATGAACCCACATCCGGACTCTCATCGCTCGATTCGGAGAACATCCTTGACCTGCTCAACGACCTCAAGCTTAAGGGCAAACTGATCTTTGTAGTAATACACCAGCCCTCATCGGATATCTTCAAGATGTTTGACAAGCTTATCTTCCTTGACAGCGGCGGCTATATGATTTACTACGGCGTCCCGGTCAGCTCAATAGGCTACTTCAAGGACAGGATGCAGCTTCCCAGGTACAATGACAGCGAGTGCCCCGCCTGCGGCAATGTCAATCCCGAACAGATCTTCAGCATAGTGGAGTCGAGGGTGCTCGATGAGTTCGGGCGCCCGACGCAGACCAGAAAGGTTTCGCCTGCCGAATGGAACGCCTATTACCACGAACACAGGGAGGAAATGCCTGCAACACCGGTTCCGGGCAATGGCATACCGGAGATCACCCTCCAGACCCCCGGCAGGTTAAAACAGTTTCTCGTCTATGCCAAGCGTGACATACTGACCAAGCTGTCAGACACACAGTACCTGGTTGTTACCCTGCTTGAGGCCCCGGTGCTGGCTCTCTTCCTCGCCTATATCATCAGGTATTTCGACGAGAGCGTGCGCGAGCCGGCATACATGCTAATTCAGAACAGCAACCTGCCCGTCTATATCTTCATGTCGGTCATAGTAGCCATCTTCATGGGGCTCACCGTCAGTGCGGAGGAGATCATCAAGGACAGAAAGATACTGAGACGCGAGTCCTTCCTCGACCTCAGCCGGAACAGCTACCTTCTCTCAAAGATAGGGGTACAGTTCCTCATCTCAGCCATTCAGGCCGCCATGTTCGTTGCGGTGGGCAACAGCATCTTCGGCATCAGGGGCATGTGGTTTGAATTCTGGATCGTGCTCTTCTCCTGCTGGGCAACAGCGAACATGATGGGCCTGCTTATATCCGACAGTTTCAAGACAGTTGTGACAATATATATACTGATACCGTTCCTCGTTATTCCACAGATAATCCTCAGCGGCATCATTGTAAAGTATGACAGGCTGAACCCCAACATCTCGTCGCCGGTATCAATACCTGTCTACGGTGAGATCATTGCCGCCCGCTGGGGTTACGAGGCACTGGCTGTCGACCAGTTTATCAATAACAGGTTCGAAAAACAGTTTTACCAGTATGACAAGGTCATCAGCATAGCAAAGTTCAAGAAGGATATATGGTACAATGAGATGAGGAGCATCCTTTCCAGGGTTGAGAGCAACATTGAGAGAGAGCGGCTGGATGATTCCGACAGACACGATATGATACTGATCCGCAACGAGACGGAGGAAGAGCTTGCCTTCACCCCCGCAATCGCCTTTGATCCGGGGATCATAGACCCTGACAACATCAGCCTTGTGGCAGTAGAGGCTGCACGTGAGTACATTGAGAGGGTACGCAGATATTATATCGAGGTGTCAAAAGAGGCCGTGGAAGCCCGCGACCAGAGCATCATGGCTTATGAGAGGGCCGACCGCGAGGGGTTCATCAGAATGAAGAAAGAGTATACCAACGAGTCACTCGAGGAGTTCGTCAGGAATGACAATGAAAAGACCAAGATCAAACGATATAAGGACAGGCTCTACCAGAACTACGACCAGATCTTCCAGGACCCGGAAAATATGTTCGTCAAGGCACACTTCTACGCTCCCCGCAAGAGGATCTTCGGGGTCTATGCCGGCACCCTGGCGGTAAATACCGGGGTCATCTGGTTCATGACGGCGATCTTGTACCTGTTGCTCTATTTCAGGGTGCTGTACAGGATTCTCGACTCCTCAGTCAAGCTGAAGAAAGCATGGCGATACCGTCACAGGGGCGATTAACATGCCGGCAATAATAAATGCAGAGGGCGCCGGCCGCAAGGCTGACACCCTCTGCATTATCAAATAACCGATCTTTTTTTTGTTCCGGAGTTACTCCACTATCTCTATCATCTTAAACGGGACCTTGATTATTGAATCATAGTCCTCACCTGCCTCGAGCATATCCTCATCGTCCTCCTCATAGAACCAGTTGATCTCCACATCATGCTTCGACTTGTGAATGGCTTCAAGACGCTTGAACACATCAAGAATGCATTTGGATGAGCTGGTGTTGAAATATTCAAGCCTGATGTTTACCACTGTCTTGTCAAGTGGTACCTGCATGTAATTGTCAAGCCATTCGTTGAGAGGCTTGTAAAACTCAACCGAATTCTCAGGGATCGATCTCCCCTTGATCTCGAAAGTGCCCTCGGTGGCATCAAATTTAACTGACGGTGTTTTGGGTGTTCCTTCAATAATGATCGGTTCCATAGCTATCCTTTTTTGTTAATTGTCTTATTCTGTTGCTACCAGTGCCGTGAGGCGAAAGGCTGTATTTTGATTGTCATATTTTCTGAACCTGAAGTCAATCCTGTGACCTGTCTTTCTTGCTATGTCAAGTAATCCCAGTCCTCCCAGTCCTTTTTCCGTAATCTCCTGATGATTGAGTATCTCCTTATAGAGCTCCTTGGTCTCCTCAGGTGATGAACGGTTTATCCTGGTCAGCTTCTCTTCAAGCTCTCTCACATGCACCGCTGACACAAAGTTGCATGTCGTCACCCTGTAACCCTTGCCCAGCTTATCCATCACCACCAGTCCGTACCTGTCGGGCCTTGAAGCATGATATCCACGCGGCACCAGGTCGGCATGATGATAAAGGTTCTGCAAGCTCTCAACCAGCACGTTGTAGACCTTTTTTCTTATTCTCGGAGCTTCACGCGTAGCCAGAAGCTTGCCCTCCACAAGGTCAAGAGCTCTGTTGATTATCTCCGAGTCAACGTTACCCTTGAAGTAGAGAACAGCCCCTCTGATGTCAAGGTCACTCACAAGATTTTCAAGATCAAAGCTCATCGGGCCCGTGTGCAAATATAAGGTTTGTCGCTAATAGAGAACTTACACAAATAGCATTTTATTTTATCACAGGACAAGCTTTTTTTGAACAAGGTTGCAGTATGAGCCGAAAACCTGATTGTCAGTCTCCGGCAGAAGCCGTTCTCTTCCTGGAACCGCTGTAGAGTTCGTAGCCGGCAAACCGGCACTTTATATCGCCGTTCAGAAGGTCATATTTTTTGAATGGTTTAAGGCCCAACGACTTAAACCCACCCCGCTCTCCTGACAGTATCCATGCGGTATATCCGGAGTAACCGTGTTTGAGGGCTGAGCCTGCAGCACCGTAGAAATCAGTGATACTGTCGGTGGCAATCCGGCGTCCGTACGGAGGGTTGATTATCAGCGTCCCCTCCTCTGCCGGTGCCGGGCTTGTCATGAAATCGCGCCGGCCTATCTCCACCATATCAGCAAGGCCCGCCTCCCTGATGTTCAGGGTGGCTGTCCTGCAGGCCTCCTCAGATATGTCTGACCCGTATATTATTACAGGAGAGCGTCTCTCTCTCTTCTCAGCCTCGAACTTCACCGACCTGAAGAGGGCGGCATCATAATCCTTCCATCTCATAAAACCGAAGTTCCTCCTGAATTTACCGGGTGCGATGTTGCATGCTATCAGGCCTGCCTCCGCGGGTATGGTTCCTGACCCGCACATGCCGTCAGCAAGTGGTTTGTCAGCCTTCCATCCCGAGAGTGCTATCATCCCGGCAGCGAGCACCTCGTTCAGGGGAGCCTCGGAATGGCCACGCCGGTAG
Organism: Bacteroidales bacterium; assembly: GCA_029210565.1. Classification (GTDB taxonomy): domain Bacteria; phylum Bacteroidota; class Bacteroidia; order Bacteroidales; family VadinHA17; genus SR-FBR-E99. The sequence continues at coordinate 282,962 of JARGFQ010000003.1, forward strand.
CCTCTCCTGTAGAGAGGAGTGACAGTCGAGTCGAGGGATAACGTCACCTTTTCATTGCTGATATGGACATTGATGAGCAGGTCCGGCGACTTCTGGTCGACTGAAGGACGCTCCTGCGTGAGCCTGCGGAAGAAATCGGCAACGGCATCCTTAACCACCAGCGCCACATAACCCGAATGGTCAAAGTGAGGTGAGTTGACAACCGCCGTCACGGCAAAGGTCTTCCGGGTGTCAAGCCAGCGGTCCCACTCAATGGCCACCGCCTCATTGTACAGATCCCTCTTGCCTGCAACAGTGAAGGAGGCAACAGGCATGAGCACCAAGACCGCCAGACGGCTGTTGTAATTGACTCCGTAAAGCAGTGACCTGGGGCCGTCAAAGGCTACGGCCCTGTTGAGGAGAGTAACATCTGCGGCACCCATCCCCCTGAGCTCTGCTGCAAGTGGCTCTTCAAGCCCCAGCAGGGTCTTGGCAATAAGTCTCATTGTACCTCCCTGCGGTAGCCCAGGAACCTGCCATAAAGTGCAGGGTCATTCAATATTGACAACGCCTTGTCAATGGCATGATCCTCCCGGTTGACAACCATGTAATACTCATTCATGTCCCAGAGGTCGCGGGCGACAAGCCCCTTCATCACCCTCAGCATCTCAGGTGCGGAGATGTCATACTGCACTCCGTCAAACTTCACACCGTTTTTTTCCCCGGCCGCCTTCAGAGCCTCGATGGTCTCAGCATCAAATGTGAACTCGTCGTTGAAACGGTCGAATGTCCTGTACCTGCGCAAGAGCGACTTGCGGTTACTGTCAGTGTACCCCACCATGAAAGTGAGGATGGTGGAGGTCCTGATCATGTCACGGTAATAATCCGAATAGTAGGTTGTATCTATGGGTATAAAGACATCCGGCGTGATACCGCCGCCGCCATACACGATCCTCTTATTGGTGATGGTATAAGCTTTCAGCGAGTCAGGCAGCCCAAGGCTGTCGGCATGAATTAGTTCACCATTGAAGTACCTGCTGTAAAATGTCTGAAAATACTTGTCAAAACCTTCGTTGTACGGGGTCTGTATAGAACGCCCAGACGGAGTGTAATAGCGGGCAATGGTGAGTCTTATCTCCGACCCGTCAGGCAATGAGAAACCGTTCTGGACCAGTCCCTTGCCGAAGCTTCTGCGGCCTATGACTATCCCCCGGTCCCAGTCCTGTATCGCTCCGGCGAGTATCTCACTGGCAGAGGCGGAGCCTTCGTCAATCAGCACCGCTATCCGGGCACCTGTCAGGGTGCCTGAGGGGGCCGACCTGTATTCCTGCCTTGAGGTATGCAGACCCTCAAGATATACGATGAGCTCTTCCTCCGGAAGCATCTCATCGGCGATCTGCACAGCGGGAACCATATATCCGCCGGAGTTGCCCCGCAGGTCAACGATCAGATTTTTCATTCCGGCCGGGAGCAGTCTTGCAACTGCCTGATCAAACTCCAGCGCCGTCTGGTCGGAGAACCTGCTGAGTTTTATGTATCCCGTGTTGGCCGAAAGCATGTATGCAGCATCAAGACTGTTGACAGGAATCTTGTCGCGCGTGATGGTGAAGTCAAGCAACTCCTTCTCACCCTTACGGAAGATGGCCACATCCACCGTGGTCCCTTTGGCACCCCTCAGCCTCTTCTGCACACCTGTGGTTGATATGCCTACTCCTGTCACCTTCTCACCGGCAATGGCCACTATCCTGTCGCCGGCCAGAATGCCAACCCTCTCCGAGGGGCCTCCGGGTATGGGTGATATTATTATTATTGTATCATTGAGCACATTGAACTGAATACCTATGCCTTCAAAATTTCCCTGTAAAGGTTCATTCTGCTCCTGCACATCCTCGGCCGGAATGTAAACAGAGTGAGGATCAAGGTTCCTGAGAGTCGCGATTATCATCTGCTCGGCGATGTCAGATATATCAACGCTGTCAACATAAATGGCCTCAAGCAGCGCCAGCGTCTTACCTATCTTAAAGGTCTCCTGTGTCAGTCCCTGGGCCCTGAGCCCCGAAAAATGAGCGAATATCAATAGCGTCAGAATAAATGCAGATCTCTTTACCATTTCAGTTTTATCATGATTTTAAAGTATGCCTGTCACTCCCACTCAATTGTTGAAGGGGGCTTTGAGCTTATGTCATAAACTACCCTGTTGACGCCTCTGACCCTGTTTATGATCTGGTTTGAGACATCGGCAAGAAACTCATGGGGCAGGTGGCTCCAGTCGGCCGTCATACCGTCGGTGGAGGTGACGGCACGCAGTACAACGGCATTTTCATATGTTCTCTCGTCACCCATGACGCCCACCGACTGCACCGGAAGGAGGATGACAGCAGCCTGCCATACAGTGTCGTAATAACCGCCCTCCTTCAGTCCGTTCACAAAAATGGCATCAGCTTCGCGGAGGGTGTTCAGCTTCTCAGGTGTGACATCACCGATGATACGTATCGCCAGTCCCGGTCCGGGGAAAGGATGCCTGCCTAGTATCTCCCGGGGCATGTTCAGCGCCTGCCCCACCCTCCTGACCTCATCCTTGAAGAGAAGGCGCAGTGGCTCCACTACCTTCAGGTGCATCCTGTCAGGCAGGCCTCCCACATTGTGATGTGACTTTATCGTTGCCGAAGGGCCGTTGACCGATACTGATTCGATCACATCAGGATAGATGGTCCCCTGTGCCAGCCACTTCACATTTTTCACCTTATTGGCCTCACGGTCAAAAACCTCAATGAATATGCGGCCAATGATCTTTCTTTTGATCTCGGGGTCCTCCACTCCCCTGAGGCCCTGCACGAAGGAGTCAGAAGCATCCACACCCCTGACGTTCAGTCCCATTCTTCTGTAAGCCTCCAGCACAGATTCATACTCATTCTTGCGGAGCAGTCCGTTGTCAACAAAGATGGAGGTCAGCCTGTCGCCTATAGCCTTGTCAAGCAGCAGGGCGGCAACGGAAGAGTCAACACCCCCTGAGAGGCCAAGCACCACTCTGTCATTGCCAAGCTGTTCCCTGAGCGACCTCACTGTCAGCTCCACAAACGACTCCGGGGTCCACCCGGCACTGCAGCCGCAGATACCCCTGACGAAATTGCCCAGTATCGTAACTCCCTCGGTTGTGTGATACACCTCGGGGTGAAACTGTATTCCCCAGCTCTCCTCCCCTTCGATTCTGAAGGCGGCAACCTTCACATCCTCCGTTGATCCGGTGATCCTGTAGCTATCCGGTATGTGTGCAATAGTATCACCGTGGGACATCCAGACCTGGGTCCCGGCTATGATGCCTGTGAAGAGCGGGTCATTCATATCGACCGAAACCAGCCTGGCGCGGCCGTATTCGCGTGTGCCTGACGGCAGCACCTCACCACCATATGCGTGTGTAAGATACTGTGCTCCATAACAGACCCCAAGAAGCGGCAGATGCCCCTTGATACCGGTAAGGTCGGGCACCGGGGAACCGGCATCCCTGACAGAGAAAGGACTGCCGGATAATATCACTCCCCTGACGCTCTCATCAGGAGAGGGAAAATGGTTGAAGGGATGAATCTCACAGTACACATTGAGCTCACGTACACGCCTTGCTATGAGCTGCGTATACTGAGAACCGAAATCTAGGATCAGTATCTTTTCCTGCACGCGGAGGTAGTTGAATTATTTGTCGGGCTCAAAGATAATCAATCTGAGCTTTACATTCCATCAGCCAACGATGTAAGAGGTCCCTTCGCGGGCTGCCTCTGTTGCTGAAAAGACCTGACGGGCCTCCTCCTCCAGAATATCTGCCGTTTTATAGCGAGCCGAGAAATGGCCTATCACGAGCTTCTTCACCCCCGCATCGCGAGCCACGGTAGCTGCATGCCGTGCCGTTGAGTGACCTGTTTTGTGAGCCAGATCTTCATTATCGTCACCAAAGGTTGCTTCATGATATAGAAGGTCAACACCACTGACATACTCAGACAGCTCCGGAAACGAGGCAGTGTCACTGCAGAATGCATACGAGACAGGCTCCGGCGGAGGCATGGTGACAGATTCGCAACTTACCACCTCACCCCCTTCGCGTACGATATCCTCGCCCCGCTTGAGATGACCTATTTCGGCAATCGACAGACTGTGTTTACCTATCATCTCGGGAATAATGTTCCTCTCTGCCCTCTTCTCCCTGAAGAGAAATCCGTACGAGGGAATGCGGTGCCTGAGAGGAAAGGAGAAGACCTCAACCCTCCTGTCGTTAAGAATTAGAGAGCATTCACGGCTTTTCAGGGAATGGATCACCAGCTCGAAGCCGAGGTTGATGTCAAAATCGGACAGGTGCCTGGAGACCAGATCCTCTACAGGCTCAGGAGCATAGAGGTGAAGCGGGGTCTTCCTGCCCATCAGGTTGAATGACGAGAGGAGCGGGTATATCCCGAAAAAGTGGTCGCCGTGAAGATGACTGATAAAAATATGGTTGATCCTTCCAAAACGAATGCGGTACCTGCGCATCTGCATCTGGGTGCCTTCTCCACAGTCTATTAAAAACAACCGCTCATGCACGTTGAGCACATGAGCGGTAGGATATCGGTCAGAGGTTGGCAGAGCTGAACTTGTACCCAGTATAGTAAGCCTGAACGACATGCTGCCGCCTGGCATCAGGAGATAATCTTCTCTGCCTCCTCGATATCTGCTGTAATTGAAAGCACAGTGTCAAGCTGCGATATGGTTATCAGCCGTTCTACAGCCTCGTTGAGGCCGCACAGCACAAAGGTGCCACCCGCATTCTTGCAGAGCCTGTTGGCCACCAGGATGGCACTCAGACCCGATGAGTCACAATACAGACATTTTTGCAGATCAAGAATGATATTCCTCTCTCCCTTACCGGAGATAAGCACCAGTTCTGATTTTAGCGAGGGCGCAATATGGGTATCGAGTTTCTCAGTCTCGATACTGATAACCGTACACTGTTTCTTGTTCTCAATGTTAAAGTCCATGGCTGATTATTTTGGCAACTAAATGTAAAGTTATTTTTTCTTTTTACCTACACTTTTAGCCTCTTTTTCTTCCATCTCTTCTTTTAGGGCCGCTAGTTCGCTGATGTCACCGAGAGTTGTCTTCTCAAGACCGGCCTTGATCTTGCGGGCTGCCTTCCTGGTATTTTCTGCTTCTGACCTCCTTGATGTGGTATCGGTTCCCTTCTTGACGTCTTCATATACACGACTGTGCGACACGATGATCTTCTTGGCTCCCTTGTTGAACTCAATAACCTTGAAATCGAGCTTCTCATCAGCGGCAGCTGCCGTTCCGTCCTCCTTGACCAGGTGCTTGGGAGTTGCAAATCCCTCAACACCGTAAGGAAGTGCTATAATGGCACCCTTGTCAAACAGTTCAATGATTGTTCCCTCATGCACCGAATCAACGGTAAAGAGATCCTCGAACACATCCCATGGATTCTCCTCCAACTGCTTGTGGCCAAGGCTGAGCCTTCTGTTATCCTTGTCGATCTCAAGCACAACAACCTCGATCTCCGCATCAATGGAGGTGAACTCAGCAGGATGCTTGATCTTCTTAGTCCAGGAGAGGTCTGAAATATGTATCAGGCCGTCGACTCCCTCTTCAATCTCCACAAAGACGCCGAAGTTGGTGAAGTTGCGGACACGTGCCTTATGACGCGAATTGAGGCTGTACTTCTGTTCGATATTCTGCCACGGGTCAAGCTTAAGCTGCTTGATGCCCAGAGACATCTTGCGCTCTTCACGGTCGAGCGTGAGTATCACTGCATCAACCTCGTCGCCAACCTTCATGAACTCCTGGGCACTGCGAAGGTGCTGCGACCATGACATCTCAGAGACATGAATGAGCCCTTCCACACCGGTGGTGATCTCAACAAAGGCACCGTAATCGGCCATCACAACCACCTTACCCTTGACGGTGTCACCTACCTTGAGGGTCTCGCTGAGCGAATCCCACGGGTGAGGAGTAAGTTGTTTCAGCCCTAGAGCTATCCGCTTCTTGTCGTCATCAAAGTCAAGTATAACCACATTCAGCTTCTGGTCGAGCTGAACAATCTCCTCGGGATGGTTGACCCTGCCCCATGAGAGATCGGTGATGTGAATGAGTCCGTCAACGCCTCCCAGGTCAATGAATACACCGTAGGAGGTGATGTTCTTGACGGTACCCTCCAGTACCTGTCCCTTTTCAAGCTTGGAGATGATCTCCTTCTTCTGCTGCTCGAGCTCGGCCTCAATGAGAGCCTTGTGCGAAACAACAACGTTCTTGAACTCCTGGTTGATCTTTACAACCTTGAACTCCATGGTCTTGCCAACATATACGTCATAGTCGCGTATCGGCTTGACATCTATCTGCGAACCCGGCAGGAACGACTCTATGCCGAAGACATCGACAATCATGCCGCCCTTGGTGCGGCACTTGATGTAACCGGTGATGATCTCATTGTTTTCGAGAGCAGAGTTGACCCTGTCCCAGGAATTGTATGCCCTGGCCTTCTTGTGCGAGAGAACGAGCTGCCCCCTCTTGTCTTCCTGGCTGTCAACATAAACCTCCACCATGTCACCTACCTTGAGGTCAGGATTGTAGCGGAATTCGTTCAGACTGACAACACCCTCGGACTTCTGTCCGATATTGATAACCACCTCACGGTTGTTCATCGAGATGACTTTGCCCTCGACAACCTCGTCAACAGCTACTGTTGAGAGAGTCTCCTCGTAGAGCTTCTCCTGGTCTGCACGGCTCGACTGCGCCGTAAAGCCTCCCTTTTCGTAGGCGTCCCAGTCAAATTCTTCAGGCGTTGCTGCTGCTGCCGCCGCTGCTACAGCAGCCTCCGCATCTCCAGCTTTCACCTTCTTTTCTTTCTTTTCCTTCAGGATGGGTTCTTCTTCGGCGACCATCTCGCCTGCTGACTCCGTAACTACCTCTTCGGTGGTTGATTCTGCAGCAGCCTCTTCAGTTGTTGATTCTGCAGCAATCTCTTCGGTGGTTGATTCTGCGGCAGCCTCTTCGGTTGTTGATTCTGCGGCAGCCTCTTCGGTTGTTGATTCTGCGGCAGCCTCTTCGGTGGTTGATTCTGCAGCAACCTCTTCGGTGGTTGATTCTGCGGCAGCCTCTTCGGTGGCCTTATTCTCAGCTCCGTTCTCTGTTACTTTAAGGTCTTCATTATCGATTTTTTCGACCTTTTCCTTGTTTTCACTCATTTTAATAAATTAGTTGACAATTAATAAGTTAGACATTATGTTGTTTGAAAATTGCTTGCAAAGATAGCAAATTTTTTATTTAGCAAATGAACAATAAGCAGATTTTCAGACGTTAAGAATTAACACGATCCTATGACGGACGTTCAACGTTCAGATTGCTCCTTTTTTCTATTTTTGTCTTTTGTATAACTAAATTTTTTAATAATGAAGGGGATTATTCTTGCCGGTGGGGCCGGCACACGGCTTCACCCCATTACCGAGGCCGTCTCCAAACAGCTGCTGCCCGTCTATGACAAGCCGATGATATATTACCCGCTCTCGGCGCTGATGCTGGCCGGGATACGGGATGTTCTGCTTATTTCCACACCTCGCGACCTTCCGAGCTTCCGCTCCCTGCTGGGCGACGGCTCCAGGCTGGGCATGCAGTTCTCGTATCGAGAGCAGCCCTCACCCGACGGGCTGGCGCAGGCATTTATCATAGGGGAGGATTTTATCGGCAGCGACAACGTATGCATGATCCTCGGCGACAATATCTTCTACGGCCATGGATTCGGTACGATTCTGAGGGAGGCAGCTACACTGAAAAAGGGTGCTGCGGTTTTCGGATATGCCGTTAACGACCCGGAACGCTACGGCGTCGTCGAATTCGATGACAGCTACAGGGCGGTAAGCATTGAGGAGAAACCGCAGAAGCCGAAATCAAACTATGCCGTAACCGGACTTTACTTCTATGACAACACCGTAGCATCGCGGGCCCGCGGCCTGAAGCCCTCCCCACGAGGCGAGCTGGAGATAACAGACCTCAACAGGCTCTATCTTGAAGAGGGTCTGCTGGAGGTAAAACTCCTGGGACGCGGGATAGCATGGCTTGACACCGGCACTTTCGACAGCCTGCTGCAGGCGTCCAACTTCATAGCAACCCTTGAGCAGAGACAGGGACTGAGTGCCTCCTGCATCGAGGAGATAGCCTACAAGAGTGGCTTCATCACCAAAGGGCAGCTGCTGGAGCTGGCCAGGCCCCTGGCAAAGAGCCAGTACGGCCAGTACCTGCTTAAAATGGCAAACGACCAGAACTGAGATGAGGGTACACAAAACTGAATTCCCCGGTCTCCTGATCATTGAGCCTGATGTCTTCAACGATCCGCGCGGCTACTTCTTCGAGAGTTATAACAAACGCAAATTCAGCGACACCGGGGTGGTCTACGAACCGGTACAGGATAACGAATCAAGCTCTTCGGCAGGCGTCATACGCGGACTGCACTACCAGGAAGATCCGTTTGCTCAGGCAAAACTGATAAGGGTCATCGAAGGACGCATCTACGATGTGGCCCTTGACCTCCGCAGGGGCTCCCCCACCTTCGGAAAGTGGTACGGTCTGATCATTGACTCGGAAAAGAAGCTGCAGTTCCTGATTCCCAAGGGTTTTGCACACGGCTTCTCGGTGCTGAGCGAAAAGGCCATCGTGCTGTACAAGTGCGACAATAACTATTCTGTGGCTCATGAGCGGGGCATAAACGTCATGGACCCCGCCCTGGGCATAAACTGGATGATAGAAAAGGGCAGTGAGATAATCAGCCCCAAAGATTTAAGTCAACCGCTTTTCAGGGATATCAAAACAAACTTTATCTTTAGTGAATGACAACCATCCTGGTGACCGGTGCATCCGGACAGCTCGGCAGCGAGATCAGAGAGAGATCTGCCCGCTATAGCGGCTATAATTTCGTCTTTACCGACGTGCAGGAGCTCGACATCACCAATCCTGGTTCGACATCTGCATTCATCGCTGAGCAGGCTCCCTCCTGGATAGTCAACTGTGCGGCATGGACCACCGTGGACAGGGCCGAGGATGAAGAGGAGGCTGCAACGCTTATCAACGGCAGAGGTGTTGAGAATATCGTCAGTGCCCTCCCGGGAACCGACTGCAGGCTGATACATATATCGACCGATTACGTCTTTGACGGCAGCAGCCCGGTACCCTGGTCCGAGGATGATCCACCCTCGCCGGTCTCAGCCTACGGCCGCAGTAAGCTTGCCGGCGAGAGGGCAGCCATGGGATGGCCTCATACACTTATCATCCGCACCTCCTGGCTCTACTCCTCCTATGGCAGTAATTTTGTCCGAACCATATTGCGTAAGGCCGGGTCGGAAGAGAGCATCAGCGTGGTGTTTGACCAGGCAGGCTCACCCACATATGCGGCTGACCTGGCCGCTGCAATACTTGATATAATCAGTGGCGTCATCCAGAACAGGCACCTCTTCGTGCCCGGCATCTTCAACTATTCTAACGAAGGGGTCTGCAGCTGGTATGACCTGGCAACTGAGATAGTGGCGGCCGCCGGCTCGGACTGCAGGGTAATACCGGTGAGGAGCTCCCAGTTTCCGTCGAAGGTCAGGCGACCGGCCTACAGCGTACTCGATAAAAGCAAGATCAGGGAACATTACAATCTTACCATACCTCACTGGCGCACCAGCCTAAACAACTGCATCACAAAAATCAACCGAATATGATCAATATCGACAAAATCAGGAAAAAAGCCACATCCTGGCTTGGTGAGGAGTTTGACGAACCCACACGCAAGGAGGTAAAAAACCTGCTCGACAATGATGAAAAGGGGCTCATCGATGCCTTCTACCAGGATCTTGAGTTCGGCACCGGCGGGCTGCGCGGCATCATGGGCGCCGGCACCAACAGGATGAACCGCTATACCCTCGGCATGGCTACCCAGGGTTTTGCAAACTATCTAAAGAAACATGCCACCAACCCTTCGGCAATCAAGGTGGCTATCGCCCACGACTGCCGCAACAACAGCGGTTACTTCGCCCGTGTGGCAGCTGATATCTTCACCGCCAACGGATTTATCGCATATCTCTTCGAGTCACTCAGGCCAACACCTGAACTCTCATACGCCATACGACTCTACGGGTGCGACGGCGGGGTCAACATCACCGCCTCACATAACCCGAAGGAGTACAACGGCTACAAGGTGTCATGGAATGACGGCGGACAGGTTGTCTCTCCCCACGACAAAGGCATTATAGAAGAGGTCCGCACTATCAGATCCGTGAGCGAGATCAAAACAGGCGGCGATGAATCACGGATCATCATGCTTGGTGAGGAGACAGATAAAAAATACCTCGACGCAGTAAAGGCTCTCAGCATCAATCCCGATGTGATCAGACGCCATCATGACATCGGGATAGTCTATACGCCGCTGCACGGAACCGGATATAAGATTGTTCCCGAGGCACTTGCCATGTATGGCTTTACCAATGTACACACAGTGAAGGAGCAGTCGGTACCCGACGGCAACTTCCCGACGGTCCGTTCCCCCAACCCTGAAGAACCCGATGCGCTCTCCATGGCCGTGGCGCTGGCCATAGAGAAGGGAGCCGACCTGGTCATGGCCACAGACCCCGACGGCGACCGCCTGGGTGTGGCAGTAAGAAAACCCTCCGGAGAATTTATACTGCTCAACGGAAATCAGACCGGCGCACTGCTCACCTGGTACATCATATCCCGGAAAAAACAGAACGGGGAGCTCAGAGGCAATGAATACATTATCTATACCATTGTCACGTCCGACCTTCTGGGGAGCATAGCAGGCAGGAACGGGGTGAAGTCGTACAAGGTGCTGACAGGCTTCAAGTTCTTTGCCGAGCTGATGCGCGACCTTGAGGGTAAGGAGAAGTATATCGGCGGAGGCGAGGAGAGCTTCGGATACCTTGCGGGCGACTATGTGCGCGACAAGGACGGCGTCTCAGCCATCACCCTTATTGCCGAGGCTGCTGCCTGGGCACGTGATAACGGGAAGTCGCTGTGGGAGCTGTTGCTCGACATCTATGCAGAGTACGGCCTCTACTGCGAGAAGCTGGTTAATGTTGTAAGGAAAGGCGCCGAGGGTGCAGCAGAGATAAAGAGCATGATGGAAGGATTCCGCAACAGCCCGCCGAAAGAGATAGCCGGCAGCAAAGTGATCATGTACAAAGATTACCTGGCACTGCTGTCAACGGACCTTGTCACAGGAGAGAAGACTCCCCTCCGGATGGAGAAGTCAAACGTACTGCAGTTCTTCCTGGCCGACGGAACGAAGATCTCCGTCCGCCCCTCCGGCACCGAGCCGAAGATAAAGTTCTATTTCAGCGCCAACACTCAGATGAGTGATGTAACCAGGTTTGAAGAGCAGTGGCAGAAACTGGAGAAGAGAATTGACAATGTAATAGCTGACATAAAATTATGAAGTCATACCGCAAAGAGCTCTGGGTTGAGACCCCTAACAGGAGAGACTATATAAACATAACCCCCCAGGTGGAACAGTGCCTGGCCGCAAGTGGTATCAGAGAGGGACTTATATTGGTTAACGCGATGCACATAACCAGCTCCGTCTTCATCAATGATGATGAGAGCGGACTGCACCACGACTTTGAGGTCTGGCTTGAAAAGCTGGCGCCCGAAAAACCTCACTCGCAGTACCGGCATAACGGCTTTGAGGATAATGCCGATGCACACATGAAGCGTCAGCTGATGGGGCGTGAGGTGGTAGTAGCCATAACCGAGGGCAGGCTCGACTTCGGCCCCTGGGAGCAGATCTTTTACGGCGAATATGACGGCAAGCGGCGCAAGCGCATCCTGGTGAAGATCATCGGAGAGTAATACGCCCGATTAAAATCCGCGTGCAGCAGGATTGGGATGATTACGGGGCGCGGTTCTATGACCCACAGTCATCCAGAACAGATTCTGGCATTACTCCCATCTGCAAATGCCCGGGATGTCATGCTTTCCATCCCTTAACGGCGGCCGCCTGCCTGGGCACCAGGTAAAGTGTTGACATGCACTTGCCGATCGTAAATGCGATGGCGGCCGCGACCACCCCCGCCATGTCAAGGAAGACCACACACACAAGCAGGACCACGATTATGGAGATGAGCTCCACTGCCGTTGCCTTTGATATAGGGCCGGTGGTGCCGTTGATAATAAGCAGGGATCTCTGGAAATTGAGAAGTATTGTCAGAGCGGGAAGGAGGATCATTATCTTCAGAGGAAGATATGAGAGATCGGCAAGCTCCTGGGTAAGACCCGATACATTAATAAACCACAGATCGGCAAGAGGAGTGAATGCCAGCAGGGTGACCAGCACCGTCACTATGATCCCCAGGTAAACTGCAAAATTCCTCAACAGCACGTAATTCTGTTTCTCCCGCCCTATAAGAGCAATATTTACCTCCTGGTATGACAGTCCCATGCTCCTGAAGATGAATACCAGCGAACTGACAACCGGAAGTACTGCCAGTGACTCCACCGCCATATAGCTCCTTCCGAGGAAGAAGGTGACAAACGGATGCACCCCGAGAGACAGTATTGAGGTGATCGCCAGCGGATAATAGAACCTGGTGATTGATCTGAGTCCTATATGGCCGTTCTCGGTGTCTTCGGTCTGCAGGAGTTTTTTCAGAGTCGCCAAAGCCATCATCCTGGTTGCTATCGCTTCTAACATGACTGCCAGCGACATAGCTCCGGCACCGACATATGCCCCGTTGATTCCTGCAGAATAGAGGATCATTCCCATTATAACGATGACCGAAAGACGGACCATGGTGCCATATGTCACCCGCCTTGTAAGGTTATACCTGATCAAAATACCCTGGTAAAATCTCCTGTAACCGATAGATGCGGCCCACGGCAGGAAAATTATCAGTGCGATGTGTGCCAGCCTGGCAACATCCTCCGGCACTCCCATGAGATCAGTAACAATGAACCTGAACACCGGCGGTATAAGAATGACAAGCTGCACGCCGGTGATGCAGGCATTCAGAATATCCGTGAACCTTTTCAGTTTCAGGTAGGAGTGCCGTCCCGTCACAAGAGCAGTGGATGCGCTCATCAGCATGATTATCGGGGCCTCGATGATCATGGCAAAGGAGCCTGCGATTCCGAAAGCCGCAAGATTGATCTTCGCATCTGCCAGCCTGGCGACAAAAGCAATCAGGAACGGTTGCTCAACGGCCATCATAAGCCAGGTGAGAGCCAACGGCCCCCAGAACAGAAAAATCCTGCGGTATGTGAGTTTTTCAGTGATTTCCACCGGTCGGAGAAAGCACAAATATAATCATCCTGCACAGAATCTCGCAGCCCTGCTGCCTACTGAGGGCTGCTGACTGAAGACTTCACTCCTGCCGACTGTCGACTGCTGACTGCCGACTGAACCAGCTTTCCGGAAAATTCACCAGGTACACCCTCTCCGTCGCCCTTGTCAGCGCCGTGTAAAACCAGCGCAGGTAATCAATGGTAGGCTCCTGCCTGCTGAACATACCCTGGTCAATGAAGACCCTCTCCCACTGTCCTCCCTGCGACTTGTGACAGGTGACGGCATATGCAAACTTGATCTGCAGCGCATTGTAATAGGGGTCATCCCTGACTGCCTCATACTGTTTTCTCTTTGACCGTATCTCCGGATAATCGGCCAGAACGGTGAAATAGAGCTCACGCGACTTTTCGGCAGTGAGTGACGGTGTCGGCAGCGTGAGGGTGTCGAGCATCACGTTGGCATCAAGCTCCAGCTCCGCATCACGGAACCAGAGGGTCATATCGGCAAATCGCATGCCGTGCATCTCCTCATACTTCTTGATCCTGCGCACCTCGGCGATGTCGCCGTTGGCAATGAATGAACTGTTCTCCTCGTCCCGGAGCCAGTAATAATTGTTCTTGACAACCATGACGATGTCGCCCGTGCTTATCTCCTCCTCGCGGTAAAAGACACGGCTGCGGATTCCCTGGTTATACCTGTTGGCCAGGTTATTGGAGTTGACCACCACTATGGCACCGTCGGTGCCGCAACGGTCATACGACTCACTGAGCCGTTCAATAAGGTCATTCCCGCTCAGCCTCTCAATATCATTATACGGCTGCAGCACCAGCTCCGGCACCGACAGATCGCCGTCGTTCACCTGCTGCCTGACGGCGGTGGCATTCATCAGTATGCCGGAACCCTCGCTCTGTCTTATCACCTGGCGCAGCTCGAAGGCCTCGAGGGCAAAACCGGTGGCACGAAGCACGCTCTCATCCAATGCCGGACTGACTATTGATCCCACCGGTGGCAGCTGCGCCACGTCACCCACAAGCAGGAGTTTGCAATCCCGTCCTGTGTAAACGTATTCCAGCAGATCTTCCAGCAGCTTGCCGCTGCCGAACATAGAGCCCTCCGAAGAGTCATCGGGAATCATTGACGACTCATCCACGATAAAGTATGTATCCTTGTGCAGGTTGCGGTCAAGAACGAACTTGCCAACCCCGTCGGTGGCCGACTTCTGTCTGTAAATCTTCCGGTGGATGGTGTAGGCCTCCTGGCCTGAATAGGACTTGAGGACCTTGGCAGCCCTGCCTGTGGGCGCAAGAAGAACGGACTTCTGTCGCAGCGTGGTGAGAGTGCTTACCAATGAGGCGATGATGCTTGTCTTGCCCGTACCGGCGTAACCGGTCAACAGAAATATCACATCATTCGTATTGGCAACAATGAATTCTGCCAGCAGACGCATGCAGCCGGACTGATCCGCGGTAGGAATGTATCCCAGATTCTTTTCAAGAAGATTGTAGATATTCTCCTTCCTCATTTTATTTTTACATTCCGTATACCGGTCTGCTTTTTTTTTAAATTTGCACAAAGTTACTCAACAATCTATCGGAAAAATATGAAAACGGCTCTCAACATCGTATTTTCAGTGATTATTCTTGTGCTGGCTTATGTGCTCCTTCAGAGCATTATGGAACCCATCCGCTTCAACAGGGAAAAGGATGCCAGGGAAGCGGCTATCAAAGAAAGGCTTATCGACATCCGTACCGCCCAGGAGGCTTTCAAGTCAGTCAAGGGATACTATACCGGAAGCTTTGACACGCTGATCACATTCCTCAAGACCGACTCTCTGCCCCTCGTCTTCAAACGGGGCGCACTCACTGACGAGATGATCGCTGAGGGCATCACCAGCGAGAGAGAAGCCGTAAAAAGAGGACTCATCAGCAGGGATACCAGCTACATCCCGGTACGTGATTCAATATTCTATCAGGGTTACCCCATCGAGAGCCTCAGGTTAGTCCCCGGAATGGAGGATGCAGAGTTCCAGATGTCAGCGGGCAGGGTGATGACCACATCAATGGTGATGGTCAACGTCTTTGAAGCCTACGTCCTAAATGATGTCTTCCTGGGCGACCTCGACCGCCAGATGGTGGTTAACTACAATGACCAGAGGACAAAGATCACCGGTTTCCCGGGCATGAAGGTGGGTGATGTGAAAATACCCAATAACAATGCCGGGAACTGGGAGGATTGATGAGCTGGTCGCAGATATATCCCCTGGAGCTCCTTGACGAGACCCTCGACATAAACGCGACAGACAATTACGACCTTTCAATCGAGCTTTCTGAAGAGGGCGTCTCACTAGCGGTTCTTGACCTCCTGCGAGGCAGGTTTGTCATGCTGAGACACTACCCACGCGAAAATCCTGATGATACAGCTCTCAGGCCCATCAGCGAAATCATTGAGGCTGATGACTTCCTGAAAAGAAAATACCGGAAGGTATTTATCACCGTCCCTTCACTGCGCTACACCATGGTGCCCGCACCCGTCTATGAGCCTGCCCTGAAGGAGGATTATTTCCGCTTTAACCATCATGCCTCGGAGGAGACGGATGTCTTCTCAAACAGGTTGGATTTTCCGGACGGGTATGTACTCTTCTCTGCAGAAGAGGATGTGCTTGAACCACTTTCATCAAGATGGCGCGACGTCACACCGTGGCATCATACCAGGCCGTTGCTGCATCATATCTCGGCTGCCTGCCGGACCTCCGACGAAAGATATATTCACCTGCACTTTGAAAAGAGCTTCATCACTGTCATCATAACCGAAAACAGAAACCTTGTCTTTTGTAATAGCTTTGACTGCTCGGCCGTCACAGACACAGGCTATTTTCTTTTTAATGTGCTTGACAGGAGAGGCATCGCAAAAGAGGAGACGATCCATTTAAGCGGAACCATTGAGCCTTATAGTGAGAGCCATATCTCACTCCTGAACTTTGCGGAGAATATTAAATTCGCCACACCTCTTATAAAGCACAGTTTCAGCTATGTGATGAATGAGGTGCATCTCCACCGGTGGCTCAATCTCTTCACTGCAGCATCGTGCGAATAATCGGCGGCAGACTCAAGGGACGGTTCATCGAGCCGCCGGCAGGATTCAAAGCCAGGCCCACCACCGACTTTGCACGCGAAGGCCTGATGAACATTCTCGATAACAGGTATGACTTCCCTGAGATATCTCTTCTCGACCTCTTCGGGGGTACCGGAGCCATCAGCTACGAATTTGCATCACGGGGCACCACCGATATTGACATCATTGAGACCGACAGGCGTAACTGTGAATTCATCCGTCGCACCCTGCATAGCCTGGAACTCACATCAGCAAAGGTACACCGGCTGGATGTACGCGACTGGCTGAAGATATGCCACAAGCAATATGATATCATTTTTGCCGACCCGCCTTATGCTCTCCGGTGGCTCACGGAGTTACCCGAAATGGTCATGAGATCTGGAGCCGTGCACGACTCCACCCTCTTCATCCTTGAACATCCAAAATCACTCAATTTTTCCGGACAGCCATATATGACTGAACACCGGAAATACGGAAACGTGAATTTTAGTTTTTTCAGGCTATCAGAATGATAGATGGTCAGTGTCAGAGTATGCAGTTAATCAGTACCCTGTGCCTGTTTGATTTCATCAAGCACCCTCTCGGTTGTGAATGGCACCCTGAACAACCTGGCGCCCGTGGCGTCAAAGATTGCGTTGCCCACTGCCGCACCTACCCCTATAATGGCAGGCTCACCGCCACCCTGCGGTGGCTGGTCCTTCCTGTCCATGATGACGCACTCAAGCTTCGGAAGCCATGAGAACCGCGGTATCTGGTAGCTGTCGAAGTTCCTGTCGCGAATGTTGCCTCCTTCATACTTCAACTCCTCGGTGAGTGTGTATCCGAGTCCCATGGTAAGACAGCCCTCCATCTGCAGCAGTGCACCCTGCGGATTGACACAGAGGCCCATATCCTGGGCACATGCCAGCCTTAACACCTTCACCCTGCCGGTCTTCAGGTCAACCTCCACTTCAGCCATGTGGGCCACCCAGGTTCCTGCGTCTGTACCGCAGGAAATGCCTATCCCTCTTCCTGAAGGGGTTTCGCCGGGCACATATCCGAATTTGTCTGCCACTGCATTCAGAACACTGATCATCTTTTCATCTTTAAGGTTCCTCAGCCGGAACTCCAGCGGGTCAATGCCTGCCGATGCGGCCATGATGTCAACCTGTGTCTCGCGTGCGAAGGTGTTGGTGTTGTTGTTGGGTGCCCGCCATGCTCCCGTCCCAAAGGGATGTACAGGATAGCTGTCCCTCTCTTCACTGTAGCTGGTGATACGGTGATGGGGTACATCATAGATGACATCAGCACCCCGTGTCCCGGCAAGATAAACGTTGTAATCCCACAGAAGTATCTTTCCCTCGCTGTCAATACCTGATTTCACCTTCACAACCGAGGCCGGATGGAACGTATCATAGAAGAACTCTTCATCGCGTGTCCAGACCACCATCACCGGCCTTTCGGTAATTCGCGCCAGCTTTGCTGCCTCAACACCCTGGCGGTGAGGACTCTTCCCTCCGAATCCTCCGCCGACGAAGGGAGTGATCACCCTCACTTTTTCCAGAGGCATGCCAAACTCCCTCACCAGGCTGTCCTGCAGCCCGAAGGGCGACTGGGTGGAGGCCCAGACCGTCAGCTTGTCTCCCTCGAAACGGGCAAGGGCCGTGTGGGTTTCAATAGGAGCATGAGCAAGATAAGGATCATGATATTCCTGCTCGAACAGCTTCTCGCAAAGCCGTGGTGCTGCCTCAGTGTCTCCTGCACTGCGCACAACATTGACCCTGTACTCCCCTTTATTGATATAATCAAAGACCGTCTCATCGCTGACCTTCATCTCATCATATGAGTATTGGGCGTCTATCCGTACCACAGCCAGGTCAACGAGGTCACGCTCTTCACTCAGCACTGCGATGAA
>JARGFQ010000040.1 GCA_029210565.1 Bacteroidales bacterium
AGTAAGATCTCCATATTACATGCAAGTAGACTGTAAGTATTTATTTTATATCAGCTTTGTCCAGTAATGAGATACTAAGAATCTGTTAGATTTCATAGATTGAACTCCAAATTTCAATTTGTAACCAATCGGGGCGACCAATCACCTGCTATCATTGCACAGTATATCTGAATCTTTGCTGCGTTCAGAGTTGTTCACTAGAAGACTTTAATCTTGAGATGCTGCTTCATCCATTTGAAGAACTTATGTAAAGCTTTTCATAAGTTTTTTTATGGAAAGCATATCGTTATGCAAAGTTGAAGTGAAAGCTGTATTGTATATCAACATGTTACGGACTTACTTTACACTACAACTTTACATAATAATATTACATTGTAAGGCCTTTCAGCCAATCAAGCAAATTCTGATTCTGCTCCCATTCACATTCCTTCACTTTTTCGGGAATAAGGTTTGTATAAGCCTTCTCAAGCGCTTCTCGCTTCTGCTTATGGTCAGCTCTTGCATAAATCTCTGTTGTTTGTATTGATACATGCCCTAAGAGATCTCTTATATACACAAGATTTACACCGGCTTGCAGCAGGTGCA
>JARGFQ010000041.1 GCA_029210565.1 Bacteroidales bacterium
AGGCAGAAGGCGCTGCTGCTGAATCAGAATTCGACCAAATATCCTGTCTACTTCTTTGAGACTGATACCTCGGGTGAAAAGCCCTACGAGGAGTTCTTTACCGAGAAGGAGGTGATTGATAACGACAGATTTGTAAACCTGGGAGTGATCAGGAACACGGTGAAGAGAGATGTCGGGGAGATTGATGCAATATTTTCAAGTCTCCGGCAGCTTTTTGAAAGTGGAAATGGCACAAAGGCTGCAATAGTTGATATTCTCAAATCATGGCTCCCTGATTTTGAACATATTGAGAAGGGAAAAGGTCTTGATTCAAAGATGTAGTATAAGGTCTAAAGGTCTCCCCTCCTCCGCCAAGGCTTCGGAGGGCAGGGAAGGTCTGAAGTCCCGATACACTTCGTTATCGGGATTGAGTCTCCGCCTTATGCCGGATACTCAATCTGAAGGTCAATTAGCATGTACAGGAAATTCTTTAAACGACTATTCGATATAGTCTTGTCGGTGGTGGCGATTGTTGTGGTGCTGCCGTTTATGATTCCGATAATTATTGGACTGCTGCTGACAGGGGAGCATTATGTGTTT
>JARGFQ010000042.1 GCA_029210565.1 Bacteroidales bacterium
GCCGCCGGAACGGAGAATAAACCTATTTGCTACGAATGAGATGGAGTTTTTCTCCTCCTGGCTTTTCTCTTTTCCTATCGACACGTTATAGGCTGATCGGAGCTGGTCAGCAGTAGGTATTCGGTTCGTGGACTCGAAGTCATAGAAGACGGCGGTAACGGCATCCTCCATGCTTTGAATAGCTTTATTGATATCTGAGGCGCTTATTTTAGCTTTGCCGTGTGACGTCCCGTTCTTGCACCGCTGGGTCTCCAAGCTCCACTTGTCAATAGCAACTCGGTAACCTACATTAAAGGCAACAGTATTGCCGTTCCACCTGATCCGGTACCGAAGTTTGGCGTCAGGCTTCTCTTTCTCTTTATCGAGTAGAAACTGGCTATGTCGTTTTATCTGACTCATTCTGGATTAGGTGATCGACTTTTCGCAGCATACCACCTCTGCCAGTCAGCAGCCAGTCAATTGAGACAGGGTATTCTGTGTAAAGGTATTTGATCCAATCCACTTGGAAGCGGTCACTTCCCAGTTCATGTTCGCACCGGGAGAACGAAGTGTATTCGATGTTATGTTCCAGCGCAAA
>JARGFQ010000043.1 GCA_029210565.1 Bacteroidales bacterium
ATGAAGGACGTGATACCCTGCGATAAGCCATGAGGAGCCGGGAATAGGCTGTGATCCATGGATTTCCGAATGGGGCAACCCACCTGATACTCAGTTATTGATAGCCGCAAGGTTATGGATAATTGGGTAAGACAGGGACTTGTTGACTGAATACATAGGTCTTCAAGAGCAAACCCGGGGAACTGAAACATCTAAGTACCCGGAGGAAAGGACAGCAATAGCGACTCCCCTAGTAGCGGCGAGCGAACGGGGACCAGCCGAGCCTGATAAGTGACCAGAATGCGTTGGGAAGCGCAGCCATAGCGGGTGACAGCCCCGTATGGGAAGCTTTGAAGGACGTATCAAGTAGGGCGGGACACGTGAAATCCTGTCTGAAGATCGGAGGACCACCTTCGAAGGCTAAGTACTCCTTACTGACCGATAGCGAACCAGTACCGTGAGGGAAAGGTGAAAAGCACCCCGACGAGGGGAGTGAAACAGTACCTGAAACCGGACGCCTACAATCAGTCGGAGCTGCGGCCTTGTGCCGTTGTGACGGCGTACCTTTTGTATAATGG
>JARGFQ010000044.1 GCA_029210565.1 Bacteroidales bacterium
AATACGGGCTTTCATCTTGGCAACACTTTTGGGATGTATCCGCAGTCTGCCCTCTCCTTTGACAACGTAAAAGGAGTAGCCAAGGAACTTGACCTCCCTGACATGGGCAACCTGACTCTTGTCCCGATTGACTTTCAGAAACAGCTTCCCCTCTATAAAGGGGATGATGTTCTCCATAGTGCGCTCGGCACTTCGTCGGCTCCTGCATAAAATGACCATGTCGTCTGCGTAGCGTACAAACTTGTGACCCCGTCTCTCAAGCTCCCTGTCCAGTTCATTGAGCAATATGTTGCTCAGAACCGGACTTAATGGCCCTCCCTGTGGAACACCCTCCGGCGTCTCCTCGTATTTGCCTTCCTTCATCACTCCTGCATTGAGGTACTTATGGATAAGCGAGATAACCCGCCCGTCCTTAATCTTGCGTGACAGTACCTCTATCAGTTTGCTATGGTTTACCGTGTCAAAGAACCTCTCAAGGTCAATGTCCACTGCATACTTATAGCCTTCCGTGATGTAATCCCGACATTTACTAAGTGCCTGGTGTGCGCTCCG
>JARGFQ010000045.1 GCA_029210565.1 Bacteroidales bacterium
AATAAATTTCATAAATATTATTTTTAGTTTAAACAAAAGTAGCACATTTACATTAAAATAATATGGATGAACAAATACAATATCTGCAAATAAAAATCTGAATTAGTAAATTATTGGTTAACAGATATTTTTAAAAATTTATTTTATTTTTTTCCTTTTTCTGAAGAAAAATATTTCCAAATGAAAAATTTTTACTTACATTTGCATCCCGATTGAGAACGGTGCCATAGCTCAGTTGGTAGAGCAACGGACTGAAAATCCGTGTGTCCCTGGTTCAATTCCAGGTGGCACCACAAAAAAAGGTTGAAGAATTGGAAAATTTTCTTCAACCTTTTTTAATTTACGGAACTGCATAAAAAATGATGTTCAACTTCGGAATTCCTGCCTACGGTTTGATTAGCAATGGATTACATAAAATCAGTAGGCTGAAATAAATAGACTTATTATATATTAGATTTTAGAAAGTAGATAAATTAGAAATTTGTTATTTGATATTTGTTAATAGTTGTTTAGTTAAGCATATAGCATT
>JARGFQ010000004.1 GCA_029210565.1 Bacteroidales bacterium
TGCTTTGAGAAAGCATTATTCCCAAAACCGCAAACAACATTAATAGTCTTGTTCTCATGTGATTGGATTTAGGGTTAAATAGTAAATGATTAGGTTATATTGATGATTTAATTGGTTTCCGTCCGACAAGCAAGATATACGTTTTATTGATAAGATGTATGACAAGTTGTTATTTTTTTTGAAAATATTATACATAGGGTACCTTATGTTAAGCATTAACTTGCCGCTGACATCCGTCAAACCATTCAATATATTATTTAATATCAATTTGTTACATTTCAAATCAATCCAATAATCTCTCGGCAAGAACTGTGTCTCCGCTGGAAAGGCATCAATGTCTGCTATCATACATCCTGATTAATTCTCTATTACGTGAGGCCCGGCAGACGGTAATTAAAGGTAGCAGTAGTGGTGCCATTCCTGTAAATCGAGTAGGAGGAAAATGAAATAGGTTTCCTCCTATTTCATTTTCCGACCTCTCACACCACCGTACGTACGGGTCTCGTATACGGCGGTTCCCTAAGATACAACTTTCACCTTAATGAAGTAGTCCGATAAAAAGACGTAGCCAGCAAGGCGGAGACGCTCTGTGGTAATAGTCGTGGCAAGGATATAACTACCTGCAATGTGCCAATAGCCTTTCCTCGTGTTCGCCCACATATAGGCTTTGGATTTATTAATCCCCAACCTTTCAAGATTACGTTTTCTGGTCTTTCCTAGTTTCCATTGTTTCCAGATGACCATACGTAGCCTTCGGCGATACCACTTATCAACACTTACCAGCAGCATCTTCATGTCTGCCAGCTTAAAGTATTGCACCCAGCCTTTAATGTACTGGCTGAGTGCTTCCTTCAGATCCCGCCTCACGGCGGGCACCCTTGCCTTTGGCTAACGCTTCCTACTGTCAAGGCGCGTTCGGGACTCTCACCCTATAGTTATCGCCCATGCCGGGCGCACAAAAATGAAGGGATCCGGCAGTCCGGGTCCCTTCTTTAATTTCTTTTCCTGGGCTATTGTCAGGTCAGGTCAATCTCATTGCCTTCGCGGTCGAAAAACTCATACTGCAGGAAATGGTATGAGGGCAGTGGCTGTACCTTAATACTGACGGCGTATTTCTTGTTTATCTTGCCTATCTCCGAGAAGAAACCCTCTCTCAGGTAAGCGGCAACGAACGGGTGGGTCCGCAACAGGAACCTGCGGGTTTTGACCTTCTCAATGATGCTGGCCAGTGTACGTTCTATCTCATCAGTAAGGAGGATTGGCGGTGCTATTCTTCCCTCACCCCTGCATACGGGGCACTTCTCATCGGTGCTGAT
The DNA here is from genome assembly GCA_029210565.1 of Bacteroidales bacterium. Lineage (GTDB taxonomy): Bacteria > Bacteroidota > Bacteroidia > Bacteroidales > VadinHA17 > SR-FBR-E99. Next base: position 1,317 of record JARGFQ010000004.1, read on the forward strand.
GCTCATCTCAGGCCTGACCCGCTGCCGTGTTATCTGCATCAGTCCGAACTTACTGAGGGGGAGTATATTGTGCTTGGCCCTGTCTTCGCTCATAAGCTCCTTCATCCTATCGAAGAGAGCCTGACGGTTTTCTCCTGACTGCATGTCGATGAAATCGACGACGATGATACCCCCCATATCTCTCAGTCGTAACTGGCGGGAGATCTCCCTTGCTGCCTCGAGGTTTACCGAGAGGGCATTTGACTCCTGGTCGGTGCCTGATTTCGATCTGTTGCCGCTGTTGACGTCGATGACGTGCAATGCTTCGGTGTGCTCAATGATAAGGTATGAGCCTCCCCTGAAGGAGATGGTCCGGCCAAAGAGCCCCTTTATCTGCCTGCTGACACCAAAGTGGTCAAAGATCGGCAGTTTCTCCCTGTATACCCTTACTATCTTTTCCTTTTCAGGGGCTATCTCCCTGATATAGCTCCTTACTTCGCCGGCTATTACCTCATCATCAACGATGATGCTGTTGAAGTCGGTACTGAGAATATCCCTGAGGATGGTTGTTGTCCGGTTCATCTCGCCCACCAGCAGGCGGGGCGATTTAACATCACGGCGCACGGCATAAAGAGCCGTCTCCCACCGGTTTTGAAGCTCCCTCAGCTCTGCGTCGAGGGCGGCAACCTTCCTTCCCTCGGCCACAGTGCGTACGATGACACCGTAGTTCTTGGGTTTGATGCTCTGAATAAGCATCTTGAGGCGGTTACGCTCATCGTTGTTCTCTATCTTGGATGAGACTGACACCTTGTCACCGAAGGGCATGAGCACCAGGTTTCTTCCCGCAATGCTCACTTCCGATGCCAGCCTGGGACCCTTTGTTGAGATGGGTTCCTTGGTTATCTGAACTATAACTGTCTGACCTGCGGTCAGCACATCGGCTATCTTGCCGTCCTTGTCAATGTCAGGCTCAGGCCTGAACTTTGACACAGGGGTCGATCTGATCTTGCCCTGTGTGGCCTGAGAATAATATTTATGAAGGGTTTTGAACTGTGCCCCCAGATCCAGATAGTGCAGAAACGCATCCTTCTCGAAACCTACATTGACAAACGCTGCATTCAGTCCCGGCATGGTCTTCTTTACCTTTCCAAGATAAATATCGCCCACGGAGAATTTTACATTGCGCTTTTCCCTGTTTAACTCGACAAGCTGCTTTTCCTCAAGAAGTGCTATGGATATCTCAGAATCGCTTACGCTGATTATTAAATCCTTGCTCACATTCTGGAATTTGTTTATTTGCAAACAGTCTTTTTAATAGCAACTAACCTAAAAATCATCTGATTTTTAGGTTAGGTCTCAATAATACAGACTGTGCATTATATGCTATTTCTTCTTCTTATGCCTGTCCTTACGCAAGCGCTTCTTGCGCTTGTGCGTCGCCATCTTATGCCTTTTCCTTTTTTTTCCGCTTGGCATTGTATTACTTCTTAGCGTGTGATTTGACTTTATTCACAAATGTTTTGGCAGGCTTGAATGCCGGAATATTGTGTGCAGGAATAATAATAGTGGTATTCTTGGAGATGTTCCTGGCCGTCTTCTTTGCACGTTTCTTTACGATAAAGCTGCCGAAGCCCCTGAGATACACATTATTGCCGGCAACCATGGATTCTTTTACCGATTCCATAAAAGCTTCAACGGTCTTCTGTACGGTCACCTTCTCAATACCGGTGTTCTTGGCAATTTCGTTAACAATGTCTGCTTTTGTCATTTTGCACGAATTTAAATTCAACAAATTATTTTGATGTTCTGTTTTTTCAATGTGCAAATATAAAATATTATTTGTCAAATATTATTGATAAAGTATTTTTTCGCTCCGAAAATGCTGATTTTTTGATATCTATAAGATCAACCGCCCCGGGGCACATGATTCTTTACCCTTCCCGGGGTCTGCAGTAAGGGCTCTCTTCAGCGAGGAAGCTCACCCTCTGTTTTTTTTTGTAACTTTACAATCTTCATTAAAGAATAATATTATAAGAGGTATGTCATTCAATAAAGTAATACTTGTTGGCAACGTCGGGAAAGATCCCGAGATCAGGCGTTTTGAGAATAATAGCAAAGCTTCGTTCTCCCTGGCCACCAGTGAGACCTATACTCCAAAGGGCGGCGACAGGGTGACGCAGACCGAATGGCACAATATTGTTGCATGGAGGAGGCTTGCGGATCTGGCCGAGAACTATATCCACAAAGGCTCCCAGATACTCGTTGAGGGCAAGCTACGCTATCGCTCCTATGACGACCGGGAAGGCATCAAGAGGTATGTCGTTGAAGTTGAGGCTGATGTGATTCAGCTCCTCGGCCGCAAACCCGACAGTCAGAGCCAGCAGTCGTCAGGCGGGCAGAACAGCCAGGGCAGCAGCGGCAGCGGTTTTAACCAGCCCTCCCAGTCCGGGGATGACATCAGCGATGATCTCACAACCCGTGACCCTGCTGATGATCTTCCCTTTTAGCAACCCAAAACCCTGATTTTGGAGACTCTATTGTCAGGTTTTATCTGCAGCATCATGCTTCCGGTGGCTTTCACCGGAAGCATCTTTACGCTGGTACTGCAGGTAGCCATGCTGATTCTGCTGATGATAGCTTCAGCCTTTGTATCCGGATCGGAGGTAGCTTATTTTTCACTTACACCAACTGACATTGAGGAGTTGGAGCACACCAGGAACAGTAGAGGTGTGACAGCCATGAAACTGCTCTCCAGACCGGAGAAGCTGCTGAGCAGCATCCTGGTGACCAACAACATCATCAACATAGCGTTGATAATCCTTGCAGCATTCATCAGCTCGCGGCTCTTTGACCTGAGCAACAACCCTATCCTCTCATTCATCATTGAGGTGGTGGTTATCACCTTCCTGCTGCTGCTTTTCTGTGAGGTGATGCCCAAGGTATATGCATCCCGCCATCAGCTCAGGTTCGCCCTCACCATGGCTCCCTCGCTGGCACTGGCATCACGAATTGTCAGTCCGCTGGCATCTGCCCTGTCGTTCTCCTCTTTCTTTGTGAAAAGGAGATCAAGGCCCAGGGACAGCAGCATGGACGTCAGTGATCTCTCCACTGCCCTGGAGCTAACCTCATCGGAGATAAAGGATGACAGGGAACTGCTGAAAGGGGTTGTAAGGTTTGGGAACATAAGTGTAAGCGCGGTTATGTGCCCGCGAATTGACGTTACCGCCCTCGAAATCACCAGGGGCTTCACCTCAGTAATGGCAGAGGTGATAGAATCTGGTTTCTCACGCATCCCTGTTTACTCGGGGTCATTTGACAACGTTAAGGGAATACTCTTTGTAAAGGATCTCCTGCCGCACCTGGGCAAGCCTGATACTTTCAGGTGGCAGACGCTGATCAGGCCTCCATACATGATACCTGAGACAAAGAAGATCAGCGAATTGCTCAAAGAGTTCCAGGAGAAGAAGATACACATGGCCATTGCGGTTGATGAGTACGGGGGCACCAGCGGCATAGTGACGCTGGAGGATGTGCTTGAAGAGATAGTGGGTGACATCACCGACGAGACTGACGAGGAGATGCCTCTTTTCCGGGAGACGGGTGAAGGAAAATGGGTATTTGACGGGAAGATACTTCTCAACGACTTCTACAGGATCACCGGTGCTGATGACGGATTGTTCTCCGAGATCAGGGGTGACTCCGAGACACTTGCCGGTCTTCTCCTTGAGCTGCTCAGGGAGATACCTCTCAAGGGAAGGGTCATCACCGCTGAGGGCTTCAGGTTTACCATTGAGAAGGTGGAGAAGAGACGGATAAGAGAGATAGGTGCTGAAAAAACAGGTAAAGAATTATGAGACAGATCGCTGCATCATCGATGCTTATTGCCGTACTGTTACTGGTCGGATGCCGGCAGACAACCGTTCCGCGTCCGGCAGGCTATTTCCGCATCGATCTGCCGGAGAAAAGTTACATCCGGTTTGATTCTCCCTGCTCCTACTCCATTGAGTATCCTGCTTACGGCAAGGTCAACACCAGGCCGGCAGGCGCCTCCGACACCTGCTGGATGGATATCGAGTTTCCCGGCTTCAAGGCTATGGTTCACCTATCCTACTTCGATCTAAAGGACAACCTGGCCACCCTCACCGAGATGTCGCGTGAGCTGGCCTACAAGCACACCATCAGGGCTGATGCGATAGAAGAGAAGCTATGGTCAGATGACTCAGCCCGTGTCTACGGCATGCTATACGACCTTAAGGGTAACACTGCCTCTGCGGTGCAGTTTTTCGTTACTGACAGCACACGGCACTATCTTCGGGGGTCACTCTACTTCATGGCTCAACCTAACGAGGATTCGCTTATGCCTGTCATCACCTTCCTGAGAGAAGATATAATTCATCTTATTGAGACTCTGACCTGGAGGTAACCATGGGCTGTATCACCAAACACTATCTGAACAGGGAGACCATGCTGGGTGTTTGGAAGATCGAGGAGGATCTGCCAGCCCTTCTTGAGATGATGGATATGGGGCCGGAGGACAAAAAAAGGTACGCGATGTTCCGCAGTACATCCAGGAAAATGGAGTTCCTCAGCGTCAGGGCCCTGCTGGCGGAGATGCTTGACAGGAACGCCAGGATAGTCTACAACAAGAACAACAAGCCCTTCCTCAAGGACGGGTCGCACTTCATAAGCATATCACACTCCAGTAAACTGACAGCAATTATTCTAAGCACCAACGAGAGGGTAGGCATTGACCTGGAGTATATGAGAGTGAACATCAACGCCTTTGCCTCACGTTTTCTCAATAAGAGAGAGAAGGTCACGCGGAGATGGGCAGACCGTACCTATCATCTCTATATCCACTGGTGTGCCAAGGAGACCATTTACAAGATCTGCGACAAGGAGGGGATTAACATTGTCAATGACATTACCATTGAGCCCTTCGACGTGAAGGAGTCGGGTGAGATCAGGGGTTATGTAAAGAATGAGCGGATTGACGATCAGTTCACGCTCTATTATTCAAAATATGACAATTACACTATTGTCTGGACCAAGAAGAAACATGAGAGTTAACATCCCATGGCGGGACAGGAAGGCAGTAGCGCAACTCATTGACCCTGACAGGGCCGTGGAAGAGATACTGGTAACAGTGGCAGAACATGCTGGCAGGGCCGGCGTGGATCTTTTCCTCGTCGGCGGGAGCCTGACGGCTGTCAGTGTCAGCAGTGTGATCCGGAGGCTGAAAGAGCTCACCAACATACCGGTTATCCTTTTCCCGGGCGACCTGACGCAGATGACTGAAGAGGCAGACGCTATCTTCCTTCTATCGCTCATCAGCGGCCGCAACCCCGAGCTGCTGATAGGCAATCATGTCATTGCCGCCCCTCACCTGAGGCATATGCGTGACAGGGTCATTCCTGTGGGGTACATGCTTATCGACTGTGGCAGCAGGACATCCGTAGAGTACATGAGCCAGACCTCGCCCATGCCGTATGACAAGAAAGACATAGCCGTCGCCACCGCCCTGGCCGGTGAGATGCTGGGCATGAAGGCTATCTATCTCGAGGGCGGCAGCGGTGCTGCCATGCCGGTTGACCCGGCCATGATAAGGGCAGTGCAGTCAGAGATAAGAATACCACTCATCACCGGCGGGGGTCTTGACACTCCGGCAAGGATAGAAGAGGCCTTTGTTGCCGGGGCGGATATGGTGGTGACAGGTAACGGATGTGAACAGAATCCGATGCTTATTCATGAGGCGTGCCGCGTCAGAGACCGGCTAAACCACCGGACGGTGACTGTCTGACCTGCTGCCTTCGGCAGGGTTACCTGAACAGCTCATGGAGCGGGTCACCGCTGGCGGCATTTGGCAGCGGTACCCTGCAGAGTATCGACAGTGTTACGGCAATATCCCGGGTGCTGACACTGCGGGTTACTGAGGCCTTGCTGGCTGTCCATCCGAACCATATCAGCGGCACATGGCTGTCATATTCATAGGGTGAGTTATGCCCGGTGACATGATCAGTCTTCTCCACCCACCCCGGATTGAGGGCAATCATAACGTCTCCCGACCGCTGCTGGCTGAAGTTGTTGCTCATCCTGAACAGCAGCCCGCTGGAGAAGTCGCTCATCTCGAACGATGAGGTAGGCACCGCAGCCGCGATACCAGAAAACTGAACCATAAATCGGGCCACCCGTCTCTGCATCTCGCCGAGACTGATCTTTGCATCTTCTACCAATGGCCTGTTCAGGTATATCTGGTTGTCAAAGAATCCCCTGATCCATTCGCCCTTGCCGTAGATGGCGTTAAGATAACTGCGTAGTAGCTGTAACGACTGGTTGACTCTGAAGTATCCTGAGGGTATACGGCTGGCAGCCAGCACCGCCGGGATCTCCGAGATGCCGTGGGCGGAGACGAAATATACAAGCACATTCTTCTTGCCAAGTGATTTGTCAATCTCCCCGAGAAGCCTGCTGACGTTCCTGTCAAGCCTCACCAGGGCGTCTGAGCTCTCAACTGATGAAGGGCCGTAGCGATGTCCGATCTGTTCTGTAGCCGAATAGGCAACTGCGAGGTAATCTGTCACATCATCCTGTCCCATCTGCTCATTGCTGATGAGCCTTAGTGCCAGCTCGGTGGTAAAGTCATCGGCGAAAGGTGTTTCGCGCAGGATGGAATAGTCCCTTGCTGTTTTAAGAAGCCTGCCTGTTGTTGACAGCTCTTTGAGATCATATGGAAACCAGCTCTGGCCGTTGAACCCTCTCTCCAGGTCACTGGAGTCAGGCTGGCAGCCCGGGTAGAGTGCCGGGTCCATCATGGTGGTCCATGGCTGGTTCAGGTACTGGCCGGGGAGCAGCATTGCGTTGAGGTCCATGAGCCAGCCGGGCAACGCAGGGCCGTAATAGTTGCTGCTCATCCATGTTCCGGTACGGTCGTCATACCAGAAGGCACCGTCGGCAGCATGGCCTGCCGTCAGTATGGCGCCCATCTCCTTCATGCCGATGCCGTAGACCCGTGACTGGCCGCATGATGACATCTCCAGCTCGTCGGCAAAAGTAGATGACAGGAGGTTCGCCGGGGAAAAGAGTCCTGTCTCAAAGGTGCCGCCGACAGCTCCGGCGTCGGGGTCCTGGACACAGTATATCATCTGGTCATTGAAGGGATGGAACCAGGAGTCCGAGGTGATGCCGTGATCCGCAGGGGTGGCACCGGTGGATATGGTTGCATATCCCGGTCCTGCCTGTGTGGAGAGATAGTCGAGTGATACGTTGCGGTAGTAGGTGCCCTCGCTGACAAGCCTCTTCAGTCCGTCTGCCGGCAGTATGTCCCAGATGCGTTCCAACTGATCAAAGCGAAGCTGTTCAACAATGATCCCGATCACCAGCCTGGGCTTCTCGGGGGGTATATATGCAGACTGTGCGAGGGAGAAAGCAGAGATGAGAGACAAAGACAAGAGAGTAAGTACCTTTTTCATGTGCAGAATGTAAAATGAAGATAACAAGCTCCAAAAATATCAGTTTTGGCTGTATCTGCAACCCTAATGTTACAAAGATGTTTTAGCAGGGTCACTGCTGCTGCACTCTGCCGATCACTACCCGGCCTCGTACCGTGGGCCCATGGGGCTGTTTTCTTACAGCAACGATATATATTCCCGTGGAGAGGCCGCTGAAATCGCACTGCAAGGGAAACCCGGAAAAAGCCGTTGTGCGGTAGCTCCCGGCAACCGATCCCGAAGTGCTGCTGACGGTGACGGTCACCTCTCCGGCCAGCAGCTGTGGCGGCATGATACGGAATCTTCCGTCGGAAGGATTGGGCCAGATGAGCAGCTTGGAGAGGGGAGGATCAGGCCATGTTTTATCCTGTTTCTGCAGTTGCACATCCACTGTCATCCTGGCATACCATGAGGTCAGGTCGGCTTCCAGCAGATAGGGCTGGTATCCCGGGCAGGAATAAATGATATTGTACTTTCCCGGTGCGACGTACCTGTAAAAATAACCCGTAACAGTATCAGCATAAGTGTGGGAGGAGTCGGAGTCGTGTCCTTCGATGAATATCCTGGCGGGAAGCGGGTCACCTGTTTCGGCTTCAGTGACTTTGCCCCTGATACCGTAGAGGGCTTCGGCCAGGTAGTGTAGTAGTGAACGGTGGTTCCATTGCCATAACGCCTCAAGGTTTGAACCCTGGGTCATCCTGATGTCATCAATCTCGAGGGTCACCTCCCTGCCTCCGAGGCCCCAGGTGACGAAATCCTGCCTTCCGCCCCTGACAGTATACCACTCCCATCCGCGTGTAACACCATCGTCAAGAAAGGTCATGTAACCCTTGTCAGCATAGCGGTGCACCGTATCTGCAAAGCGTCTGCTGATCTGGTTGAACCAGTCGTCGTCAGCATGAAGCCTCGTCCATTTGTCCCACGGGTAATTGACCACTTCAGCGCCGGAGTGGAGGTTGACTGAGAGCACAAACCTTTTCTCTTCCATGAATTTGATCATGTCAAGCGTCTCCTTCTGCAGGGGTTGCGGCGAAGTCACCTCTGGATCCGGGAAATTGCGGTTGAGGTCGTACCCGTTGCTGTTGGCCCTGACAGGATAGATCATGGTGTCACTGTTGCGGTACATTCCGTCAGGGTTCGCCAGTGGATTGATCCATATTTCAAGCCGCGAGGTGAGCTCTGAGGCGAGGCCTTCATTTTCGCTCTCACAGGCGAGATACTCTGCCAGGCGCATGAGCATTATAAACCCGGCAGGCTCATCGCCGTGGATGGTTGAGCTGAGCATTACTTTCGGCCTGGGCTCATCATCAGAGGAGTTGTCAGATAACTTCAGGGCCAGTATGGCTCTTCCCATGACACTGTATCCGATGGTGTCCAGGGTGCACAGACCGGGCCACCGGTCAGCGATCTTGTGCATGATGGTATCATAGTGCTGCCAGGTGGGATACGACTGCCACATCATTGCCTCTGCTGCCGAGCCGGCCGTGAAGAAGCCCTTGCTATCCGCAGGCGGTACAAGCCTGTACTCCATGCCCGAGTCGATGAATTCACGGGCAGTAACAGGTGAGAGGCACAGGAGTGCAAGGGTGCCGTCACATGATGAGACAGAGAACCGTGAGGCAAGAGCTGTCATGGCGTCGAAGCCCGGATAGGCGATCACCACCTCTGCCTGGCCGTGCTCTTTAATGGCGTCGAGTATGTCATCACCCCTGGCAGGATTCTGACAGAACCCGTCTCCCCCACCGGCAAGCAGCAGGAATAACCATATGAGCAGCAGGTGTCTCACCTGTCAGTTTTATACATTAAACCGTATATGTAATATGTCTCCGTCACCCACCACATAGTTTTTCCCTTCCACCGACAGCTTGCCGGCCTCGCGGCAGGCATGTTCCGATCGCAGTGCAATGAAGTCGGCATACTTCATCACCTCGGCCCTGATAAAGCCCCTCTCCAGGTCGGAGTGAATTACCCCCGCAGCCTGCGGTGCAGTCATTCCCGAGGTAATAGTCCATGCCCTTATCTCCTTCGGGCCGACGGTAAAGAAGGTGAGCAGGTCAAGCATCTCGTAGGCAGCCCTGACGAGCTTGTTGACTCCCGGTTTTTCCAGCCCGGCATCATGCAGGAATTCCATCCTGTCTGCCGCCTCGCTGAGGTTGGCTATCTCCGCCTCCAGGGCCCCGGCAATCACCAGCGGAGCAGCTTCTCCCCTGCCGGCGAGATACTCACTGACGGCCGAGACGTGAGCGTTGCCGGTGACGGCTGAGGCCTCATCAACGTTGCATACATAAAGCACCGGCTTCATTGTCAGAAGGAATATGTCATCAATATATCGCCTCTCCTCAGGTCTTACCTCCAGTGACGAGGCGTTGCGGAAGGCCTCAAGATGCTCCCTGTATCTGTTGAGCACCTCTATCCCATTCCTGGCCTCCTTATCTCCTGTCTTTGCAGCGCGCTCAAGCCGCTGTATCTTTTTCTCCACCGACTCCACATCCTTGACCTGCAGCTCGAACTCGACGTTTTCAAGGTCCCTCACGGGATTGACGGAGCCGTCGATGTGCGGCAGCCTGTCGTCGTCAAAGCATCGCAGCACATGTATCAGGGCATCGGTGTTCCTTATCTCTCCCAGCAGCCTGGCACCGGAGCTGTCGCCCTGCCCCCGGGCAAGTCCCGGAATATCAACAATATCCACAGTTGTGTGCACCACCCGCTCTGTTGGCTGAAGTTTCTCAAGCTTATAGAGACGCTGGTCGGGTACCTGTATCACGCCGAGGTTAGCCTTTACACCCGTACCGTAGGTGTCAGTCTCCCCGCGCGTGTTGGATATGCAGTTAAAGATCGTGGTTTTACCCACACTCATAATTCCTATAATGCCGCATTTCAATGCCATTTCTCCTTAATTTCTGTTGCTGCAAAGGTACCAAAAAGCGACGAGCAGGAACAAGCCGCATAAGCGTGGCCGATAGATTTTGCTATTTTTGACATCTGAGTTAAACCATTGGAGCCACATGACGTCTTACTGTTAAACGGCTCCGGGCAGTGTAATGTTACAGATCACCGAAGATGAAATAAAGAAGATCATCCATTCGGATGGCGAGAAGGCTTTCCGAATGATAGTCGACAGGTACGGATCGAGGCTCTACTGGCATATCCGCCGCATCGTAATTACACATGACGATGCCGATGATGTGCTGCAGAACACCTTTCTCAACGCCTGGAGGAACATAGGGTCATTCCGGTTCGAAAGCTCGCTCTACACCTGGCTCTATTCCATCGCCACAAATGAGGCGCTGTCACTGTTGAGAAAGAGGGAGAAAGAGAGCAGCATACCACTTGACGACCTTGAGAGTCTCCTCGGATGGTCAGCGGAAGGCAGCAGCTATTTCGACGGTGACGAGGCATCGGCAAAGCTGCAGAATGCGATTCTGAAGCTGCCGGATAAACAGCGTGCAGTCTTCAATATGAAATACTTCGACGATATGAGCTACGAGGATATGAGCGGGGTGACAGGCACCTCGGTGGGGGCACTGAAAGCATCATATCATCATGCCGTAAAAAAAATCGAACAGTTTTTGCAGGACGATTAAACCAACACGCCCTGTTTACGTCAAAGAGATGTTATGAAACTTGATGAAGAAATAAGAAAGAGCAATCCTTTCAAGGTTCCGGAAGGCTACTTCGAGACGCTGACAGACAGAACGATGTCAGCCATCAGCAGGAGCATGGAGGATGAGAAGGGCGCCGGGGCGGAGGAGACGCCTGTCAGACGCCTGAATCTCAGACCCTATCTTGCCCTTGCCGCAGCCATCGTGGGTTTTGCCCTGCTGGCCACCTTTACTGTGAGACTGGTGTCAGGCGGCATGGAGAGGAGTGCGGATGAGCTTAACGGCAGCCTGTATGCCGATCTTGAGGCAGAGCAGTTTGATATCTACATGCTGGAAAACGAACTGATGGAGGTGGTCTACGAAGAGGCTGCACGGGAAGCAGGGATGGCGCTGTCTGAAGGCACTGCCACCGGATCGGGAGAGCCGTCAACAGAAGAGGAGATATCAGCTGACGCTATTATTGATTACCTTCTGATGGAAGATGTAGACATTAATGATATATATGAACTTTTATAACATCGATATGAAAAGAATCATTTACGCGGCCATCATCATCATGCTTGCCGCAGTTACGGGAGCCAGCGCCCAGGGACAGAGAATGGGTCAGGGCCAGGCAGACAATGAGAGGCTCACGGCCTACAAGATAGCCTACTTCACCCAGAGGCTCGATCTCACCCCGGCGGAGGCCGAGAAATTCTGGCCGCTGTATAACAAATTCTCTGACGGCAAGAGCAGCCTGCAGGCTGAACGCCTTTCGCTGATGCGCCATGTTTTTCAAAACGAGGCCAGTATGAGTGATGCCGAGCTCTCGGCCACAGCTGACAAACTGGTGCAGACATATGCTGACGAGGCCACCCTGGTCTCATCGTTTAATATGGACCTCAAACAGGTGTTGCCACCGCTGAAGGTAATAAAACTGTTCCAGATTGAGACCCAGTACAAGCAGCAGTTGCTCAGGGAGCTCAACCAGAGGAGACAGGGACAGCCTGCAGCACAGGGTGGCAGGGAACGCTTCAACCAGCCACAGAGCCCCGACCTTTAGGCGTTTTTTTTAAAGAAAATATCTTAGTGACTTTTTACTTCCCTGATAAATTCCGGGAGGGCGGACAGCGACATGGTTGTCTGTTCTCCCGTTTTCATGTTGCGCACGGTGGCCTGACCGGCTTTTAACTCATTGCTGCCGGCGATGATTACCATGGGTATATTCTGCGCATCAGCATAGCTGAACTGCTTCTTCAGTCTGACAGCATCGGGAAAGAGCTCCGTGGCTATGCCAGCATCGCGCAGTGCCACGGCAATTTTTATCAGCTCCATGAGCTCTTCACCTCCGAAGTTGATGACCAGTACTTCGGTAGCTGCACCGGTCTGCTCCGGGAAGAGACCCAGATGGAGCATAACATCATATATCCTGTCGGCCCCGAATGAGATTCCCACGCCTGAGACACCCGGCAGTCCGAAGATGCCTGTGAGGTCATCATAACGTCCTCCGCCGCAGATGCTGCCGATTACCATATCATCTGCCTTGACCTCTATGATGGTTCCTGTATAGTAGTTCAGGCCACGTGCCAGGGAGAGATCGAGCTCCACCCTGGCCTCGGTTGGCTCCATCCCGAGATAGGAGAAGAGCTCCTCCATCTCGGCAAGGCCCTTCTGGCCTTCGGGTGATGCTGCTATCTCGCGTTTGAGTCCGGAGAGCTTCGATGCTGCTGACCCCCTGAGGCTAAGGAACGGATCGAGCCGTTCGATGACGTCAGGCGTGATGCCCCTCTGCAGCAGCTCCTGCCTGACACCCTCACTGCCTATCTTTTCAAGCTTGTCAATGGCAACTGTAATGTCGGTGATCCTGTCCCCGGCCCCGGCTGTAGCTGCGATGCCAGCAAGTATCTTGCGGTTGTTGACTTTGATTATCACATTGATTTTTAGTTCACTGAAAACATGGTCAATGATACGTATCAGCTCGAACTCATTCAGGAGCGAATCGCTGCCGATGACATCGGCGTCGCACTGGAAGAACTCCCTGTACCGCCCCTTCTGGGGTTTGTCAGCCCTCCATACTGGTTGTATCTGGTATCTCCTGAAGGGAAAGCTGATCTCATTGCGGTGCTGAACCACATAGCGGGCGAAGGGAACGGTCAGGTCATACCTGAGTCCCTTTTCGGAAAAATGCTTTGCAAGGAAGGCGCTGTCGGCTCCGACGAGGGTTGATGGCTCCATGCCAGAGAGGAAGTTTCCCGAGTTAAGTATCCGGAATATCAGCCTGTCGCCCTCCTCCCCGTATTTGCCAAGGAGGGTGGAGAGGTTCTCCATTGCCGGTGTCTCCAGGGGCAGGTAGCCATAGAGGGAGAAAGTCCTCCTGATGATGTCGAAGATATAATTACGGCGGAGCATCTCTGCTGGTGAGAAGTCGCGCGTTCCCCTTGGTACGGAAGGTTTTTGGGCCATGTCTGATATATTTCCCGACAAAAATAGAAAAAAGGCGCGAACGAGAGGAGATGATTCTTCGGATCATTTCCCCGCGGGACAGGCAGTATTCAGTCGTCAGTCGCAGTCGGCAGTCGCAGTTGCAGTCGGCAGTCGCAGTCGGCAGTCAGCAGTCGACAGCAGGGAGAAGCCGGGCGTATAGATGAGCCGGGCTGCGGTTCAGCCCGGATGCTGAGCAGGATTTACTGCACGAAAGGTATGGAGAGCGGGTATTTAAAGGCTTCGCCCTTTGCAGCCTTAATACTCGCAATGATAATACAGATGAACTCCAGCACCCCGATCGCCAGCAGTATGGGTATCCCTACAATGATGAAGCAGAGAGGAATAGCCAGCACGGCATAGAGAAGCATCGATATCTGAAAATTGAGTGATGACTTTCCGTTCGAGTTGACCCATTCCGATTCGTCCTTCCGGGAGATCCAGCAGATTATCGGGCCTATAATCCCGCCGAAGGGAAAGAAGTAGCCTGCGAATGCTGACAGGTGGCAGAACATTGCCCAGTCACGTTCCGATTGTGTGTATGTTTTTATCTCTTCCATTTGGCTTTTTTTAAAAGACGGGGGTTAAGATAAAATGATGCATGATTATGTTTCAAAAAACAACACTATCTGCCGGCAGGAAGCATGGCGGGATTTCTCTCATTGAACTTCCTGAGGTAGACGAACATCATCTTCTTCTGATTCTTGTTGCGCATCGATACAAACTCCTCATAGAGCTCGGGGTCACGCATAAGAAGCGCCTCGAGATTATCCAGGTCATATTCATAAACCTTGCCTGTCTCAAAATCTATCATGTACATCTCCAGGTCTGTCCTGGTGGTGTTCCGGCCGTAAGGGTGTCCGTACCCGTAGGGATCATAGTAGCTGCGGTATGGGCTGTAGTAATAGGGTGAGTAGTATGACCTGTATGGCGAATAGTAGGGGTCATAGTAATTGTAGGGATAATTACCCGGTGAAGAGGTGGTCACATCAGCCACGAAGTGGATGATGGAGCCGAAGAACGTTATGCGGTTGTATGAGCCCTGAACCCTGACGTAGAGCACCCCGTTGCGGGCAAAACCCCATATCTGATCCTGTTCTATCTCCTGCCTTACGCCCATGTTGTCATAGAAATAGATCTTTTCCGAGGCAAGCACCTGGTCAAAGAAGTCCTTGTCGTTGTAATCAACCGAGGTGAAGAGTTTGGCCTTGGGAATAGGGCTGTTGGCCTTCACCTGGTCGAAGTTCAGGTAGATGCCGTCCCTGAATTTAAAGTCGGGAGTATACGCAACAAGGGTATCCCTCTCCTGTGCCCATGCAATGCCTGCGGCAACCCATACGGCAATCAGTGTCATCATGCTCCTTTTCATCACACTCCTTTTTGGATTCTTCCTCAAAAATTGTACCGTAAGGCAAAAATAATCTTTTATGCATACTGAGAGCAACCCCGGCTTCATCTTTATTATATTTCATGTATCTTTGATCGTCATATCCCTACTGTGCCCGCAATATGCCAAAAGGATCAACACCTGCTTCGGTTCCGCATTCTGAACTGATGACCCGAAGGACGAGGGACAGGATACTTCTTCCTGTGGCTTCGGCCCTGCTGCTGGTGATCATAGCCCTCTCCACGGCCATCGCGGGGCTTGTCTGGGTACCGCTGGTGGCCGGCATCCTTGCCCTGGTGCCGCTGGGGATGGCTGTTCATGAGATACGGCGGCTGATAGCCGACAGCAGGTTGATCATAGATGAGATGTCGTCGATAGCCGAGAGGAACGAGGATGTCATCAATTCCTTCTCCCACAAGATAAGGGAACCGCTTAACAACCTTGTACTGCTGGGCAGCATGCTCAGTGAGACAGCTGCCTCCGCCAGGCAGCAGGAGCTTGTTGAGACCTTTGTGGCCTCCACCGGAACCATGGTGGACGTTGTCAATGACCTTACCATGGAGACGGCAGGCAATATCACTTTTGAAAAGAAGGGTGACATCCGTTTCAGGCTGGGACCCATCATACAGGATACTATCGGCCTTATGAAGCTCAACAGGAGTCATGAACAGAGCCTTATACTCTATGATGACAAAGGCGAGGGAGAGACTGAGTACAACGGTGATCCGATCATTCTCAAGCAGATACTGATTGACCTTCTCAGTGCTGCCATCTCCGGCACCTCGGGCAAGGTCACGGTAAAGATACAGGCCAGGGAAGTAGGCGAGCGTGACGGCATGCAGAAGGTTGAGTTCACATTATCAACAAACAACCAGGTGGTTTTCATTGGCGAGGGGCGCCAGTCCCTGCCCCTGTCCGGAAGGCTGATACGCAACTCTGGAGGCAACTGGAAGGAAGCAACCGCCGGCGCCGGCTCCTATTTTGTCTTCCATATCAGCCTGCGCAGGGCAGACAAGGTGAAACATCCTGCTGCTGCCAGCACACTGATGCAGGTTCTGACGGGGGAGAAAGAGAGGAAGGAGCTTAAGGAGCTCTCCATATTGCTGGTGGAAGACAATCCCATCAATCTCCGCATCACCCAGCTGATGCTTGAGCCTCTCGTCAGGCGTATAGAAACTGCCCGCAACGGCAAGGAGGCCCTCGATATGTTCGGCACTTCGAAGTATGACCTGATACTGATGGATGTGCAGATGCCGGTGATGAACGGGCTGCTGGCTGCCGACAAGATCAGGGGGCTGGAGATGAGCACCCGGATGCATGTTCCCATCATAGCCATCACTGCCAATGCCATGCTGGGCGACAGGGAACAGTGTCTGGCAGTGGGCATGGATGATTATATCAGCAAGCCGATAGACCCCGAGCTTCTCATTGAGAAGATCACCGCTCTCGTCTGAATTCAGAAAGGTCTCACCCCAAGGATCATCATGTCATCTATCTGATCATGGTCTCCCATCCATGAAGCGATTGTCTCGTCAATGATACGCTCCTGGTCCGTCAGCGGGTACTTGCTGATGGTCAGCAGCAGGTGCCTCAGCCTGCGGTACATGAACTTCTTGTTCTCCGGGCCCCCGAACTGGTCGGCATAGCCGTCGGAGAAGAGGTACAGAATGTCTCCCTTCTGCAGCCTGAACGTGCTGCGGTTGAATGATACCATGGCAAACGACTGCACAACATTCTTCTTGTCGCCCTTGATCTCAATGAGCTTGTCATCACGGACAATATAAACCGGAAGGAAGGCCCCGGAGAACTCCATCTCCCTGGTCTTGTGGTCTATGACACAGATGCTCATCTCAATGCCGTCACGTATCAGTGCCTTGCCGCTCTCCTCCCTGAAGAATGCCGACTCTAGCTCCCGGTTCATTGTCAGCAGTATCTGATCGCTGTCGTCAACCTTCATCCCTGTAATGATCTTCTGTATCAGCTCCAGTCCGATCATTGACATCAGTGCTCCGGGCACGCCGTGACCCGTGCAGTCAGCGGCGGCGATGAAGTATTTGCCGTTTCTCTCGCTGAACCAGTAGAAGTCGCCACTGACGATATGCTTCGGGCGGTAATAGATGAAGTAGTCATGAAAAATCTTGTTGATATGATGTTCGGCAGGCAGCAGAGCAGCCTGGATCCTTCTGGCATAGTTGAGACTGTCGGTAAGGTCCTTGTTGCGCAGTTGCAGCTCCGCCCTCTGCATATCTATCTCTTCATATGCATTCCTGATCTCGCTGAGGTGCCTTCTGGTGCGCAGCAGCACCCAGAACTGAAGTACGGCCAGATATATGACCGCCAGCACAATGAAGACCAGGAGGACAGAGTTGATGACAGTATTGTCCTTAACGCCCTGCGGCAGCAAGGGCAATCCAGCCGTGATCAGCAGGAGATTCACTTCGTCGGGCGGTTGACTGTCTCCACCGATGCCTTGCCCGGCCTGACCAGGGGCAGTAGTCTCAGTGAAGGAGAGGTTATAAAATCCCCGATACCGTATTCACTCCATCTCCTGTCAACGAGCTCTATGGTCTCCGGATCAGAACAGACCACATTGGGCCAATCTCTCGGGAAGGCCGGCAGTGAGAGTGTCTTTGAGGTGGCGTCAATGAAGAGAGCCCCGTTGTCGAGCCTGTAGAGATCGCGTGACGGGTCGCTGTTGCCGGTGACAAGCCAGGTGACCATCCCGGGGTCATCGGCATCGGCTCCCTCATCCACGGCAACAATGACGGTGCCAGGCATGGTGAGTGAGGCGGGCAGTGAGGTTGCAAACTGTCGCATATCAAGGCCCTGCCGCGGTTTCTTTATTGCCAGCACTGCTATCGGCAGGGAGTACTCGGCCATCGTCCTGATGCCGGTGATGAGATCACCGGTAATTCCTTCATCGGTTAGCGGAAAGAGTGGCAGTGACTGGTACTCGCCGGTGCGTTCCTCCGGGAGTTTGACCGTGGCATCGATACCCAGCTTGCCACCCATGCTGAAGCTGTCAGAGGAGTGATCGAGGACATCCAGCGGACCGCGTGTGAGCAGCAGGTCGGTATTAAACCTCACATTGCCGAAGAGAGCCTCTGCCACCGCCGGGTAGTCAGTGACGGAGACCCCGCTGCTGACTACTATGATATACTTGCTGAGCATCATCTGCCCTGCGCCGAAGAGGGCACTGAGCACCTTCAGCCCCTGCCCCGGGTACCGCTTGTCTATACTTACTATCACAAGGTTATGTGCCACACCAGCTACCGGCATGTGCAGCTCTCTTATCTCGGGAGCTATCGCCAGTTTTATCGGGGCGAAAAAGATCTTCTCCGTGGCCTTGCCCATCCAGGCATCCTCCATAGGAGGCACGCCGACGACAGTAGCGGGATAGACGGCATTGCTGCGGTGGGTGATGCAGGTGACATGTAAGCGGGGATAGAGGTCAGCCAAAGAGTAAAAGCCGGTATGATCACCGAACGGGCCTTCCGTCACCGGCTCTTCCAACGGGTCTACATAGCCTTCGATGACGATGTCAGAGTCAGCCGGTACCCAGATGTCGTTGGTGAGGCATCGGACGAGTGTGACCCTTTTGCGTCGCAGGAATGCTGCCAGGAGATATTCGCTCATATTCTCCGGCAGTGGTGCCGTGGCAGCATAGGTATAGACCGGGTCTCCGCCCAGGG
This sequence comes from Bacteroidales bacterium, assembly GCA_029210565.1. GTDB lineage: Bacteria > Bacteroidota > Bacteroidia > Bacteroidales > VadinHA17 > SR-FBR-E99. The sequence continues at coordinate 19,924 of JARGFQ010000004.1, forward strand.
TAACGGTTACAGGCATCCTTTCCCCTCTGCGCTTCCACGCCTCAAAATGGCGTGCGCCGGTCTTGTGCCTGTGCCAGTGCATACCTGTGACATCTTTGCCCATCACCTGCATACGGTACATCCCAAGGTTGGACTTTCCCGTCTCAGGATGCCTGGTATGCACCAGGGGGAGAGTGATGAATCTTTCGGCATCATGGGGCCAGCATTTGAGTATCGGCAGGCTGTCCAGGTCGGGATTCATTTCGATCACCTCCTGGCACTCGCCCCGTCCTCTCTTTCTGACGGGAGCCAGCCGCAGGAGGTGCATCATGCGTGGCAGCCTCGAGAGCTTGCCGGAGAGGCTGCTTGCCTCACTCACCGATTCGATAAGGGAGAATATCTCTTCACCTGCATCATCCAGTGAGTTGCGGCCTATAGCCGCTGCCATACGGTCATCAGAGGCAAAGGCGTTTATAAACAGAGGAAAGGCCGTGCCGTTATCCTCAAAGAGAAGGGCCCTGCCCCCCCTCTTTACCATGCGGTCAGCGATCTCCGTAATCTCAAGCAGTGGGCTTACACGGCACTTAACACGGGTAAGGTCACCGTGCGCATCGAGGTAACTTGCATATTGGGCCAGTCCGTTGAATGACATTGAGAAGCAGGTTTACACAAATATAGAAAAAAAGAAGGTGGCATATCAGATACCACCCTCTTCTCTCTTTCATGACCGTTAGCGGCGGGGAAGTCAGTCAGGTTGCGTCAGCAACATGTGTCCGCCGCCGTGGCCGGTTAACCCTCGCAGCCGTAGGAGCTGGTGTTGCCCAACTCCTCCTCGATGCGCAGAAGCTGGTTATATTTTGCAATGCGGTCAGTGCGGCTCAGTGATCCGGTCTTGATCTGCCCTGAGTTCACTGCCACGGCCACGTCAGCAATGGTTGAATCTTCCGTTTCTCCTGAACGGTGTGAGATGACGGTGGTATAGCCGGCCCTGTGAGCCATCTCTATACAATTCAGCGTCTCGGTGAGTGTGCCTATCTGGTTCAGCTTAATGAGGATCGAGTTGGCGCATCCCAGGTTGATACCTTTCTCCAGGTACTCGACATTGGTAACGAAGAGGTCATCACCCACGATCTGTATCTTTGATCCGAGCTGATCGGTATGGATCTTCCATCCGTCCCAGTCGCCTTCACTCATGCCGTCTTCTATGGAGTCAATGATGGGATACTTCTCCACCAGGGCGGTGAGATATTCAGCCTGCTCCTGCGGAGTGAGTTTCTTGCCGCTCTTACCTTCGAATTTGGTATAGTTATATATGCCATCCTCGAAGAACTCGCTGGCGGCGCAGTCAAGAGCCACTGTCACGTCGGTTACCGGCTTGTAGCCTGCGGCGGTGATGGCCTCGACAATGCTGTCGAGTGCATCTTCAGTACCCTTCAGTTTGGGGGCGAATCCGCCCTCATCGCCCACGGCGGTGCTGAGACCACGCTGCTTGAGCACTGTCTTCAGGGCATGGAATACCTCTGCTCCCATCCTGAGACCCTCGGCGAACGAGCTGGCGCCTTTTGGGCGGATCATGAACTCCTGGAAAGCTATGGGCGCGTCAGAGTGCGAGCCGCCGTTGATGATATTCATCATGGGCACTGGCAGCACGCGGGCATTTGTGCCCCCGATATATCTGTACAACGTTAGACCGTGATAGGCAGCCGCTGCTTTGGCGCATGCCAGAGAGACGCCAAGGATAGCATTGGCACCGAGATTGCTCTTGGTGGGCGTTCCGTCAACCTCAAGCATCTTCTCATCAATGGCCACCTGGTTGGTGACATCCATGCCCATTATATCTTCAGCGATGATGTTGTTGACATTATGCACTGCCTTCAGCACTCCTTTGCCGAGATAGCGACCGTTATCGCCGTCTCTGAGCTCGAGCGCCTCGTTCTCGCCGGTTGATGCTCCTGACGGAACTGCAGCCCTGCCGGAGGCACCGCTGGCGGTTACTACTTCAACTTCGATTGTTGGGTTACCCCTTGAATCGAGGATCTCTCTTGCATGAACACTAATTATCTGACTCATTGTATTTTATGTTTAATTATGATCGGGTTACAAGATACAAAAAAAAGGGATATGAGTATAAGTCAATATCCCTTTTGTGATATCCTGTGGTATGTTATTCCTTTTCTTCGTTCTCAGTTTCTTCAGCATTCTCTGCCGTTCCCTCCTCAGGTTTGGTTTCGGGCTCCTCTGCCTTCGCGGACACCTGATCGACTGCGGGTTCCTCTTCTGTGGCAGACACCTGATCAACTGCGGGTTCCTCTGCCTGCACAGGCTCCTGGTCTGTCACAGCTTCTGCGGTGTTTTCGGTTTTGGCTTCAGTCTCCTTCACATCCTGAGCCCTGGCTCCGGTCACGGCAGCAGCAGCGGCGGTTGTCTCGGCACCCTTCTTCTTCGTACCGCGGCGGCGGCGTGTGGTTTTGGCCTTGGCGCCCTCGGCAGCGAGCATGTTCTCGTTGAAGTCGACCAGCTCTATAATACACATCTCTGCAGAGTCACCCAGCCTGTTACCTGTCTTCAGGATGCGGGTATAACCTCCCGGACGGGCAGCAATACGCGGGGCGACCTCCCTGAAAAGTTCAGAGACGGCATTTTTGTCTTCAAGATAACTGAATACCACCCTGCGTGAATGGGTTGAGTCATCCTTTGACTTTGTGATGAGCGGCTCAACATATCTCCTCAGTGCGCGTGCCTTTGCAGTTGTGGTTGTAATACGCTTGTGAAGAATGAGTGATGCAGCCATATTGGCAAGAAGGGCCTTCCTGTCTGCACTTTTTCTTCCAAGATGGTTTATAGCATTTAAATGTCGCATTTCTCTCTCTGCTTAACTGTTATTAATCTTTGTCGAGTTTATATTTTGCCACATCCATCCCGAATGATAGACTCATTGTCTCAAGCAGCTCGTCGAGTTCAGTGAGTGACTTCTTGCCGAAGTTGCGGAATTTGAGCAGGTCATTCTTGTTGAATTTGACGAGGTCGCCCAGTGACTCCACCTCTGCAGCCTTGAGGCAATTGAGTGCCCTTACCGAGAGGTCAAGGTCAACGAGTTTGGTCTTGAGCAGCTGGCGCATATGGAGTATCTCTTCATCGAACTCCTCGTTGGCCAGTTTGTCCTCATAATCAATGGTGATCTTGTCTTCGGAGAAGAGCATGAAGTGGTATATAAGTATCTTCGCTGCCTCCTTGAGTGCATCCTTCGGGTGGATGGATCCGTCAGTAGTAATCTCCAGGATCAGTTTTTCGTAGTCAGTCTTCTGTTCAACCCTGTAGTTGTCAATGGAATATTTCACATTGCGGATGGGGGTGAAGATTGAGTCTATGGCTATGACGCCGAATTCCGCCTCTTCAGGCTGGTTTTCTTCGGCCGGGACATATCCCCTGCCCTTGCTTATGTTGATCTCTATCTGGAGCTTGACATCGGGTTCCATGCGGCAGATGACCAGCTCAGGGTTCAGCACCTCGAAACTGCTGAGTGAGTTATTCAGGTCACCGGCTTTGAACTGTTCCTGGTCTGAGAGTTTGACAACGATTTTCTCGCTGTCGATATCCTCGACCATCTTTCTGAAACGCACTTGCTTGAGGTTCAGTATTATCTCAGTCACGTCTTCCATGACTCCGGTGACGGTAGAGAACTCATGGTCAACACCTTCTATCTTGATGGTGGTGATGGCATAGCCTTCAAGTGATGAGAGCAGGATTCTCCGGAGGGCATTACCTACTGTTATGCCATAGCCGGGTTCAAGCGGGCGGAACTCAAATTTTCCGTACTGGTCGTCCGCTTCCAGTAATATTACTTTATCAGGTTTCTGGAATGCTAATATGGCCATATGAATATTATTACTTTATTACTTGGAATATAGTTCAACTATAAGCTGTTCCTTGATCTCTTCCGGTATTTCGGAACGTTCCGGCACGCTCATGTATTTTCCAGCCATCTGTGTCTCATCCCATTCGAGCCATGCCAGTCTGGAACGGCGGTTGGACTCAAGTGATTCGATGATTGTCTCTAGCGATTTTGACTTCTCGCGTACACCTATGATATCACCAGGGCGGAGCTGGTAAGAGGGTATGTTGACCACATTGCCGTTTACGGTTATATGACGGTGAGAGACAAGCTGCCGTGCTGCTGCTCTTGTCGGGGCAACACCGAGGCGGTATACCACGTTGTCAAGGCGTGACTCGAGCATCTGAAGCAGTAACAGGCCGGTGACGCCCGATGCTGACGAGGCTTTCTCAAAAAAGTTGCGGAACTGACGTTCAAGCAGGCCGTAGGTATATTTCGCCTTCTGCTTTTCGCGAAGCTGCACGCCGTACTCGGAGGTCTTCTTTCTCTTCTTGGTCAGGCCATGCTGTCCGGGAGGAAAGTTTTTCCTGTCGAGGTTTTTGTCAGGGCCGAAAATGGGCTCTCCGAATTTCCTGGCGATCTTTGATCTTGGTCCTGTGTATCTTGCCATTGAATTGAACTGTTTTTCGTTATAAAAAATTATAATTGGGGCCCTTTACACTCTTCTGCGTGAGGGCGGGCGGCATCCGTTATGAGGCATGGGTGTGACATCAATGATCTCGGTGACCTCCACTCCGTTGTTGGATATTGAGCGGACAGCCGATTCACGTCCTGATCCGGGTCCCTTGACAAATACTTTTACCTTGCGAAGGCCCAGTTCATAGGCTACTTTGGTGCACTCTTCGGCTGCTATCAGAGCGGCATATGGAGTGTTTTTCTTGGAGCCCCTGAAGCCCATCTTGCCGGCTGAGGCCCATGATATAACCTGGCCCGAGCTGTTTGTCAGGCTTATAATAATGTTGTTGAATGATGAATGAACGTGAGCCTGTCCCACAGGTTCAACCTTGACGACCTTCTTCTTTTGCGTCCCAGTCTTCTTTGCCATATGTTAATTATTTAGTAGCTTTTTTCTTGTTGGCCACAGTCTTCTTGCGGCCCTTGCGTGTACGTGCGTTGTTCTTGGTGCTCTGTCCGCGCACGGGCAGTCCGATACGGTGACGGATACCGCGGTAGCATCCTATGTCCATCAGCCTTTTTATGTTGAGCTGTGTCTCGGAGCGCAGTTCGCCTTCCAGTTTGTAATTTTCGGCCAGGACCTGACGGATAGCGTTGATGTTATCGTCATCCCACTCTTCAACCTTCTTGTTGTGGTCTACGCCTGCACTGTCAAGCACCTTCTGTGCCGTGCTGCGTCCTACCCCATAGATATAGGTAAGAGCTATTTCGCCCTGTTTGTTCCTCGGTAGGTCTACCCCATTAATACGTGCCATATACCTCTTTTAATTTGAAGTGCAAAGTTAATTAAATTTATCCCTGCCTCTGCTTGAACTTGGGATTTTTCTTATTTATCACATACAGACGCCCGTTACGCCTCACTATCTTGCAGTTGGCTGAGCGTTTTTTGACTGATGCTCTTACTTTCATCGCTCTTTTCTTTCTATTTAAATCTGAATGTTATTCTTCCTTTAGTAAGGTCATAGGGAGACATCTCCACCTTGACTTTGTCTCCTGGCAGGATCTTGATATAATGCATTCTCATCTTGCCTGAGATGTGTGCGGTTATTATATGTCCGTTTTCGAGTCTGACCCTGAACATCGCGTTTGACAACGCTTCTATGATCGTTCCGTCAATCTCTATTGATGGTTGTTTGGCCATATTGTTACCTCTTTGTTAATACTTCTTCTATATACTCAAATGTTGTCAGCTGGTCGGCTTTACCCTCCCTGACGGCAACAGCATATTCATAATGGGCTGACGGTTTCCAGTCGCCTGTACTTACCGTCCATGCGTCGGCTGCCACCCTCGTGTTTTTGGTCCCCATGTTGATCATCGGCTCTATACAGATGACCATGTTCCTTTCAAGTCTTGGGCCGCTGCCGCGTTTGCCGAAGTTAGGCACCTCGGGTCCCTCGTGCAGGTTTCTGCCCAGGCCGTGTCCCACCAGGGTGCGCACCACCGAGTAGCCTCCGCTTTCGGCCTTTTTCTGCACTGCATGGGATATGTCCCCCACGCGGTTGCCGGCCACTGCTTCCTTTACTCCTGCCTCCAGGGAGGCGCGGGTATATTCCAGCAGGCGCATGATCTCAGGTTTCACCTCTCCCACCGGAAAGGTATAGGCACTGTCGCCGTAGAAGCCGTTGAGTATCACACCGCAGTCAACTGAGATGATGTCTCCCTCCTCCAGGGTGTAGTCAGACGGTATTCCGTGAACCACCTTTTCATTGACAGATGTGCAGAGCGTATTGGGAAAGCCGGCGTATCCCTTGAAACCCGGCAGAGCGCCGTGATCCCGTATAAAGGTCTCGGCGATGCCATCAAGATAGAGTGTTGTCACTCCCGGCCTGATGTGCCGTGCCAGCTCTGCCAGCGTCTGAGAGACGAGCAGGTTGCTCTGTCGCAGGAGCTCTACCTCCGCATCTGTCTTAATATAAATCATCAAAGAACGTAAAGGAATCAGATAGCCGTTACGGCTCCGGTCCTGCCCTTGATACGGCCCGACTTCATCAGGCCGTCATAGTGGCGCATAAGCAGATGACTTTCAATCTGCTGGAGAGTATCAAGGACGACGCCCACGAGAATGAGGAGCGAAGTGCCTCCGAAGAACTGTGCAAACTCACCGCTGACGCCGAAGTTGACGGCAAAGGCGGGGAGAATGGCAATGATAGCCAGGAAAATAGATCCCGGGAGGGTGATCCTTGACATGATGCTGTCAATGAACTCAACGGTCTTGCGCCCTGGTTTGATGCCCGGAATAAAACCGCCGTTCTTCTTCATGTCTTCAGCCATCTGTACCGGGTTGATTGTAACCGCGGTATAGAAGTATGTGAAGAGTATTATGAGCAGGGCGGTGACAATGTTGTACCAGAATCCGTACATATTGGTAAAGGCCACCACGAATCCCGACCCCGATTCGCTGAATCCGGCGAGGATGATCGGGAGCATCATTATCGCCTGGGCGAAGATGATGGGCATAACGCCTGCTGCGTTAACCTTGAGGGGTATATACTGTCTGACGCCGCCGTACTGCTTGTTGCCAACGATGCGCCGGGCATACTGCACGGGAATCCTCCTTGTGCCCTGCACCAGCAGCACTGAACCCAGTATCACCACGAAGAGGAATACTATCTCTATCAGCAATGCGATGAGTCCGCCCGATCCGTTGATGCGGGTACCAGCCTCAAACACGAATGAGACGGGGAAGCGGGCGATGATACCCACCATGATTATGAGTGAAATTCCGTTACCTATACCTTTATCTGTTATTCTTTCGCCCAACCACATGACAAATATAGTGCCGGCCGTGAGAATGATCACCGAGGAGATCTTGAAGAACATCCCCGTGAGCACGAATGCCTCCGGCGGCAGCACAGCGTGAAGGTTGGCAAGGTATGTCGGCGCCTGCAGGATAAGGATAGCCACGGTGAGATACCGCGTGTACTGGTTCATCTTCCGTCTTCCGCTCTCACCCTCCTTCTGCAGTTTCTGAAAGTAAGGGAACACAATACCGAGCAGCTGAATAACGATAGAGGCGGAGATATATGGCATGATTCCCAGGGCAAAGATGGATGCCTGTGAGAAGGCTCCGCCGGAGAACATGTCAAGCAGTCCCATAATCCCGCTTGATGTCTGGCTCTGCAGGTTCTCAAGCATAGACGGATCTACGCCCGGCAGGGTGATATATTTACCCAGACGATAGAGGGCAACAATGCCAAGGGTGTAGAGTATCCTTGCTCTCAGATCCTCAATCTTGAAAATATTCTTTATGGTCTGTATGAATTTCATGCCTTACAGTTTAACTGCTGTTCCCTGATTAGCTTCTATTGCGGCCTGGGCTGACTTGCTGAAAGCATGGGCATGCACCTCGAGCTTCTTCGTCAGCGTACCGTTGCCGAGTATCTTTACCAGTGAGTTCTTGTTGATAAGACCGGCGGTGAGCATTGTCTGAATGTCAATGCGATCACTCTTGAGCTTTTCTGAAAGTTTTTCCAGTGTACTGAGATTGATGCCCTTGTACTCAACCCGGTTTATATTCTTGAATCCCGACTTGGGCACGCGTCTCTGCAACGGCATCTGACCGCCTTCAAAGCCGACCTTCTTGCTATAGCCCGAACGTGACTTGGCACCCTTGTGACCGCGTGTTGAGGTACCGCCCCGTCCTGATCCTTCACCGCGGCCGATGCGCTTCTCTCTTTTCACCGACCCTGGTGCCGGTTTTAAATTGCTTAAATCCATTGTACGATATATGTAATGCAGTTAATACCCTTATCCTTTCTCAGTCCTTACCAGGTGTTCCAGCTTCTTGACCATACCCATTATCGTTGGGGAGTCGTCATGCTCAACAGTCTGATGCATCTTTTTGAGGCCCAGTGCATCGAGTATTCTCTTCTGTCTCTCGGGCTGTCCTATCCTGCTTTTTACCTGGGTTATCCTTATTCTTGCCATTATTGCAAATATTACTAGCCGTTAAATACTTTTCCCATTGTTACTCCCCTGTGGTCAGCCACGGTGCTGGCATCACGCATCTCGAGCAGTGCCGCTATGGTAGCCTTTACAAGGTTATGCGGGTTCGATGAGCCCTTTGACTTGGCCAGCACATTTCTGACTCCGACGCTCTCCAGGACGGCACGCATGGCGCCTCCTGCCTTGACACCGGTTCCTTCCGATGCAGGCTTGATGAAGACATATGCTCCGCCAAACTTGCCGTACTGCTCATGAGGGATGGTTCCCTTGAAAACCGGCACCTTGATAAGGTTTTTCTTGGCGTCTTCTATGCCCTTGGCTATGGCAGTTGTAACCTCGCTGGCCTTACCGAGGCCGTGACCCACAATACCTTTCTCATCTCCAACGACTACGATGGCCGAGAAGCTGAATGTGCGGCCTCCCTTTGTCACCTTGGTTACCCTCTGGATGCTTACCAGCCTGTCGGTAAGTTCAAGATCACTGTTCTTAATTCGCTTTGTTCCGTATGCCATACTGTTTAAAATTTTAAGCCGCCTTCACGTGCTCCGTCAGCTAATGATTTCACTCTGCCATGATACTGATAACCGTTTCTGTCAAAGACAACATTCTCGATGCCCTTCTCTTTGCAGACCTCTGCAAAATGTTTGCCCACCAGTGCTGCCACCTCGATCTTCTTTTTGCCCCCGGCAGAAGCTATCTCCTTCTCCCTTGAACATGCCGATGCGAGCGTCACACCGTTGACATCATCAACAGCCTGAATATAAATCTGCTTGTTACTGCGGTATACAGTTATTCTTGGTTTCGCCGGAGTGCCTTTTATGCTCCTGCGGATCCTCATTTTGATCTTTTCTCTTTTTTCTGTCTTCGTTAAAGCCATGGCTTCACTGTTTAATCATATTATACTCCAGCCGATTTTCCGGCTTTTCTCCTGAGTCTTTCACCCACGAACTTTATCCCTTTGCCTTTGTAAGGTTCCGGAGGACGCAGCGATCTGATCTTTGCTGCCACATGCCCTATGAGCTGCTTGTCAATGCTCGACAGGGTGATAATGGGGTTGCTCCTTTTCTCGGTTTTGGTTTCAACCTTTATCTCCTGGGGAAGTTCAATTACAATATCGTGTGAATAACCGAGGTTCATCTCCAGGCGCTGACCGTTGGCCTCGGCACGGTAGCCGACACCCACAAGCTCCAGTTCCTTCCGGTAGCCACTCGAGACTCCCACAACCATATTGGCTATAAGGGCCCTGTAGAGGCCATGGAGAGATTTGAGCCGCTTTTCGTCGTTTGGTCTTGAAAGCACCAGCTCATTATTCTCAATCTCAACACTGATATCACTGTCAATCTTCTGAGACAGTGTCCCCAGCGGTCCCTTGACAGTCACCACGTTGGCATCGTCAACAGAAACAGTGACGCCTGATGGCAGGGATACCGGCATTTTTCCTATTCGTGACATTTGAATCCTCCTCCTCTTTAATAAACATAACAAATTACTTCACCTCCGACATTCTCTTTTTTGGCCTCCTTTTCGGTCATGACACCTACAGAGGTGGAGAGAATGGCTATTCCCAGTCCGTTGAGGACACGCGGGAGTTTATCGACGCCTACGTATTTCCTGAGGCCGGGACGGCTCACCCTGCGTATCGACTTGATAGCCGGCAGCTTGCTCTTGGGATGATACTTGAGGGCGATCTTGATCTTGCCCTGCAGGTTATCATCAATGAACTTATAGCTGAGGATGTATCCTTTATCGTAGAGTATCCTGGTGATATCCTTCGTCAGACCGGAAGCCGGGGTCTCAACAACTTTGTGTCCGGCTTTTACGGCATTTCTCACTCTGGTAAGAAAATCTGCTATTGGATCTGTCATCTTATTGTTGTTAATAGTTTATATCTCTGTCGGGTTGTTACCAGCTAGCCTTTCTTACACCCGGGATGAGTCCTTTGGAGGCCATCTCCCTGAATGTGATCCTGCTGATGCCAAACTGTCTCATGTAGCCTCTCGGTCTACCGGTGATCTTGCATCTGTTGCGCTGCCTGATGGGATTTGAGTTGCGCGGCAGGGCACTCATTGCGATGTAGTCTCCTTCTGCTTTGAGAGCTGCCCTTTTGGCGGCGTATCTTTTTGCAAGTCTGGCGCGTTTGACCTCGCGGGCTTTCATTGATTCTTTAGCCATATTCCGATCTGTTTACTTATTTTTAAAGGGTATTCCGAATTGTTTGAGCAAGGCATAGGCCTCTTCATCGCTCCCGGCAGTGGTGACAAACGTTATCTGCAGTCCCATGATCTTGGCAATCTTGTCTATATCAATCTCCGGGAAGATAATCTGTTCCGTGATCCCGAGGGTGTAGTTGCCACGGCCATCGAGTTTGGCACCAACGCCTTTGAAGTCGCGTATGCGCGGCAGGGCAACGGCTATCAGTCTCTCGAGGAACTCATACATGCGGTCTTTGCGAAGTGTGACCATCACGCCGATGGGCATGGCCTTGCGGAGCTTGAAGTTGGATATGTCCTTCTTCGATACTGTCTGCACGGCCTTCTGTCCGGCGATGTCACTTACCTCTTTCAATCCCATCTCCAGAAGCTTCTTGTCGGCAATAGCCTGACCGAGTCCCTGGTTGATGACTATCTTTTCAAGACGGGGTACCTGCATCACACTCTTGTAGTTGAACTGCTTCATCAGCGCAGGTGTGATCTCACTCCTGTATTTTGTCTGTAGTGCGGGCGTATACATTACTTGATCTCCTCTCCTGATTTTTTGGCAAAGCGCACCAGTTTATTCTTATCGTTAAGTCTGCGGCCTACACGCGTGGGTTTGCCGCTCGCCGGGTCAATGACCATGAGGTTGGAAATGTGTACGGGGGCCTCCTTCTTGATGATGCCTCCCTGGGGTGCCTTGGCGTTGGGCTTGGTATGTTTTGATACCATGTTCACTCCTTCAACCAGGGCTTTGCTTTTATCCCTGTTAACCTCAAGTACTCGTCCCTTCTGTCCTTTGGATTCACCGGCAATGACAGCCACAGTGTCTCCTTTCTTGATGTGTAATTTCTTCTGCATCGGGTGTACGTTTAAAAATTATAACACTTCAGGTGCAAGTGAGACTATCTTCATGTACTTGTCGCGCAGTTCCCTGGCAACAGGGCCGAAGATACGGGTACCGCGCACCTCATCCTGGTTGTTGAGAAGCACCACGGCATTGTCATCAAAGCGGATATATGATCCGTCAGCGCGTCGTATCTCCTTCTTCGTTCTCACCACCACAGCCTTGCTTACCGATCCCTTCTTTGCTTCACCTGAGGGCATGGCGCTCTTTACCGAGACAACGATCTTGTCGCCCACGCTTGCATACCTCTTCTTGCTTCCGCCGAGCACCCTGATGCAAAGAACCTCCTTGGCACCTGTGTTATCGGCAACAGTCAACCTGCTTTCCTGCTGTATCATAATTACTTAGCTCTTTCAATTATTTCAACCAATCTCCAGGCTTTGTTTTTGCTGAGAGGCCTGGTCTCCATTATGCGTACCGTATCACCAATATTGCAGGTGTTCTCCTCATCATGAGCCATCAGCTTCTTCGTGCGGTTGACGAACTTGCCGTAGATGGGGTGCTTGACCTTTCTGCGGATGGCAACGACGATGGATTTGTCCATCTTGTTGCTGACGACAACACCCGTACGCTCTTTTCTAAGTTTCCTTTCTTCCATTGTGATAGCGGCTATTTTGTTTTTGCATTGATCTCTCTCTTGCGCTTCTCGGTCATAAGCCGGGCGATCGACTTCCTGCTCTCCTTGATTTTCTGGGGGTTATCCAGCGGGGAGATGGCGTGGTTCAGCTTCATGCGCACGAGTGCGGTCTTCTCGTTGTCAATACGCTCGAGAAGCTCCTGGTTGCTTAATTCTCTTATCTCTGAACTCTTCATTGCTCTTATTATTTATTCCTCGGCATAATCACGGCGTACCACGAATTTTGTTGCCACAGGCAGTTTCTGCGCTGCAAGGCGGAGTGCCTCCCTGGCTATATCAAAGGGAACGCCCTCAGCTTCGATGATTATACGTCCCGGAGTTACCGGAACAACAAATCCTTCAGGAGCACCTTTTCCCTTACCCATTCGCACCTCTGCAGGTTTCTTGGTTATGGGTTTGTCGGGAAAAACGCGGATCCATATCTGTCCTTCACGTTTCATGTGACGGGTGACAGCCTGGCGGGCAGCCTCAAGCTGACGGCCGGTGATCCATGCCTCCTCAAGGGTTTTGATGCCAAATGACCCGAATGCCAGCTGATTGCCTCTCTGGGCATTGCCTTTCATCATGCCCTTCTGGCTCCTCCTGTATTTGGTCTTCTTCGGTTGTAACATCGCTCAGTTGTTATTAAAATATTGTATAATTCAGTTACCTGGAATCCCTTTTATTGCCGCCTCTTTTCCTGAAGCCTCCGGCCGGGGGTCCGCCCTTTGCTCCCCTGAGGTTCTTGGCTCCGATATTAGGACTGAGATCACGCTTGCCATACACCTCGCCGTTGCATATCCATACCTTGATCCCTACCAGGCCTACCTTGGTGAGGGCCTCAGCGAGAGCGTAGTCGATGTCAGCGCGGAAGGTGTGCAGCGGAATCCTGCCGTCCTTGTAGGACTCGTTACGTGCCATCTCGGCGCCGCCGAGCCTTCCGGAGATCACCACCTTGATACCTTCGGCGCCCATGCGCATCGTTGAGGCGACGGCCATCTTGATGGCACGGCGGTAGGAGATCTTGCCTTCCACCTGGCGGGCTATGTTCCCGGCAACAATTGCAGCATCAAGTTCAGGACGCTTCACCTCGAAGATGTTTATCTGAACCTCCTTCTTGGTGATCTTCTTGAGCTCCTCCTTCAGCTTGTCAACCTCCTGGCCTCCCTTGCCGATGATGATGCCGGGGCGTGCCGTGTTGACGGTGACGGTGATGAGCTTGAGGGTACGCTCAATGATGATCTTTGAGATGCTTGCCTTTGCAAGCCTGGCATTCAGGTATTCCCTGATCCTGGTGTCCTCAACAAGCTTGCTTGAGAAGTCACTGCCACCGTACCAGTTGGAGTCCCATCCTCTGATGATTCCTACTCTGTTGCCTATCGGATTTACTTTCTGTCCCATCTTTTACTCTGAAATATTTGCTGTTTCCTGTTTCCTGCTACCCAGCACAAGGGTTACATGGTTTGATCTCTTGCGTATGCGGTAAGCCCTTCCCTGGGGGGCGGGACGGATCCTGCGCAGTATGCGGCCGCCGTCGACCTGCACCTCCTTGACGTAGAGGTCGCTCTCCTCAAGGCGCACCCCTTCGTTCTTGGCCTGCCAGTTGGCAATGGCCGAGAGAAGGAGTTTTTCAACCCTGCGCGAGGCCTCCTGCTTGCTGAACTTCAGTATGTCAAGAGCCCTGTTAACCTCCTGACCCCTGATAAGATCAGTTACCAGTCTCATCTTGCGCGGTGAGGTGGGGACGTTTTTCAGTACGGCCCTGGTCCTCTCTTTTACGGCTTCCTTCCTCTTTTCTGCGCTTATTCTTTTTCTTGCACCCATATCTGATTATTTTTCAGTTGTTTAGATACATCACCTATTTCTGTTTCCCGCCATGGCCGCGGAAGGTGCGGGTAGGGGCAAACTCTCCCAGCTTATGACCAACCATGTTTTCGGTAATGTATACAGGTATGAATTTATTTCCGTTGTGCACTGCCAGCGTGTGTCCCACAAAGTCAGGGGAGATAACCGATCTTCTTGACCAGGTCTTGATCACGGTCTTCCTTCCGCCATCATTCATTGCGTCAACCTTTTTGCCAAGGTGAAGGTCAATGAAGGGGCCTTTTTTAATGGATCTGCTCATCGTATCAACTATTTTTTCCTTCTTTCAATAATATGCCTGTTCGAATACTTGGTACGGCTCCTGGTCTTAAAGCCTTTTGCGGGCATACCGTTGCGTGAACGCGGATGGCCTCCCGAGGCTCTTCCTTCACCGCCGCCCATGGGGTGATCAACGGGGTTCATGGCGACACCCCTGGTCCTCGGCCTGCGGCCCAGCCAGCGACTGCGTCCTGCCTTACCCGATCTCTCCTGGTTGTGATCACTGTTGGATACTGTTCCTATTGTGGCTCGGCACACTGTGAGCACCATCCGGGTCTCACCCGAGGGGAGCTTGATGGTGGCATACTTGCCCTCACGGGCAGCCAGCTGCGCAAAGGTTCCGGCACTGCGGGCCATAGCAGCTCCCTTGCCGGGCTTGAGCTCTATGTTGTGAACGATCGTTCCCAGAGGTATGTCCTCAAGGAAGAGAGTGTTGCCCAGATCAGGAGAGGCGGTCTTGCCCGACATCACCTCCTGCCCCACCTTAAGTCCGTTGGGAGCAATGATATACCTCTTCTCACCATCAGCATAGGTAAGGAGGGCTATACGGGCCGAACGGTTCGGATCATATTCCACGGAGGTGACCCTGGCGGCAATGCCATCCTTGTCCCTGCGGAAGTCGATCACACGGTACATCCTCTTGTGACCGCCACCCAGATACCTCATGGTGCGCCTGCCGTTAACATTCCTTCCCCCTGACTTCTTCAGCGGCGCGAGCAAGGATTTCTCCGGCGTGTCGCGGGTGACCTCGGCAAAGGTACTCGCAACCTTATGTCTCTGGCCTGGTGTTACAGGCTTAATCTTTCTTACTGCCATATAGTGTTAAATGTTGCTGTAAAAATCAATCGTCTCTCCTTTGGCGAGAGTGACAACAGCCTTTTTCGTTGCTGCTGTGCGTCCCTTCATAATGCCCGACTTGGTATAGCGGGTTTTGTTCTTGCCGGCAATATTGATGGTGTTCACCGATTCAACATTGACGCCGTAAAGATCCTCAACCGCCCTCTTTATCTCGAGCTTGTTGGCCTTGCGTGCAACCAGAAAACCATACCTGTTGAACTTCTCGCCCTGGCTGGTCATCTTTTCGGTCACTATGGGTTTAATTAAAATTTCCATATCTATCTCCCGGTTTATAATGTTGACTGCAAAACATCAACTGCGCTCTCCGTAAGCACCAGAGCTGAAGCTTTCATTATACTGTAAGTATTTAAATCACTGATAGTTACAACTTCAACTCCCTGCAAATTTCGAGATGACAAATATATGTTTTTATTTTGTTCCGGTAAAACAAAGAGTGATTTTTTATTCATTATATTGAGGTTTGCGCTCACTCCGGCCATTTTTGCGGTCTTCGGGGTCTCCAGCGAGAAGTCCTCAAGAATGATTATCCTGTTCTCTTTTGCCTTATATGAGAGGGCTGATTTTCTGGCCAGCTGTTTCACCTTTTTATTGAGCTTGAAGCCGTAGAATCTGGGTCTGGGGCCGAAGATACGGCCACCGCCGCGAAACTCCGGGTTTTTGATACTGCCGAAGCGTGCTGTTCCGGTGCCCTTCTGCCTCTTGAGCTTGCGTGTGCTGCCCGTGACCTCGCTGCGTTCCTTGGCCTTGTGCGTACCCTGTCTCTGACCTGCCAGGTACTGTTTCGTATCCAGGTAGATAGCATGGTCATTGGGTTCAATGCCGAAGATGGTCTCGTTGAGAGTGACCTTTCGTCCGGTCTCTTTTCCGTCTATATTAAATACTGCTACTTCCATTACTTTGTTATTATTACGTAACCACCCTTGGGGCCAGGTACGGCTCCTTTGACAAGGAGAAGGTTTGATTCGGGGATGATCTTTATCTTCCGCAGTTCAGTCTCCTGCTGTTTGCCTCCGGTGCGGCCGGCCATGCGCATGCCCTTCATGACCCTCGAGGGCCATGATGAGGCGCCGATGGAGCCGGGAGCCCTGAGCCTGTTGTGCTGGCCATGGGTTGTGCCTCCCACGCCGCCGAAGCCGTGACGCTTGACGACACCCTGGAAGCCCTTGCCCTTGGTCCATCCTCTGACATCGAGATATATATCGTCATCGAACAGATCCACGGTGATGACATCACCTATCTTGTATTTGTCCTCTTCGAATCCGACGAACTCGGCCATCTTTCTCTTGGGACCGGTACCGGCTTTCTTGAAATGACCTATCTCAGCCTTGTTGCTCGACTTCTCCCTCTTGTCGTCAAAACTGAGCTGCAATGCCGCATAACCGTCGTTCTTCACAGTCTTCACCTGGGAGACCACACACGGGCCTACCTCCAGGACTGTGCATGGGATGTTCTTTCCGTTATCATCGAAGACGGAGGTCATCCCAACCTTTTTTCCTATTAATCCCTGCATAATTCAGTATATTTTTCCGGTTATCACACTTTTATTTCCACCTCTACCCCGCTGGGCAGTTCAAGCTTCATGAGAGCATCGATGGTTTTTGGTGTGGAGCTGTATATGTCAAGCAGACGCTTGTACGATGACAGTTGAAACTGCTCTCTTGATTTCTTGTTCACGAACGGGGAGCGGAGCACCGTATAGATCCTTTTGTGGGTAGGCAGCGGAATTGGGCCGCTGACCACTGCACCCGTCGATTTGACGGTCTTGACGATCTTTTCTGCCGATTTATCGACCAGGTTATGATCGTAAGACTTGAGTTTGATGCGAATTTTCTGACTCATCTTTTTAAGAACTTTTTCCTGTTGTTACTTCAATAATTTTCTTCGCTAATTCTGCAGGCACCTCTTCAAAATGGGAGAACTCCATCGTTGATGTTGCCCTGCCCGAGGTAAGGGTACGCAGTACTGTAACGTATCCGAAGTTTTCTGCCAGAGGTACTTTTGCCTTTATGACCCTTGCACCTGCTTTCGATTCCATACCCTCCACCTTGCTCCTTCGCTTGTTGAAGTCGCCAACGACGTCACCCACGAACTCTTCCGGGGTGACCACTTCGGCGTTCATCAC
Organism: Bacteroidales bacterium; assembly: GCA_029210565.1. Taxonomy (GTDB): domain Bacteria; phylum Bacteroidota; class Bacteroidia; order Bacteroidales; family VadinHA17; genus SR-FBR-E99. The sequence continues at coordinate 37,253 of JARGFQ010000004.1, forward strand.
CGGTTCAAGGAGCACCGGGCTGCATTTCGACGCCGCGTGGCGGAATGCCTGCCTGGCTGCTATCTCGAACGAGAGCGAGTCGGAGTCGACAGGATGGTAGGAACCGTCCTTGAGAATAACCTTAAGGCTGTCGAGGGGGAAGCCGGCCAAGGGGCCGTTGAGCATCGCCTCGCGGAAACCCTTTTCTACTGAGGGTATAAACTCCTTCGGCACATTGCCTCCCCTGATCTCATTTACAAAGGTGAGTCCCGGAACAGAGTCTTCGGCAGGCATGAGCTCCACGGTGATATCCGCAAATTTGCCCTTGCCGCCTGTCTGTTTCCTGAACAGCTCCCTGTGAGTATATGCTTTTGTTATGGCCTCCTTATATGCGACCTGCGGCCTTCCCTGGTTGCATTCAACCTTGAATTCCCGCCTCAGACGGTCAACAAGAATCTCAAGGTGAAGCTCTCCCATGCCGCTGATGATTGTCTGTCCGCTGTCGGGATCAGTCTTGACCTTGAAAGTGGGATCCTCTTCGGCCAGCTTGCCAAGTGCCTGTCCCAGCCTGTCCATGTCAGCCTGCGTCCTTGGCTCCACGGCTATCCAGATCACCGGTTCCGGGAATTCCATTGACTCAAGCAGCACCGGCTTGTGGATGGCACAGAGGGTGTCGCCTGTCTGAAGATCCTTGAAACCCACGCCGGCGCATATGTCTCCTGCGGAGACTGACGGCACGGGGTTCTGTTTGTTTGCATGCATCTGGAAGAGGCGGTTGATACGCTCCCTCTTGCCGGTACGGACATTCAAAACGGTATCGCCTGCATTGATGGTGCCTGAGTAGACCCTCATGAAGACCAGCCGTCCGACATACGGATCGGTGGCTATCTTGAAGGCGAGAGCCGAGAAGGGTTCATCGGCCCTGGGTTCCAGAATTATCTCCCTGTCGTCGCGCGGGTCCTTGCCCTTTGTGGCACCCACATCCACGGGTGAGGGCAAGTATGCCACCACGCCGTTGAGCAGCCGCTGCACACCTTTGTTCTTGAAGGCGGCGCCGCAGAAGACAGGGACTATCACGCCCTCAACGGTCTCACGGCGGAGCACCGTCATCAGCTCTTCGGAGGTGATGCTGTGATGATCTTCCAGGTATCTTTCGAGTATCGAGTCATCCATCTCGGCACATGCCTCCACGAGTTTCATCCGCCACTCTTCAGCCTCCTCTGCCATCTCTTCCGGGATGGGTTGGATGGTGAAGTTGGTCAGCGGATCGACTCCATCCTCGAAGATGATAGCCTGCATCTCGATAAGGTCTATCAGGCCCTCAAAGTTTTCTTCGGCACCGATGGGTATCTGCACGGGCACAGGGTGCGCTCCCAGTTTATCGATCATCTGCTGTACCACTCCGTGGAAGTCAGCACCGGCACGGTCCATCTTGTTGACGAAGGCTATGCGCGGCACGTTGTATTTGTTTGCCTGCCGCCAGACGGTCTCCGACTGCGGTTCCACGCCTCCCACGGCGCAGAAGACCGCCACAGCCCCGTCAAGCACCCTGAGGGCCCGCTCCACCTCCACGGTGAAGTCGACATGCCCGGGTGTGTCGATGAGATTGATCTTGTAGAGCTGATCCCTGTATTTCCAGAAGGTGGTGGTAGCAGCAGAGGTGATGGTGATGCCACGCTCCTGCTCCTGCACCATCCAGTCCATAGTGGCATTGCCGTCATCAACTTCGCCGATGCGGTGTACACGACCCGTATAATAAAGGATGCGCTCGGAAGTGGTTGTCTTCCCGGCATCGATGTGGGCCATAATGCCAATGTTTCTGGTATGTTTGAGATCGTTGCTCATCTGGTGCTCGTTGTTCTCCCGCCGTCAGGTCAGAACCTGAAGTGGGCGAAAGCCTTGTTGGCCTCGGCCATTCGGTGTGTATCCTCTTTTCTTTTATAGGCTCCCCCCTCCTGGTTATAGGCAGCCATGACCTCCGCGGCAAGCTTCTCAGCCATGCTGTGGCCACTGCGTTTGCGGGCGAAGAGAATGAGGTTCTTCATGCTTATGCTCACCTTGCGGTCGGGACGGATCTCAAGCGGCACCTGGAAGGTGGCACCACCGACCCTGCGGCTTTTGACCTCCACGTGAGGAGTGATGTTGTCAAGAGCCTGTTTCCAGATCTCGAGAGGACTCTTCTCCTCATTCTTCATCTTGTCGGCCACTATCTCAAGTGAGTCGTAAAATATTCTGAAGGCAACGGTCTTTTTACCACTGTACATCAGGTTATTGATGAAACGGGTAACGTACGGATCGTTGAATTTCGGGTCCGGTAGGAGGATCCTCTTCTTTGGTTTTGCCTTTCTCATATCGTGTGAATCCTTTAACTGTTACTTCTTTGGTCTTTTTGCACCGTATTTTGACCTTCTCTGCTTGCGGCCATCAACACCGGAGGTGTCAAGTGCGCCACGGATAAGGTGATAGCGGACACCCGGAAGGTCTTTGACCCTGCCGCCCCTGATGAGCACGATGGAGTGCTCCTGGAGGTTGTGACCCTCACCCGGAATATAGGCGTTGACCTCCTTCTGGTTGGTCAGCCTTACCCTGGCTACTTTTCTCATGGCTGAGTTAGGTTTCTTTGGCGTGGTAGTGTAGACACGTACACAGACTCCCCTCCTCTGCGGGCATGAGTCAAGCGCAGGTGCCTTGCTTTTGTCTACCAGCTTCTTGCGGCCTTTTCTTACTAACTGCTGAATTGTTGGCATAATTCTCTTTTAATTAATTTTCCTTTTCTATATACTGGTCTGCAAAAAATCATTCTCCTCCGTCTCACCGGGCAATTTTCATTGCCCCCCGTTACGCACGCTGCTCCCGCCTGAAGCGCTAACGGCAATCCGTCGGCGCAGTGCTGCGCGGGCAAAGTTTTCTGAAGATGTAACTTATGGTTTGTAAGTTATTTACAGGAATTTCTTCCCGACCGCTCCCATCGACCTCTTTTCTAAACTTACACTCTGTAAGAAGTGACCGGTACTCCTGTTTTTCAAAAAACCGGTGCAAAGATAAATAAATATTTTTCAAACTGCAGCTACTTTTATGATCTCTTTTGAAAATTTGTTATTTTTGCGCTCCCTACGAGATCAACACACATATAATAAAATAATTAAAGCCAAGATGAAGACTTACTCAACAGACCACCTCAGGAACATTATTCTGCTGGGAAACTCAGGCTCAGGAAAGACCACCCTTGCAGAAGCGATGCTGTTCAACGGGGGGGTCATTGAGAGGCGGGGTACAGTGGAAGCCAGGAATACCGTCTCTGACTACAAGCCTATAGAGCAGGAGAACCGCAACTCCGTTTTTTCCACCGTGCTCTACGCCGAGTACAACGACAAGAAGATAAACATAGTTGACACCCCGGGTCTGGATGACTTCTCCGGCGGAGTCATATCATCGATGTATGCAGCTGACACCGCCATGTTGGTCATCAACGTGCAGAACGGCGTTGAGGTGGGAACGGAGATACAGTTCAGGCATGCCGACAAGTTTCACAAGCCGCTCATCATAGTCGTCAACGGCCTCGATCACGAAAAGGCCAACTTTGAAAAGACTGTGGAGATGCTTCATGAGAGGTTCGGCAGTGATGTCACCCTGGCACAGTTCCCTGTGAATGAGGGCATGGGCTTCAACACCGTCATTGACGTCATCAGCATGAAGATGCTGCGTTACGGCAAGGAGGGTGGCAAGGCTGAGGTTCTTGATATTCCCGCCGAACACCAGTCGAGGGCTGAGGAGCTTCACGCCTCCCTCACCGAGAAGGTGGCCGAGAGCGACGAGGAGCTGATGGAGCTCTTCTTCGCCAACGACAAGCTGACCGAGGAGGAGATCAGCAGGGGTATACGTGAAGGGCTGCTCAAGAGAGGCATCTTCCCGGTCTTCTGCGTATCAGCCAAAGGAAACGTGGGGGTCGACAGGCTTTTGCAGTTCATCGCTGCTGCTGCACCGTCGCCTGCCGACATGCCTGCAGTGAAAAACTCGAAGGGAAATGAGGTTAGGCATGATGCTTCCGGCGCTGCTTCCGTTTTTATCTTCAAGACCACCATTGAGGAGCACATCGGTGAGATCAACTATTTCAGGGTGATGTCAGGCAAGATCAACGAGAACCTCGACGTTGTCAACACCAGCAGCGGCACCAGGGAACGACTCTCCCAGATATTCATCTGTGCCGGCAAGAACCGCACCCGTATTCCGGAGATACATGCCGGTGACATCGGCGGCTTTGTCAAGCTGAAGAACACCAAGACCAACCATACTCTCAATGCCGTGGGCAACGACTGGACCTATGAGAACATGCAGTTTCCCGACCCCAAGTACCGCACGGCCATCAAGCCTGTCAGTGAGAGTGACGAGGAGAAGCTGGGTGAGGCACTCAGTCGCATGCACCAGGAAGACCCGACCATCATCGTCGAGTATTCCAAGGAGCTGAAGCAGATCATCATCCACGGACAGGGCGAGTATCATCTCAACATCCTGAAGTGGCATCTTGACAACATATTCAAGATCGAGACCCAGTACCTTGCACCCAAGATACCATACCGTGAGACCATTACGAAGACCGCGCAGGCCGACTACCGTCACAAGAAGCAGTCGGGCGGCGCCGGTCAGTTCGGCGAGGTGCATATGATCATCGAGCCGTTTGAGGAGGGCTCGGAAGCCAAATCGATGATGAAGATCGCCGGCAAGGAGATCAAGCTGGCCAACCGCGACAAAGAGGAGATAGATCTGCCGTGGGGTGGCAAGCTCATATACATGAACTGCATTGTCGGCGGCTCCATTGACGCCCGTTTCATGCCGGCCATCCTCAAGGGCATTATGGAGAAGATGGAGGTAGGTCCTCTTACAGGCTCCTACGCCCGTGACATAAGGGTATATGTCTATGACGGCAAGATGCACCCGGTAGATTCAAACGAGATATCCTTCCGTCTGGCAGGGCGCAATGCCTTCAGCACCGCCTTCAAGAATGCCGGTCCGAAGATCCTTGAGCCGGTCTATGATGTTGAGATCATGGTTCCCTCCGACCGCATGGGTGATGTCATCAGCGACCTCCAGGGGCGCCGCGGCATGGTGCTCGGCATGACGAGCGACAAGGGTTTCGAGGTAATCAAGGCAAGGGTTCCCCTGGCTGAGATGAACAAGTACTCTACGGCTCTCAGCTCGCTCACCGGCGGCCGCGCCATGTACACCATGAAGTTCGCAGAGTACTCCCAGGTCCCCGGCGAGGTTCAGGATGCCGTCATCAAGGCCTACGAAGCCGAGGAGGAAGAGGAATAGGTTTCCAGAACGCTATATGGTTTTTACCCGCAGGGCCGCTGATTGCAGCGGCTCTGCTGTTTTCATACGGGGCATCACGGAATGGTCACGGAATTCTGAGTCTCAGCTGTACTATTTCAGCCGCTTTACCGTCCTCAGCGCCTCTAGGCGCACCGGCTCCGAAAACCTTTCACTGTCAGCCATGATGGTGTTGCAGGTGTCAATGATTTGCTGCCTGTTATAGCTGTAGTTAAACCAGCCGAGAGCCTCTATCAGTGCAACCTCCAGCTTCTCCCCGGGAGAGGTAAGAAGGTATTCGCATAATGGTTCAATGAGAGTATGATATGTAAGATTACGCAGTGATCTTATGTCAAAGAGCTTGTTCTTCTCTGTGACATCCGCCCCTGTGATCGTCTCAATGCTCTCGCGCGGATAACCAGCCCTTTTACTTATGTTTGCCGCAGTCTGTCTGTAGATGGTTCCGAGGTGATTTGCCGTATCCATACCCTCAAATCTTTTATCAAGCTCATGCATAAGAAGCGTGCTGTCAAAATAAGCCAGGGCATCCACAGCCTGGTAGTTCACCCTCTTTGAGACATTAGGGTCAGTAACCAGCCGTATCAGTGCCGGTGCCAGCTGCGGGTCACCCGACTCCTGGCAGTAAATGGCGGCGAACCTGCGGACAAGCTCATAAGAGTCGTCAAGAGCTGCTGCCGTCGCCCTGATGAAGTTGTCGTCCTTCAGCTGCGAGAGCAGCTTCAGCGCTGTCATGCGGGTGTTCATGTAAGGTGAACTGAAGTACTTATCTACCAGCAGGTTGCTTATGTCCGGATAATCGTTCCATTTCAGGTGCCATAGGGCCCAGCTCTGCACATCGGGATGGGGGTACGAGGCCAGCTTCACTAGCCTGCCGTTGTTGTCGGTGCTCTTCATCATCCTGTCCGCGTCAAGCTTCGGATCCGATGAGGCGAACCTGAAGGTGGGGTCGCCGATAATGTGGGACTCCAGGAAGCATACCATCCGGTTCCACTCTCCCACTCTTATGCCGTATGAGAGCAGGCCGACCATCTCGTTGGGATATTTGTCCTGTAGCGAGTTAACGGTGTTGGCCAATGCCGCCACCGTTCTTCCGTCTCCGAAGACATATGCTCCCGAGATGAATTCATCACGGTGGAATGAACCGTTGAAGCAGGCATCAAACATGATGAACCTGGTCTTGATATCATATTCTGCCACGTCCTGAGCAATGATGTCCATATCCGCAAACCAGGCTGAATCTATTTCAGTCTGTTCCTTCTCGTTTGCACCCCTGAACCATTCATCGGGGACTCCCAGCCACTCCATGTATTTATTCTTGGCCTCCACGGTGTCTTTTGCACCCCTTACCTTTGAACGGAGGTAGAATTTAATGCTCTCAATATTATGCTGCACACCGTTGGCAGCCTTCTCCGATCCCACATACTGGGCGTCATAGGCACCATGATGGTGCAGCAGGGCTATGTCAACCATCTCGTCAGTCATCAGTGAGAGGATGCTGTTCTTGATGTGCTCATCAAAGGTGTAATCTATGTATTCCAACCCTTTACCCTGTTTGTTGAGCTGCGGAAACTGCTGCAGGAGGGCGGCCTTCTCATCGATGCGTGCCATCATGGAATTGGAATTGTATCCGTGGCCGGCAAAGAAGAGCAGCTCATCAACGATATCCGGGTTCCTGTGTGCGTCAATTACTTTCCGCAGGTATGCCTGCAGTTTTGATCCGTCACTGTCGTCAGGAATCCGGATCCGGCCGCTGTAGATGTCAGGGGTGAGCACCTGCGGCGATGAGGGGTTCAGGCTGTAGTAAAAATAGAGCCCGTTTGTGTCAGGCTTCAGAAATGTAAACTCCAGGTCAAAGTCCTCATAGAACCTGTCAGATGGCACTGATGACCTGTTCCACGGATACCGCTCCTGGTCCATCTTGAAGGCCGACGTTAAGTGCTGTGCATCCCGCAGCATGGGCACGGGGATCTCGCCGATGAACACCGCACCCTCCAATCCCTGGCCTGAGATGTACATCTCGCGCAGTAAATGCCTTATTGAGTCGGCATGCTTCCAGCGGTCTTCAATGATCACCGCATCAAGCCCTTCGGCCTGAAGCACGGCTGCATATTCCCTTATCTCATTACCTGCCGCAGTCAGGGATTTGCTGTCGGCAATAATTGCAAACTCGCCCTTCAGGGGCTGAGAAAATGCTGGCGTTAACAGGGTTAACACCAGCACTGTTAATACGATTGATTTCTTCATAGTTTCAGAATGTGAGTCCGGCCACAATATCTATCAGATAACCAGACAGATCTCCGGCCTCCGAGCCCGGAGCCGCAGCATACCGGCCCTGCGGAATAAGGAACAATGATTTTACAAATTTGTTCTGACTGAAGAGCATCTCAATCCTGACCGATGCAGATGCACTGATAATATTTGCTTTGGAGATGTAATAGTCATGGTACACCATGGCAGGGATGCTCAGTGGCTGAACAATATAGGATATATCGGATCCGAGGTTCATCCGGTAGCCCGCTTCCAGGCCCGGGGTAATGAGCAGACGGCCCGTTTTAAGCAGCTTTCTTGCAAAGAGTGAGCCACCAAGATTAAAGGTGTTGTAGAATCCGTAGGTCTGAACCGGGAAATGTTCGGTGGAGTAATAGCCGGCCTGCAGGGCACCACCAAACTCGAGGTCGATATTGTAATCGCTGTCATATACCAGCCGTGTATATTTCACCTCACCGCCCAGGTCAGTTATCATCTGTTTATTCTCTATCCAGCTTACCGTTGCAAGTGAGTCATATGAATAGGTCCCCGCATTGATTCTGTATGATCGCTGCAGTATCTCGTCGCCGCTCACTGCCTTCAGTGATCCTTTAAGGGTGAGGATGTGATATGCCTGACCGCGTTCTATCCTGAGCATCCCTGATAGTGAGATGTCATTTGTCTCGGTAATGCCGTCAATCAATCTGAAAGAGCTGCCTGATCTGGCTTCTTCAGTATAATGATCATAGCTTACCTCGGCTATCATGTACAGGTCATCGCCCTTACGGGAAGCCTGGAGGGCCCCGGCGTAGCCCTTGCCCGAATACCATTGCGAATAGGACGAAATATTATTCTCCTGTCTGAAGTAACCCAGTCCCAGGAAAACGAAGAGATTCTGGTACCAGTTACCTTCAACCCTGTAGGACATCTCATTGCTGGTTGTATATACCGAGCCTGAGAGACCGACTTTTGTTTTGCCCAGGTCGTAAGTTATCCCGGGAGTGACCCTCAGGGAGGAGATTGTGTTTTTGTTTCGTGGATCCTTCTGTTTGGCTCCCACGGCAGAGAGGTACTCTGCTCCGACAGCTATGCTAACCCGATCATTCAACAGGTAGCTTACCTTCCCTCCCATGTCGAATTGCTCCCTGGCCTGTCTGGCAGATACCGTATCTCCAACCAGATAAGGATTGTGTGTGTCGAACATCATGGTGCCGTTATAATTGACACCCTTGTATCCGGAGTTGGAGTATCCGAATGAACCGAACAGGGAGACTTTGCCAAAATTCATAAACCCCTTCGTGGCAGCGTTGTATGAGGAGGATTGTACCGGCTGCTGTATCATCCTTATATCGTCATCGGACCAGTAGTATCCTGCCTGTGCCAGGCTCAGGTTACCGAAGCTTCTCTCCGACAGTGCGGCCGGGTTTGATGTGCCCGTCCAGGGGAGGAGAAATGGCATAATGTCAAAGGCACGGCTGCCCCGCGGCACCGAAACAGTATCTGCCGCAGATACCGTACAGGCAAGTCCTGCCATGATCAGACAAATCAGTAAAAGTAAAACTGTCAGATTCTTCATCACCCGGATTATTCAGTTATTTAAAGCGGGGTGCCGGACAGGCTGTTTGCATCATGCCAGGCACACTCGCTTCACTGTGTCAGCTAGTTATCAACGGCTGTCGGATGGACAAAAGGTGTGGGATCCTGATCGTTGATAAAGTCGTTGTAAGAGTTGTTACTATCCTTGTAGATGACCTTACCGTCAAGTATCTTTTCAACCTTCCGCCTAACGCTCTTGCTGTTGTAAGTGGCAAGGCTCCAGACCATACCGGCGTCCACCTCTGTAGGTAGCCTCTTGAATCTCTTGGTCTCATCCGTACGGTTGCATTCCACGCCGTCAATGACCCAGTCCTTATGAACCATGAAATACTCCTTGGTTGATGTTGATCCGGGCCGTGTCATGAAGTTGTCGGGGTTGGCAACAAAAGTCTGCCAGTCAAGTCCTGTAGGCAGCCTGAACAGTATTACAGCCCCGCCAAAGACTGAATGGAGCCAGTCATACATTGTTGCGGAGGTAGTGTACATAATAATCATGTTTGCAGCCTGTGGGGCATCCGTGTCTTTGCCGGGAGCTTCAATGAAAGCCTCAAACTGTGCACTTCCAAGATTAACCGGAGAGAGCGGATTGCCGAGCGGGTCTGTCTGGTGATCGATGGCATCCATGGCCAGCACGACGCTGGTCCTGGGCTGCAGCGGGTACTGCTGTCCCGTGCCTGGGAACATCAGGGCATGAAAGTAAGTCGGTATCCGGTCCATGATCGACCCGTCAGGATTGACAAACTCGGTAGGAGATGATCCTATCGGCCAGGTGAGTCCGATACAGAGACCGTCAAGATAGACAACCTCATCGCTGTTGTTGTAGATCTCATGGAACTGGTCCGAATAGTAGTTGTTGCCTGTCTCGGTCTTGGAGCCTGTGTAATATATCTCCTTGAGGACAAGACCACCCTTTTTTGAGGTAGCTACCAGGTGAACATCCCAGTTGTTTGCCCCGGTTGGCTGTACAGTCAGATTCTCGGTTATTCCGTTAAGGTAGAAATCACTTGTCTCCTTGGTGGCCGATATCTTATACATCCCCTCTTCAAATGCCATAGAGGCAGTGCCAAGAGTATTGGTCACCAGGTTAAACTTCTGGCCCGAGATGGTATTCTCAATCAGAATATTTACATCGGAGGCAAGATTATCGCCGTAACCTTCAGGATAGTAAGCCGAGATGGTTACATCATAGAGTTGTGCTCCCTTCTCGCAGGAGGTGAGTGCCGCCACTCCCGCAAGAATGATAACCAGAAAGATTGAACATTTTTTCATGATATTGGATTTAAGGTTAGAACTTGATCTTTATCTCTGCGCCGAAATAGAGTGGAGGGTTCCTGCGTGCATAGACTTCAGGAGCGCCCCCACGCTGTTTTATCAGCGGATTATGATTGCTAATGTTGTTTGCATAGAATGAGAAATTGGCCTTGTCAGTAATCTCCTTGGTGAGCTTGAAGTTTATGACGAAGTATGGCGGGTAGCCTGTCTCGGCAAAGTACCAGGGTGTATTATACCGTTTTATCAGGTCGGAGTAAGGCTTGGTGACTGCCAGGGTACGATCGAACTCATGGTAGACCATCTGACGGTCATAATATCCCAATGGGTCCACATACTTGGGTAAAAGCTTGTCGGCATACGGGTCGTCAACAGCAGGATTAGTGTAGAACATGGGATTGCCGTCAGGGTCGTCCCAGACGCTCTGGTCACGGTCCATCCATATGATCTGTGTAGTCACGGATGCCACCATGCGCAGTTCCCTGATATGGGTAATAGTCCTGATATTGGTATTGAAGCGCTTGTCGATACTGCCGTATCCTGCAGGATAGAGGGCAACCATGGGGAACTCTTTTCCGCCTATGCTGCCCGAGGATGGTTTGGTGAGATCATCCACTGTCGTCTGCCTCTTCACCGTCATCCAGGCGCCGTCAATGATGAAGGAGGTACGTAACGCCCTGAACGTGCCGAGGTCAAGGGTAAACTCAACACCCTTTTTTGTTGTCATGGTGCCGTTCCCGGGATAGGTGAAGCTGACGAACACGGTATCCTGTACCGCTGGCAGCTGCACCTCGGTGCCGGAGACGGGATCGAGGTAGAATACTCCGGAGCCGGGTACAAAATAGAGCTCCAGGCCATTCAGCAACGGCTGGGTGTACCTGTTGAAAATGAAATTCTCATAATATCTCTCGAAACTGAAGCCGTTCTCCATCTTCTCGGAATAGAGGGTGACATTCAGGTCAATATCGTTAAGTGTCAGGTCAAATCCGCCTTCAATTTTGCGGTTTACCGCCGGGACCAGGTTCTCGTTGCGCGGATTCTCAAATATCTTGGTTGTCACGACGAACAGGCCCCTCTGTGCAACCGGATCGTAATAGCTGAGCCCTGTTTTGTCCCAGTAAGCCCTGTCCGGGTAGAGATAGAGCAGTGACGGGGCTTTCGAGAACAGACCGTAGCCCCCTCTCAATGCCAGATGCGAGACAGCTCCCTTTCCATTGTCAATAACTGTAAATCTGGTATTGAACCTGGGATCAAGCATGGTGGTCTGCTCCTTTGACCTGAAGATGCCTTCGGGCTGTACATTGGTGAATCTGAGGCCGGCCTGAAGGTCGAGCCTGGTCTTGCCAATTGGTATACCCAGGTTCTCTTCGGCATAGTACGCCAGCTGTCCCAGGGATGGAATATCCTTGTATGACCTCGGTCTTGCATCCGTTCCGCCAACTGGTACCGGAGGCCGCGACAGGTCATAGACCCTTCCCAGTCCGTTGTTGCCGATGAGTCTGTATTCAACCCCGGCAACAATATTGTTGAGGACTTTCCCGATATTGAACGACCGGTTGCCTGACAGCCTCGTATTGTAATAATAGGGACGTCCGTCGATGGTGAGATCGCTGATATATGAAGAGGGCAGTATGGGTACCTGGTTCTCTCCCGACTCGTAGGCTATCGGCTGCGGCTGGGCACCTGAGGGTATCTCCTCCATGGTGACCTCATGACCCACCTGGTGCTGTATGTTGCCTGAAACCATCAGGTTCAGGTTTGTCAGCACCGCGGAGTTCATGGCCCATTTGGCGTTAAGGTTCATGGAGAGACCCTGGTCCTTTGCCTCATAATCTTCGATATCAAGCATATCGGGGTCGTTCTTGCTGATGTCCAGGGTCTGCGATCCCCGTGCCGAGAGGCTCAGGGTAAGCGGTCTGATTTCCCGGAAAAGGGTATTGTTATAGATAAGGCCGCCATTAAGCCTGTTGAAAGTCTTGTATTTTACCCTGATGTCATCAAAAGACTGCGTATAATCAAAATCGAGGTTCAGTGTCCCGGCCCTGTCGCCCAGTGAAAGACCCTTTCCACCATAGAACTGTTTTATCCCGGGGTCGGTTTTAATCTTGGCGGTGAATGGGGTCTTTCCCTTCTTCATGGTCACCTTGACCGCACCGCTGAGCATATCACCGTTCTCAACACCCGCAATACCTCTTACCACCTCTATGGTCTCAATATTGTCAACTGCTATCTGCCTGACATCCGTTCCACCTGATGCTGTAGTGGCAAACCCGGCAGTAACGCCCGTTGATGCACCTGTAGTCTTGAGAAACTGCATGTTGGCATCATTGGATACCGGTGCCCCGTCAACGATCAGCAGAGTCCCCAGACTGGCCATGTTATCACCAATATAGCCGTCTTTCCTGATGATCTCCCTGACTGTCAGTTGTTTGGGTTTTGAGAGGTCAGGGTTTAGCGTCGTCTGGCCCGGCAGCAGCTGCAGCACGTCGGATAGGTCGGTGGGCTGCACATGCTGTATGGCCGACTGTTCTATCACCGACCCGGAGGCAATGCGCCGCCCCTCCTTTGCTGTCACCACCACATCCTCAATGGCGAGGGTGGCCTCATCAATCAGGACGGTGACCTTCTCTTCACTAACCGGGAAGGTGACGGGGTGTTCATGTTCAATAAAACCCAGACACGAGACAACCAGCGTGTATGTCCCTGAAGGGACATTCCGCAGCACAAATTCGCCGGAATCATTGGTGGTGGCCCAGATATTAAGCTCCTTGACAACCACGGTCGCCATCATCACCGGCTCTCCTGTATTCCGGCAGATGACCTTGCCCTGCATCGACGGCCTTGTCTGTCCCGTCAGCACCAGGGCAACGCCTAGCAACCACACTATTGAAAGTAACTTTTTCAATCTGTCAGTTTTTGACTGGAGGTTTCACTTTACTGAATTTGTTCGGAAAGAACTGTGTGGCAATCAGCCCGTACACTCCCGTGACGGCTGTGATCAGCAGATCAGGAATATTTGATCTCAGCGGCCATCCGCGCCTGATGATAAGTACCAATGCCGTTACCAGAGCAAGCAGGTTAACAATGAGCCACCTTACGCCCGGTGAAGGCTTGAAGTAGAACCTTACAAATGAAGAGTTGTCATCCCTCATCCGTATCTCGAAAGGAAAGATGGAGGCAAACATCTTGCCGTCAGGCCTCTCATACAGATCCTCCCACTCTTCCCCGTGAGTGGCTACAACATTATACAAGTCATCAATCACTATTGCCTCATACCAGTTACTTCCCATAACGGTGATGCACTTATTGAACAGATCAGCGGTCAACCTGAAGGTGTGAATTGAAGGGTTAAACCCGTCAACCGGCAGCCGCTGGAGGTCATAAACCTCATCCATTACCACAAATATACCCTTATTCCGTGTAAAAACATAACAGTAATACTCTTTGCTTCTAATATCTACAGCTTCAATATAAACTATATCAAGCTCCTTCGGGGTTTCAATCCGGACTACGTAGGGCTGCCCCTTGATCATCTTTACATGAAAGAGTGCTCCTTCGCTGTCGGTGATGAAATATCCCTCGTCGCACGACTTACGCGTGGTGGGAATGCCTGCTATGATCCTGGCCGGGAATGAGAAGCCCTCTTCAGCAAGGGCAGAGGTGAAGAGAGCGCTTTTCTCCTCGTTGACCTCATTTGTTCTGGCCACAATGAATTCCATCCTTTTCTCAACCCGGAAATAGTCTTCCGGCATCGAGAGGTTTACCTTTCCGCTCTGGGATTCAAACATGGGCCAGAGGGTGGGAACCGGAGAGTCAGTTTTCTTCGGTGTATATCGGTAGAATGATGAGGCCCTGCTGATTGAAGGAGCCTCCATCAGTACTCCGTTGATGGAATCGGGCATTGTACCGTCAGCCATCAACTGCCTGAAGAACATGAAGGGAAGAATCTTTTCATACTCTTCTGAGGTGTATTCCTTCCCTTCCGGATTTTTCTTCTTACTGCCGTCAACAATGACAAAGTCTTCCGTAATGGTGCTGTAGAAGATATTGGGTGACCTGGGAACCTTCTCAAAGATTGTCCAGAACAGTGACGGCAACACTATCGATGCTACCAGGATGCCTGTAGCAACTAATATATATCTGCTGAACTTTATCATCTTACATCTCTCCTTTCCTGAACCTGTAACCTGAAAATAAAACAACACAACTAAGAACCAGGGTAATAAGTGCCAGGGGCAGAAGTACCGGACTGAATGCGCCGATTGATGCCCCTGTAAAGAAAAAAGTCACAAACCCAGCTGCCAATACCGCATAGAGTCCCCTGAATATCCACATTGGCTCCAGGAGTATCAGGGCAACCAGAAAATAGGTTGCCATCCCTCCCTGAAACCATGGCATCATGGTTAACAGGGATGCCCTGATGATGTTTGAGGGAAAGAAGATGGCGCTGCCGGCCGTGAAGAGCCCCAGCAGGACCAGGAAAAGAGCCAGAAGCATCACTGCCCCGAATGCATGCATCTTGATGAGTATGCCGTTCTCGGAGACGGGAAGATGAAACGTCAGCTTTATCCGCTTGTTGACTGTCTCGGGGAAATACTGTGCTATTGCTACTGCAAGGCCAATGACAAAAGGCAGGAACTTCAGAACACTGAAATAGGTATAGCCCCTGAAAAGAAATGAATACCAGTAATTCGCGGCATCGACAAACAGTATGTCATGACGCACCTTAAGGAAGATATTGATCAGGGCAAGGAGGCCGAGGCCCAATGTTATCCAGACAACCAGCCTGATCTTGATCCACTCTTTATACAATATTGATTTAAGCATATATCTTATATTCAGGGTTAATACTTACGCGTAAGTCCTATAAATGCATCTTCGAGTGACATCTTTCTCTCCTCAAATGAGCTATAGTCAATACCTTTTGATGCGAGATAGTTCTTAACCTCATCCTCCGTGGAATAAGTATAGAATTCAATCTTATCCTTGACCTTTTCTATGTTGACTGCAATGCCATCGAGGTCAACCTCCTGCTCAGGAGAGGTGAGGGTGATATTGAACTGCCTGAAGGTGTTCATGAACTGTTCCACGGGCTGCTGTGCCAGGATCTTGTTGTAATCCATGATCATCACATCGTCTATCAGCCGTTCCATATCCTGGATAATATGAGAGGTGACGAAGACTGTTTTATGTTCAGCCTTGGCATACTCACGCATGTAATCAATGAAGAGTCTCCTGTATCCCGGGTCGAGGCCCATGGAGAAGTCGTCAAGAATCAGCAGGTCCGGATCCTGTGCCAGGATGAGTCCCAGTGCCACCTGCGAGCGCTGACCGCAGGACATGGTCGAGATCTTCTGCTTTGGGGTGACCTTCAGCTTTGACATCAGTTCCCAGTAGGGTGCGCTGTTCCAGTCGGGATAGAAACCAGAGTAGAACTTCTCTATCTGGTGAATATTCATGAAGGAATACTGTATATGTCCCTCTATCAGGAATCCGATCCTTCTCTTGGTCTCAGGGGAAAGCGTCTGGGTATTCTGCCCGTAGATGAGACACTCGCCCGAAAAGGGCTGCAGAAAGCCGTTGAGGATGTTAATGGTGGTTGATTTCCCTGTGCCGTTCTTGCCAAGGAGGCCAAGTATCTTGCCCTCTTCGACATTGAAGCTCAGGTTTTCATAGACCAGCTTCTTCCCGTAATAGTGGGTGAGGTTTTTGCACTCTATTGCGTACATATGGCGTTTGTCAGTTATCAGTTTTTGTCAGGGTTATGCGGTTAACAGGTTCCGGAGGTTATTTTTTGACAGTGCCAGGATCAGGGAAGCTGAAGGGATTTACGAGCTTGCCTGTACGGCCGTCAGTGTAATGGAAGACAAGGGTATCGGCATTGACAGCAGCAAAGATGTTGTCAGGAGCGGTGACCGTGTCAACGAAGTGGATCACACCCATCTCCGCCCCTATTGAGTCCAGGGCGGTTTCGAAGGCTATAATGCCGTCATCATTTGAAAGGTGGCTGACCAGGTATGTATACCTGGCCTTGAGTGACGAGTTTGTGCCCATCATGAGGATATAATGAGAGACAACATCATCCGAGAAATTTGAGAATCCGTTGAAGCGTGAGCTTGTCGGAATAAACATGGCCGAAGCATATTCTCTCTTTGACATAGTCAGAGGCTCATCATCGAAGGTGATGACTCTATAGGGCAGCTTGACATGAAACTCGTTATCATTGGAGGTGAAAGTCAGGTTTTTTGACTCAATTACCTCCGTCAGTTCTTCCCTGCCTGGCTCTTTCCCTGCCGGGAAGTATATTCGCACTATCACCGGGCAGGCAAATTCGGTCTGGAAACCGCAGGCATCAGTCTTCTGGTTAAGGAGATGCTGCAGATAGGTAGCATCGAGTGGATCGAAGAACTTATCAATGGTGAGGGTGTAGTGTATCACCGAGTCAACATCCTTTGTCACCGGCCTGATGACACGCTTCACCGGTACGAACATTAGCTGCTGCAGCTTCTCATCGTTATAGAGTGAGGTGTCATACAGCACCCTCACCTTATGGTTGGCGACGAAGGTGGAGACACCGTAAATGCCTTCATGTCTTCGCATCTGGTTGGCAAAAGCCGTTGAGCTGCCAAAGCACTTGATGTTCTTCAATCCCTCCATCTCAAAAACACCAGCATTCTCCAACTGTTCCGGCGTGCCCCACTTCTGATCTATGGTAGGCAGCTCGAACAGGCTGCCTGCGGCAATACCCAGGATAATAAGCGCTCCCAGCACGGCTGCCGGTAGCCACTTCATATTCTTTTTGTTGATCAGGAGTGTATCCTTTTCGGGACATGCATGGAGACAATCGCCGCACAGTGTGCAGTCCGTATGGGTTACCTTCTCCATGCGCGCCACGTCAATACCCTGGGGACAGGTTTCAGAGCAGAGACCGCAGTCAATGCAGATTTCGGTGTTTCGGGTGATATGCACCGGGTCGGGCCACACCTTTTTCATCCGTGTCACCTCAAGAATATATCCGCCGGCGGTGATTACCAGGAGCGGGTATACATAGGATATCTCAAGCCCCACGAGGATCAGTATCACATAGAGCGCCATGACGCCCAGAAACCACCATGAGAACTTGAATATGGCGGAGAGGGCTCCCAGGGGGCACAGATAGCGGCACCAGAAGAGCCTTACAAAGAGCGACCCGACTACGAGGGCAACGATGGCCAGGAGAGCCCACAGCAGTACAACATCACTGTCAAAGCCGGAGACAGCTGCATAGTAAGGGTCAAACTTCTTGCAGAAAAGCTCACTCGACTTCAGGGTGAAGTAGAATGTTATAAAGAGCAACGCATACTTTGTCAGACGGAGGGCATAGTCAACAAAACCTTTAGGAGTTATCCTCACCTTCAGCCTGTCACCCAGCTTGCCTATCCACTCTCCCACGGTTCCGAGGGGGCATATGTATCCGCAGAAGAGCCTGGAGAAGAGCACGATGCCTATAAAGAGAACCACCCCCATCATGATCTGTGTGCTTGTCATGGAGCAGGAGAGCGAATCCATCGTCATATAGCTTCCCAGTGCCTGGATCCCGCCGAACGGACAGTAAGCTTCGAAGTCGGGAGCATAAGCCTTGTCAAAGAGCAGGCGGAAGCCCATAAATGTGAGGACGCCAATTATCGCAAATTGATATAGGAGCTTGTACCAGTTTTGTTTTTTCATTCGGTTAATTAATTATTATTTCTTTGGTCTGATGGAACTTGCATGAATAAAATTATCAATTCCTGTTGTGAAATATTGCTCTTGTAAGTTTCATCCGATTGGGTCAGGTTTATTGGATTATTTGCAGATAAAATTTCTGAAGAACGGATCGTGTAGAAGATCTGTACTTATGTAGTGTGAGTCCATCAGTTCCACCAGGGCCTCGTGGGATGATGAGTTTCCGTCAGGCTGTAGGTCGCTGTAGCCCTTTAATCCCAGCAGGACTCCCAGTGAACAGTAAATTGCCAGCACCACCGTGGAGAGAAGTATCCGCGAAGGCACCGACATAGACCTGAATCCTCCCTCCCTCCGCCGCTCAATTCTGGACATGACATCGTCAGCGAATGAGTCGGGAGCATCTATTCTCTTGCCTTTCAGGTTATTGGCAAGATCAGAAAAATAATCTGTCATGATTTGATTTGAATAAATATGAACGCTCAATAAAAAGACAATTGTGGAGTCGGAAACCTGCGGTCACTACAGAAAATTATTTTCCGATATTGTTGATCCGTTCTCTCCTGGGGCATTCTCTCTTGTTGCAGCTCTCGCATAGTTCATCGAGCTGCATCATTCTCTTGAAGATTTCGGTAAGCTCTTTTTGCTGATCCTCGTTGCAGATGCTTTTCAGGTTCATAAAATAGTCGGTGGTATGCCTTCTGAGCGAGGCACTGAGTGTTCCCACCTTCCTGGAGAGGCTGTCAAGCACAATCGGGTCACTCTGCTCCTTTGCCAGTTCTTCAATCATTGCCACGTTGGTCTCGCACATCATGTCGAAGACAATATTGTATGTCCGGGTTGTCCGGTCATTTTCCACCAGAACCTTACGGTACTGTTCATCAGTCAGGCTGAGCTCCCTGCGGAGCATGTCCATGGAATTGATCACTCCCGGGTCATTCGTTTGCTTCTCACCCGCGCTTTTCATTAACAGGAAAGTAACTACAGCCGATGTGATGATCAGGATCAGGATCAGGTTGAACCAAAGCAAAATCCTGTTGGTTTTTTCAGGTATCATGATTTGAAGTTTTAAATTCCTTTTTTTTCGGATGGTCGGGATCGCATCTTTTCTTCAGGTTTTCACGCGCACGGAAAAGAAGTGATTCAACCGATGCTACCGACAGTCCCAGAACGCTGCTTATCTCTTTATAGGAAAGCTCCTCATAGTAAAAAAGGATAAAGGCTTTCTGCTGGTTTGCCGGCAGGGTTGCCACAGCCTTTTTAACAATCTCATCCTTCTCGGCTGCTTCCAGGCTTTCGCCCGGATGGTCATCTGAATGCGGTTCCGGACTCATGTTCCTGGCATTATCATGACGGAAGAGAGTCTCTATCTGCATCAGCGAACGGAAGAGTATGTTCTGCGATCGCTTGAGATGATTGATAGACTTGTTAAGTGAGATGCGATAGAGCCAGAATGATATGTCATCCTCGTACCGCAGACCCGCGGCGGAGCGGTATGTCTCTATAAAGACCTCCTGGGCAATATCCTCCGCATCTTCCCGGGACTGTAAGACCTTATAACAGGTGTTCAGCACCAGCTCCTGATATTTGGATATCAGGTCGCGCATGGCACTGTTATCACCCCTGATAACGGCCTTTACCAGTTCCTGATCACTCATCCCAGATGGTGTACAGATAAAGAAGCGGGATTATAACTAACATAATGAAAAGCTGCTTTCAGGACTACTTTGCAGTCCAGCCCTTTTCCCTGATATAGGTTTCTGCCTCTTCGCGGGTACGGAAGATATCTCCCTCTTCCTCCCACCAGGTGTCGCCATAGGCCAGTCCCATCTTATCACATCCCTCTCCCGGGAGGAGGCTGACGCTCTCAATGGTCTTCATCTTGATCTTGTCAGGCTTGATGGCCACTACCCGGCATTTGACCGATTTGCCCAGGGTGCTGCCGTCAGCAAAATAACCCACAACAATACCGTAGCACTCGACATCTTTTTTCAGCCACGACCCGAGTTTGGCATCAAGGTCGGGATTAAGCTTTGCATCTGATTTTATTGCAACGGGAGCATCAGATGCGGTGACTTTTTGATCTCCCCCGGTATTTGTACATGATGTTGCCAGAAAGAGGAAAATGAGCAGTGAAAAGAGAGAAATAAATTTCGACATGGCTTTAAGTTTATTTTTGGTGATTCTTCCGCCATAAAAATAGAAATTATTCCTTTCGGAAATAAAAATGCTGCAAAACATGACACCGGGAATGTGTATTAAAGAGTAACGACGCCCTTGCTGGACGTCGTTACATCTTATTATTCAGCTGATTACATCAGTCAGCGGGGATCACTACAGACCGCTTGGGACTTCACGGATGCCGCCGGATTCTTCGCCCAGTAAAGGCATTTGCCGGAAGTTTCATCCTGCTTAGCCAGGCTTCACACAGCCTGTTCCACGGCCCAGACGAATGCCCTGATGCCCACCTCGGTATTTATGGCGTCAATGCGTTTCACAGCCTCGAGCAGCAGGGGTACCTTCTCTTCGTCCACGAAGGTGAGGGTGACGCCGTTGATCTCGGGCCAGGTATGAGTCCCCAGGTGGGGCACCCCGGTGAATGAGCCCATACCTTCAACATTGTCCCACTGGGTGTAGCCCCTGATGCCCAGCTGCTCAAGGGTATACTCAATCTTCTCTGTGAGGGCGAGGTTATATATTATCATTACAGCTTTCATTCGATTATTTTATTATTATTTAATTGTTCGGATAGCTTGTCCCGCCTAAGCGGGAGAACCCACATGTTTGGTAAACAACTGCATACCTGTATGCGCTTGAATAACATGTGGGTTTCATGCTTCCGGATTTTGATGGTTAGCTTTTATGTCATCGAGGAACTTCATATCCCTGAATGCCATCTTGTGTTTCTTGTCCCGCTCGCCGTGACGGGCTATCAGCACGTAACCCACGGGCACCAGCACCATGGTGACGATGGTAGAAAATATCAGTCCGCCTATGACAGCGATACCCATGGGCTGCCAGAGCTCTGATCCTTCTCCCGGGTTCAGTGCCAGCGGCATCATTGCCAGGATGGTGGTCATCGAGGTCATCAGCACAGGCCTGAGCCTTGAACGGCCCGAGTCAAGCACTGCCTGGTAGAGCTCCACACCCCTGTCGCGTGTCAGGTTGATGAAGTCGACAAGCACGATGGCGTTCTTAACCACAATACCTATAAGCATAATGGCACCGATGCCGGCTATAAGACTGAGCTTGGTGCCGGTAAGGAAGAGCGCCATGGCTACTCCCGAGAAGGCAAACGGTATCGAGAGCATGATGATGACCGGCATCTTGAGCGACTCAAACTGCGATGCCATAACCAGGTATACTAGTATCAGAGAAATAACCATCAGCAGACCGATATCCATGAATGATTCAGACATGTCCTCGAAGGCTCCTGAAATCTCAACCATCACGCCGGAGGGGATTGCCATGCTGTCGAGCTCCTTCTGGATGTCAGCCACTATCAGGTTCAGCGCCCTTTTGTATGGGGTCACTGACACGGTGACGATGCGCTCCTTCCGTTTTCTCTCAATGTTGGGCGGCGACCAGTACTCCCTGACCTGGGCAATCTCGCCCAGCCTGATTATCTGCCCTGAAGGAAGCGTCACTCCTATGTTTTGCACTTCGGTGATAGAGTTGCGGGCCGATTCCGTGTATCTTACGATGACGTCATACTCGTCGCCGAACTGGCGGAGGCGGGTGGCGGTAAGGCCGTCGACGCGGTTCCTGATCATCGACGACACCTGTGCAGTGGTCAGGCCGTACCTCAGGAGCTTGTCCTGGTCAATGATGATCTGAAGCTCCGGCTTGGACTTGTCGCGGCTTATATCCACGTTGGTTGCACCGGGGATCTTTTTTACCCTCTCAGCCAGCTGTTCAGCCAACATGTTTGTCTGGGTTATGTCGAACCCGTATATCTCAATGTCAACGGTGTTGCCTCCGCCCATGGCTCCCATGCCGCCAGCCTGCGCCAGCACAGAGAAGTTGATCACCTCTGGCATCGGGGCAATGATCCGGCGTATCTCCTCGGCCACCTCCTCCGACGATCTGTCCCTGTCTTCCACGTCAAGAAGCGCAAAGGTGTATGTTACCACATGAGTGCCGCCCTGGCTGAAAAGCGAGGTAAACCCTCCGCTGTCGTCGGTGCCTGCGGACATAGAGATAAGTTTTACCTCCGGTATCTGTGCCCTTACGATTGAATCGATCCTGTCTGCAACCTTTTCAGTTTCTGTCACCCTTGTTCCGGTCTGAAGTTCGACAGTAGCCGACACCCTTGACTCGTCGGCAGCGGGCATGAATTCCGTTCCGATAAATTTGAACAGGAACATGGACCCTGCAAATACAAGAATTGCAGCAGCAATCACGAACTTTTTGTGATGCAGTACCCACGAGAGGGTCTTAACGTAGAAGCCGTCAAGCGACTTCAGGAACTTGTGAATGGAGCCGTCCCACGTCCAGACGGGGGCATTCTCCCTTATCGGCCTGACCCTGAGCAGTAGTGAGCTGAGAGTCGGTGTCAGGGTGATTGCAGCCAGGGTCGACATGATTATCGTGATGGAAACGATCCACCCCAGCTGTGAGAAGAGCACCCCGGTCAGTCCCTTGACGAAGGTCAGGGGAAGAAACACTGCCACAACCGTCAGTGTGGTGACGATGACCGCCAGCCAGACCTCGTTGGTGGCGTAGATGGCTGCCTCACGCGGCCGGCTGCCGCGCTCAATATGCTTTGTGATGTTCTCGAGCACTACTATAGCATCGTCCACCACCATCCCGATGGCAATTGAAAGTGACGACAGCGATATGATGTTAATGGAGCTTCCCGTCAGGAAGATATAAATGAAGGCTACAAGCAGTGATATCGGTATCGTCAGGATGACGATCAGCGTAGCGCGCCACCTTCCGAGGAAGAAGAGCACCACCAGCACCACGAAGATGGCGGCATACATAAGTGTTTCCGTCAGGTTGTTGATAGATCCCTGGATGAACTCCGAGGTATCCATTATCTTTTCGATGCGGATATCCGGGGGCAGATCCTTCTGAAGCTTGTTGATCTCCTTGTCCACCTCGTTGCATATCTGGACACTGTTGGCGCCTGACATCTTCTGCACGAACAGGGTCATCCCCTGCTTCCCGTCGATCTTCGAAACCAGCTTGGTCTCACGGATGGTGTCGTTTACCGAAGCTACATCTCTCAGGTAGACGTTGTTACCGTTATAGTTCCCGACGATCACGTTTGCGATCAAATCGCTCTCTGCAAACTCGCCCTGGATCCTGATCGGGTAGTCCATCTTGCCCATCTCGAGGTATCCGGCAGGCATATTCAGGTTTTCAGCCCGGAGCACATTGCCTATCTGTTCTATCGTAAGATTGTAGGCCTCCATACGCCGCGGGTCGACCTCCACATAAATCTCCCTGCCGGGCACGCCCGAGAGGCCGACGTTACCCACCCCGTCGATACGGTTCAGGGGGTTAACCAGCTTCTCGTCAAGTATCTTCTCAAGTCCCCTGTAGCTCTCCTCCGCGGTGATGGCGTAAAAGATGATGGGCATCATGCTTGAGTTGAACTTGAATATGGTAGGGTCTTCAGCATCTTCGGGAAGGAAGCTCTGGATAAAGGCCATGGAGCTTCTCACATCGTTCGATGCCTCGTCAAGGTTGGTCTCATACTCAAATTCCATGAATACTACTGAGACGTTGTCGCTTGAGGTGGAGGTCATCTCCTTCAGTCCGGAGACGGAGTTGAGGGCGTCCTCTATCGGACGTGTTATGTTTGTTTCAATATCCGCCGCACTGGCTCCGGGGTATGTGGTGTAAACCGACAGGAAGGGGAGCTCGATCTCCGGGTAGAGATCGATTGGCAGCTGCGTCAGGGAATAAAGCCCCATGACCATCGTGATGATGAAGATCAGAATGGTGGTTACGGGCTTCTTTACTGCACTGGCATATATACTCATATTCTGATAGTGTCTCTTGTGATTATCATTCGGATATTTCCACCTTCTGGCCGTTTCTGAGGCGCGCCTGGCCGTCAGTGACGAGGCTGTCACCCTCCTTCAGATCGCCGTCGGCAATCTCGAAGCGGTCATCGAATCTCTGTCCCAGGATTATGGGTTTTCTTATGGCGATGCCGTTCTCCACCACAAAGATGAACCTCTCATTGGTGCCCTCCTGCATCATGACGGCATTGGCCGGGACCACGATGGCCTCCTCACGGCCCATGTCTATGAAGGCTCTTGCGAACATCCCGGGGCGAAGCAATTCACTGCCGTTGCTGATGCGCACCTCGGCACGGAAGGAACGCGACATTGCATCAATGGTTGGATGGACCCTGAAGATGGTACCCTGAAAATTCTTGTCAGGATAGACATCAGCCACCACCCTCACTTTCATACCGTTTCTGATGAAGGGAAAATACTGTTCGGATATGCTGACGATGATCTTCACCGGGTTGATCTGCATCAGGGTAACAACGGCTGACTTGCCCGACATTCCCGGAGCACCCGAATAAAGTTCCCCGTCTTCGAGGTACTTGCCGGTGATCAGGCCGCTGAAGGGAGCCTCCAGAAGGGTGTTCTCCTCCATGAAGTCGACGTTAGCCTTCATGACTTCGTACTGGGCTTTGGTCTGGTCATAGGTCTGCTCTTTTACGCTTCCCACCTTCAGGAGAGTGTCGAGGCGCGCCAGGTCCTTCTCAAGATTGGCAAGCTGTATCTTATTGGCATAATACTGTGTGCGGTCCATCAGGAAGAGCTGCTGTCCCTTCTTTACCCTGTCACCGACTTCAACGTAGATCTTGTCTACCCTGCCGGGTGTCGAGGGAGCCAGATTGACCTCCTCATAGGCCTGGATAGTGCCTGTGTAGTCTACTGTGCGGGCTATGGTTGTCTTTGCGGCAGGCATGACCCTGACCGGTATTGCTGCTGCCACGCTGTCTGCTTCGGCCTGGCCGGCGGCAGGCTTGCCCTGCCGGTTGCACGATGCCATGATCATGGCACCGGCAAGGATTATTGGAATAATGTTTCGGTTCATTGTATGATGTTGTTGTGTTGGTTACTTGCTAAAGGTTATTCATCAGCTTGTTGAAAGCTACTTTGGTCTGCAGGAGGTTCATAAGGGCAGAGAGATAGTTGTTCTGTGCCGTCAGATAATTATTATTCGCCTGGGTAAGGTCAAGGCTCGAGGCCATCCCCTGGTTGTATTTGTTCTCGAAGCTCTTGAGGACGCGTGTTGCAATCTCTATGTTCTCCTTTTGCAGCCTGTACTGTTCCCAGGCGCTCTGAAGGTTAAAACGAAGCTCCTTCTCCTGCATCAGAAGCTGGTCGGTCACCATCGCCCTGGTGTTGTGGGCCTTCTCAAGGTTAATCTTCGCCTTGCTAATCTTTGCATACCGCTCACCGCTGCCAAAGATGGGAACTGTGAGCTGAAAACCGAGGACCGAGTTGGGGAACCACTGAAGGTCATTGAGCTCGTCACCCTGGCCGCCCTTGTTATAGTATATCGATCCGGCCAGTGAGGGCAAAACGGCAGCTTTGGCGCCGGTGAGTGAGAGCTCAGACATCCTGACCTGACCCTCAATAAGCTTATAGTCAATATTATCCTCGATGGAGAAATCCTGCCCAAGCAACTGCTCGACATTTATCTCTTCGACGACGCTGTCAAGCGTCTCCGTGAGATTCACCTCCGTCTCCCTGGGAACACCCAGCATGAACCGCATGAGATTGTAGTTGACCTCAAGGGCACGCTGCATTGATGCCTTCGTATTGATCAGGGTGGAAACGGTGGACTGCATCTGATCCACATCTGTTGCCTCGGCCATACCCACGCTGTACATGGCTTTTGTGGAGGCCAGTATCTCATTGAGATTTTCAAGGTTGGCTTCAATCACCTTCAGGGTCTCCTGCGAGACCAGGATCAGGTAATATACTTTCATGACGCTTTCACTGGTGTTGACCTCGGTCTGCTCCACCCCTTTTTCAGCAAGGTCGGTTGCCAGCTTTGCGGTTTTCATCCCGATGATCCAGGGAGCATTGAAGATGGCCGTTGAGGCTGTCACCCCGAATGAGGCGTTATACTGGGATCCGAATGTGACCGGCACCTTTTCCCCGGGCATGCCGATGATCTCTCCGGGAAGGAGCGTAGTCATCAGCTTCAGGTTGTCATTGAGGCCGACACTGCCGCTGACGGAGGGCAGTCCTGCTGAGAAAGCCTCCAGGTAACTTTTATCAGATGCCAGCAGGTCATACCGTGCCGACACCACACTGCGGTTATGGTCAAGGGCATAATCCACCGCCTGACCTACTGTAAGCGAGAGGGATGCCGGCACCTCCTGGGCAGTAATGCTGCCGGTAGCGGCCAGTATTATCAGGCAAACAGTTGGAATTGTTTTTCTTTTCATTCGTTTATTGATTATTTATTGTTGGTCAAATAGAACTTGAATGAGGTTTTTAACCAGATGGCTCTATCTGTTCTGCTCAAGCAGGTTGCATATTACTCCGTTTAACTTTTCAACTTTTTTCATCATATCTCGTGTTCCATGGAATCAATAAGCCCGATGCCCCTGGCCGTTGAGATGCCGCGGAGGAAATTCAGGATGATGTTCCGTATCAGGTCGCGCTGCAGGAACTTCTCCGGGGGAAAGAGATTCTCATCAATGATCATGGAGACAATGGCACTGAACGCACGACTCAGTATCTCCAGGTTAAGGTTGTCCCTGAATACTGACTGCCTTACACCTGCCTCAAGTATCTTCATAGATGCCTCATGATCGGGATTTTCACATTTTTCCTTAAGCCTCCTGAGAACTTTACTGTGATACTTCCTCAGATCAGAACCTATCAGGGGATTCATCATGGCAGCGTGATCCGTGCCGGTCCGTATCATGGCAAAAATGGCCGATATGACATCGGGCGACGAATCGAGGATTGTATCGGTTTTCTCTCTTCTTTTCCCGATCATTGAATCCATGACTGCAAAGAGAAGCTCGTCCTTGTCGCGGAACCGTTCGTAGATGGTCCTCTTTGACATACCCAGGTGGCTGGCTATCATATCCATGGTCACAGCCCTGATGCCAAACTGGCGGAACAGTTCTGCCGCACCTGTGATTATTCTTAAATCATATTCTTCTGTCTGATTCATTTGCTTACCGGAAATCGGCTGCAATAATCAGAAAACTTTTCCAGTTTTACAAGTTTTTTCCGTCAAATAAATGTTAAATATCTGCAAGGTGCGGAAAAATGCCGGTGAATGGCTGGTTCAGTCCACAGTCTACAGCCTACAGTCTGCAGTCAAATTACCGACTGCCGACTGCCGACTGAGGACTGCCGACTGAAACTGCCGACTGCCGACTGATGACTGGAATACTACCGGAAGAGATAAACCGTGCCCCGGTACTCCCTGCCCTCGTACTCCACCTCATCATATCCGACGGCCCTGATGATGTAGAAGTAGGCGCCGGGTGTGGCGCGGCGATCGGAGTTGTTGATCCTGCCGTCCCATCCCTGCCAGTCGCGAAGATCCTCGCCATCGCCGCGGTAATGACAGACCCTGTGTCCGCTCTTGGCGAACACCTGCAGGTCGAGGAACTTCAATGACTTCTTGTCGGGGATGAAGTAGTCGTTGATGCCGTCGTCATTCGGGGTGAATACGTTGGGTATCTGCAATGATGAGGGAAGGACCTTGATCTCCACGATGGCCGAGTCACTGCAGGTGAACTCACTCTCTATGATCAGCGTGGCCTTGTATTCCCCGGGGATATAGTATGTGTGGGTTCCGGGATCAGCGAGGTTTGAGACGGAGTCGTCGCCATACTTCCATAGATAGTTGTATCCCCTGACCGAGTTGTCCGTGAAAGTGATCTCCAGGGGAGCCTCGCCCTCTGCCGGTTCGGCAGTGAAGTCAGCCTTTACATGGATCGACTCATAGTCGAACCACGATGAGGCCGAACATCCGAAGCTGTCGGTGACTTCGAGCATATATCTCACATCCTCCAGCGGCGGCGAGAAGGTTATGGGATCAATCTCCAGAGCAGGGTAGGGTATCGCTGATGACGGTGTTGACGACCAGAGGTGCCTCACCCCATTGGGAAGAGAACGCGATGCGCCAGTGGAGGGGTCATAATAGGTGAACTGATCTACTGCGGCGGTACCGTCCAGTGCCACATAGTCGCACGTAAACACCAGCAATTCAGCCAGTGCCACAGGTTTGTCGATGCTGACCCAGGCATAGAGCTGGGTGGAGTACCCGCCTCCGTCGGTAATGCTGACACGGTAGCCTCCCTCGGTAAGGCCGGAGGCCGTCGATGTTGTACCCGTCTCCGTCTTCACCGGTATGGAAAAGCCACCCCCTGCCTGGTCATACCCTGTCCAGACAAATGTGAAGGGTGCAGTACCACCTGGACTGGCTGCAATGAGCGTGCCTGTAGTGGCCCCGTCGGAGTCGCAGAATATGAATACCGGGTCATGCCGGGCTGTGACCGGATAGTCGGTCATGCGCACGGTCCGGCTTTCAGGGGCAGTGATCTGCGCCTGCAGTGCAAGCGGTAACATTATGATTATGAGGACCAGGTACCTTGACACACCTTCTAAACGGATAAACGGGTGAAAATGATATGCAAACCTAATAAAAAAATGCCGTTCTTTGGGGCAATAATTTCTGCATTCTCATTGATGTTTCGCGACTACCTCAAAGAGCTTAACGAGGCACAGCAGTCCGCCGTTGTCAACACTGAAGGACCGGCAATGGTTATTGCCGGTGCCGGATCGGGCAAGACCAGGGTGCTGACCTACCGTGTGGCATACCTGATACAGAAGGGTGTACCCGCCCACCGGATCCTGGCACTGACCTTTACCAACAAGGCGGCAGGGGAGATGAAGGCGCGCATTAGCACTATCGTGGGGGCAGACACTGCGCGGAGCCTCTGGATGGGTACCTTTCACTCTATATTTGCACGGTTTCTGAGACATGACGGCCACTACCTGGGCTACAAAAGCAACTTCACCATCTATGACCAGGATAACACCCGCAGCCTGATACGCACCATCATCAGGGAGATGGGGCTCGACGATTCTCTGTACAAGCCTGCCTCCGTTGCCGCGCGCATCTCGCATGCCAAGAACAACCTCATAACGGCACAGCAGTACGGATCCATAGCGCAGATCACCGAGGCCGACAAAGCCTCGAGGGTGCCTGAGGTGACCACTATCTACAGGCATTATGCGGCAAGGTGTTTCAAGGCCAATGCCATGGATTTTGATGATCTGCTGATGAACATCAACATCCTGTTCCGCGATTTTCCCGCTGTGCTCGAAGAATACCGCAACCGGTTTGACTACATCCTTGTCGACGAGTACCAGGATACCAACTATGCCCAGTACATCATCGTTCACAGGCTCTCCGAGAAGCACAGGAACCTGTGTGTTGTGGGTGATGATGCGCAGAGCATCTATTCGTTCCGCGGCGCCCGCATTGAGAATATTCTCAACTTCAGGAATGATTACCCCGACTACCACCTCTTCAAGCTTGAGCAGAACTACCGCTCCACGCGCAACATCGTCAACGCGGCCAACAGCATTATAGAGAAGAACACCGGTCAGATAAAGAAGACCATTTTTTCGAAGAACGATGAGGGTGAGAAGATCAGGGTGGTGCAGACTACCATCGACAGTGAAGAGGGTATCGTCACCGCCTCTGACATTCTTGACACACGCATGCGTGAACGGCTTGACTGGAAGGACTTTGCCATCCTCTACCGCACCAACGCCCAGTCGCGCATCTTTGAGGAGATGCTGCGCAAGCGCAACATACCCTATAAGATATACGGCGGAAAGTCGTTCTACGAACGCAAGGAGATACGCGACCTGATAGCCTACCTGCGGGTGATCGTCAATCCTGACGACGAGGAGGCACTCAGGCGCATTATCAACTACCCGAAGAGAGGCATAGGCAACACCACGGTGCAGAAGCTCATGGAACTCGCCCGCAGCATAGACCGCAGCATATGGGAGATCATCTCCTCACCGGAGATGAGCAATGCTTACCTCACTCCTGCCCTGCGGTCAAAGGTGAACCTCTTCACCGGTCTGATGCTGCCCGCAATGGCGACAGCCACGACAGCCACAGCCTGGGATGTGGCAAGCAGGATGGCATCGGCCAGCGGCATCATCAGTGACCTGAAGCATGGGCAGGTGCCGGAGGAGATAGACAGGCTGGAGAACCTGCAGGAGCTGCTTAACGGTATCAAGGAGTTTACCGAGGCGGCCCTCACCAACGGTGATCCTGCCGACATTGCCACATGGCTGCAGTCGGTGGCACTGCTGACCGACCAGGACCTGGAGAAGCCGGAAGACAGGAACAAGGTGACACTGATGACGATACACTCGGCCAAAGGGCTGGAGTTCAAGTATGTATATATTGTTGGCCTTGAGGAGAACCTCTTTCCTTCGAACATGAACCTTTATAACCCGCGTGAGCTGGAGGAGGAGCGCAGGCTCTTCTATGTGGCCCTGACCAGGGCCTGTCGGCGCGTAACGCTGAGCTATGCCCTGAACAGGTACAGGTGGGGTTCGCTGGAGAGCAGCTCACCGAGCCGCTTCATCGGTGAGATCGAGAGTGAATATCTCTGGTATCCCCAAACCGGAGGAATGCCTTTTGGCCGTCGCCCGACTGCTGACAGCCGTTCGTCCGACGACAGCAGGGAAGTATTTATGCCGACCACTACCAAAAGGAAGATAATCAGGTTCAGGGATGCCACCGGCGGGGTTGCGGGCGGGGCATCACACGGAGCGGATGGCGGGGCTGCCGGCAACAAGGCCGGCGGTGCCGGTGGAAGCAGGTCCGGCAGCTATTCAGGCGGGCCATCCGGCAGTGCTCACGGCGGTGCGGCCGGGGGAGTCTCAGGCGGTGCAAATGGCGGGTCACTGCCGGCTGACATCACTGCCGGGCTGAAGCCGGGCGACAGGGTGAGGCACGAACGGTTCGGGGAAGGTGAGGTGATCTCCGTTGACGGAGAGCCGCCCAACACCACGGCCGTCATTGAGTTCTCAGGTGCCGGCACCAAGAAGCTCCTGCTGCGGTTTGCGAAGCTGACGAGGATCTGACCTGAATAGGTTAAAATATCAAGGCACCCCGGCAGAGCTGAAATATATCTTATGTGCCGATGTTCGCAATCAGATAGCCCTGGCTGAGCTAAAATATCTATTTGACTTCCGGATCTCCACAAACAGGCATCCCGACAGGACAGCCTGCAATACCCGGCTATTTATTCCTCTGCGACCGCTTGCCCATATCCATCTGGATCATTGAGATGCCTGCCAGGGATATTGAGTGTGTGGCGTTAAGATCTACCTTCGTAACCTCAGATCTGCTTACAAGGTTGCCCTTTTCGTATGTCTCGGAGGCCATCATTACTCCCTTTATGGTGTTGCCGCCATAGTTACGGGGCATCCCCTTCTGGCTTCCAAGCAACTTCATATCTCCTGATAGTTTCAGGTCGTCCGTGGCCCATACTGTCGTCTTCATTTTGCCATTATCCTCAGTTACCTCATACTCATCGCAGCGGTAACCGCAGATTGTTTTGATGCCTCCGGTCTTGCGGACTGTCACATCGCTCTCCGCTCCGGCATCAGGGTCATAGGTTTCTGCAGTCAGAGAATCCGGAATGGTCATGATCATGCCCGTCTTTCCCCCCTGAACATCAGCAACCGTGATCATCACCCTGTTTTTCGAGTCCACTATCACCGATGCCCTTAATGACTGCCCCTCATCATCCGTAATGGTCTTGCTCTCCATTCCGATATTCCCCTTTTCGGCATTCATCCAGATATCAGCATCTATGACGCCTTCAGGCTTGCCATTGTCATATATCTCCGTCTTCATTGCCATCATTCCCCTGAAATCATAGTTCTCCTCGTAGGTGGCCGTGACCTTTCCTATTCCCAGTTTTGAGAGGTCAAACGCTCTTCCCTGCTGCTCCTCCCCCTCAGTTTCCTGACCGGCTGCTTCCGCAGCCTCTTCAGTGACCTCCTTCTCAAGAGCCTTGCTTACTGTCTCCTCAAGTTTCTTCTTCAGTTTGCTTCCAAGCTGAGCCTCGGCATTGAGCGGCAGCAGGAAAGCTGCTGCCAGGAAAAGAATAAACCCTTTTGTCTTCATGATCTCTGTTTTAAATTATCTGAAGATAAAATTACAAAAAAAAGGAGCCGCGAAAGTAAAATTGTCAATAAAGTTAAGAGGGCCGGCAACAACCTGCCGGCCCCCTTCATAAAGAAGTTCAATGTTAATACTTACTGGTGCAACTACTTTTTTTACTAAGCTTCCGTATCATCTGCCGGTGTCTCATCAATGCTGACAGTCTCAATCTGGTACAGCCCCTTCTCAATGAGGACCGAATTGTACAGGGTGGCAAATGAGCTCTTGATCCACATGTCAGAGACCAGCGCCCCGACAACGAAGCAGATCAGTCCTGCGATGTAGATAAAGAAGGCTATCAGGCCCATGAGGAAAACGGTCCAGCCGTGCCCCCGGGTAAGCTTCCAGCTCTCCTCAGCGGCCTCACTTCGGCGTTCATGCTGATCGGAAGCAGGTCAGGCGAGGCGGCCGCTGCCGACCGCATCTCCCTGGCAGCCATTGTCACCGCGGGGGCCCTGTCACAGGCAGCCGTACTGCTGCTCCTGCCGCACTCGGCATGGATGGCTCTCATATTTGTCTTCCTGCTCTTCGCCGGCATGGCGCTGCTGCCGGTCTGGCTGACCTACAGGTCTGATCTGAAGGTATTTATAGATTATGCCAACGCTGAAATGCCGCAAGGCATAGAGGACTTTTTCCTGAAACATGAGATATCACCGAGGGAGGCCGATATCATCAGGGAGATCTGCAACGGTCTGAGTAACCAGGAGATAGCCGACAGGCTCTTCATCAGCCTGCAGACGGTAAAAGACCACACCTCACGCATCTATACAAAGACCAACGTCAGGAACAGGATGCAGCTGATGACGCTTGTACGTTCGGTTGAGGAGCGCTAACCCTGACCTGCTGTATGACCCCGGAAGGAGACTTCATACAGATGCTGCGGCAGGGCTTCAGAAAGAGATGACTGCAAACTTCTGCGGCAGAAACTCAGAAAGAGATGTCAAGCAGGTCCTGCAGCTTCTTCCCCGGCGTAAATATACGGTAGGCTGCAGGCCACACCTTCATCAGGTAGCTCTCCTGCCTGTCTTTGATGACAATGGCCAGTTCATCGTTTACATCACTGTTGGCAGTGTCACGGTATTTATAACCGATGATCCCTAGGATCTGGTCCAGGTCATTGTACTTTCCGAGGTTGCGGGTCATGGCATCAAGCCTCTTCTCCAGGGCTTTCACAGCAGGGGGATTCAGGTGACGGAAAAAGTCGAGTTGGTACATCAGCGTCTTCGACTTCTTGCGGAACTCATGCAGCAGACGTGGTTTGGGATTGTTACGGCAGTCGAGGTAAGCTCTTGCCGCGGCAAGGTAGCTCTGCTCGACCTCGCCGAGCAACATCCTGAAATCGGGTTCATTGAGACTCAGAAACCGGATCCTGTACCTCGCCTTTGTCAGCTGCTCCGTCACCTGGCTGACAGTTTTGGCCTGCACACCAGCCTGCTCCCATGTGGCATAAGGCTTGCGGAGCAGATTCTGCACAGTCTCATTGTCCCACAGCTTGGTGAAAAGCTCAGGGTGATCCTTCCTCAGCGCCTTCATGGTCTTGCGCAACACATTGCTCTCACGCCATGAAGAGAGGATGCGGCCCGTCTCCCTCCCGGCGAGGTACTCCCTGCGATAGACCGACTCGTCGAGCAGAGGCTTCGCCAGTCGTACCGCAGCACGCTGCTTCTTCATCATCACCCGTATGTCATGGATGGCGTTACCGTCAGGGAGGGGTTTCTGAGAGAGCAAAATCAGCGACCCGTTGATGCATTCGAGCATCGACGTCTTGATATCCGCCCTGTTATCCTTTTCCTTTGAAGCCATGTACAATGTGTTGACAGATGATAAAGTTACATAATTGTAACGACTTTCCCTTTCAGACACCTCGTTTGAATTGTATATTTAAACCATTTCACAGGGTCATGCCGGCAATCTTTTGTCGTTATTTTTCATACATTTACAATAGTTAACCACAACCAATCACTCAAAAAAATGGGCAAAAACAGTAAAGCGAAGCGGATCGGTATTCTAACGGCAGGAGGCGACTGTCCGGGCATCAACGCCGCCATCAGGGGTGTCGGCAAGACAGCCATAGTAAAGTACGGTATGACGGTGCTGGGCATCAGTGACGGCTTCGCCGGGATGATACACAAAGAGTACTCAGAGCTTAGCGAGAGTGATCTTTCCGGTATCCTGACGCTGGGAGGCACCATCCTGGGCACCTCGCGCGAAAAACCCTTCAAGGGGGTGGGCAAGAAGAAGGATGAGGTGCGCAAGCCCATGCTCATCAAGGAGCATTATGAACAGATGGGTCTCGACTGCCTGGTGTGCATCGGGGGTAACGGGACAATGAAGACCGCTCATATGCTCTCGGAAGGGGGACTGAACATTGTGGGTATTCCAAAGACAATAGACAATGACATCTGGGGTACGGATATGACCTTCGGGTTTGATTCGGCAGTGAACATTGCCACGGAGGCCATTGACAGACTGCATTCGACGGCCAACTCGCACAAGAGGATCATGGTGATAGAGATCATGGGCCACAACGCCGGATGGCTTGCCCTCTACTCCGGCATGGCGGGAGGAGGCGATGTCATTCTTATTCCAGAGATACCGCATGATGAGAAGGTGGTAATGGACTATCTCAGGAAGAGGGCTGACAACAATAAGCCCTATACGATTGTTGTTGTGGCAGAAGGAATCAAGGTGCCCGAGGGCGAAGACTCCGCCGGAAGGTACCTGGCAAAAAGGATACAGGAAGAGACAGGTTTGGAGACCAGGGAGACGGTGCTCGGTTATATACAGAGAGGCGGTACACCTTCACCCATGGACAGGGTGCTCGCTTCCAGGTTCGGTGCCTCCGGTGCCACCCTCATAGCAAAGGAGGAGTACGGCAGGATGGTGGCACACCGTGACGGGCAGATCACCTCCGTAAAACTGTCGGAGGTGGCGGGAAAGACGAAGCTGGTCAAACCTGATGACCCGATGGTCAAACAGGCCAGGGAGATGGGTACCAGTTTCGGAATATGATCAACAGATCACTTTGTACATAAGCAAAACAGTAACTGATATGGCAGCGAAAAGGAAACTCATTTTCTTACGACACAGCAAAGCCGAGGATCAGCTCCCCGGGATACCCGATTTTGAACGGTCGCTGACGGCAAAAGGGAAACAGAACTCAAAGCTTATGGCACAGCTGCTCTTCTCTCAAAGGGAAGATCCGGGAAGGATTATAAGCAGCCCTGCCTTCAGGGCGCTGGAGACAGCACTGATATTCTGCAGGGAATACGGTATAAGTCCCGATGAGGTAAGACTGAATGCCAAACTGTATCAAAGCCTTGAGGAGGAGGAGTACCTCTCTTTCATAAGAGACCTGAACGATGGTGATCATACCGTCACCCTCTGCGGGCATAACCCCCTCCTGACGGAGATGGCAGCCTGGTTTGCATCTGACGAGCCGGAGGTGCTGTCCAAGACCGGAATCTACTGCCTCTCGTTCGCTGTTGCCAGCTGGTCAGAGGTTGAGCCCGAAAACGGAACGACGGAGTATTACCTGACACTGAAAGACCTGGCATGAGCAGAGACTACATCCCCAAGGAGATAAGCTGGCTCTCCTTCAACGAGAGGGTGCTGCAGGAGGCGGAGAACAAGGATGTTCCTCTGCTTGAACGGTTTAACTTCCTGGGAATCTATTCCAATAATCTTGATGAGTATTTCAGGGTCAGGGTGGCGACACTGAAACGGCTCTCACTCTTTGGAAGCAAGTCAAAAAGTATACTTGGATACAGTCCCAAAGCCACCCTCAGAAGAGTGCAGGAGATCGTTCTCAAGCAGAACCTGAGGTTTGAGAAGACCTACTCTGACCTGAAGAAGGAGCTGAAAAAGCACAACATACACTTCGTCAATGAACAGCAGCTTGACAGGGAGCAGTGTGCGTTTGTGAAGAGTTATTTTCGCAAGGAGGTAAGGCACAGGCTGATGCCCCTGATACTCAGCAAGGATAGCGGGCTGCCTGACCTAACTGATGATGCCGTCTTCTTTGCAATACTGCTGACCGACTCCGCCACCGGCAGGAACAGGTACGCACTGCTGGAGATACCTCCGTCGGAGATACTGCCAAGATTCATCCAACTGCCGGAGAAAAACGGCAACAGGTACGTGATCTTCCTTGATGACGTCATCAGGTCAGAGCTCAAGGATATCTTTCACATCCTCCCCTTCGACGAGCTGTCGGCCTATACCTTCAAGCTCACCAAGGATGCCGAGCTTGACATAGCAGATGACATCTCGGAGAGCTATATCGACAAACTTTCAAAGAGCCTTCAGCAACGCAAGAAGGGTACTCCTGTCAGGTTCGTCCACGACCGGAGCATGCCTGCCGACCTCCTCAAGATACTGAAGAAAAAGCTGAACCTCGGCACTGATGATGTGATCATACCCGGAGACAGGTATCACAACTTCAAGGATTTCATGAAGTTCATTGATATCCCTGGTGACGGATTGCGTTATGAGAAACTTCCTCCGGTGAGACACCGTGACATCCATTACGGCAAAAGCATACTCTCAGTCATCAGGAAGAAGGATGTGATGCTTTTCTTTCCCTACAACACATTTAACCACTTCATCGACCTGCTGCGGGAGGCCTCTATTGACCCCTATGTAACCTCCATACAGGTCACACTCTACCGTCTTGCCAGGAATTCAAGCGTCATCAACGCGCTGATGAATGCAGCCAGGAACGGCAAGAGCGTCACCACGGTGGTTGAGCTTCAGGCACGCTTCGATGAGGAGGCGAATATCCTGTGGGGCAATAAGTTGCTTGATGAAGGAGTAAAGGTCATTTACGGTGTGCCAGGACTGAAGGTTCATTCAAAGCTCTGCCTTATAACGCGGGAAAAGAATGATGTCATTCAGAGGTATGCCGCCGTGGGTACCGGCAATTTCAACGAGGAGACTGCCCGGGTCTATACCGACCATCTCCTGATGACCTCCAACAAGAAGATCACCAACGAGGTGGTGAAGGCATTTAACTTCTTCGTCGCCAACTACCGGAAGGACAAATTCTACCACCTGCTGGTCTCTCCCTTCGGCCTGCGTAACAAGCTGGTGATGCTCATTGATAAGGAGATCAGGAACGCAAAGGCCGGCAGGGAGGCCTGGATCAACATCAAGATCAACAACCTCACCGACGCGGAGATTATTGGCCAGCTGTACAAGGCGAGCAGTTCAGGTGTAAAGATAAGGCTGATAGTCAGGGGCATGCTCTCGCTGGTGCCCGGTCTCAAGGGAGTCAGTGAGAATATCAGGGCGACAGGCATTGTTGACCGGTTCCTTGAGCATTCGCGATTCATGATCTTCTGCAACGGGAGTAATGAGCTGGTTTACATCACCTCGGCAGATCTGATGCCGAGGAACCTCGACCGCCGGATAGAGGTCTCGTGTCCTATATTTGATGAAGCCATCAGGAAAGAGATTACCGATGTCTTCGAAATACAGTGGAATGACAATGTCAAGGCCAGGGTCTACGACGAGAAACAGTCGAACAGGCTCGTTGCTCCCGGCGACAAACCCTACCGATCACAGACAGAGGTTCACAGTTACATAACTGCAATCAACGGTCCGTCTCAGGAGGCCACACTGGGATGAATGCCGGCGCTATACGTTGTTTCGTGCCTGCCTCAAAGGCATAGGCTATCTCAATCAGCAACGGCTCACTCCAGGCTCTTCCAAAGAAGGATATCCCCACCGGAAGTCCGTCAATGAATCCCATGGGTACGGTTATGTTAGGATAGCCGGCCATGGCTGCCGGTGATGAGCTGCTGACATGAAACGAGTCACCATTTATGAGGTCGGTCTTCCATGCCGGTGCGCCTGTGGGGGCGATAAATGCATCGAAATTGTGCTCCTTCATGACACGGTCAATGCCCTCTTCCCTGACAAGGCGGTTCATTTTGTCCACGATCTCCTGAAATTCCGATGAGTTGACGTCACCTTTCTTCTGTGCTTCAATAACCAGCTCCTGGTCATAGTAACGCATCTCGATGCTGTCGGCACTGTTGAATGCAATAAGCTCTTCCACACTCTTTACCGGGGCCTCTTCGCCCAGCGAGGCGAAGTATTTGTTCAGTCCGTCCTTATACTCCCACAGCAGCACCTGGAAAGAGAGTGACCCGGCTTCGCGGCTGTAAATATTGTCAATCTCAATAACCTCTGCACCCTGGCTTACCAGGAAGTCGACGGTCTTCTGCATCAGCGTATCAACCTTGAAATGCTGTCCCCTGGCAGAGGTATACCATCCCAATCGCTTGCCCTTCAGGCCGTCCTCCTTCAGGAAGGGTGTGTAGTCGGTCAGGGCTTTGCCTTCCGAGGCAGCTGTTCTGCTGTCATTGGGATCGATGCCGGTAAGGGCTCCCAGGGCTATGGCGGCGTCAGTCACTGTGCGCGCCATGGGTCCCGGGGTATCCTGCGTGAATGAGATGGGCACTATGCCGCTGCGGCTGAGGAGCCCCACGGTAGGTTTGATGCCGACGATGCCGTTAGCGGTTGAAGGGCATACTATCGAGCCGTTGGTCTCGGTGCCAATGGCAATCATGGTCAGGTTGGCGGAGACGGCCACTCCTGATCCGGAGCTGGAGCCGCACGGGTTGCGGTCAAGGATATAGGGGTTCTTCGTCTGTCCGCCAACACCGCTCCAGCCGCTCGACGAGAGGTTACCGCGGAAGTTGGCCCACTCGCTAAGGTTGGCCTTGCCGAGTATTACGGCGCCGGCCTCGCGCAGCTTCATGACTATATAGCTGTCCTGCAGGGGGTGCGAACCACTCAGCGCGCGTGAGCCTGCCGTGGTCTCCATCTGGTCATGAGTGTCAATGTTGTCTTTCAGCAGCACCGGCACACCGTGCATGGGACCGCGCTTCTTGCCCTCCTTCAGCTCTGCGTCAAGCTGTGCCGCAATGGCCAGGGCATCAGGATTGGTCTGGATGACGGCATTGAGCATCGGCCCGCTGTCGTCTATGGCCTCGATGCGGTCAATATATGCCTGCACCACATCGGTAACGGTGAAATCACCATTTTCATAGCCCTGCTGAAGCTGGGTTATGGTGTATTCTTCGAAACGGAAAGTTTCTGCAGAGGAAGTTTCTTTACCGCTTTCCGGTCCGCAGGAGTTAACAGACAACAAGATAATGGTACATATAACCACCAGTGAATATTTATTCATGATCGTTAGTTTTAAACTGTTTTTTTGTATTATTTGAAAATTTTCTTTCTCTTAATTCTGGAGATTATTTATATTCAAAGATACTCCAGTTGAAGTAAATATCAAAAGGGGGTTCAGGATGTGTAGTGTAAGAACACTATCAACTTCCCATTTTCAAATTCAAGAGTGAACTTCCGATCTACTGCCTCATTCAGCGTTCCCCGCCACCAGCTGTTCAGCAGGAGGCTTTTCAGGGGGTAGCGAAGACCGGATGAGGTTACGGTCAGGGTTGGATCGATGCTGAAGATCGAAACCTGCTGTCCGGTATGGGAACCTATAGTGACGCTATGGTTATAGACCGTGAAGGTGCCGGTATCGGTCAGCATCACCGCATCTATTCTCTCACTGTAATCGGCCAGCAGCGATATGTTGCCCAGGGTATGATCCTCGCGGATACCGGTGGCGCCAAGGATGACCACCTCTTTTATACCGGCCGCGACACACCAGTTGACTGCCTTTGTCAGGTCATTGGTCTCCTGATCGGAGTCCTGCACCAGGATCTTCTCATACCTCTCTTTAAGCACAGGCGGCACCGAGTCGAGGTCGCCTATGATGATGCCCGGTTCAAGGCCGTGTGCCACCAGTTTCTCAGCCGCACCGTCGCAGCAGATAATCATACCGGCCTCCCTCAGGCAGGCCAGCGGCACCTCGTGGGTGGGGTATGAACCATTGGCAAGAATGACGGTTTGCATAGTCGAAAGTCTGTAAAGTCCTTAAAGTCCATAAAGTCAAAAGTCCGTAAAGTTAGAAGTCTAAAGGTCTGAGGTCTGAAGGTCCGTAGCTGCTGTCTACCCCGCTCTGCGGGGCTCCGTCCTGCAGTCCTGCGATCTAAGTGTCTGACTCTCAATTCTTAATTCATAATTATTAATTCTTAATTGATCTCGCTACTGCCGACTGCCATCTGCTACTGCGGACTGCTTTTAGCCACCGTAGCCTTTTTCGACATCCGACTCCGACGAACGAAGTCCCCTACGTCGGACGAAGTCCGTAGTTTTAACGTAGGATGTGGCGAAGGTGGCCGACTGCTTCTTCCATGTCCGCAGCCCAATAATTGCCATCACGAAATATACGAAAAAAAGCACGGCTGTGGGATATAACCCGGCTGCAAGATAGACTGCCACGGCTATGGCGTTGGCCACTATCCATACGTACCACTGCTCCAGGTACTTCCTCGTAAGCATCCATGTGGCCACCACGGAGAGGGAGGCGATCAGGCCGTCCCATAACGGCACCGGCGAATCGGTGGCACGGGCAAGTAGCAGCCACAACAAGACCCATAGAACAGCAGCAGAAACTGCACACAGCAGAGCTGTCACCCTGCCAACACGCCTGACATCTGTTACTCTCTCCTGCATGGATGGTCCCGCTGTATTTCCGATATTTTCACCGGGGAGGGCGGAAGGAGGATTGCCCGGTTCTGCAACACCTGAAGAGCTGCGCTCTATATAAACAACCTTGCCCTTCTCTGCGTGCCACGCATACCATCCGTAGACGCTGATAACAAGATAGTAACCCTGCAATCCCATATTGGCGTAAAAGCCGTTACTGGCAAACACATACATATAAACTGCCGAGGTGACGATCCCCAGGGGCCAGAGCCAGATATTCCTTCTTATCTCGAGGATCACATAGGCAATGCCCGTTACTGCACCGAAGAGTTCGATGAAATTTGCAGAAAGCCAGCCTGTCATCATCGTGTCAGAAAGATAATGAAATCCCGGCTGTGTAGTTTATCCCCGCCTGCGGAAAATAATAAGCCCATGTCTTCTCCTCCCCGTCCTCGGTCCACATCCCGCCATAGGCATTGTTCTCATACATAGTATTGAAGAGGTTGTTGACCATAAACCGGAATGTCAG
Organism: Bacteroidales bacterium; assembly: GCA_029210565.1. Classification (GTDB taxonomy): domain Bacteria; phylum Bacteroidota; class Bacteroidia; order Bacteroidales; family VadinHA17; genus SR-FBR-E99. The sequence continues at coordinate 78,687 of JARGFQ010000004.1, forward strand.
TTCGCCGGCCTTCTTCATCTTTATGCCGTATGACGCCGCCAGGTTACTGACAAAATAGGGGTCAATGGTTCTGTCAGAGCTCATGGTATTGTCAAAGTACTGCTTCCCGACGTATTTGCCTGTCAGCCTGACCGACAGGCGTTCTGCAGGATTGACCTCCAGTTCGGCAGAGGCTGTTACGCGGGGTGAATAAGCTATATCAACGGTTCCAAGATCGCTGTGGAGGTACACCTCGCTCCAGTCGTCAGTGTTATAATTGAAATAGTAGTTCCTGAAGTCCCTTATGCTGCTCCTGCTCAGGGTGAGGTTCATCTTCATCGCTGCCACCGGCGATGGCCGGTAGCTGCCGGAGAGCTCCACCCCTGTCCTGTAGCTCTCAGGGACGTTGGTCATGATGGGGTATCCCGTGCTGCTGATCTTGCCGGTAGGCACGAGCTGGTCGTGGTACCACATAAAATAAAGGTTGGCACCCAGTGCAACCCCGGAACTGCGAAAGCTGTACCCTCCCTCAAAATCGGTGAGCCGCTCCCTGCCGGGTGTGGCCGCCGGATCACCTGCGGCATCCTTATAGTCGGCCCTTGTAGGTTCACGGTGCGCCACGGCAGCGGAGACAAAAGCTTTGCTCCCGCTTCCGTTGCTCCAGAAGAGGCCTGCCTTGGGATTGAAGAAGAGAAAGCTGTGACTTGCGGTAAGGTCCTTCATGTCATCATCGGGACCCTCAAAGCGGTAACTGATATGCCTCAGCTGCAGGTCCAGAAACGCGCTCAGGCTACCCGAAACCACGGCATTCATCTTGCCGTAGACGTTGAACTCATCCTTCAATCCGTTGTTCCTGTACCACTCATGTCCCGGCACCAGGTTTCCCGGGTACTCCATCCACTTCACCCTTCCGAAGTGATCGCCGTCATACCTGTTGAGCGCTCCCCCCAGGGTCCACTCGGCTACGCTGCCCTGTTTTATCAATGACCACACGGCACCGTAGAAGAGGTTATCGAGCCACTTGCGCTGCACGATGTCCGTTTCCGCGACGGCGGGAACATAGGGCATCAGGTCTGCAATCCCGTATTCGAACGGGTCAACATCACTCTTCTGCTCCTCGTAATATCCCCTTCCTGTTGTCAGATGGAGTCCGGTGTTGAGGCTCACCCTGCCGGGGAAGAGGTGGGTGTGAAAGAGGTGGTAGTGGTTCTGGGTATAGACGTCTGTCTCATCCTCGTAGTACCGGGTCACGCCATTGGCGTCAACGTATTCACCGGCAGGGTTGTATCTCCTGTTCTCCGGCAGCACCTCAACCGGCACACCCCACCAGCTGATACCTGTCTTCTGGTAGCCGGTAATCACGTTAAAGCGTATCAGGTCCGACGGGTCGGACCACATCCCGGATACCATGGCTGAGCGTATGTCGGCTTTGCTATGGTCAACATAGCCGTCGCTGTGGATCTGCGAGGCACGCACTATCATGTTGAACCGGTCGCCCAGCATTCCTGTCCACGCTTTTGCCGAGATCCGTGAGGTGTTGAACGAGCCGTATGATGCATCTGCCGAAGCTCCGCCCTCAGAGGGGGGTGTCATGCTGCTGATGTTCACTGAGGCGCCGAACGCTCCGGCGCCGTTGGTGGAGGTGCCAACCCCGCGCTGCACCTGGATGCTGCTGGTGGAGGAGGCCAGGTCAGGAAGATCAACCCAGAACACCTGCTGCGATTCGGAGTCGTTGAGCGGTATGCCGTCAAGTGTGATGTTGATCCTGCTGGCATCGGTGCCGCGTATGCGCAGTGATGTGTAGCCTATGCCCGTGCCGGCGTCGGATGTCTCCACCACAGAAGGGGTAAGTGACAGCAGAAAGGGCATATCGCGGGTCAGGTCCCGCTCTCTCAGTTCTTCAGACCGGACGGTGGTGTGAGCCATCGGAGTGCGGGCCCCGGCACGACTACCCCTGACAATCACCTCCTCAGCCACAAAAAGGGCCTCGTCAAGTGCGGCGTCGGCCGGCACGGAGCCGGTGCCGGTGACAGCAACAACGGTGTCAAACGGCTCATAACCTGTGTAGGATATGCGCAGCGCATAGGTGCCTTCGCGCAGGCCGCGGAGGGCATACCGTCCGTCATTGTCCGTCGCCACCCCCGTCATCAGGCTCTCGATAACCACTGAAGCCCCTGCCAGGGGATGACCCTCAGCATCGGTGACCCTGCCGGTGACAGTGCCGGACAGACGCTGGCCGTTCACCGTGTTGCAGGTCATCAGAAAAATTAAAACCGGTAAAAAGAGTTTCCTAGCCATGATCATTACAATAATGCTGAACAGATTGTCTGGACTGAGGGTTCCGCTGCAGGTCTGAATGGATTACTCTTTCTCCCTACGCCGGCATTATCCGGATCAGGTTATAAGGGTATGATCTCAGCCTGTTAAGTAAGGCACCCCGTAATTCGACAACACAAAGATACAACATTTTATGATGAAATGACCTCCGGACCGGAATGATTCTCCTTGGCCACTAATTCGTATATTTGCCCTGTGGAAAGCGGGAAGAAAATGGATAACATACTCAAGAAGCTGAGATACGGTGACCAGGAACGGATTGCCGTGCTCAACGCTCCTGAAGTTTTCAGGGACAGGATTGCCGGTCTGCTGCCGGATGTACAGATAGACACGGAGATCAATGCCCGTTACCTTTATGATTTCATGATTGCCTTCACTCCCGGTTCGGAGGATATCATAAAGCTTGCACCGTCATGCATTCATAACCTGAGTGATGACGGGAAGCTCTGGATGGCTTACCAGAAAGGAGGCTCGTCAAAAGATCGCTCAGGTGTCAACCGCGACCGCGGTTGGGATACCGTTGAGGAGTCGGGTCTCAGGCGCGTCAGCCAGGTGGCGATCGACGAAGAGTGGTCTGCCCTGCGTTTTAGAAACAGCAAATATGTAAGTTCATCAAAACGCAAGGGGTCATGAGCAGAAAGCTACTGATAATACTCTTTCTCGTCCTTCTTGCATCATGCAGGGGCGACAGGGACGCACAGTATTACACCGGGATGGTGAAGTTTCCCGTTAAGCCAAACATGGGTGTCAAGGAGGCCATGGCCGCGAGGGTGATCCCTCACGCCCGTCAACTGGAGTGGCAGAAGCTCGAGATGACAGCCTTTATTCACTTTACTGTCAACACCTTCACCGATATGGAATGGGGTACCGGCAAAGAGTCACCTGGCCTGTTCAATCCTGTTGCCCTCGATGCCGATCAGTGGGTAAGGGTACTCAGTGAGGCCGGGATGAAGATGGTGATCATCACCGCCAAGCATCACGACGGTTTCTGTCTCTGGCCTACTAAGACCACTGCCCATTCTGTGGCTTCCAGCCCCTGGAAAGATGGCCGGGGCGATGTAATCAGGGAGCTCAGGGATGCATGCGAAAGATATGGTATGAATTTCGGTGTCTACCTCTCCCCCTGGGACCGCAATGCTGAGTGTTACGGCGACTCCCCCGCCTACAACAAATTTTATATGGAACAACTTACCGAACTGCTTACCTGGTACGGGAAGGTGGATGAGGTCTGGTTTGACGGTGCCAACGGTGAAGGACCGAACGGCCGCCGGCAGGAATATGACTGGCAGGCATACTATGATCTCATACGGGAGTTGCAACCGGAGGCGGTAACGGCCATCATGGGCGAAGATGTGAGGTGGGTAGGCACAGAAACCGGCTACGGGCGTGAGACCGAATGGAGCGTAACGGTACTGGCACCCGGCGGAAGTCCGGAAAGCAGGGCTATCAATGAGAAGACAGGACTGACGGCAATGTCGGAGGACCTGGGCAGCAGCACGCTGCTGCAGGATGCCGGTAGCGTCTACTGGTATCCCGCCGAAGTTGATGTATCAATACGTCCGGGATGGTTCTGGCACGCCTCCCAGGACAGCCTGGTAAAAAGCCCGGAGACGCTGGCGGATATCTATCTCAGCTCCGTGGGACGCAACGCCGTGCTCCTGCTGAATGTCCCTCCCGACAACCGGGGGCTCATAACCGACAATGACATTGAGAGCCTGACAGGACTGAAGGCATGGATTGACGCGCTCTATGACCATGACCTCCTCAACGGTGCACGGCCTTACGGCAGGGGTGCCTCCAATGCCATTGACGGCAACAACTCCACTTCATGGAGCCCCCGCCATAAACGCATAGCCTCATTTGTTCCATCCATCCCCGCAACCTTCAATGTGGCTATGCTACAGGAGGACATAAGCCGGGGACAGCGGGTGGAGAAGTTTTTCATCGAAGCACTCTCGGAGCAAAAGTGGGATACCATTGCGACAGGTACGACGATAGGCTACAAGAGACTGTTACGCTTCCCGGAGATAAAAGCAGATGAGATAAGGCTCACCATAGCCTCCTCCAGGGCCACCCCGCACATCAGCACATTTGCCCTCTATTATACAGAATAGTTTGGTACGGTTGTTGTGCTTCCATTACTGATAAACAGTAATGAAGCCATGAATAGAATACTTTCTACAGTCATGATAATGCTGTTGGCGGTAACAGCTGTGGCACAGGATCGCGTTCCGCTCACCAGGCAGGAGAAGAAAGCCATCAGACAGGAACAGAAAAAGCAGAATGATGCCATGCTTGCGGTAAACACCGAGATGGCAGTCAGATCGGGACAGTTTGTACTGAAGGCTGACCAGATAAGAGGCCGCAGCGGCTATATGATGCATGTCGACCCCACAGTCAACTTTGTGGCAGTTGAGGGTAAAGATGTGTATGTTCAGCTGGCATCTCCCTCAGGAATAGGCTTCAACGGCCTCGGAGGTATAACCCTGCGTGGAAGGATCAGCTCAATGGATATCAACAATGAGGGAAAACAGGGTTACTCCAATATCGTACTAAATGCAACCGGCACCGGAGGCAATATGACCATAGTCATGAATGTCAACAGAACGGGAGAGACAGCCACTGCAAGAGTCACGACAAACTGGGGAAACAGGGTCGAATTCAATGGCAGGCTCGTACCCTGGACAGGAACCGGGAAAAGTGTCTATAAAGGCCGTGAGACACACTGAAGTCATTCAGATCATTAACGAAAACTCTACTAAATGAAATTTCTAATCATAATAGCCCTGGCGACAGCCTTGGTATTATCATCGTGCCAGCTGGATCCGCCAAGCCAGACCTACTCAAATGTGGTAATTCCCATAGACACAAGAACGGTGCCCGAGACGGGGTATGTGGATGTGCCGCTGTCAATCTATGCACACGCCATGCTGCCGAATGGCTGCTGGTCAAACATCAGGTTTTACTTTCAGGAGAAGGAAGAGTTTGTCTACGAACTGTTTTCACTGGCTGATTTTGAGAGCACCGGAGCATGCCCGGAGATGATGGTGACAGGTGACACTCTCATCGTCTTTGAGCCCAGGGCAGCAGGAGATTACGTTATCGTAACATGGATGAGTCAGAGCTCGAATGAGCTTGACACAATAAAAGTGGCAGAGGTTACGCCGGAGAGATGAGTTCTCCGGTATCTCATTTCTTCAACGGGTTTATCATCCTCCGGCTGTGACGCTCCTCCTCGGCCCTGTGAAATATCTCCCTGTTGACATACTTGATTGCTTCGACGGTGTAAAGGGCATGTGGATTAAAATGGTTGATCTTGTCAAGAACATTCTTAATCATACTTCTTTTGGCGATGATGTAAATCACCGCCACATCACCCTCTATTCCCCAGGCACTGACGGAGGTAACCCCATAGCCTCCACCCCGGAGATCAGCTATCAGGGCAGTGGCATCCTTTCGGGTTATGACACGTATCATCTCATGGCCTATCGCCAGCCTCTCCTCAATATACATACCTACAAAATTACCGGTGGCAAATCCTGCAGCATAGGCAATATAGCTGACCCAGTTGTCAAGGTCCTGCATGATTCGGCTAATGGCCAGTAACCAGATAAGTATCTCAAAGAAACCGACAAAAGGGGCTACCCTTTTCATCCCCTTCGTGACAAAAATGATTCTGAGAGTGCCGAGCGACACATCAATTATCCTGGCCAGAAATATGAAAAGAGGTAGCATTACATATGCAACAACCTCTTTATTAAGCAATTCCGTCATGAACACCATCTGTTTTGAAGCTGCAAAGTTATGACTATTTTTCCTCTTTAGATCCGGAAAACAGCGCTGATTCTTGTATGGCCCGATAAATTAACGATTTCTATCAGGTTCTTTTCGCAGATCCGGACTGAGAAGTTGATTTTATCTGCCTGTGCAAAATCAGCTGTTTTTATGTAAGTTTGATAAGTAAAGTAGATTAAATGACGCGAATGACATCTTTAAAAATCCTCCTGCCGCTGATTGGCCTTGTATTGACCCTTGCCACCGCAGCGCAACAGCGTGATACTCTGCTCCTGCCCCCCGCGGCAGAACAGCAGCGTGACACCATGCCGGTGCCTGCTCCCGGAGCGCATGAGCCTGATACGCTGCTTCCCGCGGCCCCTGAAGAGCAGGAGCGTGACAGTGTGCTGACGCTTCTCTTCACGGGTGACATCATGGGTCATGACGGACAGATAGCCTCTGCCTACGATGATTCCACGAAAACCTGGTCATATGATAGCGTCTTCAGTTTCGTTGCTCCTCTTATCAGTGATGCAGATGTCGCCATCGGCAATCTCGAGGTGACCCTCGGTGGCCCTCCTTACAAAGGATACCCGCAATTCAGTTCCCCGGATGCGCTGGCGGAAGCATGCAGGGATGCAGGCTTTGATATCCTGGTGACAGCCAACAATCATGCTGCTGACCGCGGGCAGAAGGGCATCTTTCGAACCATCAGGGTACTTGACAGCCTGGGCATAAGGCATAGCGGCACCTGGAACAGCAGTGAGGAGAGGGACACCCTCTCGCCGCTGATGATCAGCCACGACAGTATCACTATTGCGCTGCTCAGCTATACCTACGGCACCAATGGCATCATCGTTCCCCCACCGGCCACTGTTGCTTATATTGATACTCTGAGGGCTACCGCTGACATAGCCGGGGCTGAATACAAAGGTGCTGACGCAACTGTCATCTACGTCCATTGGGGCATAGAGTACGACACTCTCCCCTCGGCCCGGCAGAAGCTGACGGCTGCAGCCTACCTGAATAGCGGTGCAGACATAGTCATCGGCTCGCATCCTCATGTACTCCAGCCCATGATAGCAGATACCGGGTCATGCACTCTTAGTAAGCCTGTCGTCTGGTCAATGGGTAATTTCGTTTCAAACCAGCGCGCCAGGAGGAGAGACGGTGGGGCCATGATCAGGATTGAGCTCGCACTGAAGGGAGACACCGTCGTCATCGCCGACGCCGGTTATGTGCTCACATGGGTCTATACCCCCACTGAGGAGGGCAAACGAAAATATTATATCCTCCCGTGCGCTGAATTCGAAGATCAGCCTGAATTCTTCCAATCATCATCAGACTACGATGCCATGATGATTTTTGTCAGGGATGCCAGAAGACTTCTTGACAGCCTGAACACGGGGTTCCATGAGATGATCTGGACTGAAGGAAACTGGATCAGGGTGGAACGGACGCCTGTATCTCTTAATTAGTATCTTTACACTGTTTTTCATGCCAGATATGGAGGGTTCAACAATAGTTCTTGCAGGAACAGCAGTGACCATCGGATTCATACACACTCTGATCGGGCCTGACCACTACTTGCCTTTTATCGTTATGGGAGAGGCGCGTGCCTGGAGCATCAGGAAGACTATGTTCATAACCTTTCTGTGCGGAGTGGGGCATGTGCTAAGCTCAGTGGTAGTAGGATTCATAGGCATAGCCGCAGGACTATCACTTTCAAGACTGGAGCTTTTTGAATCATTCAGGGGGAACATTGCGGCATGGCTGCTTATAGCATTCGGCCTTATTTACATGCTCATCAGCCTGCAACGGCTTTACAGAAAAAAGAGGCATGTGCATCAGCATCACCATACCGATGGCATAATACATGAGCACGAGCATGATCATTTCAGCGGCCATTCACATATTCATATCGGTGACAGGAAGAACATGACACCGTGGATACTCTTTCTGATATTCGTCCTCGGTCCGTGCGAACCCCTTATACCAATACTGATGTATCCCGCCGCCGCAAACAACATCAGCGGCGTTATCCTCGTATCACTGCTCTTCTCAGCAGTCACCATAGCCACCATGATGGCCGTTGTACTTGCCTTCAGGCTGGGCCTGAGCCGGATAAACCTGAAGCCGCTTGAACAGTACGTCAACGTGATTGCCGGAGCCACAATTGCGGTATCAGGACTCGCCATTCAGCTTCTTGGTCTTTGAGACCAATATTATTATTAGTTTTGCAGAAAATTTTCCAGATGAGTTTCGATTACAATACCCAGAGAAAGAAGATGTCCCTCCCGGAGTACGGCAGGAATGTTCTGAAAATGATAGAACACATTAAAACCATAAAGGACCCCGAGGAGAGGAACCAGGCTGCCCGCACCGTTATCCAGATCATGGGCAACCTCAACCCGAACCTTAAGGAGGTAACGGACTTCAGGCACAAGCTCTGGGATCATATTATGATCATTGCAGATTTTGACCTTGATGTAGATTCGCCCTATCCGCCGCCTGACAGGGTAAAGCTGGATGCCAAGCCCAACAAGGTGCCTTATCATAACGGTGACGTCAACTATGCCCATTACGGACGGATAGTGCCGGCACTGATCGAGACAGCTGCAGCATTGGAAGATGGTGAGGAAAAAGAGTATCTCACTGGTCTTATACTCAACCAGATGAAGAAAGACTACGTTACCTGGAACAATAAGGGCCTGGTAAATGATGAGCTGATCATCAGGGACCTGGCACAATTGTCGGGTAACAGGCTGAAGGCACCGGAGAACTTCAGGATGGCTGAGATCAAAGAGCTGGTGACATCCCCGAAGAGCAAGAGCCAGGGAAGATATCAGAGCAGGTCACAGGACAAATACCAGGGCCGGTCAGGCAAACAGGGCAAGAAAAAGCACAAGACCGGCTATTGAATTCATCAAACCACCAGCATGACAATTACAAACATTACCACATATGATGCACCCCTGCCGGGAGGGCACTACTCGCAGGCCGTTGTCGCAGACAACCTGATCCTCGTCTCCGGCCAACTGCCAATGGTCGCCCTTACCGGGGAGAAGATCACAGGTGGTATAAGTGACCAGACACTGCAAGCGCTCAGGAATGTGCTCAGCATTGTCAAGGCTGCCGGAGGTGATATCACCACAATAGTCAGAACCACCATCTATACCACCGATGTAAAACATTGGGAGGAGATCAACAGGGTCTATGCTGATTTCTTTGGCCCCGTGCATCCGGCAAGGTCCATTATCACGGTGGGGGGCCTTCATCATGGATTCCTTGTAGAGATAGAGGCAGTGGCATTTGTGAAGTAGTTTGTCACTTTGTCAGTTTTTTTGTTATGGCCGGCATTTTGCTTGTGAGGCTGTAGTTAATTTTTTTTATCATGGTAAAAAAGAAGAGTCACGAAGAGAGGCATGATGAACGCATGCCTGCAGATGAAACAATAATCAACCAGGCGGCAGCAGATACGGAGCCGGCGGGGCAGGCTGCGTCTGACGGGACTACGGAGTCTGCCGAAGTGAGCACTACCGAAGAGGAGCTGGCGGCAAAGCTGACAGAAATGCAGGACAAGTACCTCCGCCTGTCAGCTGAATTTGACAACTACAGGAAGCGCACCCTGCGCGAAAAGATTGAGCTGGCTCAGTCCGGCGGCGAGAGGGTTATTGTAAGCCTGCTTCCCATCATCGATGACTTTGACAGGGCCATGACCTCAATGCACACCACTGACGACTACGCTGCGGTAAAAGTTGGTCTGGAACTCATCTACAGCAAGATAAATGACTTCCTCAGACAGAACGGTGTCAAGGAGATTGCAGTTGTCAATGAGCCTTTCAACAGTGATCTCCATGAGGCGGTCACCGGTGTCGCTGTTGAGGATGAGTCCCTCAGGGGCAAAGTAATAGAGGTCACCCAGAAGGGTTACAGCCTCAATGAGAAGGTGATCCGATTCCCGAAGGTGGTGGTGGGTGAATAGAAGAACAAGTCTGCACTGAAAGATGTCGAAAAGAGATTATTACGAAGTATTGGGCGTCAGCAAGGGAGCCTCCAAAGATGAGATCAAGAAGGCTTACCGCAAGCAGGCGCTGAAATATCATCCTGACAAGAACCCCGGCGACAAGCAGGCTGAGGAGAATTTCAAGGAGGCCGCTGAGGCTTACGAGGTTCTCAGCAACGATGACAAGAGGGCCCGCTATGACAAGTTCGGGCATGCCGGCATGGGCAACAACATGGGTGGCGGCTTTGGTGGCGGAATGACCATGGAGGATATATTTTCTTCGTTCGGCGACATCTTCGGTGACGCCTTCGGCGGTGCGTTCGGTTCACGGCGCAGCGGCCGTTCACGAGGCGTCAACAAGGGCACAAACCTGAGGCTGAAGGTGAAGCTTACCCTTGAAGAGTTTGCTCACGGGGCGGAGAAGAGGGTGAAGGTAAACAAGTATGTAACCTGCAACACCTGCCTTGGTACCGGTGCAGCCTCCGACAGTGATGTGACAACCTGCTCTGCCTGCAAGGGTACAGGGCACACCACCAGGGTCATGAACACCATCCTCGGGCAGATGCAGACCAGCGCTCCGTGCAATGTATGCGGCGGCGAGGGTAAGGTGATAACAAAAAAATGCCCGAAGTGCTACGGCGAAGGTATTGTCCAGGCTGAAGAGGTGATACCCCTCTCAATACCTGCCGGACTGGCACCGGGCATGCATCTGTCAGTCAGCAGCAAGGGGAATTCCGCAAGACGGGGCGGAATCAACGGTGACCTGATAGTCGTCATTGAGGAAGAACCTCACCCCGAACTCATTCGTGAAGGCAATGACATCATCTATAACCTCTTCATCAGTATTCCTGACGCCATACTGGGGGCAAACGCCGAAGTACCGACCATAGAGGGAAAGGTAAGGATCAAGATCGACCCCGGAACACAGGGCGGGAAGATACTCAGACTCAGGGGCAAGGGACTGCCTGACGTCAACGGGTACGGCAAGGGCGACCTGCTGGTCAACGTCAACGTTTGGATACCCAGTAACCTGACCAAAGAAGAACAGAAGGTTATGGAGGAGTACCGCACCTCATCCACCTTCACACCCAGGCCCGACGCCAATGACAAGGGCTTCTTTGACAGGGTGAAGAACTACTTCTCATAACAGAAAACACACCAGGGAGCAAAGGGTTGATTGCTGACAGAATCAGTGTATCAACCTTTTTTTATATCTTTGAGATCCCTGTAACTACGGGTTAATCGTGGAAAGAACAATGGCATTATTTGAAGCACAAAACGTTACGAAACGCTTTGCTACACAGACGGCACTTGACAGTGTCAGCATCAGCGTTCCGGAACAGAGCATCTACGGGCTGCTGGGCCCCAACGGTGCCGGCAAGACAACACTGATCCGTATCATCAACCAGATCACTGCGCCCGACAGCGGGGCCATCTTCCTCAACGGCCGCCCGATAAGGCCCGATGATGTGCATAACATCGGGTACCTGCCTGAAGAGCGCGGCCTCTACAAGAAGATGAAAGTTGGTGAACAGGCACTTTACCTGGCTCAGCTCAAAGGCCTCAGCCATGCCGAGGCAATGCGCAGGCTGAAGTACTGGTTCAAAAAGCTGGAGATAATCGGCTGGTGGGACAAAAAGATACAGGAGCTGTCAAAAGGGATGCAGCAGAAGGTGCAGTTCATCACAACCGTACTCCATGAACCGAAGCTTCTGATCTTTGATGAACCCTTCACCGGCTTTGACCCCATAAACGTCAAGCAGATAAAGGAAGAGATCCTCTTCCTGCGTGAACGGGGAGCAACCATCATATTCTCAACCCATAACATGGGCTCGGTGGAGGAGCTCTGCGACCACATCACCCTGATCAACAAGGCCAATACGATACTCGAAGGAAGCGTGGAGAAGATACGACGCGACTGGGCAGCAAATGAATTCAACATTATCTTTGACGGGGAGGTGACTCCGGCAGGCAACGGCCACTTCTCCGTTCTGAACTCCGACTTCGAAGCCGGAAAGAGCGTGGTGCGCATCAAAGCCACGGAATCAGGCGACACCAACGAGATCATCAAAGCGATGACCGCCGCCGGGAAGGTTGTCTCATTCAACCCCGCCCTGCCGTCAATGAACGAGATATTTATCAGGGTTGTGGAAACAAGAAACAGGGAAGCTGCAAAAAACTGAGCCATGAACAAGATATCACTCATTATCCGCAGGGAATACATAACCAGGGTACGCAAGAAGTCGTTCATCATCATGACTCTCCTCACTCCCTTCCTCTTTGCCCTTATCTTCATCATCCCGATGCTGGTGATGAGCAACGAGGACAAGAATTTCAAGAAGATTGCAGTTATCGAAGAGGGATCGGACCTCTTCACCAATGTCATTCCTGACACCAAGGACACCGACTTTGAATATCTCCAGGGCGTAAGGCTGAATGATATAAAAAACAATTTCTCCGAGATGGGTTACTACGGGGTACTCTATATTTCTCCCCAGATCGTCACTACCCCTGATGCCATACAGCTGATATCCAGGAAACAACCTCCCATAGGCCTTCTGGATCATATCTCAGGCTCCCTGGAGAAGGAGATAGAGAAGCAGAAGCTGCTGGCATACAACATCGAAAACCTCGACGAGATCCTCCACACCATAAACACCAGCGTCAGGATACAGACCATCAAGATGGATGAGTCGGGCAGTACCAGGGAGACCAGCACCGGCATCTCGATGGCGCTGGCATATTTAGGGGGATTCCTGATGTACATGCTCGTCTTCATGTTTGGCTCAATGGTGATGCGCGGTGTCATTGAGGAGAAGACCAACCGTATTGTCGAGGTCATAATCTCATCAGTAAAGCCGGTTCAGCTCATGCTTGGCAAGATCATCGGCGTGGCCCTGGTCGGTCTCACCCAGTTCGCACTCTGGATAGTGCTTACCCTGGCCCTGGTGATTGTAGTTAAGTCCAGTTTCCTTCCTGACGGAGCCATGGAACAGATGCAGCAGCTGCCGCAGAGCTTTGCCGGGGCTGATCAGGCGATGGCAGGTGCCGGAGCCTCAACAATATCAGCCGAACAGCTGACAGAGTTCCAGAAACTTTTTGCCGGGGCCCTGAACCAGCCATGGGGCCTGATCATCTTCAGCTTCATCTTCTACTTCCTGACCGGCTATCTCCTCTATGCATCGCTCTTTGCAGCCATAGGGTCAGCCGTAGACAATGAGACGGAGACACAGCAGTTCATGCTGCCCGTGACAATACCGATCATCCTCGGGCTGATAGTGGCGATGGGCACAATGCAGAACCCCGAGAGCTCACTCTCATTCTGGTTTTCAATCATACCCCTCACATCACCCATTGTTATGATGGCCCGCATACCGTTTGACGTGCCAGCCTGGGAGATAGCATTGTCGATGGGCCTGATGCTGATCACAATCTTCGGAGCCGTATGGATGGCAGCTAAGATCTACCGTACCGGTATACTCATGTACGGCAAGAAAACATCTTACAAGGAGCTGTGGAAATGGCTGACATACAAAGGATAAACATATATTGAAATGGCAAGGATACTGGTTGTCGACGACGAGAAGTCGATAAGGAATACTTTAAAGGATGTACTTGAATATGAAAAGTACGAGGTAGATCTTGCCGAAGAGGGTGCCACAGGTATCAAAATGTTCTCACAGGAGACCTATGACGTGGTACTGTGTGACATCAAGATGGCAAAGATGGATGGCATCGAGGTGCTGCAGAAGATTCAGGAGATCTCTTCGGATGTGCCTTTGATAATGATCTCGGGACACGGCAACATAGACACGGCTGTGGACTCGATCAAGAAGGGTGCCTTTGACTTCCTGGAGAAGCCGCTTGATCTCAACAGACTGCTGATAACCATACGCAATGCTCTGGAGAGAGGGTCGCTGATCAGCCAGACCAGGGTGCTGAAGAAGCAGGTGAGCAAGAGGTTTGAGATCATCGGCGAGTCACTGGCCATCATGACGGTAAAGGAGATGATAGACAGGGTAGCGCCCACTGAGGCACGTGTGCTCATCACCGGGGCCAACGGCACCGGCAAGGAGCTGGTGGCACACCAGATACATGAGAAGAGCAGCCGCGCCAAAGGGCCTTTCGTGGAGGTAAACTGTGCTGCCATACCGTCGGAACTCATTGAGAGCGAACTGTTCGGACATGAGAAGGGGTCATTCACCTCAGCCATAAAACAGCGCATCGGCAAGTTCGAACAGGCAGGGGGAGGCACCATCTTCCTGGACGAAGTGGGAGACATGAGCCTGGCAGCCCAGGCCAAGGTGCTCCGGGCATTACAGGAAAGCAAGATCACCCGTGTGGGGTCAGACAAGGACATTCATGTTGATGTCAGGGTCATTGCCGCAACAAACAAGAATATCAGGGATGAGATCGAACACAACACCTTCAGGGAGGATCTCTACCACAGGCTCAGCGTCATCCTGATACACGTGCCCTCACTCAATGAGAGAAGCGAGGACATACCGCTGCTGGCAGAGCACTTCAACACTCTTATATGCGGTGAGTACGGCATGGGCAAAAAGAAGATCACTCCTGACGCAATCAGTGAACTGCAGAAGATCACCTGGACGGGCAATGTCAGGGAGTTCAGGAATGTGCTTGAGAGACTTATCATCCTCTGTCCGGAGGCAATAACAGGCAGGGATGTGATAGCCTATGCCCATCCTGTCTCAGGCTTCGGTGAGATATGAAAAGGAGGCAGCCAATAGGGTTACTTGCCGTTTTGGTTCTCACCCTGGCTCTTGTGTCAGGTTGTGAAGGCAGGGACGAGGAGAGCATTCCCGTCCTTTTCAATGACAGCTGGTACTTCATCAGGCAGGACTCTGCCAGCATAGACCATATACTGCCGGGCAACATCCCCAACCACAAGTGGGAGGAGGTATCACTGCCCCATACAGCATTCATTGAGCCGCTCACGGTGACAGGCAGGCAGTGGACCGCCATCTGCTGGTACAAAAAGATATACAGGGCAGACCGCCGGCAGCGTCATAAACATACCGGTCTTCTGTTTGACGGTGCCATGCATGATGCCATCGTGTACCTCAACGGTGCCGAGATAACACGTCATAGCGGAGGATATCTCCCCTTTTATGTCGATCTGTCGCGCGACCTGCAATACGGCAAGGAGAACGAGATCCTTGTAAGGCTCGACAACAGGGAAAATTCTCACATCCCCCCCGGCAAGCCTCTTGACCAGCTCGATTTCCTGTGGTACAGCGGGCTCTACCGTAATGTGAGCCTGTACGTGACAGACAAGCTGCACATCACAGCCACGCCCGAGTCGCATGCTCTTCTTGGCGGCGGCATTATCACAGGGTCACGTGACATTAGCCGTGAGGCTGCCACGATAACTGTCTCTGTCCAGGTGCGCAATGATGACAATATACCACGGTCGTTCTGGCTGAAGAATACGCTTCTTGATGCCGCCGGTCTGGAGACCGCCTCATCTCGTTCCGGTCTTACGGAGCTGGAGCCCGGTCAGAGCATACGGCTGATGACAAAGATGATTGTGATGCATCCCGCCCTCTGGTCGCCTGACAAACCCTTCCTCTATACCCTCGTTACCGAGTTGCTGTCAGAAAAGGGAGTGACCGACAGGCGTGAGACGCGTACCGGTATCCGGACTGTAAGGATTACCCCGGAGCAGGGGTTAATGATCAACGGCGAGCCTGTCACCCCGACCGGCACCAACCGTCACCAGGAGTACCCCTACATCGGCTATGCCCTCTCCGACAATGCAAGCTACCGTGATGTCTTCAAAATCAAGGAGGCAGGGTTCAATCTCGTGCGCTCTTCATACTACCCGCCCTCGCCTGCTTTCCTTGATGCCTGCGACGAGATCGGCCTGATGGTTATAGATCCCATCCCCGGATGGCAGTTCCTGGGAGACACTCTCTTCCGCCAGGCATCACTGTGGAACACGCGTATGATGTGCCGCCGCGACCGCAACCATCCGTCGGTAATAATGTGGGAGTCCTCGCTTAATGAGACTGTGATGCCGCCGTACTTACTCAAGACTCTCCACGAGACGGTGAAGGAGGAGCTGCCTTACGGCAACAACTATACGTGCAGCTGGATGGATGCCGCCAGCGATGTCTTCATACCGGCACGACAGCATGCATCGGCACCTGATTACTGGAAGGGATACACGAAAAACAAGCCGCTATTCATCGCTGAGTACGGCGACTGGGAGTACTATGCCGATGACACCTGTTTCAGTCAGGCCGGCGGAGGTGACTCAGTATCCGCGCTGACAAGCTCAAGGCAACCGCGAGGTGCAGGAGACCGCGCGATGATGCAGCAAGCCCGTAACTTCCAGGAGTCACATAATGACAACCTGTACGGACCCTGTTTTGGCGACGCCAACTGGCTGATGTTCGACTATAACCGAGGCTGTGCACCTGATATTGAGACCTCAGGCATCATGGACATATTCAGGATCCCAAAGTTCGCCTACTGGTTCTACCGCAGCCAGGCGGAGGAAGGGCCCCTCTGCTTCATAGCCCATCATAACCTCCCCACATCAGGCACCACCGTCACGGTGTACAGCAATGCCGACACGGTGAGGCTGTTTCAGAATGACACACTTATTGCGGTACAGGCTCCTGACAGTGACCGTAACTCAGTGAACCTTAGGCACCCGCCCTTCACCTTTACTCTTCCGCGATACATTCCCGGCACCATAAGGGCGATGGCATTCAGAAACGGAGCTGAGATAGCCTCTCACAGCGTCACCACCCCCGGTTCGCCGGCAGCACTGAGGCTCATTGCCGACTTCAGCAACAAGCATCTGCAGGCCGACGGCACCGATGCCGTCTTTGTATATGCCTCCCTCGTTGACTCAGCAGGCAATCCTGTCTATGACGGCAGCCTGCCGGTTCAGTTCTCGGTAAGGGGCGACGCCTCCCTTCTGGGTGATAACCCTGTAACGGCTGAGGCCGGCATAGCGTCGATACTGCTCAGGGCCGGCACCCATCCCGGCAGGGTGATGATCAGGGCCTCCGCCGAAGGGCTGGCCGAAGCTGAGATAATGACTGAGACAAAGTAAAGCGGGTGAGGAAGAGGCTTCTCAGAACCTGAAATAGATGAAGGGCTGAACGACATCCGTGCCCACCTTGTAAAGCAACACCACAACCACCGCCGCGATCAGGAACTTGAACACGAGCGGTATCCTGATGAACAGTCCCCGGTATGCCTCCTTGACGGTGACAGGAAGGAAGTGCATGATATAGCCCGAGACGATAAGCACAACCACCGGAAGGTATGCCATAAGCACCGTGGCGTAATTTCCCGGTTTGAACGACGAAAATATCTGCGTAAGCATTACGCCGGCATCTTGCATTGTGCCGACCCTGAAGAATATCCAGGCAAAGCTTACGAAGTTGAAGGTGAGGAAGATACCCGTTATCTGCGCCGCGCGGCTACTACCCGCGGAGCGGCTGAAGATGCGTATGCGTAACTTGTCTGCCACCAGCGCTATGCCATGCAGTCCTCCCCAGACCACGAAACGCATCGCCGCACCGTGCCACAGGCCGCCGAGGAGCATGGTGATCATCAGGTTGATGCCCGTGCGGATGGGGCCCTTCCTGTTACCACCCAGGGGAATGTAGAGATAATCCTTCAGCCATCTCGAAAGTGATATGTGCCACCGCTTCCAGAAGTCACTGACACAGGCAGCCTTGTATGGCGAATTGAAATTCAGCGGCAGCC
This sequence comes from Bacteroidales bacterium, assembly GCA_029210565.1. Taxonomy (GTDB): domain Bacteria; phylum Bacteroidota; class Bacteroidia; order Bacteroidales; family VadinHA17; genus SR-FBR-E99. Next base: position 96,535 of record JARGFQ010000004.1, read on the forward strand.
GGAATCCCATCAGCATCGCCACACCGATCGCTATATCGGTATACCCCGAGAAATCACAGTAGATCTGTAAACCGTACCCGTACACCGCCAGCAGGTTTTCAAATCCGGAATAGAGCGCCGGCGCGTCAAACACCCTGTCGACGAACCCTGCAGAGATGAAATCCGAGATGAGCATCTTTTTTACAAGCCCCTGCAGTATCAGAAAAAGTCCGTAACCAAATTCGTTGCGGCTGATAGTGTACTCGCCCTTCATCTGTGGGATGAACTCCGACGCCCTGACTATAGGGCCGGCCACCAGCTGGGGGAAGAAGGTGAGATAAAAGGAAAAATCGACAATATTCCTCTCCGGGCTCATACGACCCCGGTAAACATCGATACTGTAGCTGAGGGTCTGGAAGGTGAAGAATGATATTCCCACCGGCAGAATGATGGCGTTGACATCAAAGGAGGTGCCAAAGAGAGTGTTCGACCACGAAGAAAAAATATCGCGTGCCACAAGTGATGTGTCGAACAGTGAGTTGATGCTCTCGGTGATAAAGCCGGCATACTTGAAGTAACTGAGGAATCCCAGGAGCAGTAATATATTGGTTATCAGCCAGAATCTCTTGCCGGCCTTTCTCTCTGCCCTCTCTGTCATGATGGCTGTAAACCAGGTCAGGATAGTTGTCAGCAGCAGCAATATAATGAATAGTCCACCCACCCGGTAATAGAAGTAGAGACTCACCAGCAGGAGCCATGTGTGGCACATAGCCCGCTTTTTGTGCATGAGTGCAAAGCCGGCCATGACCACCAGAAAGAAGACCCAGAAGCTGAAGGTGGTGAATATGAATGTCTGTCGCGGGTTATAGCTGAGCAGTGACCTTACGGCGGCAAACAGCTCCTTACCCTCAACCGTCCTCCGGGAGGCGTCTGCATCTCTCCCTGCCGCCGCGGCTTCAACGGCCTTGTCAGCATTCTCTCCGGCACTGTCTCCTTCCGTGGTGCTGCCGGCCGCGGGGTCGCCGGCTGTAACTCCGCCAGCTGCAATTCCACCGGCTGCGGTGCCGGAAGCTGCCGGCACTTCACTCCTTGCCGTAAGGAGTTCGGAATAGATGCGTGCAGCCATGGTGTCAGCACCTGCGTTGGAGAGATGGGTGAGGTCACGTGATGCCAGCGGCGGCATCTGATTCCGCCATTTGAGTATTGATCCGGGGCCTCCCATCGATTCCCATGCATCCCAAAAAATGGCCCCGGTGCGTGCTGCCGCCTTCTGCTGGGCATCCCTGATGGCCCTGATGTTGGGGAATTGCCTGATGGTGTCATTAGCTCTCAGGGCCATGTCAGTGACACCGATAAGTATAACCGGAACCCCGCCCGAAGCCCTCTTCAGGTACTCTATCTGCTTGACCAGCCCCTCTTCATAATAGTGGTACTCACTCCTTACATTCCTGACCACATTGAGGCCAAACTGCATGAAGATGACGTCAGGGGCAAGCTTGGCCACTGCCTTCCCGAATGTCTCATGGTCTGTCATTACAAACTCAAGCCCGGCACTGCCTCGCACAGGCACATTGTCAATGATCACCCCTCTTTCGCTCTCGAGGCTCAGGGCATATATATCAGGCGAGTTGCGACCTGTAAACTCGACTTCAATGTCGGAAACAGCAGGAAGAGGAACAGCATACTCCATCACTCCGGCACCCATCTGCAGCATCGCGAAGTCGACAAGGGAGTTGCCTGACCTGATACCCACGAGCACCGTGTCAAAATTGTTGCCGTAGAATATCCTCAGTTTCTCATACACAGCGACAGAGGGATCTGCTCCGGGAACGGGGCTCACCTTTACGGTGGCAAAGGAGCGCGAGGCAAGGAAATCCTTTGGCGGAGTGAAACGACAGACTGACAGCATCGGTCCCAGCCTGTTGTGAGGCAACGAGCCGTTACGGTAATCAAGGAGGGTATACCTCTTCCAGTTGGATGACGATTTGACCACGAAAGAACGGGTATACATCACCGGCATGACCGGGGAGATCAGTCCTGGCCCGGTGCCCCTACCCTCCCTGCGCAGCTCGCTGCGTAACAGTGATGTAACACGGTCACCCTCAAGCTGCGAGTCGCCGAAGAAGAGCACTCTCACCTGCCCCCCTGAGGCCAGCGAGTCCCTGATCAGATCACCCGGCCATGGCGGAAGCAGGGAAGCACCGCCTGCAACATCTTTCGTTACAGCGGCAGGTGACAGCTCCCGAACGGCAATGACGGTATCAGCCTCTGACGGCCCTGAACGCTCTCCGGCGGCCCATATGCTGTCAGTTACGTCATTGAGGATCGTATCATAAGGTGTTGAATAAAAGAGGTTATTGCCCTCCCTCTTCAGGTGAACGAGAGAGAGGCTCAGCAAAAAGAGCGTCACCACCAGCAGTATCAGGAAGAGAAATATTCTGCCCGGGCGCATAACTTTCCTTGTCAGCTTTTTTTCCTGATCCTCAGCTTCTGGCCCACCTTGATACGGGAAGCGTCAGAGAGGTTATTCAGACTCATTATATCAGTGGCGGATATCCCGCTGAATTTTTTTGCAATATCCCAGACAGTATCGCCGTACCGTACTGTATAAACCTCATACTCACCGTCTGCTGCCGAAGGCATAGCTGCTGCCACCGTGGCCGTGGAGACACTCTTGCCCTCCATCCTCTGCTTCTCGGCAAAACTCATCGAGTTGACCTGGCTGTATCGCTCTGCCTTGCCAGGGTCAACATATACGGCAAGCTTCTGCCCTATCCTGATGGTGTTGCGGTAGATATTGTTCCAGTATCTCAGTTCCGAGAGACCCACATCGTACCACTCGGATATGAACCCCAGGTTGTCACCCTCCTTGACCACATAGGTAAGTTTGGTCTTGCCCTTGACGTCCGGGGGTATGTATACCGACTTCTGTGGGCTGGAGGTCTGGTTCACCCGGGTGAGATACTGTTCCTTCCTGTAATCGGTGATAGTGTCGGCCAGGGATATGAACTCCCCCAGCCTGTCAACGGGAAGCATAATGGGATATGGTTTGCTCTTCCCCGGAACAAGTCCTGTCCGGTACTGCGGATTCAACGCCCTGAGCTCACCCACAGGCAGGTCAAGCACAGCAGCTATCTGCTCAAGGTGCACATCGTGTGATACCATCACGGTATCGACTGACAGCGGCATGTTTATCTGAACCGGTGTGATGTTGTGGTCACGGTAATAATTCATGGCGTAGGTTGCAGCCACATATGCCGGTATGTATCCCCGGGTCTCACGCGGGAGACGGTAATATATCTCCCAGTAATCCTTCCTGTTGCCCGACCGCCTGATGGCTTTGTTCACATTACCCGGACCGCAGTTGTAGGCGGCGATGACAAGTATCCAGTCGTTGTAGATGCCGTGGAGATCTTTCAGATACCTGGCGGCGGCATGCGTTGCCTTTACCGGATCACGCCGTTCATCCACGACAGAGTTAATTGTCAGCCCGTACATGCGTCCTGTGCTGTACATGAACTGCCACAGTCCCGTGGCACCCACACGGCTCACGGCATTGGGATTGAGGGCAGACTCAATGACGGCCATATATTTCAGTTCCACGGGAAGGCCATAAGAATCGAAAATATCCTCTATCATAGGGAAATAGTAATCCTGCAGGCCGAGCATCACCTGAAACCTGTCGAGCTTACGACCGGTGTAGACGTGGATATGGTTCCTGATGATACTGTTATAGGGAAGGGTAATTACAGAGTTGATCTTTCCGAGCCGGTCTATATAGATTGAATCACTGAATTCCGTTATTGAAGAGTCCGGAGGTGCGATGTCACTCCCGGCGACAGACATACGGATGAACCAGTCATTGAGTAGACTGTCGAGATCATGTTCAATCCGCTCGGTGGAGACATCACCACGTATGATGATGGTGTCATTCATCCCGAGAAGTGAGAGAGGGAGAAGGGAAAAAAGAAACGGTATTATTATAGGTTTGAGATTCATCTTCATGATTGTTTAAAAGGTCTTTGTAATTCCGATGGTCACTCCCGGGGCTATGCCTGCGAAGGTTGAGGCCGCCGGGAGTATTGTGGCATTAATGTCGTCACTGACATCATAATCAAACAGGCTTGCGTCAACGTGCGCATCGATGATTGTGATCAGGTACCAGGCCACTATGCCTATGTATGACAGGTCACGGTATTTGCGGTAATAGTCGACACCGTTGATCAGCTGGGTATTGACCCATGCTTCAGTGGACGGATTGTATGTTTCCGGATGGAGCACGGGGTCATACTCAGCAGGGTCAAGTGTTGTGAGTACCCCGATGTAGCTGTCGGTCTCGGGAATGATGTCAGTAAAATCCTGATAGGCACTGATCAGCTTATTATAGTTTCTCGTGTTGAAGGTGACGGCATACCCCAGTGCCCCAAAGCCGGCATATACCAAAGGCACCTTCCAGTATTTGCGGTTGTAAATCTGTCCCAGCCCAGGGAGTGCTGCTGCATACATGGTTGATCTCACAGGTTCGATAAGATACTTCTTCTCGTTTCTGACGGTGACAGTGTCCTGTGCCCCTGCATTGCAGGTGGCAACAAAGAGGAGGAGAAAAATGAGTGCTATTTTGCCGAACAGTTCCAAGGGGCAAACCGTTTCTGTTTGCCGGCAAATATAACCATTTACCTGTTAAGTTTGTCGAGCATTGCGATTATGCGTTCCATCTCATCACTGTCGGAAAAAGGGATGGTGATTTTGCCTCTTCCCTTCTCATTGATGCGGAACTGCACCTCTGTACCGAATAGGTCACTCAGCTGTTTGCCGAGCTCTTCGTACTCGGTGTTGAGTCTCTTCCTCTTCTCGGCTTTGGCCGGGTCCCTGGTGGCTGCGCTCTGAAACTGCCGCACCAGCTCTTCCGTCGCCCTGACAGAGAGGTCTTCCCTGATGATGTGATAGTAGATATCTATCTGTTTTGCCGGGTCTTCGATATTGACGAGTGTCCTGGCGTGTCCCATGGAGAGGTTGCCGTTGCGTATCCCCAGCTGTATCTCGGCTGGGAGGCGGAGCAGCCGCAGGTAGTTGGAGACCGTTGAACGCTGTTTGCCCACCCTGTCGCTGAGCTGTTCCTGTGTCAGGCTACACTCCTCTATCAGCCGCTGATAGGTTATGGCTACCTCCACGGCGTCGAGGTCCTCTCTCTGGATATTCTCCACCAGGGCCATCTCCAGCATGGCAGTATCGTCAGCCGTACGGACATAGGCCGGCACGTGGGTCAGCCCGGCCAGGCGGGCAGCACGCAGTCTTCTCTCGCCGGCGATGAGCTGGTAACGGCCGTCGCCGATATCCCTGACAGTCAGGGGCACCACTATTCCCACCTGGCGTATTGAGGCTGCCAGCTCCTCGAGTGTCTGGCTGTCAAAGCGGGTTCGCGGCTGAAATGGATTGCCGTCAATGGAGTCAATATCAATCTGCAGGTTGGCCTCCACCTTCTTCTCCAGCGCCTCTTTTTCAACTCCGTCAATGAGGGCGCCGAGACCTCTGCCCAACGGGCTCTTCCTGGCTGTATTCATAATGCTGTTAAAACGTTTTCTCCTGTTTCTTCTGCCTGGCCTCCACACGCTCAAGCAACTCGCGGGCCAGGTTGAGATAATTCACGGTGCCTCTCGATTCTGCATCGTAGAGTATGGCAGGCTGCCCGTAGCTGGGAGCCTCGGAGAGCTTTACATTCCGCTGGATGATGGTGTTGAAGACCATCTGCTGAAAATGACGCGTCACCTCTTCAACAACCTGGTTGGCAAGACGCAGCCGCGAGTCATACATGGTCAGCAGAAAACCTTCGATTTCAAGATCGGGATTGAGGTTTGTCTGGATGATCTTGATGGTGTTCAGAAGCTTGCCCAGGCCTTCAAGAGCAAAATACTCGCACTGTACGGGGATGATGACCGAACCGGCGGCAGTGAGGGCATTTACGGTGAGCAGACCCAACGACGGAGAACAGTCGATGAGAACATAATCATATTCATCAGCAATACCCGCCAGCACCTTCCTGAGTGTCTTCTCCCTCTCGGGCCGCTCGAGCATCTCTATCTCTGCACCCACCAAATCAATATTGGAGGGGATGACAGAGAGATTGTCAGAGGAGCAGGGCAACACGGCTTCGTGCGGACTGACACCGTCGATGAGACAGTCATAGATGGTGGTCTTTACCTGCTTGATATCGATGCCGACACCTGATGTGGCATTAGCCTGGGGGTCGGCATCAACGATCAGCACCTTCTTTTCAAGAGCTGCCAGGCTCGCGGCAAGATTGATCGCTGTGGTTGTTTTTCCTACTCCTCCCTTCTGATTGGCAAGCGCTATAATCCTTGACATATGATCCCTTTCGTCCTTAAATTAATGAGCCTCAAATTTACAATTATTGACCTGCCGGGAAACCCGGGCAAGTTTGTAATTGTAAACATTTTCTGTGTGATTATTAACACGTTTTTAACAGTGCCGGGGGTGTCCTCGGGGTCATCTCTTCTGGGCGGTGACGGTAATCTCGAAGAGCTTTGGCCAGTATTTGCCTGTGACGAAGATGCGCCTGTTCTCTGCATCCCATGCTATCCCATTGAGGACATCGGTCTCACGAGTCTGGTCCTCACGCGGCAGTATATTGCCCAGCTCAACATAGCCGAGCACCTTCCCTGACAAGGGGTCAATGCGTGCAATATGGTCTGTCTGCCAGATATTTGCCCATAGTTCGCCATCGATCATCTCCATCTCGTTGAGATTGTCGACCATTCCTTTGTTATCCCACACATCAACCGATGACAGTACATTGAAGTCAGGATCGAGAAACCATATAACATTGGTGCCGTCGCTCATGGCGAGGGAATCTCCAATGGTAGCCAATCCCCATCCCTGGGTCTGGTAATAAATCCTGCTGATCTGCCTGAGTGTTGATTTCTCATAAACGAAACCCACTTTGGTGGTCCAGGTAAGCTGATAAAACCGGTCGCCAAGCAGGGCGATCCCCTCTCCGAAGAGAGAGCCGTCGAGGTTTACCTGGCTCACCACCTTGCCTGTCTCTGCCTCTACCTTTCTCAGCGATGACTCTCCCAGCTGGCCTGTGCTCTCGTAAAAGAAGCCGTTGTCATAGACCAGCCCCTGTGTGTAGGCACGACGGTCATGGGGATAGCTGTTTACTACGCGGTAGCGCCAGGTCACAGGCACTATGTCGGAGAGCATGGTGACAAAGAGTGTCACCGTATGTGGTTTTGCTGACGGGGAGAAAGCCACGGCCCTCAATGACACCCTGCCGGGCGATCCGCTGCCCTCCAGCTCCAGGGTTGCAGGCAGGGCTGTCATGGTGGTTTTATGGACGCCGTCGACCCACAGTTGCACTGAGTCCACGCTGTTCTGTCCGGCAGCGCGGGTAACAGAGAATACTATCTTCTCATTGCAGGCCAGGGGTGAATTGTCGGCCGGCGACACCACCTCTATGAGCCTCCTGGCAGGCATGGCATCAGGCTCGCTGTCACTCTTCACGGCTGCAACCTCTTTCGACTTGCCGGCTGAGCCCGAACATGATATCACCGATACCAGTATGAGGAGAAACAGAAAAACATTGAGGGTGTCTCTTTTCATCTTGCTGACTCTATTTTTTTCCGAACAGGCTGAAACGTCTCGTTTTGATAGCCCGCATAGCATCCTCTTCTCTCTCCGACCATGGGTCTATCATGTTGAGCACTTCGCCCCATCCCGGGAAGCCGCCGGCATTCTTGTCATCAATGAAAATATCGACGTTGATCTTTCGCGGCGTATCTTCCACCCAAACCTCTTCAGGATAATTCTTATTCACGGCATAGAACTCAATGCCGTTCTGACGGCAGTAGTCCACGGCCTCCTCCAGCTCCCTGCCGGTGCGGAAGGTCCACAATATCAGCAGCGCCCCCCTCTTCTGCAACTCCTTCAGGGTGATGAAGGCAAAGAGCTTCTCCTTGCCGATGGCTGGATACTCATGGTCGACGATGGTACCGTCAAAATCAACTGCAATTTTAATATTTGTCAGATCTCTCATAATCCGTCAACAAAAATAATCAAATAATAGTTGCCCGGAATATTGTAATTTAGCAGTGCCTCAATAAGTATCATGATAAAACAGATACCCAACACCCTGACACTGCTCAACCTGGTGGCCGGCTTTGCCGCAACCATCTGTTCTGTAAAAGGTTACAATGAGTACGCAGCGTTCTGCATCATGGCTGGCATGCTGCTCGATTTTTCCGACGGATTTGCGGCCAGGCTGCTTAAAGCCTATTCGTCTATTGGAAAGGACCTCGACAGCCTGGCTGATGTAGTCACCTTCGGCGTTGCCCCCGGTGCTATTCTCTTCAGCATGCTTGTCACTGCCGGCATGGCCACTCTGCCAGCCTTTGCGGTTGCCGCGCTGATACCTGCAGCGTCGGGGTTGCGACTCGCAATATTCAATAATGACACCACCCAGTCAAACTCCTTCAGAGGTTTGGCCACCCCGGCCAGCGCCTTCATCGTCGTCTCCTTCGTGCTTTCTGCTGCATACAGTGACAGTCCCATCTACGACACACTGACAGCGTCACCCTGGTTTCTCTCTATACTCTCTCTCACCCTTGCGGTGATGATGCTTATCAGGACGAGGATGTTTTCACTGAAGATTACCGGAATGCAATGGAAAGGAAACGAAGAGCGTTACGTCTTTGCCGTAGCCGTCATATTGCTTCTGCTGCTCTTCAGGGTGGACGCGCTGCCACTGATCATGGCCTTATACATCGCAATCTCATTCATCTCCGCCCTGATCCGCAGGAGGGCAACCACCCCTCTCCCTTAATTCCTCCATCACCTTCTCCTGGCAGCGTATCGACTCCTCATGAATGATGCGTATAAGTTTCCCGACGAACTCTCTGTCGAGCTCTTCGGCAACACCGTGGCTTGTTCTTGTCTGCAGTATCTCGAGCCATCTCTCGAGCTGGAATATGGTTATGTCATTAAAGCACTTGAACTCGCCCATCTCCCTGCTTATCCTCATGCGTGACGCCACCAGTTCAATAATCTGATTATCAATTGAATCTATCCTGTCCCTCATCTCTCCAAGCCTATTCCGGAATCCGGTATCATCGGATATGGGAGCCCGGAACACCAGCCTCTCCATCAATTTTATGAATGAGGGGATGTCGAGCTGTTGCTCCTTGTCGCTCAGTGCGTTACGGGGATCATGGTGCACCTCAACCATCAATCCTGCCATATTCAGGTCGAGCGCCTTCTGTGCCATTCCGGGCACAAGGTCAGCCCTGCCCGTCATGTGGCTGGGGTCACACAGCACCGGCAGTGAGGGGATGCGGCTACGCAGCTCAATGGCCAGCTCCCATTTGGTTATATTACGGTAGCGGCTCTTCTCATAGGGCATGAATCCGCGGTGGATAGCCGCGATCTTTTCAATGCCTGCCGAATGGACTCTCTCAATGGCTCCCTGCCACAGTTCCAGGTCAGGACCCAGAGGGTTTTTCACCAACACAGGCTGATTTGTACCCCTGAGGGCAGCCACGATCTCGTCAACACTGAAAGGATTAGATACAGTACGTGCGCCAAGCCACACCACGTCTATCCCTGCCTTCATGCAGGCCTCCGCATGCAACGGGGAGGCCACCTCCACGGCTACTGGCAGCCCGGTCTCCTGCTTCACCGTACGGAGCCATCCCAGGCCTTTGTAGCCCTCACCCCCGAAGGAGGAGGGCCGTGAGCGCGGTTTCCAGAGCCCGGCCCTCAGGATATGAACCCTGCCCGTGGCCTTCAGGGCACGGGCTGTCACAAGAAGTTGCCCCTCGCTCTCGGCACTGCAGGGCCCCGCAATTATCAGCGGTGCCTCTCCGAACCCCCATGAACCTATCTCAGCTGCCTCCATCACTTCACTCCCGGCATGCGCCCCACGCTGTTTAATTAAGATCAGTACATATGATCATCACCGTTCATCTCCTCACTGTTAATTCTCTTACGGTTGATCGAACGCCAGGCATACCATATGTAAGCAACCACAAAGGGAATGATAAAGGAGACGTACATCATGGTCCTGAGGGTGAACAGGCTCGATGATGAATTCTCCAGCGTCAGCGAACTCTGCAGGTCGGCAGTGGAGGGATAGAAGGCTGTATCTCCGTAGCCGGCCATGAAGAAGAGAGCCATCACCACAGGTACTGTTCCGAAACCAGCATACCAGATGGCCTTGTCGGAGTTTTTGAATAGGGCAAGCCAGAGAGAGACAAGCACAAGCACCACCCCACCCGTAAAAAAGATCAGGGTCAGGGGGTTGGTGACAAGGTTATGGAGATAGTGATATTTCACCATGGTGACCTCGCCTGCCGGTGAGCTCATAAATCCCTTTCCGGTAAGTATGACAGCGACGAATGCGAGGAAGAATATAAGAAAAGGTACGGCATTCCTTGCCAAAGTCTTTCTTATGCTTACAGCCATCTCCGCATCATCGATGGTGTTTGACAGGTACATCAGTCCCAGCACCCTTACCAGGAAGAGTACGGCAAACCCAAGCAGCAGGTTGACCGGGTTGACGAGAGCCTCCAGGCCGTGCCATCCCGAGCCCCAGGTGACCCTGCAGAAGAGGTCGAGGGTGAAGTCTGACCCTGTAAAGAAGGTTGCGACGGCCACCCCTATCAGGAAGGGGCCGACGCTGCCGTTGATGAAGAGGAAGGTGTCAAAGAGACTGGTGCCGTATACGTTGGAAGGTTTGGAGCGGTACTCGTATGCCACCGCCTGGATGATGAAGCTGAACAGTATGGCCATCCAGACCCAGTATGCTCCTCCGAAACTGGTGGCATAGAAGAGGGGGAACGATGCGAAGAAGGCACCGCCGAAGGTGACGAGGGTGGTGAAGGTGAACTCCCACTTGCGACCCAGGGCGTTGACCATCATCTTGCGCTGCATGTCATTGCGCGGCAGTGAGAAGATGAACGACTGCCCTCCCTGAACGAACATCAGGAAGACCAGGAGACCGGCGAGAAGAGATATTATCAGCCACCAGTAACTTTGCAGGAACGCGTGTGTTATCATATATGTCATGACTTACTCCTCCTTCTGTTTTGGTCCTGTTTTGATCTGTCTTACCATAATGGAAACCTCTGCTATGAGCAGTGCTGTGAAGAGCACGGCAAAGAGCCAGAAGGTTGTCTGCACCGCGCCGGTGCTGATGTTCGAGACGGCAACGTTTACCGGCATGAGATTCTGTATTATCCATGGCTGGCGGCCCATCTCCGTAACTACCCATCCCAGCTCACTGGCAAGATATGCCAGGGGTATCGAGAGGAGGGCGAGCCAGAGGAACCATCTGTTTCGTTCAAGGCTCTGGCGCCGGTAAAACCAGAGGGCAAGAGCAAACAGAAGTATAAAGAAGAAGCCCAGCCCCACCATGATGCGGAAGCTGTAGAAGGTCACAGGCACTGAGGGTATCACCTGCCACGGATGTTCAAAATAGCTGTACCCGAAGTACCTGAAGTAATTGTCAACGAAATCGGGGTCTTCAAACATTGCTGCCAGTGAGGTCATGCTCTCTGTGTCGCCGAGCTCCTTTGCCATCTTGTAGTCGGTGAGCACCTGCCGGGCATAAGTCCCGCGGTTCATCATCTCCTGCACCGAGAGTATGCCCCTTTCCGGGTTGCCGTTCACCAGGTCCTTTATCCCCGGCACATAGCCGCTACCCTTGCCGGTTGTCATGATGGAGAGCAGCTTTGGGATCTCGATCTTCAGCCTGACGTCATGGACCTTCTTCTCACCTATCCTCTCCCCGCTGTCATCGAGGGCTCCGATGACCGTCAGTCCGGCATCCGTTCTTCCCTCGTAGAGAGCCTCCATGGCGGCGAACTTGACAGGCTGCACCTTTGCCAGGGTGCGGGCCGAGGTGTCACCGGTGAATGCCACCAGCAGCGATGATACCAGCCCGAAGATGCCTGCAATCAGGATGCTCTTTATGGCAAGCATCTGCTCTCTCCTGCGTATCAGGAACCACGCGCTGATGCCAACGACAAACACCGAGGCAAGCACGAAACCCGAGGTCACGGTGTGGGTGAACTTGTCAATGGCCACCGGGTTGAACACCACCTCACGGAAGCTGTTCATCTCGTTGCGGGCGGTGTCGGGATTGAATGCCATCCCCACGGGGTTTTCCATCCAGGCGTTGGCGATCAGTATCCAGAGCGCCGACAGGTTGGCACCTATCGCCACGAGCCAGGTGGATGCCAGGTGAAACTTCTTGCTCACCTTGTTCCACCCGAAGAACATGACTGCAATAAATGTGGATTCAAGGAAAAAGGCGAGTATGCCTTCAATGGCCAGGGGAGCCCCGAAGATGTCACCCACGAACCATGAGTAGTTGGACCAGTTGGTACCGAATTCAAATTCCAGGATGATACCCGTGGCCACTCCTATGGCGAAGTTGATGCCGAAGAGTGTCATCCAGAACTTTGTGATCCTTTTCCATATCTCATCGCCCGTGCGGACATAGATGGTCTCCATGAACGCCAGTATGAACGAGAGGCCCAGTGTTAGGGGAACAAAGAGCCAGTGGTACATGGCCGTCAGGGCAAACTGCGCCCTCGACCAGTTAACGAGTGAGAGATCAAAATTTTCGATCATATTGTCAGCTGTTACCGGTTAGTTGTTCCAGAACATAGTCTCCCCGTTCCCTGTCGGAACTGAAATTTGTCTTCAGGAAATCAGGGAAAAAGAACAGTTTGAGTATGAGAAACATAATGAAGAGCTTGACGAGGATGATGATCCACACCCTGTTTCCCCACCACGACATGGTTCGAAACCCTTCATAATAGAAGCGTGCAGCTTTGCCCAGGGCGGAAAACAGCCGTGCCATCTCTCAGTCTGCCGTTTTTTTTGTCTCTTTTCCCAGGCCGGTGGTTAGCTTCCGTACCGGCCCGAAGTTATTGAAGAACTCGCGTGCGAAGACCCTCAGGGCGGTATAAGAGGGTACCGCCACGATCATGCCGACGATGCCGGCAAAGCTTCCCACAGCCAGAATCACCAGGAAGATCTCGATAGGGTGGGCATTGACACTGCGGGAATAGATCATCGGCTGGATGAGGTTGTTGTCAATAGCCTGGGTCGCGGCGATGACTATCACCATGTAGATGAGCAACAGCCAGATGGCAGGATACCCTGCCGTGGTCACTGCCGTTGCCATGCCCATCAGCACTGCTACCGATCCTCCCAGCCACGGGCCCACATAGGGTATCACGTTGAAGATGCCGATGATCAGGCCCATAACCAGCGCCTGCTGGAACGGAAAGCCTACTATCGTCATGCCGATGGTGATGTTGATCAGCACGATTAAGGACTGGATGATGATACCTATAAAATACCTTATCAGAAGATGTTTGATAGAGTGAAGGACATTCCTGATCCTTTTCTCATACTGGTCGGGCACCGTCACCATCACCGTCTCCTTGAAGAGACCCTCATCCTTGAGGAAAAAGAAGGAGAGGAATGTTATTGCCACAAAGGCTACTATAAACTTGCTTATAACCGTAACAATGCTACCTGCAAAATCGGTTATTGATGCAGGATTGAGAACGTTGGAGATGGTATCGACGGCAATATCATAAAGGGTTTTGTCAGCCGGCATCTCCTTGTACACTTTTCTTAACAGCACATCAAGTTTGTCGATCTGCTCACGCAGTCCCTGCACCAGTGAACTGGCGTCAAATCCCGATAGTGCATCTATCTGCTTGGTTATCAATGGTATGAAGATCACAAAAAAGAGGGCTAGGAGACCGTACAGGAATAGCAGGGTGATCAGGGAACTCAGAGCCTTTGGGAACCTGAACTTCCATATTTTTATCCTGTTCAGAAGATCAACTATGGGTCGCCCAACCAGTGAGATCACACCTGCAGAAAGTATGTATACAAAAATGCTCCTGAAATACCAGAAGATATATACCAGCAACGCTATGCCTACAATGATCAGAAAATTACGAAGTGTGGTATTCATAGGTCATCAGGGTCTGATTGTTATCCCATACGCCACATGCATCGGGCAAACTCTTCATCTCAAAATTAAAAAGAATTCCCGGTTATGCAACCAACCGAGTGAAAATGCCATTATGTCACCATATCTCGGGCGTTTCATGCCATTGTGTCAGGCCGCGGGTGATGGCATGCAGATTGAAATATTGAGGGTGTAAATGCTAATAATGTCAAACAAAATAAAAAAGGAGGTTGCTATGTTACCAATGATTACCAGAAGGAACTACAAACCGCTTACGTTGTCGGATTTTTTGAATGAGGATTTCTTCCCGACTTTTAACAGGAACACGGGCAGTCTGCCTGCAGTTAACATCAGGGAAGACGAGAAGGCTTTCTACCTTGAGCTTGCGGTTCCGGGCATGGACAAGAAGGATCTGCACATTGAAGTTAAGGATGACGTCCTGACCATTTCATCGGAGCACAAGGAAGAGAAGCAGGAGGAGCTTGAAGGGTACAAGCGCAGGGAGTTCAGCTACAGTTCATTCTGCCGCAGTTTCTATCTGCCTGAGGATGTGAACGGTGATAAGATCGGAGCCAACTACAAGGATGGCATCCTGAATGTTGAGATCCCCAAGCTGGAGGAAGAGAAGAAGAAGGAGAAGGTCCGTTCGATCTCGATATCGTAATCCGGTTCTTCCCGGCCGCAACGCCGGCTGGCAGAAAGATGAAGAGGGTGCCCGTTTGAGGCACCCTTTTTATTTTTTATATATGGGAAATTTTCAGGCTTCAGTCGCGACAGCCGTCAGTGCTCGTGCAAACCTCTCGCCGTATTTGATTAGCGGCTGTTCTTTCCCGCTTTCCGGGATGAACTTGTATGCCGCCGGCTCACCGAAGAGTTTCAGCTTCAGGTTTCCGAGCATCTCCGCGATCAGAGCAGGAGCCTCACCGCTCCAGCCGTATGACCCGAATGATCCGGCCAGCTTACCCCTGTCGCGCAGCGGACTCACCACTGCCATAAGCCTGTAAACAGGCAGCAGGGTGTTCTGATTGATGGTGGGTGACCCTACAATGATGCCGTCAGCTATAGTCAGCCTGGAATCCATCTCTCCTATGTCGGCACTCTCGATATCCATCACCTCCACCACTACATTCTCCACCGCCGAGGCGCCGCGGGCTATCAGCTCAGCCATCTCCCTGGTATAACCGTAGGCTGAGACGTAGGTGATCAGTAGCCTCTTCTGCTCCTTTTCGGCTGTCAGCCTCAGGTAGTCCTGTGCGAGATCCCGGGTTTTGTCCACGGTCTCTCTCCACGTACTCCGCAGTACAGGTCCGTGACCTGTGGCTATCATGGATATATCCAGCGGCCTGATCTTCTCGATGGCCTTTATCATGAACTTGCTGTATGGCTTCAGGATGACATCAAAATAGTACCTGAAATCTTCAGAGAAATCGCCAACCAGGTCATCAAACATCTCCTCGTGGCAGTAGTGGGCACCGAATGAGTCACAGGTGAAGAGTATCCTCTCTTCCACCAGCCAGGAATAGATACTGTCAGGCCAATGCAGGTTGGGGGCTGAGATGAATTTCAGTGTCTTGTTTCCCAGGTCCAGGGTGTCACCGTCCTTTACGATGAGCGACCTGAAGGGTCTGTTGACAATATCAGAGAGGTACCTGATGGCATTACCGCTGCCGACAACCACGGCTGACGGGGCCAGATCAAGAAGCTGACGCATTGCACCCGAGTGGTCAGGCTCGGTATGGTCAAGCACGATGTATGCTATCTCCGCCGGGTCAGTAAGCCTCTTCAGCTTGTTGATATAGGTCTCGCTGAACTTCTCCTTGGCGGTCTCGATGACCGTTTTCTTATCAGCATTGATGAAGTATGAATTATAGGTGGTGCCGTGATCCGTATGCATCACGATGTCAAATGTCCTGATGTCGTAGTCAAGCACCCCGATCCATTTTACGTCAGGGGTGAGGTCAATTATTCTGCTGTCTTCTTTCATCAGTATATAATTTTGATTTTAATGGTCTGATAGCTTGTTCCGTAAATGGGAGAACCCACATGTCTGAAAATTATATACATGCAGGTTTGTGTATGCAATACATGTGGGTTTCATAATCCAATAATTATACAACCCTCGCCAGTATCGTCCTGCTGGCCCTTACCTGTTTGAACATCTGCACCCTGGGCTCAGTCTCCGGGGGTAGGAATATGTCTACCCGTGATCCGAACTTGATGAAGCCGATCTCGTCGCCCTGCCTCACCTCTTCACCTTTCTTTGAGTAGGTCACTATCCGGCGGGCGAGCGCACCTGCAACCTGTCTCACAAGTATCTCGGTGCCGTTCTCTGATGTAACAACTATTGTGCTCCTTTCGTTCAGCACTGACGACTTGGGGCTCCGGGCATGAAATTTTTTGCCTGGCTGATAGTTGGTGTAGACGACACTGCCGGAGATAGGATACCTGTTACTGTGCATGTTGAACGGGGACATGAAGATGGAGATCTGGAGCCTGTTATCCTTGAAGTACTCATTTTCGTAGGTCTCCTCCATGACCACTATCTTGCCGTCAGCCGGTGCATATATCAGCAGCGGGTCAGGCTCAACGTGCCTGGACGGTGTTCGGAAGAAGAGCACGACAAAGGCCAGAAGCATGACAGAGGCTCCCAGCAGCAGGTTATGCACCAGCGGTGTCGCAGGCCATATCAGCCTCACGGCAACGTTAACCATCAGCAACAATACAAGGGCAGCAAGTATGATTTTGTATCCTTCCCTGTGTATTTTTATCTTTTTTCCCATGATCTCATCCGACTAAAACCAAATATAGATAAACAAGCGGAAATGCTACCACCACGCTGTCAAATCTGTCGAGGAAGCCACCGTGGCCCGGCATTACAGTTCCGGAGTCCTTCAGCCCGAGGCTCCTCTTAAGCATCGATTCCAGCAGGTCGCCCAGGGTGCCGGCCACCGACACAATGACGCCAATAATGATCCACCCGGCAGTGCCGGCCACCCCCAGCCACCCCGATAACAGACGTGCAACGATCAGTGTCAGTACCAGGCCTCCGACAAAACCCTCCCATGATTTCTTTGGGGACATACGTTCAAAGAGAGGATGCCGGCCCAGTACTGAGCCAACGAGGTAAGCCCCGGTATCATTGGTCCAGAGCAGCAGGAAGAAGCCTGTCAGTATAACCGGTGAGAACTCTGTCCCCTCCATCGGCATCAGGGGCTCGAGACCCGTATGGTTGAAGGCGGCGAATGGGAACATGGATATGGGCACCGCTGTGTAGAGGAGGGAAAAGAGTGTGTGTGCCAGGGAGTCAAAAGGTCTCTCCTCCTTTCTGAAGAGTTCAATCGCCATCACTGTCACTATCAACGGTATGAGTACAAGAAATCCCTTCATGGACAGCCATCCCACTGCTATCAATGTTGATGTGACATAGATAATGAAGCCGCTGATGATGCCTGTCACCATCTGGGGACGCACACCTGTACTCCTGACCAAGATGTAGTACTCGCGCTGTATGCCTGCCATCATCACTGCACCGACGATGAAGAAGGAGACAGGATGGAGCCACAGCCCGCCCAGAATAAATATCACTATAAAAGCACCGGTAACGGTTCGCCTTACAAAATTGGTCACCTCACAGATCCTTGATTATTTCCTTTGCAGGAAGAACATTATCGCGATGAACAAAGAGCTCTATCTCTCCTATCCTGTAGATTCTGTCGCGCTTGTCCACGGCAACGGCATCGATTCCATTTGCAAGCAGCCGGTCAACGGCAATCTGGCTCTTAACGTCGTCTGTGAACCCGGCTATGACAACCCACTCATTCTCCATTGTCCTCTTCTGCTGCTGTGGATTCGCCGGAGGAGCTCTTCCTTACCTCTTTTTCTTCGCCCGGGGTATCTGCTGCGAACTGCTCCCCGGCAGACCCTTCAATGACTGGTTCTTCCGCGACAGATTTTTTCGTGGCGGGCTCCTTCCCGGTGTGTTCCTTCCCGACGGGCTTCTCATCTGTCTTCTGTTCCCCGTCACTGCCGGGCTCAGAGAGGTCCCTGGTATGGTCGCCCTTGCGCTTGCCGAAGATGCGCTCAAGATCTTCGCTGAAGATAACCTCCTTCTCCAGAAGCTGCTCGGCAAGCTGCTTGAGGCCCTTGATGTTGGCCGAGATCACCTCTTTGGCCTTTTCATATGACTCCTCGACAATCTTATTGGCCTCGGCGTCTATCAGCTCTGCCGTCCTCTCGCTGTAGGGCTTCGTGAAGCTGTAATCGGATTGTCCCGACGAGTCGTAGTAGCTCATATGACCTACCTTATCAGACATGCCGAAATATGCAACCATGGCGTAGGCTTGCTTGGTAACCTTTTCCAGGTCATTCAGCGCCCCGGTTGATATCTTGCCTATTATAATCTCCTCTGAGGCCCTGCCGCCGAGAGCATAGGCAAGTTCGTCGAGTATGTGCTCACGTGTTGATATAGATCTCTCTTCAGGGAGATACCATGCTGCCCCGAGAGCTTTGCCCCTGGGGATGATTGTAACTTTGAGGAGTGGGCTGGCATGCTCCAGGAGCCAGCTGACCGTGGCATGACCCGCCTCATGATAGGCTATCGTCCTCTTCTCCTCCATGGAGATGATCTTGTTCTTCTTCTCCAGGCCTCCTATGATCCTGTCGATGGCGTCGAGGAAGTCCTGCTTCTCCACCACTGTCTTGTTGCGGCGTGCCGCTATCAGTGCCGCCTCATTGCATACGTTGGCAATATCAGCACCCGAGAATCCCGGCGTCTGTTTGGCCAGGAAGGCGATGCCAAATCCATCCTCCAGCTTGATGGGACGAAGGTGTACCTTAAAGATAGCCTCGCGCTCCTTCAGATCGGGGAGCTCCACGTGTATCTGGCGGTCGAAACGGCCGGCGCGAAGCAGCGCCTTGTCGAGTATGTCGGCCCTGTTGGTGGCTGCAAGGATGATGACTCCGCTGTTGGTGCCGAAGCCATCCATCTCCGTGAGCAGCTGGTTGAGAGTGTTCTCACGTTCGTCATTGGCGCCCATGTTAGGGTTGCGGCCCCGGGCACGTCCAACGGCATCGATCTCATCAATGAAGACTATACATGGGGCTTTCTCCTTGGCCTGCTTGAAGAGATCCCTCACGCGCGAGGCACCGACGCCGACAAACATCTCGACGAAGTCGGATCCGGAGATGGAGAAGAAGGGTACGTTGGCCTCTCCCGCCACCGCCTTGGCGAGCAGCGTCTTGCCGGTCCCCGGGGGTCCCACAAGGAGTGCCCCCTTGGGGATCTTACCGCCCAGCGAGGTGTACTTCTTCGGGTTCTTGAGGAAGTCAACTATCTCCATCACCTCGGTCTTGGCCTCCTCAAGCCCTGCCACATCATTGAAGTTAATCTTGATATGGGTGTCCTTGTCGAAGATCTGCGCCTTTGACTTGCCGACACTGAAGATGTTGCCGGCACCGCCGCCGGCACCGCCGCCGGCCATCCGTCTCATGAAGTATATCCACAGTGCTGCTATGATCAGAAACGGCAGTATGACTCCGAGGAAGGTGGAGAGATAGTCTTTTCTCTTCTGGTAATCGAGAAAAATGCGCTCATCCTCGGTGTAGCCCGCTTTCTCCTGCGCCTGGGTGAAAAACTCCTCGAAGAGCTCAACCGTGCCAAAGGTATGATAGTATTGTGGCTTGGGAGGCTGGAGTCCAAAGCTCCTCTTCTCCGCAAAGTCAGGGTATCGCCCGCTCTTCAGCGACTCAGTATAAAGATAAATCTCAGCCTGCTCCTCATTGATCACGACCACCCGCTCGATGTCGCGGTTCTTCACCATCTCCTCAATCTGCCGCTGATCAGCCTTCTGGCTATACTTCCCCGAGAAAAATATATTGACTACGATGAATGACAGTATCAGTATGACAAAAAACCAGCTCGAGCTGAGCCATGATTTGCCGTTCTTCTTGTCATCCTTGTTGGGCCCTGTGGGGGGCTTGTTCTCTGCCATCAGTTACTTTTATTTTCTGAACTGTCCTCAATAATTGTAATATGACCGTCGGCCCATAACGATTCGAGGTCATAAAACTCCCTGTAGGGCTGCTGAAAAATATGCACCAGAATGTCACCGTAATCGAGAAGAACCCAGAAGCAGTTCTCCTTTCCCTCGATATGATAGGGCTTTATGCCTGTCTCCTTCCTCACCTCATCCTCAACTGACCAGGCGAGTGCATCCACCTGCCTTGCGGAGGTGGCATGAGTGATTACAAACCAGTCACAAACCCTGTTTTCAATTTTTCTCAGATCGATAAGCGCCACCTTCTCTCCCTTCTTTCCGAACAATCCCCTGACGATGCTTTCAGTGACCCGGGTGGCCTCTTTTCTGGTTTTTCCCATCAATAATCTTTTCAGTAATAAACAGTTCCTTTTAACTGGCGCAAAATTACGAACATTTATCCGTATTTTCGTGCAGCGCAACCCCTTTTATACAATTGTGGTGCCAATTTGTTCAGCCTGTGGTGCAACCGGCAGTTGTTCCATAAGAGAGTAACAGAAACATCTGATCATCATGATAATAGGATCATCCGTAATCCACCATGACAGAGTGTCATCAACAAACAGCGTGGCCTCGGCAATGATGAGGGAGGAGAAGCCGGAGGAGGGAACCGTCATAACAGCCTCACACCAGGAGAGCGGGAGGGGTCAGGCGGGCAACCGCTGGGAGA
Organism: Bacteroidales bacterium; assembly: GCA_029210565.1. Lineage (GTDB taxonomy): Bacteria > Bacteroidota > Bacteroidia > Bacteroidales > VadinHA17 > SR-FBR-E99. Next base: position 117,230 of record JARGFQ010000004.1, read on the forward strand.
GTGAGCCCGGCAAGAACCTGCTGATGAGTGTCATACTCTATCCTGAGATGGTGAAGCCGGAAGAGCAGTTTGTAATATTACAGTTCGTCTCCCTGGCTGTATGTGACCTTGTTAGCACATATGCTTACGATGTGGCTGTCAAGTGGCCCAATGACATTTATGCCGGGAAATACAAAATTGCAGGCATCCTCATTGAGCACAGCATCATCGGATCCAGGCTGGCGGGCAGTGTGGCGGGCATAGGGCTGAACGTCAACCAGATGGCCTTCACCGGCGGCGCCCCCAACCCGGTCTCATTGGCCATGCTGACAGGCAGCAGTCACGACCTGGCGCGCATCACCCGCGAGCTCACAGCACTCCTCGACAGCCGGTACCGTATGGTCACCGCCGGCGAGTGGTCGCTACTGGCAGAGGAGTATCATAAGGCTCTCTACCGGAGGGGTGAATGGCACAGTTATACCGACAGCAGGGGTATCTTCAGGGGCATGATAGAGTCGGTCAGGAACGACGGCATGCTGATGATGCGCCGCGAGGATGGCACTCTCAGTGAATATGCCTTCAAAGAGGTCGACTACATCCTCTGATCTTGTCGTAGCCACCGTAGCCCTCGATGGCATCAATAAGTTTTTCCAGGTATGTGCCGGCTGAGTCACCCACCAGCATACGCATCAGGGGATTCAAGTTCAAGCCTGCGGTAATATAGAACGATGATCTGTTCCTTGAGAGAGGCTCTATCACCACCTGCACCGCTATCTTTCCTGTAAAAAGCGTCTCAGCATTGTAGGTGATCATGGAATGGGGCAGCGCCTCGGAAAGTGATGCCGACACCTTGCCGGCCCTGTCTATCTTAAAACTGCACCGGTCTTCCGTGGCCTGCCATTCATCCAATAAACCGTTGGGAGTGACCGATTTGAAATTGCGCATGTCAGTGAGAAAAGCATATAGGTCGTCATCACCCACCGGCACCTCTCCCTTCCTGCTGCTGTATGATGTCATCGCACTCATCCTTTCGCCTGAATCCCTTTAGTTTTAATCTTAGCCTTCACCCCTTATCCTTTATCCTCACCCTCTCCCCCACTCTGACGGCTCTTTTCTCCACTCCCTTAGGGTCTCCACATCTTCCCCGGAGATATATCCAGAGTCCAGGGCCAAATCTACCAGGACCGAGTAGTTGCCCAGGGTGTCAAGCCTGCACTCCTCGGCGGCGAAGGCCTCCTCAGCCTTTTTGAATCCATAGGTAAAGATGGCGATCATTCCTTCCACCCTGCATCCTGCCGCACGCAGGGCCCTGACGGCTCCCAGGCTGCTCCCTCCCGTGGAGATGAGATCCTCGATCACCACCACCCTCTGGCCTTCCGCATAATAACCCTCTATCTGGTTGCCCAGGCCATGGTCCTTGGCCCCTGACCTCACATAAATGAACGGAAGGCCGAGATCTTCAGCCACCAGCGCGCCGTGGGCTATGGCCCCGGTGGCAACCCCGGCTATCACTTCAGCGTCAGGGTAGAGCTGCCTGACCTTTGAGGCAAAGGCATCCCTGATGTAACTGCGCACCACGGGGAATGAGAGGGTCTTTCGGTTGTCACAGTAAATGGGTGACCTCCATCCTGAAGCCCAGGTAAAAGGTTTTGCCGGTTGCAATTTTATTGCTTTAATTTGCAGAAGGTATTCTGCGGTTTTTTTTGCGGTTTCGTCCATATGCTGAGATATAAGGTTTACTTTGACAACAGGGTCATCACCCTCTCCCACGAGCCTGACCGGGTGCAAAAATACGCCCTTTTCCATAAATTCGGTGCGAAGGAGGAGCTCTTTGACCAAATATCAGAGTTTGCTGTCAATATTAACATACCCTCACTCAATATTTATTCATCCGATATCAACAACCTCTGGAGTGTCTTCTCCTCGTGGTTTACCGTCATAGAGGCTGCCGGCGGCCTGGTGGAACATCCTTCGGGGAAGTACCTTTTCATCATGCGTTATGGCAGGTGGGACCTCCCGAAAGGCCATTTCGAAGAGGGTGAGACGCCTGAACAGTGTGCCCTCAGGGAGGTGACCGAAGAGTGCAACATCCGGGGACACAACATCATGGGGGCACTGCCTCCGAGTTACCATACCTATCTGTTCGACAGCAGGCCATATATGAAAAAGACATGGTGGTTCCACATGAGCTACAGCGGGGAGATGATAACCGAACCGCAGGCCGAGGAGGGCATCACCCATGCTGAGTGGCTTGAGCCAAAGGAGATCGCCCGCATTAAGGACAACACCTTTCAATCGTTACTTGATCTTCTGAACTACACCCTGAGAGTCAGGTGATTATCTTCCGAGATAATCGGACAGATTAATGGCGGAGGGGACAAACATCGAAGCATCGCCCCCGTTCTTGATGATATCACGAACAATGGTGGAGTTGACGGGAGTGTGTTCTGTGCTCGTAAGCAGGAAAACAGTATCTATCTCGGGGGCCATCTTCCAGTTCATATGGCCCATTGCGCGCTCATACTCGAAGTCGGCGGCGGTACGCAGTCCTCTCAGGATATACCGGGCATTGTGCCTGCGGCAGAATTCGACCGTCAGTCCGCTGAAGCGGGTGACCTCCACCCTCTCCTCACCCTCAAACACCTTTGATATCATTTTGAGCCTCATCTCAATGCTGAAAAGGCTGCTCTTCTCAGCATTCTCACCCACAGCTATTATGACCTTGTCAAATAGCGGCAGCGCTCTTCTTACAAGCGCTTCGTGACCCACGGTAAGAGGGTCGAAAGAGCCCGGGAAAACAGCTGTTTTGTTCATGATTGCATTTTAACGGTTAATCGAAATCAATAGTCCTGGCATCAGTCACCTTCTGCCTGAGCAGCACATGGTCAAGCACGTCCATGATTGTATCAACATACCTGAACTTCAGTCCGCGGACGTACTTCACCTTTATCTCCTCCACATCCTTGCGGTTCTGTTCCGAGAGAACAATCTCCCTTATCCCGGCACGCTTGGCTGCCAGTATCTTTTCCTTGATGCCTCCCACCGGGAGCACCTTGCCGCGCAGTGTGATCTCACCGGTCATCGCCACATATTTCTTCACCTTACGCTGGGTAAAGGCTGAGGCTATAGATGCTGCCATGGTGATGCCTGCCGACGGGCCGTCCTTGGGGATGGCTCCCTCCGGCACGTGAACATGTATGTTCCACTTTTCGGCGAAGGTGTCGGGCAGTGCCAGCATCGAGGCGTGGGCCTTCAGGTATTCCAGGGCTATCACCGCCGATTCCTTCATGACATCGCCCAGGTTGCCGGTGAGGGTGAGGTTGCCCTTGCCCCTGCTCAGTGAGGTCTCCACGAAGAGTATCTCACCGCCGGTGGCTGTCCATGCCAGCCCGGTGACGACGCCGGCCTGGTCATTGCCGTCATAGATGTCGCGGAGATATTTCGGAGGACCCAGTATCTCAGCCACCTTATCAGCGGTGACTGTGGCTTCGGGCTTATCCCCGAAGGCTATCTCCCTGGCCCTGTATCTGGTCAGCTTGGCTATCCGCTTGTCGAGCTCCCTGACACCCGACTCGCGGGTGTAACGCTGTATCAACTCCTCAATGACATCACCGGGCAGCACGAACTGACCGTTCATGACGCCGTGGGCCTCCAGCTGCTTGGGTATGAGATGCCTGACGGCTATCTCCCTCTTCTCCTCAACGAGATAACCTGTAAGGGGGATCAGCTCCATCCTGTCGCGCAGGGCGGGACTGACGGTTGAGAGGGTGTTGGCTGTTGCTATGAAGAGCACGTTGGAGAGGTCATACTCGAGCTCCAGAAAGTTATCATAGAAATGTGTATTCTGCTCAGGGTCAAGCACCTCCAGAAGGGCGGAGGAGGGGTCGCCCCTGAAATCCTGTCCCACTTTGTCTATCTCATCGAGGATGAACACGGGGTTGGATGACCCGGCACGGCGTATGTTCTGCACCACCCTGCCCGGCATGGCGCCTATGTAAGTCTTGCGGTGTCCGCGTATCTCCGCCTCATCATGCAGTCCGCCCAGCGACATGCGTGCATACTTGCGGTCCAGGGCCCTGGCAACCGACTTGCCCAGGGAGGTCTTACCCACCCCCGGAGGTCCGTAAAGGCATATTATCGGCGACTTGAGATCACCCTTGAGCTTCAGCACCGCGAGATGCTCAAGTATCCTCTCCTTCACCTCCTCGAGCCCGTAGTGATCTTCATCAAGCACCCGCTGTGCATTGACGAGGTCGAGATTGTCGACGGTATATTCGTTCCACGGCAGCTCCAGGAGTGTCTGGATATAGTTGACCTGCACCGAGTATTCCGCGGCGGCAGGGTTGAGCCTCGCAAGTTTGTCGAGCTCACGGGTGAAGACCTTTGCCACATCCTCGCTCCACTTCTTCTCCTTACCCCTGGCACGGAAATCCTCCACTTCCTTGTCAACAGGATTGCCTCCCAGCTCATTCTGTATGGTCTTCATCTGCTGATGCAGCAGGAACTCACGCTGCTGCTGGTCTATCTCGTATTTGACCTTCGACTGCAGTTCGTTCTTCAGCTCAAGAAGCTGTATCTCCCTCACGAGATGCTCAAGAAGCCTCATCCCGCGTTCACGGAGAGTAGCCGCTTCAAGCAGCCTCTGTTTGTCATTGACGTTTATCTCGGTATTGGCACAAATATAATTTATAAGGTAGGTGCTGTTCTCTATGTTCTTAACGGCAAATGAGGCTTCAGGATTGATGTTGGGGTTGAGCTTGACGATCTTCACCGAGAGATCCTTAAGCGATCCTATGATCACCTCGAAATCCTTCTCATCCTCTCCACCCCTTGCCTCCGGGATAGCCTGCAACTGTACCGTCATGTAGGGTTCGGTGGTGACAACGTTTACAACCGAGACTCGTCTGCGTCCCTGTATGATGGCCGTGGTGGTACCGTCAGGCATCTCCAGCAGCTTGACCACCTGGCCCAGGGTGCCGACAACGTTGAGGTCCTGTATCTGCGGGTCCTCCACCTCTGCATCGAGCTGTGCCACAGCCGCAACGAGCTTGTTGCCCCTGTATGCCTCGCGCACCAGTTGAACCGACTTGGAGCGACCCACGGCTATGGGTATCACCACACCGGGGAAGAGCACCGTGTTGCGCAGCGGAAGCAAAGGTACCTTTCCCGGTATCTCCACATCCTCAAGCTCATGGTCATCACCGTCAGACAGAATGGGAATAATCTCCCTCCCTTCATCAATCAGCTCGTGAAAGCCGACACCGCTCCATTTCCCAAAAGCCTTTTTCTCCATAGTCTTTGTAAACGATGCAAATTTAGTTAAATTATATCACTCCTGTGCATACCACGAGGGGCGGCGTGCGATGAGTGTCACCATTGCAACAAAAAAAAGGCCGCCTTGTTTAAGGCAGCCTCCCTGATGTATAAATATCATCTACTTCGACTTCTTGCCCAGATGGTTCTTGTAACGGTTCATGTACTTGTCAACCCTTCCTGCAGTGTCAACAAGCTTCATTTTGCCGGTATAGAACGGATGCGAGGTATTTGAAATCTCAAGCTTGATTAGCGGATACTCATTGCCGTCCTCCCATTTAATTGTATCACGTGACGAAGCGGTTGAACGTGTCATAAAGGAAAAACCGTTTGACATATCCTGAAATACAACCAGCCTGTAATTCTTCGGGTGTATACCTTCTTTCATCTTATGCTATAGTTTGTTACTGTAAAAAATCCCCTTAAAAGCGGAGTGCAAAGATAATGAACAATAACCAAATTGCAAACAGAGATTTAATTTTTTTTACTCTTTCGCCCAGGCCTGCCGCTGAGCCAGGTTCTCCTTCATCTCATCCTTGTACATAATGAACGGAAGGGACTCATCGATCATGTATCTCAGTGTAAGGTGGGTCTTTGCCTTCGAGGCACCGAGGGCCTCATAGATTGAGATCATCTTGGGATTAAAATCACCCACCCACGACAGCTCCAGCTCCTTGTAGAACCGTTTGCGGCGGAATACGTGAAATAACTCAAGGAAGATCGGCGACTCGATACCGCTGTTCTGGTATGACGGGTGGACACCGGCCACCAGAGCCCTGGCGCGGGTCATCTCGTGGGTCATTTTATACCATACGAACCTGATCATGTTCCACAGCGTCAGCCTGCCATTGAAATGCCTTAGAATCTGGTTGAGGTCGGGAAAGATAATAAAGAAAGCGACGGGTTTCTCATTGTGATAGGCAAACCAGATCAGCTCGGGGTCGATGAAGGCTTTAGCCTGTTGCAGTGTATTGTTCAGCCTGGCAGGGTCCAGCGGGGTAAAATCCTCCTTGAAGACTGCCCAGGTCTCATTGTAGATCTCCACCATGTCGGCAATGAATTTATCATGTTTGCCGTATTCAAAATGGCGGTAGCTGTAACCCGGCTTCTTCGCTATCCACTCTGCTATCTTCCTGAACCGTTCCGGGAAGACCTCCACGGCGGCCACATCCTTATGATAGCTGTACTGCTCGAAATAGGTTTTAAATCCATACTCTTCGAAGAAGCTCCTGTAATATTCCTTGTTGTAGGGCATGCCGAAGCCCGGCTGCATGAAGCCATCTACGAGCAGTCCCCAGTGGTTGTCGTTGTCGCCGAAGTTTATCGGGCCGTCAATTGCCTTTATGCCTTTGTCGGCAAGCCACCGGCGCGCGGTGTCAAAGAGCATGAAGGCCGCCTCGCGTGATTCGGTGACCTCGAAAAACCCGAGGCCTCCCGTGGGCTGCCTGTTGGCTTTCGAGCGTACCTCGTCAATGAAGGCTGCCACCCTGCCCAGGGTGTTACCCTTATCATCGAGCAGCAGCCAGCGTGTGGCTACGCCCTGACTGAAGGCGTAGTTCTTTTCAGGGTCAAAGACAGCCTCTATCTCACTGTCAAGAGGACATACCCAGTTGGGGTCATCCCTGTAGAGCCTTTTCGGAAAGTTGATGAACTCTCTCTTCTGGACCTTAGTGGCTACTTCCGTTATTTTCATCTCTTTCAGTTGTTTAGTTTAAACCACGACCTGACCGTCTCCTGCCCTGCGCCATTGTCGTCACGGTGCCTGAACTCGTTTGTCCGCCTGTTGTATATGTAGTCCCTGCTCCATTCCGCTCCGTTCTCCCTTATCTCCCCCAGGGCTGCGATAGCCCATTCCAGCTCCTCTCCGGTCATTGTGGGATGGAGTGACAGCCGCACCCATCCGGGCTTCTCTGACAGGTCACCCCTGTTGATCATCTCGGTGATACGGTGGCTGTGGTCATAGGTCACATCGAGCAGGTAGTGGCCGTAGGTACCCGCGCAGGCACATCCGCCCCTGACCTGTATCCCGTACCTGTCGCTCAGCAGCTTGACAACCAGGTTATAATGGAGGTCATCCATGTAGAATGATAAGGACCCCAGGCGGTGTCTCACCTCCGGCGCCAGTATGTGAAGACCGGGTATCGCCGAGAGCCCTTCCAGGGTCCGTGCCACCAGCTCATCCTCCCTGGCGCCGATATTTGCGGTACCCATCATCTCCTTCAGCTCCACGGCCAGCGAGGCCCTGATCATCTGAAGAAACCCCGGGGTGCCACCGTCCTCCCTGGACTCTATGCTGTCAACATACTTGTATTCACCCCATGGGTTGGTCCACTCGACGGTGCCCCCTCCGGGCTGGTCAGGGGCAGATGAACGGTAAAGCGACTTGTCAAAAACCATTATGCCCGACGAACCCGGGCCGCCCAGAAATTTATGGGGAGAGAAGAAGATGGCATCAAGCTTCTCCATAGGGTCGTCAGGGTGCAGGTTGATGTCGACGTAAGGTGCTGAGGCAGCAAAGTCAATGAAACAGAGTCCGCCGTTCTCGTGCATGATACGCGCAAGAGTGTGATAGGGAGTGTAGATTCCCGTGACATTTGAGCAGGCAGAGAAAGAGCCTATCTTGTATTTCCGGTCTTTGTACTTGTCGAGTGCCTTCTGAAGGTTGGCGGGGTCAACGGTGAGATTTTCTCCCGGCTCTATCATAACCACATCGGCCAGTGTCTCGTACCATGAGGTCTGATTGGAGTGATGTTCGATATGAGTTATGAAGACAACAGGGCACTCGCTCTCTTTTACGCATCGTTCCGGACGGGGATAGTTGCATCCTTTCAGCCCCAGTATCCTCTGGAACTTGTTGATCACGGCCGTCATGCCTGCCCCCGCGCCTATCAGCACATCGTCAGGACCTGCATTGACATGTTTCTTGATTATCTCCTGGGCGTGGTGATAGGCCCAGGTCATCACCGATCCTGTCTCGGAGGTCTCGGTGTGGGTATTGGCAACGAAGGGTCCGAAGGCTTCTGACATCTGTCTCTCTATCGGCCTGTAGAGACGTCCGCTGGCAATCCAGTCGCAATAGACGATCTTCTTTCTGCCATAAGGCGTGGCATACTCCTGGTCTATGCCTGTGATGTTCCTCCTGAACTCACTGAAATATTTCTCTAACCGGCCGGTGTTGTCGTGCATCTGAAGCAACATCTTTTATATTGCTCAAATATAATTCTTTTTGATATCACTACTCCAGGGCCTTGCCAGGCCTTAATGAAGATCGATGATACGGTGGTCGATAAGCACGAAGATAAGTATCAGGATTGCCGAGTGTATCAGCCAGCTAACTATAGGGATATACTCTCCCGGCGGTATCTTCATCTTCTTCCAGACGTACCATATGAGAAACAGCTTCTCCAGCGAATAGACGATGAATGTTGCCAGTGCCACGCCAACGACCCCATAGGGTCTTATAAGCATGAGACTCAGCGGTATATTCACCGCCAGCTCTACCGCTGCCGCTATGAGGGTGACCCTTGTCTTCCGGCGTCCGATGACTATTGTCTGAGGAAAAACCAGTCGTGGTATAATCAGCAGCAGGTAGATCATGAAGACGTCGGCGCTGCGTGTGAACTCCGGGGTGAAGAGTCGTGGGTAGACCCAGCGTGCCACCAGCATGGTAACTATTACGAGGGGGAAGAGGTATTTTATAAGCCTGTCAGACCTGGTGCGGAGGGTCACCAGTGCCGCCCTCATCCCCTCCCTGGTACTGAACTGCGGCAGGAGGGCGTTGCTTAGGCCGTTGGCCAGCAACAGCACCAGCGGAAACTCCTTGGCGCCGTAGCGGTACATGGCGAAGACACCGGGGTCGGCATAGCGTATTGAGATGATTATACCGTCAACATACTGTGCCGAGCCGCTAATCAGGAAGGCCAGTATGAGCGGCAGACCCACCTTCATATGCTCCTTCATGAAGTCGAACGATAATTCCGGCAGGGTGTACCTTCGCAACAGTATCACCAGCCACACCCATCTTAGCCCCGTGATGATGAAGAGACCCCAGACAGCGCTCTGCTCGTCGAATCCGGCCAGCACCGGGGCAAGCACCAGCAGCAGCTGTGCGGAATAGGTATATATGCCGTACTGCAATATACGGTGAGGCCTCTTGTTTAGCAGGTATATATATTCTATCAGTGTGACGGGGTTACTCAGCAGGATGTAGAGAAGGAGCATGTTGGGGTATGGTATCTCCGGCGACCTCCCCGGAACGGCCAGGGTGAATTTCATGGGTATGCCGAGCGCGAAGACCAGTATGCTGAAAAACAGGATCAGAAGGAAGGCGTTGAAGATCTCGGGCGACTTGCGGCCCTCGGTCTCCCCGGTTGTTCTGTAGGTCCGATTGCGGCTGTAGAGGGTGAGTAACGACTGGATTATGCCGGTAACCCAGAAGAAGCTGAGAAGGCTGGAGATAAAGAGGAACAGCTCCCAGTTGCCTATCTGAGCACGCGAGAGGTGACTCTTGGTAAATACAATACTTATTATCAGGAAGGTGACAAATCTCAGCAGCTGTACAGCCTGCAATCCTGATATGTTGTCTATGACTTTGAGCCTGGCCAAACTTACCCTGGTATTGAAGCAGATTGGGGAAATTGCGGCAAAAAGTGTACCGCATCATTTTAGGGGTTCTAAGATACTATTTGCCGAGCATGATAACAAAATTAAACCAACTATTTGCGGAATGCTTTTTTTGATGTTTCTTTGCACTCCGTAAACGGTGGTTGTAGCTCAGTTGGTTAGAGCGCCAGATTGTGGATCTGGAGGTCGCCGGTTCGACCCCGGTCTTCCACCCTTCAAGAAAAGCTGACCCGCGCAATGCGGGATCAGCTTTATTTTTTCGGTGATACCCCTCCTCGGGCTCGCCGTTTGAGCATAGAGAAAACGACAACCCAGTCTCTGTCGGAGAAATGGATGCTGCCGCCAATCCCACTGTGGATGCCGTTTGAGCGAAACGAAAACGGCAACCCGGTCTTTTACCATCCATATAGTGCTAAACTAACAATCAATGTACTACATACTAAAAACAGTCCGGCAATGCGCCCTGTTCCAGATGCACAGACCTCCTCATCTCAGCACGGTAATGCCCCATCTGCATGGCAACCGGTAAAAAACGGGTTTTCTCTTGTTTGTTTAAAAAGAAAATCATTATCTTGACCTCCTCTAATTTTAACCTAAAACTTGAACGTATGAAGAAACTAATTCTGTTGTTAGTATTGTTTCTGTGTACTGGTGTCACAGCACTAATGGCACAGACAAGAACTGTTACAGGCACAGTGACCTCCGCAGTGGAGGGGGAGGGTCCGATACCGGGCGTTTCAGTTACTGTTCCGGGTACTACTCTCGGAGTTTTCACCGATGCCAACGGTAATTTCTCCCTGAACGTGCCGCAAAACTCCAGAACTCTCGTTTTCTCCTTTATCGGGATGAAGACACAGGAGGTGAATGTCACCGGACTGAACAGGGTTGACATTCTGATGGAGCAGGACCTGCTGAACCTTGACGAGATCATCGTCACCGGTGTTGCGGCAGGGACGCCAAAAAAGAAAATGTCTGTATCGGTTGACAGGGTTGACGCGGAAAAACTCAAGGAGGTTGTCGCTACCTCAGCCTCATCGGCACTGCAGGGTAAAGTGTCAGGCCTCACGGTCATCAACGCCAACGGCCAGCCGGGATCACAGTCAACCATCCTTGTCCGCGGCGCCACCCAGATCTCCGGATCACAGGATCCACTGATAGTTGTTGACGGAGCCATCATGGAGGGCACCTTCGCCGATATTAACGTTGATGATATTGAATCAATAGAGGTTGTCAAGGGTGCTTCCGCAGCAGCTCTCTACGGCTCACGCGCAGGTAACGGCGTCATCGCTGTGACCACCAGGCGCGGTAATCTCCTCTCCGAGGGCAAAACCGAAGTGACCATAAGGAATGAATACGGTATCAACCAGCTGGCAAAAAGATACTGGCTGTCGGAACATCATGCCTATGTCCTTGCCGACGATCAGGCAAGCTATCCTTACACCAGATATGCCGGTGTCACCTATCCCGCCAATTATCAGGGCACAGAACAGGGGATTACCGGTACCCGCCGCCTCGAGGATGACCATTACATGGACAATGAGTATGCTTTAATCTACGATCATGAAGATAACATCTTCGCCGAGAACTCCAACTACACCAATTATGTCGGTGTTGCTTCAAACCTCGGCAAAACTAACTTCCTTGCCTCTTTCGAGAACAATGTGCAGTCAGGTGTCCTTGTCGAGACCACAGGTTACAAGAGGAACTCCTTCAGGCTAAATGTCGACCATAAGCTGACACCCAAGCTCTCCATCTCAGCCAGCAACACTTATATAAAGGTAACATCCCAGGATCCGGGCGGCGTAAACCCTAGCAACGGCGGTATGTTCTTCGATGTGCTGCTGACAGAACCCGATGTTGACTATTACTACCCGAACAAGGACGGACAGCCCTACAATTATCTGCCCAGCGTATGGAACGCGGAGCAGGAGAACCCTCTCTACCAGCTTTGGAAACCCGAAGACCTTAATAAGCGCGGTAGGTTCATGGGTGTTTACCAGGCAAAGTATAACCTGACCGACTTCCTGAATTTCGAGGCAAGATATGCCTATGAGAAGTCCGAAGTAAACAATTCGACCTATAATCCCTATGATTCATTTACACGTGCAGGAAGTGTGCCGGTCTATTCTCTTGGTTCCCTCTATATTTACGACTTTGACCGTACTTCTCAGAATGCCCAGTTTACGGCCAATTTCAACAAGAAATTAGGAGACTTCAATGCAAGGGCCAAGCTGAGCTACCTGTTTGAAAAGAACGAGGTCGCCAGCAACTCGGCCACCGGAGTTGACTTCGGGCTTGGCGGTATACCTTCATTTGACGCAATTTCGGGGAATATCTCGACAACCAGCTACCAATCCAAAGTACTGGCCAAGAACTATTTTGCCATACTGTACCTTGACTATAGAGACAAATACATCTTTGATGGCATGTTCCGTTACGACGGTTCTTCGCTCTTCGGTGCCGATGCCAGGTGGAGCCCCTACTTCAGAGTATCGGGCGCCTACAGGGTTACAGAAGACATCAGTATCCCCGGCGTCCAGGAGCTCAAGCTCAGGGCTGCCTACGGTACTGCAGGACAGCGTCCGGGTTTTGCCGACCAGTATGAGGTGATGTCAATTGCACAGGGTAACGTCAACAAGAGCCAGCTGGGAAACAAACTGCTGAAACCTTCTCTCTCAAAAGAGTTTGAGGCAGGTATTAATATCGACTTCCTCAACAGGTTCAGCTTTGAACTTATACGTTCGGAAACCAACACCACAGACCAGCTGCTGGCAGTGCCTCTCGCAGTGCAGTACGGCGGATGGCCCAGCCAGATGCGGAACGCCGGTTCACTTAACTCAAAGGTATGGGAGTCATCTCTCAATGCTCAGCTCGTAAGATCAAAGTCAGTAAACTGGAACATGGGTATTCTGTTTGACAGGGTACGCACACAGATTACACAGCTTGACGTGCCTCCCTACCAGACGGGTCCGCAGGGACAGGAAGCCTACAAGGCATTCTATATCCGGGAAGGCGAAGTGTTCGGTGCAATGTACGGTGCTGCCTTTGTCAAGACACTTGATGAGATGCAGCTGCAGCTCGGTGAAGGTGACCTCATAACCAATTATGTGGTCAACAGTGACGGATACGTCATCCCAAAAGGAACTGAAGGGACGATCTTTGAAATCCCCGTGAGAAAACTTGATGAAAACGGCGATAACTGGTTTGGCAAGATCGGCGACTCAAACCCTAAATTCAAGATGTCAATGACAAACACCATTACCTTCAAGGGGATCGGCATCTATGCCCTCCTGGACTGGAAGAACGGCGGTGATGTCTATAACAAGTCGGCACAGTGGCTTACACGTGACGACAGGCACGGCATGATGGACCAGTACGGCAAGGAAGATTACCTGAAGAAGACAATAGAGTACTATAAGGCCTTCTATATGGTCAACGACCAGAACGCATTCTGGGTTGAGGACGGAAGCTACCTGAAGCTGAGAGAGCTTTCTGTATCCTACAGCGTTCCCACGTCAGCGCTCAGAAGCTTTTTGAAGGGCTATCTTAAAAGTGCTAAGCTCTCCCTCATAGGCAAAAACCTCTATACCCTTTCAACCTATACAGGCTATGATCCCGAGGTGGGAACGACAAACGGCACGCAGTATTTCGCCTACGACTTCATGGGCTATCCCAACTTCAGAGCCTACTCTGCTTCACTTGAACTGAAATTCTAACGACTAAACCAAAGTGATTATGAAAACACTAAGATACTTTCTCTTATTCTCAATAGTTGCGGCGTTCCTTTTCACTTCATGTGAGAGCCTGGAGGTTGAAAATCTCAATGACCCTGACTTTGAGACAGCTTTCTCCAACCCTTCTGATGTTAAGGGTGTGGCAGGGTCGCTGATCAACACCTGGTACATGACAGTCCAGGCTTATAACGGGGTAGCCCTGGGTCTGTGGGTCGCCGCTGATGCAGGTACATGCTCATGGGGTAATGCCGGTATGCGCGACCTTAGCTATGAACCACGCATTGCGTGGGATAATACTCCTGCATACAGTAATGCCAACGTCACGGAGACTACTTACAAATGGCTTTACGCAGGCCTGGCTTCAGCCAATGAAGTGCTGGGAAAGGTTGTTGTCGGTGACATGGTTATCGAGACAGATGGCGTCGATGAAACACCCATGGTAGCTGCTGTTGCACACCTTGCCCAGGGACTGAATCTCGGATATATCGGGCTGATGTATGACAAAGGGTTCATAACTACCGAAAACACTGACCTTACACAGACCCTGGAGGTATATCCCTGGAATCAGGTTATTGACACTGCTGTCATGTGCCTCGATAAGTGTATTGCTATCTGTGCTACCAACACTTTCACCCTGCCCGGGTCCTGGATTCCGGGAATTAATATGACAAATGTCAGAGTGTCTGAGCTGGCCAATACCGTGGCAGCGTTACTGCTCTCCTATTCACCGAGGAACAAGGCGCAGAATGACGCAGTCAACTGGGGAAAAGTACTGAGCTACGCCAACAAGGGTCTGACCTATGACTTTGCCCCTGTAATGGATGATATTTCCTGGTATACACTTTATCACACATATGCTCATTACGGCGGATGGGGCCAGACAGACATGAGGCTGGTAAATATGATGGATTCGCGATTCCCGGCACGCTGGACCGATGCCGGCACCTGGGATGTCCTTCCCGAACCGACAACTGCTCATGTAGACGGCATTGATGACAGGATCTTCACAGACTTCGAATTCCTTGAGACATGCCCCTTCAGGGTTGAACGCGGCTACTACCATTTCTCATGCTACCGCTCACAGAGGTTCGACGATATGCTCTCCACATGGACCACTCCTGAGGAAGGCTTCGCGAAGGCAGAGAATGATCTGCTGAAGGCAGAGGCGCTGATGCATCAGCCCGACCTCACCGGTGCTGCCGCTGTCATAAACGCAGGCACGAGGGTCACCCGCGGCGGCCTTGCACCTATTGCAGCAACAGCTGCAGAGGTCGAAGCAGCCATATTCTATGAGAGGCATATAGAGCTTCACGGGACAAACCCCGGTCTGGAATTCTTCGTAATGCGCAAAGCCAACAAACTGCAGGCAGGTACCCCGCTTCATTTTCCGATTCCGGGTCAGCAGCTTGAAGTAAACCAGATGGAGAACTACACGTTCGGCCCCGGCAAAGGTGTTGCAGGTGAAGATTATTCCAGCGGCGGATGGTTTTAGCAGGTGAGTATTAACGGTAAAAACGAATGATTATGAAAAAGAATATTATAGCTAAACTGGCTTTCCTTCTGGTTGCAGTGATGCTCTTCCCCGCATGCGGTGAGACATACATCGAGGAGAACCAGGCCAACTACACGGCACAGGATGTAGTACCCCTGATTTTAGGCACCTCAGGGCCCTCAATTGTACTGCAGACCTTCGTATATGACTTCAAGGTAAAATACGACCGCGCAGGATCAACATGGAGCTGGAGCTCCAGTGACGCTACCGTTCAATCGGTAAGCAGTGACACCAGGACTGCGACAATCCTGTTTGACAACCTGCCGGCAAGTGGCACGGCTGTCATAAAGGTCTCCGAGACAACTGCTGGCGGTGTCACCTCTCCTGAAAAGGATATCGAGGTTACAGTCAAACCGTTCTGCCCGCTGCCCAACGGTGCCGGCAGTCTTGTTGGCTCATGGTCAGGGGATGATGCATACTACGACGGAGCTGTTATTACGGCCACATCTTCAAGCGCTACGATACTGAACATGTCCGGAATAAGTGAGCTTTTCATTGAAGATTGGTGGGGTGAAGCAGTCATTGACGGAGGAACTATAGCTATTACTGTCAATAATGACGGTACACTTACCATCCCCAGGCAGTATATCTATACTACCGAATGGGATGGTGATCCCTATGATTATGAGATCGAGGGAACCGGGCTGTACGATTTCTGCCCCGCTGATCCGACAATAACTCTTCAGTACGATATCTATTATGCGGGAGATGATACAGGACTGGCAGAGACATATGCCGCCTACTTTCCTAATCCCTACTTTGTCTCCAATCTTGCACTAACCGGTAAGAAGGGCGGTGAGAAAGGCCCCGTGACACGGTTAATCCCAATTGAAAGATAAATCCGGGATAATCTTACAATTATTTAAGAGGGTGCTTCGTTTTAATGAAGCACCCTTTTTTTGACCGTATTTAAACGAGTCAATAAAATAATGTAAATTGCAGTGATGTCATACGCAACTTTTAACTTAAAGGCTTATGAAAAACAGAATTAAAGTGGTATCATGTATAACACTGATATTACCGATGCTATTTACGGCATGCGGCGAGACCTATATCGAGGAACATCAGAACGCATACACGGCACAGGATGTGGTGCCCCTGGTGCTGGGAGTGGACGGACCAACAACCGTCTACCAGACTGAGACAAGGGACTATACGGTCAGCTATAACCGGGCAGGCTCTTCGTGGGAGTGGAGCGTGACGGGCGCAGAGCTGCAGGGTGTAAGCAGTGACACCCGCACAGCCACGGTTCATTTCCCGACCAAACCTGCCGGTGACGCTGCCTATATCAGTGTCACCGAGACAACCTCGGGAGGCGTTGTCTCCCCCGAAAAGGTGGTACAGGTGAATGTGGCATCTTTCTGCCAGTTTGATATCAACAATTTCATCGGGGCATACTCATGTGACGAGGCGGGCTATGACATCTATCCCGTGAACTTCACCAAACATCCGACACTGGCCAATACTCTTGTGAATGATAACTTCTGGGACTGGGCCGCCCCCGGGGCAGTTATCTATTATACCCTGTCAGGCGATTTCCTCGAGGAGGTGACCGTCCCCAAACAGGATTTCGAATTCGGAGACGGCTACGTGGGCTGGGTCGAGGGAAGCGGTACCTATGACGGGTGCGCCCATACTATGACGATGGTATATACAGTATTCTACGAAGGTGATGAGTACACTACCTATCACAGTTTCGCCCCCGCTATAAAAGGCACAACGTACAATATCACCCTCAAGAAAAGTAAGGAATATTTCAACCGATAGGGGCATCGGCTTCTACCCCCGGAAGGAGCCCGGCCGCTTCTGTCCTTGACAGTTACTCCTATGCCTGAGAAAGGCCCGGTCACACCTGTATTATCCGGCTGCTCAAAACCCGGAGCAAGGCCCTGCTGTCAGCTGATGTCCGGTTTACTTCCGCCCCGCAGACATCTGCCTGTACTTGTACCGTGCTGCAACAGCAACAGCCACAAGTACTCCTACTGCTATATAAACAAAGACCGGAACAGGCACGGGGTCACCCCCGGCATAGGAATGGAGTCCCGACAGGTAATAGTTGACCCCGAAATAGGTCATCAGCACCGAGGAGAGTGCAAACAGTGAGAGAAGGTTAAAGGTATAGGTCTCCTTCATGCCGGGTATCATGCGTGAGTGTGTCACCAGCGTATATACAATGATGGTTATCAGTGACCAGGTCTCCTTCGGGTCCCAGCCCCAGTAGCGTCCCCACGACTCATTGGCCCAGACAGCCCCCAGGAAGGTGCCGACAGTCAGGAAATAGAGCCCGAGGGTCAGGGACCTGTAGTTGATGACCGTCAACTCATCAATTACGGAGCTTATCCGATCCCGGTTGCTGCCGTTGACAAACAGCATCATTATCAGTACTATCAGTCCCAGTATGGCTCCCAGCCCCAGGAACCCGTAACTGCCGGTAATGACTGACACATGGAGTGTCAGCCAGTACGACTTCAGCACCGGCACCAGATTGGTGATCTCCGGATCCATGAAACTGAGATGCGCCACCATCAGTGTCAGTCCGCCCAGCACCGACGTTGCAGCCAGCGTCAGCAGCGACTTCCGGCTGAAGATGAGCCCGGCAAGCAGTGTCACCCACGAGATGAACAGCATCGACTCATACCCGTTGCTCATCGGTGAATGGCCTGAGATGTACCACCTGATACCAAGCCCCAGGGTATGAAAGATAAATCCGCCTGCGATCAGTGCGAACAGTATCTTCAGCAGCACACCCGACTGTTCCCTTCCCCTGATGATGAAGGTGATGATGACGGTTATCATTATCAGGCCAACGGTGGCATACCATGGGAAGAGCTTCTCGAATATCTTCGCCCTGTAATAGAACAGCTCCGCCTTCACCTTACCAGCGGAAGGGAGTTCATAGCCGGTATGGACCCGCTGGTACTCCTTCAGCGCCGACAGAAAATCGTCAGGGTCAGCCGTGCCTTTTCCAACGGTTGTGACCGACTGCACCCACATGGGCACCACGCTTAGCACAAAGAGAGAATCGTCCCTGCTGATCTCATGTCTGACGGCATCCTGAGCCATCCCCCAGTGATCAGTGCCGTCCCTCAGGGGAAATATGCGCATGAACTCACCCTTTGACATCATGTAGCATATGTTCACCCGCTCGTCCACCTTTATCACCTCCTTGTCGAACCTGCTGCGCTCACTCTCAGCCTTTGCATAGGCCTTCTCAACGTAGGCTGACAACCTGTAACCGCCCCCCTCGCCGAAGGTGACAATATCGGAAAATGCTGCCCGCTCTCCGGTAAGCCCCAGCATCTGACGGAGCTCCTCGTTTGACACCTTGATCATAGGCACCTGCTGCCAGTGGTAGAAATCGAGCGAGCAGCCGAGGAATACCTGCATCGGCGAGAGGCCGTCAAGGGTGTTCTCCCGTGCCACCTTGCGCATTATGTCACTGCTGACAGTATAGAGAGGTTTCGTACGGCCCTTCTGGTCCTGCACCAGCACCCCTCCAAAGCTGTCTGCAGCATCTTTGTCCAGTACCAGCTTCTGTGCGCTGACCGGCATCAGGGAGGCAGCCAGAGCCAGAACTATCACAGCCGCCGGCTTGCGGTATCTGCTGCTCCAGTAGCCGGGTCTGACTGTTCTGAAGAACGACCGCCTGTTGAGCAGGGTAAGGATGATGAACAGGAATAGTAGCCCGTAGCCGGTATATGTCGTCATCATGCCTGCCGGGTCATGGTTCACCGACAGCACCGTGCCCTTTTCGTCAGGGTCATAGGATGACTGATAGAAACGAAATTCCCGGTATTTAAGAATGTGATTCATGTAAATATCATACTGAAATCCGGTCTCATTGTCAGCATCAGCCAGAGTGACCCTGCTTTTGAATCCTGACGGGCTGTTGGAGCCGGGATACCGTTCAATAATAAAATCATCAAGGGTAAGGCTGAAAGGGAGTTGCTTCATGCTGCTGCCGTAGCTTACCCTCAATTTCAGATTGCCAGTCTCACCCTGCCATACTGAACTCTCCTGCACCTCGTCGGTCCACAGGTATACCTTTCGTTCATATCCCGTTCCTGTCAGTGTGCATTCAAGGGCCCCTTCCGGGTTTTCGCTGACCCTGTCGGGTGCCGGCACCACCGTGCCGCTCATGGTCAGCTGCTGAGGCATTATCCGATAGCCTCCCACAGTGTAGACGGTTCCCTTTACCAGGGCAATCAGCGTATCGGGAGCAAAGATCATTGTCTGCATATCCTGCATGCTGGTTGAACGAATCTCCATAATGGACCTGATAAAGAATGCCGAATTGTCACTGATCACGCTGATATCGGCATCAGTGTCCAGGCCGATTGACATCTCTCCGATCATCCATGTCTCACCCTGTTGAAGCACAATGATCTGACTGCTAACCATGTCGGGGGTGGCAAGGAAGGCTGCCACAGGTACTCCGTCCGGAGTCTCCTCCACATGTCTGACAGCGCCCGGAATGAATCTCTCCATCTTAAGGGTTATCTCTTCATCCCCGACCCTGAGCATCTTTTTAAAGCGGCCGGTGCGTCCACCGGTAAGGTCTACGGGTGCAGAGTGGCTGGACAACATCCGTCCGTCAGGGTCACTCACCTCAAACCTCACTTCATCGCCTGATGACCAGGTCAGTGCGGTGGTTTCACCCTCCCTGATGTGCATCATGCCGTCATAGCCCGTAAATCTTGTTATTGCTGCTCCGATGACCATGACAATGAAGGCGGCATGGAACAGCATCACCGTCAGTTTTTCCTTGCGGTAGAGCCTGAAAATTACAATCTGGCCCGCGAGGTTGACAACCAGCAGCAGGAATAGAAGTTCAAACCAGCGGGTATTGTAAATCAGTGCCCTGACACTATCCGGACCAAAGTCATTCTCAATGAATGTGGCTACAGCCATGGCAATGGCCAGCACAATGAAAAGTATGCCCATCAACAGGGGCGTGAATAAAAACCTGATTGTCTTCATGAAATTGATTTGTGTGCAAAACTAGCCCTTTTCGGAGATAACACGCAATTTATCCTTGTTAAGGATTTTAACTGAGCGCGGCATTGCCTTGATGATTTTTTCATTCTCCAGCTCGCCCATAATCCTGACGACGCTTTCCTTGGCCATATTTGTCATCTCTCCGATTTCCTGACGTGTCAGGAGCAGCTGATAA
Source organism: Bacteroidales bacterium (assembly GCA_029210565.1). Classification (GTDB taxonomy): domain Bacteria; phylum Bacteroidota; class Bacteroidia; order Bacteroidales; family VadinHA17; genus SR-FBR-E99. Next base: position 137,604 of record JARGFQ010000004.1, read on the forward strand.
TCGTCCGAGTGGAAGACCTCATCCGCAAAGTAAAGAAGGGCTTCGGCCAGTCTGCCATGCATTTTTTTCTGGGTAAGATTTAACACTTTCTGGTGCATCCGGAATGCCTTCTCACTCAGATCTTCTATAAACCCAAGGGCAAATCCCGGATTTCCGGCAATTATCGTCCGGATCACGTCAAAACTGATGAAGCAGGCCTGCACCTGGGTTATTGCAGCGACTGAATAGCAGTAGCGCGAATTTACATGGACACCGGGACCAGCCAGTAATGTAGAGTGCTCGGCAAGATTAATCAACAGATTTTTGCCCGAATAACCCTCCATGTATACTTTTGCCAGCCCGGATGTGATAAAAATTGCATTTGATGACGGGGATCCCTGCTTGATGATTATCTCTGAAGGATTAAAGCTGGCCTCGTAACGGTTCTTGTTTACCAGTTCAAGCTCCTCCACTGACAGACCCTTGAAATTGGCCCAGCACCTGTTGCAGGCCTCACAGTTTGAAATAATATTTTCGCTATACATCAGGTTTCAGATTTAATGTCAAAGCTAATTACGAACATCATTGTCGATCCATAATTATAACAAATATCATATTTTTCTTTGACTTATATCAATCCATTGCCTCGTACTTATCAATCTGTTGTGATTGATATATCAATGGCAAACAGTGAGCACCGATCGAGGGTCTTGCTACCTTTCAGATCAGAAAAATATGAGAGGGACACACCCTGACCTTAATGTTTCGGATAGCATAAATGCAACGGTAAAATCAGGAGTACCATCATACATGAAAATAAAATAAACCATATGAAAAGAAATCTTAATCTTATCGCGATCCTTATTGCTTCAGTCATGGTAATGTATTCCTGTGAGGGTCCCATGGGTCCGCAGGGCGAAGAGGGGCCACAGGGGGACCAGGGGGATCCGGGTACCACGCTGGGATGTGCCGATTGTCATAACAGTACCAGCCCGATGGCAGCTTTCTCTGCCCAGTGGGAGGAGTCGACCCATGCCACCGGGGGGAATGCCGCCTACGCCAACAGAGCAGGATGCGTACAGTGTCACACAAGTCAGGGCTTCCTGGAGTATGTAGCCGAAGGTTCGGTAGCAGACATCTCCGTGCCTCAATATCCGATGCAGATCAACTGCTCCACCTGCCACCGTATCCATGAGACCTACTCGGCGGCCGACTGGGCTCTTACAAAGCCCGGGGCAGAGACACTGGAGGTCAAGTATGCAGGTGCCGATGTCGTTTGGGATAAAGGATCCAGCAACCAGTGTGTCTTCTGCCATCAGTCGCGCAATGTCTCACCTGCTCCTGCGGTCAACGGTGCCGATTTCCAAATAACCAGCAACCGTATAGGGCCTCATCACGGCCCCAATGCCAACCTGATACTGGGAAAAACGCCTTTTGAACTGCCCGGCGCCCAGCCTCCGGCCAACAACCCTCATTCCACGGCCAGCGGATGTGTTACCTGCCATATGTCAGCACCATACGGTTACCAGGCCGGAGGTCATAACATGGGGGTTTGGTATGACAGACACGGTCATGAGACCATGCTTCAGAGTGGCTGTGCCACATGTCATGTGAATGCAGACAATCTGACATCGATGCTTGCCACACTGACTGATGACATCAGCGACAGGATGGAGGTTCTGGAAGCACAGCTCATCGCCGCAGGTATATACAATACCACAACCGAACTTGCCAATAAGGGAACATTCAAGGCAAATGCCGTACTGGCCTACCTGAATTTCAACACCATCAAGGAAGACCGCAGCAACGGAATCCACAACCCTCAATATACAAGGGTACTGCTCGACAACTCGATTGCCGCCATGACAGCCCTGGGGTACGCTGCTCCTTAAGAATAATAACATATAAAGCACAAAAAAAGCTGCCCCGAAAGAGGCAGCTTTTTTTATGACCGGTAAGAACTACTTTTTCAATGTTCTCATGTAGTTGATCATCTTCCATATGTCCGTGTCAGGAATCTTTTTGTCATAAGCGGGCATCTCGCCCCTGCCGAATTTGGTCTGGTAAAACATTTCACCATCAGTATATCCCTGGAATGCAGCGCCTGAGAAGTCACCCGGGAATGTTTTTAACATCCTGCCCTTGGGTCCGTCACCAAGTCCGGTCTTCCCGTGACAGGAAGCACAGTTCTTTGCAAATGCCATCTGGCCGGCCTTTACTGATGCGTCATCCTTTGCGACGGGATTTGCCATCTTCTTATACTCAGCAGGAATAGTCCATGGCTCTCCCTTTGCCTGTTGTGCATTCATCACCTGGGTAAAAGAAAATGCAAGAAGAGCAGTACCAACAAATAAAACTTTTAATTTCATAACCTTACGTTTTAAATTTCACTTAACTATATCATTTTTCATGCCAAATAGAGCAGCATACGATTATTCCTTCTTTTTCAGGCCCTCTTTCCTGATTCTGAAAAGGTTGATAATTACATAGGTATAATGGCCCCAGACACCCAGAAGCATAATAGTTAGGCTGATAATCATCCATTTTGGGGCGAGGGTTGACCACAGGCTTCTGTAGACCGGAGCAGTTATCTCCGCTTCTGTGCCCCATCTGACCTCCTCTCTTCTTTCCACATTGCCAAACAGATAATGGTCGTTGAACCTCCCGATGACGGTCAGGTTGCCAAGACTGTCTCCCGGCATGTCATCCGGAAACTTTATCCTGAAGGCTCCGTTTTCATCCAGCATGCCAATGCTGACAGGCAGAAGGCTGAACATCCTGGGAACATATACCCCGATCTCCTCTCCCGTCACCGGTACACGACCGTCACTGGTGAGGGTCGTAGCATGAAGTGTGACAAACCTCTCCCCCTCCTCCTCACTGAGCATCATCTGAATATCAACATCATAAATACTCAGCTCACTATATGTCTCCTCAGTAAGACTGTCTCCCTCAAATATGGCACTAAAAGGCCATGAGCCGTCTTCACTTGCGAACAGCGGCAGGGAGCTGCCGATGGTGCAGCTGGCATTTCCCTCAGTATCAGTGATCGCCTCCCCGAGAAGGGCTTCATTATTGTAAAAACCTATGTTCAGCCCCGGCAGCGGTACTTCACCGACCTGCGTGATATTGGTCATCTTTACCTGCAGAATCTGCCGTGAATCAGTGTCCTTCAGGTACGTAAACAGCATGTAAGGATTTATCTTTGAGTCCTGGACTGCAGTGGCTGAAAGGTTGCTGCCCGGACCCAACAGAACCAGGATGAAAAGGGACACATATTTTATTGAAGCCTTGCTCATGATACCTGCGATTTCAGATTTATGTATTATTCTTCTCGGCGGCTTCCTCCAATTCGGAAATTGAAATGATAGGCGCCAGCTTCGATATGATCATGAAGAGCATTCCAAATACCGCGACACCGGCAGCAGTCAGTGACCACTCCACCCATGTCGGGGAGTAGAACAGCCAGTCGTGTCTTGTATCCTGAATAGGAATGAAGGGCGTCTCAAGTGTGGGAACAATAATTATGTAACGGTTCACCCAGAGTGCCAGAAGGGCTATTACGGAAGCTATCGTAATATTGTTGATTGTACGTAACCTGGGAATTGCAATGATAATTATTGGCGTGAGAATTCCTATATAGTTTGCAAAGATGAAGTAGGTTTTAAATTCTGTAAACAACTTATCAATCAATATCTTATCCATCTTTACCGAGCCATACCATTTTGTCAGGTAGTCACTGAACGTAAAATATCCGAAAAATGCGGCAATTACAAAAAGTACTATTCCGAGATTGACGAAGTGCTTCAGGGTGATATACTTCTCAAGGTTGTAAATCTTCCTGAAGATAGCCATGAGAACTATTAAGAGCCCGACACCTGAAAAGACAGCCGCTATCACGAAGTAGGGTCCGAAGATGGTGCTGTGCCACCCGGGCTGAAGAGTGACGCCAAAGATCCATGCAAGTACTGAATATACAATTATTGCGATTGCGATGATCATTGCTGCCATCACATTCCTTGAGAATGAGAGGATCCTTTTCTGCTTTGGCGTCCCCTGGTACCCGAGTGACAAAATTCTGTACATTTTCTTTTTCCAGGGGGCAATCTGTAAATTATCCGCATCACGCAATATGGCGAAGTCTTCGATAAATGAGACATAGAGGAAGATGGCTGCACCAAACACATCTGTAAGTATTGCGATCACGTCCCAGACAATGGGCGACTGGATTCGCGGGAAGGCGAGTATGTAAGGTATTCTTTCCAGCCGTCCCACACAGAAGAAGATAAAGAAGGGCCCTATGGCGAGGGAGATTACCGTTATCAGCTCAGCGAGCCTTATTACGGGTGCTCTCCAGGGCGTCTTGAACAGATGGAGGGTACCTGAAACAAGAGCGCCTGCATAACTGAGTCCCATGAAGAAGATAAAATTCACGATGTACACACCCCAGACCACATTATCCCTCATACCGGTCACAATGTGTCCCTTGTCTATCTGCTGAACCAGTCCGTAAATCCCGACAATAAATACCAGCAGCAGGATTCCGAAAACGATGTACCAGCTTCTGCTTGTCTTCGCTATCTCAGGTGTCAGGTCGCTGAGAAGCGCCTCTCTGTTGGTCCGGTTCATTTCTTAGTCTTTCCTGATTTTGTGAAATCCTTCGTCCTGTAACGGTCAGAAATAGATTCGTCAAGATCCTCAAAGCCGATTTCGACAGGGTACATGCGGTCTACCGGAGGAAGGTAATAGACGGTTGGCATTGTTCCGAGCTCTTCCATATGCCTGTAGCCATGCTTGTCAAGCATCAGGGAAGAGAACCTCAGGGTCTCCACACCGTTGGTCACAGCGTCTTCATTCAAATCGCCGAAATAAATGACTCCCATAGGACAGGCTTTGACGCACCTGGGAAGCTCATTATTTCTCAGCTTGTCAGCACAGAAAACACATTTCCCGACGGTGCCTTCCACCGGCGGAATATTCAATTCCGGGTCGTAGACATGGTCTGCCGGCACATCAACCTCCGGATCCTTCCAGTTAAAAACACGTGCTGAATACGGACATGCTGTCATGCAAAACTTGCATCCGATACATCTTTTATTGTCAACCAGGACGATTCCGTCTTCACGCTTATAGGTAGCCCCTACCGGGCATACGCTGACGCAAAGAGGACTGTCGCAGTGATAACATGGCTTTGGGAACCAGTATTTGCTCGCCAGTTCAGAATCCTGGAGCAATTGGATCTTTATCCATTCATGGTCTTTGGGAAGCATGTGGCCCTCCTGACAGGCGTCAACGCATTTGCGGGCATTTTTGCATTTCGCCAGGTCTATGACCATAACAAATTTCCTGTCGGGAATCCCTTTATAAGATTTCTTGATTTGCTCCTTTGTCTGTGCTCTTGCCTTTTTTATGGAGGACCTGTCCACCTCCACCAGTGTTCCGTCAGGAGAAAGAAGCTTTACTGTTTCACCTGATTCGTTTTCAGGTGCTTCGCGTGCAACTGCAACAGAGCCGGCAACCGCAACTGATCCCAGGCTCAGTCCGACCTTCCTGATAAATTTTCTGCGGGATGAAGAATCTTGCTCTTTTTTTTCCATATGCATCTTTTAAATCAGCGTTTGGCACGGACTCCTCGTGCAACTCATCTCTATTCAGTCCAACAGGCCTGATCAGTGACTTTCCTGCCAGCCGGTGACTATGCTCCTGAAGTTGCTGACCATAGACTTGCCCATAGTGCTGACATAGATATGAATAAAAAGAAATACAACAACAAGGAAACCAAGCACTACATGAAACTGGTCCGTAAGAAAGATACCACTGAGGCCCAGGAATTTCTTCAGAATGAACTCCGGGAACATCAGTGCCCATCCGGTAATAAAAAGCATGGGCAGGACCAAATACATAACGCCAATGTATGACACCTGCTGCAGAGGATTGAATTTACGATCGCTGCCGACGGGAAAAGGTGCCTTCTCACCCTTGAAATATCCGAAAGCATAAAAGTATCCCTGTTTCCAGAGCCTTGTGCCCAAACCCTTCAGGCTTATAAGATAGTTTCGACCGTTAGGGGTGAAAAGATTACCGAAGAGAAAAAGTGTATAACTTATCGTCAGAAGCACACCGCACACGTTATGTATTGCTACAGCTCTCTGGAACTTCACCACGAGGGCATTCTCAGGGTCCGAATAGAGCATGCTGAATCCCGTCACGATCAGGAACAGACATAAGATTGCATTTATGAGGTGCCATAATCTTACCCAACCCGGATAGTGATAGAAATTATTACTCATAATATTTCTTTACAGGCTTGATTATTATTCTGATAGCAGTATGTACTCCTGCGATGAGAAGAACCAGCGCAATGATGATCATACCTGTAAGTGAGATGAATTTACTTCTGTTTGCACCGATTACATAAGAGTCATTACTGAAAATAACCCCGTTTACAAATCCCTTCTGGTCTCTGGTCTCCTTCGAGACATACTTGTAAAGAGTCCCCATCAGGATGGAATTCTGACTGTGGCAGTCGACACAGGTGTTCACTGCACTGTCGGCAGACATCACCTCATGGGCCACAAGGATACTGTCATTCATGCGTGTATGACAGTCGATGCACCTCACAGCAGCAAGATGTCTGTCGGGATCGGGAAGCCATTCATGTCTGGGCAGTACCATGGTAAGTTCCTTTTCAGTCACAAGACCTATGATATCAGGGTTACCATGACAGTGCAGGCACATCTCATTGGATTTGAGAATATTCTTACGTCCGCTGCCTGACTCGCGGGCAAGAGGATTGTAATAGTGTGCATCATGGCACTGCCAGCAGGTAAAAGCACCGTCGGTAGCGGTATGATGAATGCTTCTCTGGTATTCGGCGTCTATCTCTTCAAACTGATACTGAGCATAGGTCGGGTCATAGCCGTGACAGTCAAGGCAGCCCCAGCCTGTCTCAAAACGTGTCTCGATGGCATGGGGGAAGCTCTTGAATCCATCACTGTGGCAGTCAAGGCAGCTGAAACTCCAATGGACTGAGTTATAAAAAGCATCCGGGCTTATAAAATTGTGTTCCGCCATCAGCTCCTTCCTTGACAATCCACTGACCGTGTCTGTGATACTAAAAACCAGCTTACCGTGACACCTCAGGCAATTCTGCTCATTATCTTCAGCGTAAAGACTGAATTCCAATCCCTTCTGCTTCTCTTCAACAATTGTCTCTTCCTGCTGCTGCATCGCTGTAGCAGCAGAGGTCAGTGCAACAGGCACAAAAAAGCAAAGAATCAGATGTCTGAAAAACCTGTTTCCCATATAGGGTTAAAACCTTACAGTGACATTGAGCCCAATAAGGAAATTGCCATCACTGATGCTGTTCTGATTGTAAACGAAATTATACTGTCCAAGGATATCCTTATAGTTGGCAAAAAATATCTGGAATGCATGTGTGGGTGTACCGATCTCCCATCCGAGAGCAAGCTGGGGCTTCGGATTGAAATCCTCGTTCTCCTGCTTGTTGAACAGCTGATCGTACTCGGCTATGATACTGTGTGAACCGGCTACATTATACCTTGCTCCTGCTGATATTCCGTAATGAGCATTTTTATACCCGACCTCAACCGCATTGAACCATATGAATGTCGGTGCAAGCTGAAGAGCAAACTTCTCCCCGAACTGACGGGCAACCAATATCTGACTGAAGTAGGAAAGACGGTGGATCTCCCTCCAGTCGTGTGCCGGGCCAAAAGTATTCTGATTCAGTAAGTTCAATCCTATATTCCCGTAAAATGCCAGAGACACCGGAACCGACCCGGAGCTGGTCTGCTGCAACAGGGCATACTTCACTGCAATGTCCTGAGCCTTGTAGTTTTTGGCAGTACCGGCGCCGATAACCAGCTTGTCAGTGATTGCGTAATTGAGTCCCAGCCGTATATTGGCCGGAGCCCACAGGCCAAACAGATCATCAAGGGCATTGTTTACCGTCCCGAACCTGTGATGTATCTCAAACTCGAGCATCCCCTTGAATGGAGTAGTGACCGTCTGGTTATCTATTAATATGCTGGTTTCGAATAGCCGTACCGGGTAATCTTCGCTCTCCTGGCTGAACAGAGGCACAAAAAGCAGGACGAGAATTACTGATGATAATATCTTTCTCATGTTTATCTTGGTTTAGGTTCTTAAGGTTAGTCCTTTTCGGCTCCCTGGGATGCCCAGATTTTTATAACATCAGGCGCCGGCAACAACAGGGTGTCGACCTGCAACATCTGTGACCCGAAGGCAGTTATCGATGAATGAATCGACAGAACCCTGCTGGAGGCCGGGGTGACGGTATCGACATTTGCGAATAGCTTGTCATATGTCCGGTCCTCGCTCCATGCTCCGTGACAGCCCTGGCAGAACGGAAAGATGTTCCCCGAGTAGCTGACAACAAGATCCTGCGGTACCTCCAGCTTTGCCCATGCATACTTCTCACATGAAGACAGGACCACCAGGCAGGTCATCAGCATTGCTGGTAGCAATAACTTTATAATCCTCTTTCTACGCTCCATCTTTCTGATATTGTTATTACAATCACAAATATATCCTATTAAGGGGTCTCTTTTTGATAGACCATGACATATTTGTCTGACATATAGCTGTTTCTTGTCAATTTGTAAGTTGACATTTATCACCATTCGGACTGCTAAATATTACCCGCGAAAGAGATGGTAATCCGGCCGCAGCCGGGGTTTCAGTTCACCTTAAAGAGACCAAGCTCCTTCTCTTCCAGCCCTTTGATATATTCCGATCTGGTTCTGTTCTCGGAGACGGCCAGGGATACGAAGAGTTTTGCCGAGGTGGCATACGAGGCATCTCGCTGTGCATCCTGCAGCAGCAGGTGTCCCATAATAATGTTGGCAGCCATCTCCACCATGCGCCGTGCATGGAAATCGGTCAGCTCATTGTTGCCGGCAGCGACCACTTCCGCAACCCTCTTTTCATATTCATCGGTCAGGGTGATGAGTATCCTGCGCAGGTGTTCCAGCTCAGGCCTCAGTTCCGTTTTCTCGTACTCTCTCATCTGTGCAAGATATCCGCCGGTGGTCACGCCCCTGACAGCCGCGACTACCTGCAGCTGGGAGGTGCCCTCATAGATGGATGTTATACGGGCATCGCGGTAGAGCCGTTCCACGGGGAAGTCCTTAATAAATCCCGCACCGCCGTGTATCTGGACGGCATCATAGGCAATACTGTTGCACCATTCGCTGCTGATGAGCTTGACCATGGGGGTATAGATATCGGCCAGCCGGGTGTTTCTCTTCAGGTCATCACGCTCCTCCTTCTCCAGCTTGCGCTCTTCGCTGATGAACGACCATGCCTTGTAGATGTCAACAAACCGTGCCGTCTCATAGAGCAGTGATCTCATGGCCTCTATGCGCACCCTCATGACTGTGAGCATCTCGTACACGGGAGGGAACTGGTCTATGGTTTTGCCGAACTGTTTTCTTTCCGAGGCATATTTCCTTGCCTCCTCATATGCCGCCTGTGCTATGCCCACCGACTGTGCCCCCACACCCAGGCGAGCTCCGTTCATCAGTGACATGACATACTTTATCAGTCCCATGCGCCTCTCGCCTATCAGCCTTGCCGGAGCATTGCGGAACACCAGTTCGCATGTTGGTGAACCCTTAATGCCCATCTTGTTTTCTATGCGTCGCACCATAACGGCACCCTCAGCCTTGTCATAGACGAACAGCGAAAGTCCGCGCCCGTCAGTAGTCCCCTCTTCCGAGCGGGCAAGCACCAGTGATATCTCTGCGTCGCCATTGGTGATGAATCGCTTGACACCGTTGAGCAGCCAGGTGCCCCTTGTTTCATCATAGTGGGCTTTAAGCTGGACCGCCTGCAGGTCAGATCCTGCATCAGGCTCCGTCAGGTCCATGGCTGCCGTCGCCCCCCTGTTGAAGCGGGGCAGGAACTCCTCCTTCAGCTCGTCTGCGGCAAACTCGAGGATAGTCTCCCCGCAGTCCTGCAACCCCCATATGTTTGCAAACCCTGCATCACCCCTCGATACCAGCTCTGCAGCCATGACATAGGGCACCATCGGGAAGTTGAGCCCGTCATACCTGCGCGGAAAGTTCATCCCTATGACACCGGCTTTTGTCAGAGCCTCATGGTTCTCCTGCGTTCCGCGGGCATAACGCACCCGTCCGTCAACAACCTCAGGTCCTTCATGGTCAACATCTTCGGCATTGGGTGCGATGACATCCGCACATATGGCGCCTATAATCTCCAGCACCCTGTCATAATTGTCCATCGCATCCTCGTAATCGTGAGGGGCATAGTCGTACTGATCCCTGTCACGGTAATCCATCTCCTTCAGCCTGACGATCTTGCGCATCACCGGATGGTTGAGATGGAACCGCAGGTCTTTGTTGTCTGTATAAAAATTTGCCATCGGAATATCCTTTTGTTACTGTCAGAAGAGTCTTTTACCTGGCATTTGCCTTATAATGTTTAATGAGCTTCGGTATAATCTCCGCCACATCTCCGTTGATCACGTAGTCGGCCATGCTGTTGATGGGTGCCATCGCATCACTATTGATGGCAATGATCTTTCCGCTCTGGCTCATGCCTGCCGTATGCTGTATCTGTCCCGAGATGCCGCAGGCGATATAGAGCTTCGGCCGCACCGTAACCCCTGTCTGCCCCACCTGCCGCTCATGGCCGGCGAACCCTGCATCCACGGCTGCCCTGGAGGCAGCCACCTCACCCCCGAGGACGGCGGCCAGCTCGTACAGCATGTTGAAATTCTCCCTTGAGCCCATGCCGTAACCTCCTGACACAATGATCTGCGCGGATTTAATGTCAACCCTCCGGGCCTCCATATGCCGTTCAATGATCTCCACGGCGAGGTCCTCAGGCTTTATAAAGTCAGATACATTAATCTTTTTCAGTTCACCGCGGTGGTTCCTGTTCACAATCTCCTTCTTCATCACCCCCTCACGCACCGTGGCCATCTGGGGGCGGTGATCCGGATTGATGATTGTGGCGATGATGTTGCCCCCGAAGGCGGGTCTTATCTGGTATAGAAGGTTTTTATAGGTGGTGTCTGTCTTTTTGACGTAGTGATCACCTATCTCGAGTCCTGTGCAGTCAGCCGTCAGCCCGCTGTGCAGTGCAGAGGAGACCCTTGGTCCCAGGTCGCGTCCGGTTGTGGTGGCTCCCATTAGGGCTATCTGCGGCTGCTCCTGCCTGAAAAGGCCGGTGATGACAGAGGTATAGGGCATGGTACGGTAATGCTCCAGCACCGGGTCATCTGCCAGGTGCACCACATCGGTGCCGTAAGGGAATAGCTCCTTCTCAATGCCCTGTATGCCGCTGCCAAGCACCACTGCCTCGAGGTTGCAGCCGAGTGTGTTGGCCAGCGACCGGCCTTTGGTCAGCAGTTCGAGACTCACATCGACAGGTTTGCCCTCATCTAGCTCACAAAAGACGAATAGACTGTTCACTTTGCGGATATTTTTTTTCTGTTGATCAACCAATTGTATGACTCTCAAGCAACTCCCTGACAAGCGCTTCAATGTCCCTGTCGGAAGCGGTGAGCTGTTTTGCCTCTTTCGACTGGAGGATGACATTGTCTATCTCCTTCACCTTGGTGGGTGAGCCCGACAGCCCCAGCTGTTCCGTGTCAGCACCGACAGCCTCTGTCCCCCACTCGATAATACGCACCAGGGGTCTGCTGCCGGCTATGTAGTCGGCGTTCTCAGCCTGCAGTTCAGTGTCGGTGCGGGCATATTTGTACTTCATCACCAGGCGGGCGTTGCGGTACCGGCATGTGGGGGCGGTACCGTTGACGGTCACCACCAGCGGCAGCGGGGCAGAGACGGTCTCAACGCCGCGTTCAAGCCTTCTGCGTATCACCAGCCTATCATTCTCAAAGTGCATCTCCTCGGCATAGGTCACCTGCGGCCATCCGAGCTTCTCTGCTATCTGCGGACCCACCTGCGCGGTGTCACCGTCGATGGCCTGACGACCCCCGAGAACCAGGTCGGGCTCCAGCCTGCGGATGGCCAGCGTCAGGGCATAGGATGTGGCAAGCGTGTCAGAGCCCGCAAAAGCCCTGTCGGTCAGCAACACCCCGTCATCGGCACCGCGGTAGAGACCCTCGCGGATGATCTCGGCTGCACGACCCGGCCCCATCGTTAGAACAGTGACGGTACTCCCTTCATACTGCTCCCTGATGCGCAGCGCCTGCTCCAGCGCGTTCAGATCCTCAGGGTTGAAGATGGCCGGCAGAACACTCCTGTTGACGGTACCGTCGGCTTTCATGGCGTCAGGACCCACATTGCGAGTGTCAGGTACCTGCTTCGCCAGAACAACGATCTTGATTCCTTTCATATCTCGTCTCACTATTGAAGTGGCAAATATAATAATAAAACCATGCCTGCAATAGACAGATTGCAGTTTTTAGGAGTACGGTCGAAAGAGAACTGCTTATTATATACCTGTTCTACTGTGTATTATAGAGTTCTCTATGTGCTCATTCCGGCTATGGTCGAACTTGCACCACCTGGAGTGTCACCTGACGCTATAGGATATTGTTTTATTTGGACATGATTTGAAATATTGAATTAACTTCGCCCGCCGGATAATTATCCCTGTTTCCTTCAAAATGAAAGGCAGACCCTACGCAGCCCTGGTATTGTCAATGATCTTTTGGTCATTCTCGTTTGTCTGGTTCAAGATTGCCAACAGGCATTATGACCCGATAACCATAATTTTTATACGGTTATGCATTGCCTCGCTCTTTCTCTCGGGTTACCTCTGGATCACCCATGGCTTCATGGGTGTGAGGAAGGTCGACCGCAAGTACTTCCTGCTGCTGGCTTTCTTCGAGCCTTTCCTCTATTTCCTTGGAGAGAGTTTCGGGCTTACCTATGTCTCATCAACGGTGGGTTCAGTGATGATATCCACCATCCCGGTCATTACTGTCATCTTTGCATGGGTCTTCTACCGGGAAAAGCTCAGGCTAGTCAACTATATAGGGGTGTTGATCTTATTTGTCGGGGTAATAATTTTCATCTCCAACAGTGGAGGAGGATTGTCGATGAGCATGAAGGGACTGGCATTGCTGTTCCTGGCTGTCATCGCCGCTTTGGGTTACAATATGGTCCTCCAAAGGCTGGTAACGCATTACAATCCGGTCAGCATTGTCAATATCCAGAATACCATCGGCATCATCCTGTTCCTGCCTCTCTTCCTGATATTTGATCTCAGAAAACTGCTCTCCACCGGGGTTGTAGCCGAGAGCTTCGGTTCCATTGTGCTGCTGGCGATATTTGCCTCCGGTGGTGCATTCGTTCTCTTTGCTTACTCGGTCAGACACCTTGGCATATCCCGTGCCAACGTCTTCACCAACCTCGTCCCCATATTCACTGCCCTCTTTGCGTTCCTCGTCATCGGTGACAGGCTGACCCTCAGTAACGGTGTGGGCATAGTGATAGTCATCGTAGGATTGTTCCTATCGCAGGCCGAAAAGAAAAAGAGCTCCGCCATAGGGCTCGACCTTGCCGGCAGGAGCGCATAGAGCAACCTGAATTATCAACCTGCGCACCCCGTTTTACCGATAGTATTATCTTTGTATGCAATCTGCCATGACATGAGGCTACAGGCTCTATCACTCATTCTGCTTATCACTCTCCTGCCGCTCAGCGGACAGACGGGTGGTGACAACACCTATGAGTTCCTGAACCTCAGTCACTCAGCCTTTGCCACGGCCACAGGAGGCCTCACCGTCTCGGGTGACCGTGATGACCTGAGCCTCCCCTACTGGAACCCGGCCCTCCTCCGCGGGTCGATGGATAATGATATATCGCTCAGCTTCTCCACCTGGTTTGCGGGTATTACCTACGGCCATGCAGCATGGGCCATGGATACGGAGAGGCGGGGAACCATTGCCGCGGGGGTGAGCTTCATCAGCTACGGACATTTCACGGAGGCCGATGCTGCCGGTAACATCACCGGCACTTTTAACGCTGCCGAATATGCTTTCAATGCTGCATGGTCGTTTCAGATAGACTCCTCATTCACGGTGGGCATTGCCCTCAAGCCGGTCTTCTCGCACCTTGAACGCTACTTCTCCGCAGGAGTGTGCACTGACATAGGGGCCACCTGGAGCAACAGGAGGCTGCTGCTTGACGCAGGAGTGGTGATCAGGAACGCCGGGTTTCAGATCAAAAGTCACACCTGCCGGGGTGGGGAACCCCTGCCTCTGGAGATCATCGCCGGGGTGACAAAGAGGCTGGCACACGCCCCCTTTAGCTTCTCACTGACAATAAGGCACCTGGAGAAGCCTGACCTTACCTATGACTACGACCCTGAGGATGACACCCCGGCTGGCGGTTTCTGGGAGAACCTGCTCAGACACGCTATAATTGGCGTGGAGATACTCCCCGCCGACTCCTTCTGGATAGGCTTCGGGCTGAACTACGGCCGGAGGGCGGAGATGCGTCTGGAACAGAGAACGGGAGTGTCAGGCTTCTCGGCAGGATTCGGGTTCACGACCGGGAGTTTTGACCTGGCTTACGGTCGTGAGGCTTTTCACCCTGCAGGGGGCACCAACCACCTGACCGTGACCCTGAGGCCTGAGATGATCTTTAAAAAGTGATGCCGCTGAACCTGAATGAACCTGTTTCGTTATAACTTTGCTGCCCGGATGAAAAAGAAAAAAAAGATCACCATAACCGTTGACGGCTATTCGTCGTGCGGCAAGAGCACCTTCGCAAAGGCCATAGCATCTGAACTGGATTATCTCTACATCGACTCCGGCGCCATGTACCGTGCCGTGACCCTCTACTGCCTGCGCCGGGGGTATGTCTCAAGGGGCGTGGCTGATGCCGGCAGCGTGGTCAGTCTCCTTCCGGAGATAAGCATCACCTTCCTGCTAAACAGGGAGACAGGCTTTAACGAGACCGTGCTCAACGGCGAGAATGTAGAGAGGGAGATACGTGACAGGGCCGTGTCGGACAACGTCAGTGCTGTCAGCACCATCCCCGAGGTGAGGAGAAAGCTGGTGGAACTGCAGCGTGAGATCGGGGCCGGAGGAGGCATAGTCATGGACGGTCGCGACATAGGTACCGTGGTTTTCCCGGAAGCTGAACTCAAGATCTTCATGACCGCCACGCCCGAGGTCAGGGCACGGCGCCGCTACCTGGAGCTGCTGGGGAAAGGGCTGCCGGCAGATTATGCTGCAGTTGAGAAGAATATAAATGATCGCGACCGGATCGACTCATCGCGTGAGGTTAGTCCGCTGCGCAGGGCAGATGACGCCGTGGTGCTGGACAATAGTAACATGACGCCTGCGGAACAGATGGTCTGGTTCAGGAAACTCTATACACAGACACTTAATGGAAGTTGACATAGAACCTGGGTCAGGATTTTGCTTTGGCGTGGAGAATGCCGTTAAGATTGCCGAGGAGGCACTGGAGGCAGGCGCTGATGTATACTGCCTCGGTGAGATAGTACACAACGACATCGAAGTTGACCGCCTTAAAAAACTCGGGCTGGTCACCATCACCTACAATCAGTTTGAGCAGCTGCGCGATTGCAAGGTGCTGGTCAGGGCGCACGGCGAGCCTCCCTCTACATATGAGAAGGCGAAAGAGAACAATATTACAATCATAGATGCCACCTGCCCCATTGTGCACTCAATGCAGGAAAAGATAAAGAGGGTGCAGAAAGTATCAAGGGAAGAGGAGGGGCAGATTGTCATATTCGGCAAGGAGGACCATGCCGAAGTGATAGGCCTGCTGGGAGCCGCAGGTGAAAAGGGCATCCTCATCACCGGAAGGCATGACATCGGGAAGATAGACGTTACACGACCCGTGCGGCTCTTCGCACAGACAACACGCAGCAAGACCGAGTATGAGGTGGTGGCAGAGATCATACGTCTTAAGCTGGAGCAGGAGAGAGAGAAGCATCCGGGTAATCACCTGAAGGTTCACAACACCATCTGCAGACAGGTTTCTGACCGTGAACCGCGCCTCAGGGAGTTTTCCCGGAAGCATGATGTGATTCTGTTCGTCAGCGGCATGAAGAGCTCGAACGGCCGCATGCTTTTCGATGTGTGCAAAAAGGAGAACGAAAACTCATATTTCGTCTCCTCACCCGGGGAGATTGATCCCGGGTGGCTCAGGGATGCAAAAAGCGTGGGGATATGCGGTGCCACCTCAACGCCTAAATGGCTTATCCAGGAAGTAGCCGGAATTGTTAAGAAGATGTGACAATGTTGGAACTCTAAATTGTCAGTGCACAAAATAATAGTAATTTCGTAGTCTGTTAAATCATTTGTTCAATGGGGAAAATTAAGAAGATAGGCGTTCTCACATCTGGTGGTGACGCTCCCGGCATGAATGCAGCCATACGGGCTGTCACCCGCACTGCCATCTATAACGACCTGGAGGTGATAGGTATAAGGCATGGTTATCTGGGCATGGTGAATGCCAATTTCAAGCAGCTTTATGCACATACGGTGTCGGACACCATCCAGCGCGGAGGCACAATACTGAAGACTGCACGCTGCGAGGCATTCAGGACGCCGGAGGGTAGGCAGAAGGCCTATGAGAACCTCAGGGCAGCAGGGATCGACGGAGTGGTGGTTATCGGCGGTGACGGCTCGTTCAAGGGAGCAAGCCTCTTCAATGAAGAATACAACATACCTTTTGTCGGTGTCCCCGGCACGATTGACAATGACATCTTCGGTACCGATTATACCATCGGTTATGATACAGCGCTGAATACTGTTGTTGAGGCTGTTGACAAGATACGCGACACCGCCAGTTCCATGAGCCGGATGTTCTTTGTGGAGGTGATGGGGGCCGAGGCTGGCCATATTGCACTTTACAGCGGCATTGCCAGCGGGGCGGAGGCCATCATCATGCCTGAGATCAAGGGTGATGCGCACAACATCACCAAAATGATTGAGACAGGCAATAAGAGGAAGAAATCGAGCAACATCATCATCGTTGCCGAAGGAGATGAAGAGGGAGGTGCCCTTGCCATAGCAGAGAAACTGAAGCCGGAGCTTACCGGCTATGAAGTCAGGGTGGTAATCCTTGGCCACCTGCAGAGGGGCGGCTCACCCTCAGCCCTCGACCGTGTCAATGCCAGCAGGCTGGGCAATGCTGCCGTGGAGGCGCTGCTCGACGGACAGCAGAGCGTAATGGTCGGGCTGCAGAGCGACGAGATAGTGCTCATACCGTTCAGGAAAGCGGTGAAACAGCACAAGGGACTCAAGCAGCATCTCGTTGACATAATTGACATACTTAACGTCTGATCAGTGACCGGCAGCACACAGATGGAACCCTCCGGGGTGTACTTTACCGATATGCGAAGTACGCCTTCGCTCAACCTGCTGAAGAAGCTTGAGAAGCTGGTGAAGGCGGCGGGAATCGATGAGATCGACTTCAACCGCAAGATGACCGCCATCAAGATCCATTTCGGCGAGCCGGGTAACCTGGCATACCTCAGGCCCAACTTCGCTGCCGTCATAGTCAAAATGGTAAAGACCAGGGGCGGCAAGCCCTTCCTCACCGACTGCAACACACTGTACCATGGTGAGCGTGCCAATGCCCCCGATCATATCGAGGCGGCATATGTCAACGGCTATAACCCCCTCTCTACAGGGTGTCACGTCATTATTGGCGACGGCGTCAAGGGCACCGACTATCGTGAGATAGAGCTGAACCTCGACTATACCCGCAGGGCGATGATAGGCACCTCCATAGCTGATGCTGACATTATCATATCCATGAATCACTTCAAGGGGCATGAGCAGACTGGCTTTGGCGGTGCGCTGAAGAACCTGGGCATGGGCTGTGCCTCCGTAGGCGGAAAGCTCTTCCTCCACTCCGGCAATCCGCCGGTCATCTATGAAAAGAACTGCACAGGATGCAACATATGTGTCATCAACTGTGCCCATGATGCCGTTCATCTCGGAGATGACAAAAAGGCGCACATTGACAACGACAAGTGTACCGGTTGCGGCCAGTGCGTTGCTGTATGCCAGTATGATGCCGCCAGGGTGGTGTGGGGTTCAGAGGGCGACACCCTTAGCAAAAAGATTGCAGAATATACTCTGGCAGTGATAAAAGGCAAACCGTCGTTGCACATCAGCTTCATCATGGATGTCTCACCCGACTGCGACTGCTGGGGTCACAACGACCGGCCGCTGATCGATGATATAGGCATCGCTGCCTCAACAGACCCTGTTGCACTTGACAGGGCATGTGCAGACCTGGTCATGGCTGCACCTGCGGCACGGCATTTGTGGGACAAAGAGACAGGAGATGATCTGAGCGGGGCTGACAAGTTCCGGATGGCACACGGCAACACCGACTGGAACAGTGCTCTCGTTCATGCTGAGAAGATAAAAGCCGGCTCTTTATCATATAAACTGATACGGATATGAAAGAACCATCACCGTCGCAAAGAATGGCCATACTGATCGTGGAAGACGACCCGCACAGTCAGCTTTACTTCACCAAGCTGCTCTCGGGCATGTATGATACCTATGTGGCAGCTTCGGCCAGGGAGGCCTGGGATTTGCTGCACAGCAAGAGTTTCGGTTTTGTGCTTATGGACATATCCCTGAAAGGCGACGAGGACGGTCTGTCGCTCACCCGTCGTCTCCGCAGTGAAGAGGCCTTTGAGAAGCTGCCGATAGTGGCGGTTACGGCATATGCATTCCCCGATGACCGGCGCCGTGCCCTCGAGGCCGGCTGTACCGATTATCTGCCCAAGCCGGTCAGCAGCAACGACCTGCACCGCAAGATAGCCGAGCTGGCTCTTTAACAGGAAAAAAGTTCCGTCGGGATAAAAAAATTATTAATTTTGCGCACCTGAATTATTTCAGGCAAGCCTCCTTCGCAACCTGCTTCGCTGAAGCTACGGAGGTTTAATCGGGGTGTAGCGCAGTTGGTAGCGTACTACGTTCGGGACGTAGGGGCCGGAAGTTCGAGTCTTCTCACCCCGACAAGAGAAAAATGACCATCCCCGGAAAACCGGGGGTGGTTTTTTTATTGGCCTGAAGCGTCAACAGCTTGCTGTTGATAGCTAAAGGACAATAAAAAGAACCTTTGAGTGGCACGAAAAGGTAATTTTTCTCTTTCAGTCATCTACATAGAAGTCCGCGAGCACCGTGCAACCGGGGCGAGCAATCTTATCATCCCGGCCGATTTAAAGAATATATCGCTGTATATCAATATATTACAATGGCATTTTTCTTTGTGGCAGGAGAACGTTCCGGTGTATCATGAGAGACCGGACGAAAACTGTCAGGTCTGAAATCACTGGCATTCTTTACTATATCAAGTTCAATTCACTGGTACCTCTCATACTGTTCAGCATAAGATTTTTTCCGAAATTGTATTGGATACAATCTCACCCAACTGCCATTTTCAAGAAATCCGGCAGTACATACAAGTTCTTCATACTTTTCTAATATGCTGGGATAAGTTTTAACAGTGATTAGAACGCTTGTCAATGCCATGTCAAATGTAATTCAGTTCATAATCAAAGCCCGGCAACATGGTCAAACCTTACAACAATGTCTCAATAAAGGTATGATGGTTTAGTATGTCCGGACAACCTTTTTATCAAAGTTAATTGGTTATGTTGAAAAGAGGGGGTCTGGGGGAGGCTCTTAACATTGGTTTTATTGCTCTCCCTGAAATTACAAGCAACTCATATTCAAGATATTCAGGAGATGGTATCCCTGGTGAAAGTCAATTTCGATTAGAATATCCTGAAATATCTGTCAGGATTTACAGGATCACCTACTAGTATTAAAATAAAAGTAGTTAATCATTAATAATAAAAAAAATGATGAAAATCGGATTTATAGGTCTTGGGAAGATGGGTTATAACATGGTACAGCGACTTTTAAATGATAAGCATCAGGTTGTTGTCTGGAATATTGATCCTGCCCCGGTTAAGAGCCTTGATAAACTGGCGATATTGGATCTTCGCCTGTCGAAGACATTGTTAACAAACTGCCCGATAAGAAAATACGATGACTCTCAATCTTATGAAAAACTATGGGACAGGATGGCGGTATCCCTGCGAAAACCTTGCCGGTAACGGGCAATATTGCGAGTTATGAAAAAAAATCTGTAAGTATTCAATAATGCATTCATAATATGATTCTAGCAGGAGATATAGGAGGAACGAAAGCCCTGCTTGTCCTTTTCGAAATAAAGGACGGCAGTATGGTTGAATTCAAGAAAAAGAAGTACGCAAGTGCTAAATATGAAAACCTTGATACCATTGTGGTTGATTTCCTCAAAGACACAAAAACACAACCACGCACAGCTGTATTTGGAATACCCGGGCCTGTAGCCCCGGGAACTATCCGGCCGCCCAACCTACCCTGGGTGCTTGATGCAGATGAGCTTGCCCTTAAGACAAACATTGACAAAATTGAGTTTGTAAATGATTTAGCGGCAACAGCTTATAGCATTCCAACTCTTGCTCCTGATGATATCATACAAATCAAGGAGGGGAAGGCAGATGAAGCATCACGAAAATATGTTGTTGTGGCACCGGGCACCGGGCTGGGTGAAGCCTTCCTCTTTTGCGAGGGCGACAGAAAGATGGTGATACCTTCCGAAGGAGGGCATTCCGATTTTGCAGCCACCAATCAAATGGAAGCAGATCTTTACGGGTTCCTGGCAGAGAGATACGGTCACGTAAGCTATGAAAGGATTATATCCGGCAGGGGAATACCAAATATTTTTGACTTCCTGATGTCAATTAATTATGCTAAACCGGAAGCCCTGACCCTTGAAAGATTGAAAACAGGTGACAGGGCGGCAGTTATTTCCGGGATGGCCATACGTCAGGAAGACCAGGTTGCAATTAAAGCGATGGAGATATTTACGTCGGTGCTGGGAGCCCATGCCGGAAACCTGGTTATCACCACAAGAGCCACAGGAGGCGTTTATCTGGGAGGAGGAATACCCCATAAGATCCTGCCTTTACTACAGCACAAAGACTTTATTGACAGTTTTAATGACAAAGGCAGGATGAGCTATCTGACCCAGGCCACTCCTGTAAATGTGATTAACAATAACAATGCAGCCCTTCAGGGTGCTGCTCAACTAGCATTTGAACGAAATAATAATATACTATCATGAACAAAACACTGGATCAAATAAGTATAAACACTATACGCACACTGTCAATGGATGCTGTGCAGGCTGCAAATTCGGGGCACCCGGGAACACCCATGGCTATGGCTCCGCTAACACACCTTCTATATAAGCAGTTTATGAAATTCAACCCGGTAAATCCGGACTGGGTCAACCGTGACAGGTTCGTTCTATCTGCCGGCCATGCGTCGATGTTGCTTTATAGCACCTTGCATATTAACGGATATGATGTTACGCTGGATGATATTAAAAATTTCCGCCAGCTGTACAGTAAGTGTCCCGGCCATCCTGAATACGGACATACTCCCGGAGTAGAAACAACTACAGGTCCCCTGGGACAGGGACTGGCTACCAGTGTTGGCTTTGCGATAGCCGAAAAATGGATGGCAGAACGGTATAATAAGCCCGGATACAGGCTGATAGATTACAGGATATTTGCGCTTGCAGGAGATGGCTGCATGATGGAGGGAATCTCAGGTGAAGCAGCTTCCCTGGCCGGACACCTGGGCCTGGATAACCTGGTCTGGATATATGATAATAATAAGATAACCATAGAAGGTAATACCGGGCTTGCATTTAGCGAAGACGTTGCTACCAGGTTCATTGCCTATGGATGGAATGTGATAAGGGTTGGGGATGCAAATGACCTGGTAATGCTCTCCAGGGCCCTTCAAATATCTGCAAATGAGAAGCAAAGGCCTTCATTGATTATTGTTGACAGTCATATAGCCTACGGGGCGCCGACAAAGCAGGATACACACGGAGCACATGGGTCACCCCTGGGTGATGAGGAAATAAGGGCGACCAAAGAATTCTATGGATGGGATCCGGATAAGAAATTCCATGTACCGGAGAAGGTCCTGGAATACCGTCAGAGCATACTTTCACGGGGAGAAGAACAGAACAGGGAGTGGAATGAACTCTTTAACAGATACAAGGGCGACTTCCCTGACCTGGCTTCAGAGATGGAGACTATTATGAGTGGACTGATGCCTGAAGGATGGGATTGTTGCATACCTGTTTTTGAACAGGGAAAGGACATTTCCGGGCGGGCGGCCAGCGGTAATGTACTGAATGCAATTGCCGATAGAATCCCATTCATGATAGGAGGATCGGCAGACCTGACTCCTTCAACGCTGACGGATCTGAAAAACTCTACCGGTTTTCAGAAGGACAATTATGAAGGCAGAAACCTGCACTATGGCATCAGGGAACATGCCATGGGAGCCATAGCCAACGGAATAGCTTTGAGCGGGCTCAGGACCTTTGCTTCCACCTTCCTGGTTTTTTCTGATTATATGCGCTCATCCATTCGACTGTCCGCGTTGATGAACCTCCCGGTGGTTTATATTTTCACCCACGACAGTATTGGGGTGGGCGAGGATGGTCCCACTCATCAGCCAATTGAACATATAGCATCACTCAGGGCAGTGCCGAATCTTGAAGTAATAAGGCCTGCCGATGCAAACGAAGTTGCAGTATTGTGGAAATACATTATGGAAATAAGAAATGCTCCTGTTGCTCTGATATTAAGCCGCCAGAACCTTCCTGTAATAGACAGGGAAAAGTATGCCCCCGCCTCCGGAGCATTAAGGGGCGGATACGTGCTGGCAGATGCTGGTGGATCTCCTGAAATTATACTTATTTCAACCGGATCGGAACTGCATCAGACACTTGACGCATTCGAGATTCTAAAAAAGGAAGGAGTCAAGGCAAGGGTCGTCAGTATGCCAAACTGGAATCTTTTTGAACGACAGGATACCGCTTACAGGGAGTCAGTGCTCCCTTCCGGTGTTACGAAAAGAATTTCCATTGAAGCAGGATCAACCTTTGGCTGGGACAGATTTACTGGCCTTTCAGGCACCGGAATCTCAATGGGAATGAAAACTTTCGGTGCTTCGGGTAAATTAAACAGTTTGCTAGAAGAGTTTGAACTGACGGCAGAAGATATTGTAAGCAAATCTAAATCTTTACTGAAATGAGAACAAGAATAGGGCTCGCCTCTGATCATGGCGGATTTGAAATTAAACAAATTCTGAAGAAGCGTCTGGAGGAACAAAAATATGAAGTCGTTGACTATGGTAATACCCGCTTCGACAGCAAAGATGATTATCCTGATTTCGTGCTCCCCCTGGCAAAGGCAGTATCCGGGAAAGAGGTAGTTAAAGGGATTGCAATCTGTGGCAGCGGTGTAGGTGCGTCAATTGCTGCCAATAAAATTGCCGGAGCACGTGCTGCTCTGGTCCATGATCATTTTTCTGCTCACCAGGGGGTTGAGGACGATGATATGAATATCCTTTGCATGGGTGGAAGTATCATCGGCATTGAAAAGGCCAAAGAACTGGCAGAGGCTTTTCTTGAAGCAGTCTTTTCAAATGAGGAGAGGCACTTAAGAAGGCTTAAGAAGACTCAACCTCCCGAAACAGATTATTAATTAAACGACACTACCATTTCTGAAATCTGCACAAAAATGTATAATATAAATAAACCGGAAATGAATACAAGAACAGCTTGACTGAAACAAAAAACTGGAGGCTACTGGCCTCACACCATGGGACTATAAAGCATATTTCCCTCAGGGAGCTTTTTACAGAAAACAATGACAGGGTGAATGATTTTAATATTGAAGCCAAAGGTATCTTGTTCGATTATTCAAAACACAGGATAAACGATAAGAACCTGTCCCTTCTCCTTGGCCTGGCCAGGGAACGAGGCCTGGAAGAGAGGATCAGGGTTATGTTCAGCGGAGAAAAGACCAATGAAACGGAGCAGTGGGCTGTCTTACACACTGCCCTGCATGCTCCCCGGGATGCCAATATCAGGACTGACGGGGAGAGTGTTTCCTGCCGGACCGGTCCCATATTCTGGGGTGAACCGGGCACATACGGGCAACACTCCTTTTACCAGCTGCTTCAACAGGGTACACACCTCGTTCCTGCTGATTTCATTGGATTTAAAGAAGTCTTGCATACACTCCCTCATCACCAGGATTACCTCATTGTCAACATGATAGCCCAGGGTGAAGCCCTTGCTTTCGGCAAAACAGCCGATGAGGTCAGAAGTGATGGGGTACCGGAATCACTGATTCCACTTAAAGTATTTGAAGGCAACAGGCCCTCTTCCACCTTTTTCCTGGACAAACTCACACCGGAGACCCTTGGGAAACTGATCGCCATTTATGAGCATAGTGTATTTGTGCAGGGTGTGATATGGGGTGTCATCTCATTTGACCGGATGGCCGTTAATGAATACAACCAGGTCAGGGGCTACAATGATATTTTTGCTATCGGGGATATAGCTTTCATGCAGACACCCGACTTTCCGGCCGGGCATCCCATGGTGGCACAGGTTGCAATTCAGCAGGGCAGGAACCTGGGAAGAAATATACTTTCACTGGTAAAAAAAGGAGAGTTAATAAGCAAATTCAGATACAGGGATAAAGGATCGATGGCCATTATCGGTAAAAAAGATGCTGTTGCTGATATTAAAAGTATATTTCTCAATGGCAAAACGGGATGGCTGATCTGGTCGGTGATCCACCTTATATCACTCACAGGATTTAAGAATAAGATAGCAGTTGCGGTTAACTGGGCGGTTAAATATTTTACATATGAGAAGGCCAACCAGTTGATTATCAGAAAATATGTTCCGGGTAAGGATCAGAATTAACTTAAAATTTGTAAAAATGGCTTATCAGAATATTGAAAATTACGGGATGATCGGTAATATGAGAACATCTGCACTCGTTGGTATGGATGGGTCCATCGACTGGATGTGCTTCCCTCATTTCGACTCACCAAGTATTTTTGGCAGGATACTGGACAAATCAAAAGGGGGGTATTTCAAAATTGCTCCCCTTGACACCGACCTCAAGCATAAACAATTCTACTGGCCTGAAACGAATGTGCTGATAACCCGTTTTATGGGTCATCATGGCGTCTGTGAAGTTGTGGATTACATGCCGGTGGGAGAAACCAGGATCGGGGAACAGCAAAACCGGCTGGTACGGCTGGTAAGGATGATAAGGGGTAAAATGATTATACGCATTGAATGCAGCCCCGCTTTCAATTATGCCCTTGCTTCACATGAGGTGCTTGTTAATGCACAGGGCGCCGCCTTTTATTCGGATGACCTTGCAATGGGGCTGGCCACTTCCGTGCCCCTGAAAAAGGACGGGAAGGGAATCGTTGCAGAAATTGAACTTTCATGTGGAGAAGACGCCAATTTCGTTCTGCATGAACTTGAAGGAGAGAAGGGCTGTGAAAAATGTTTCTCAGATCATGTGGCCCGTGAAGGTCTCGTTGATACAATTGAATACTGGAACCGGTGGGTTGAAAAGTGTACTTACAAGGGCCGTTGGAGGGAGACAGTAATACGCTCTGCCCTGACCTTGAAATTATTGACATTTGAGCCCAGCGGGGCAATTATTGCTGCCCCGACATGCAGTCTGCCCGAGAGCATCGGGGGTGAGAGAAACTGGGATTACCGCTACACGTGGATACGGGATGCAGCTTTTACGGTTTATGGACTCATGCGTATCGGCTTTACTGAAGAAGCAGAACGCTTCATGCACTGGATTGATGAAAGGTGTCATGAATTGCGACCTGACGGGTCAATGCAAATAATGTATGGTATTGACGGAAGACATATGCTTGAAGAAAAGACCCTGGACCACCTGGAAGGATATGCCGGTTCATCGCCTGTTCGCACAGGGAATGGGGCATATAATCAGTTGCAACTGGATATTTACGGGGAACTCCTTGATTCTGTATACCTGTATAATAAATATGGAAGCCCGATATCCTATGATCTCTGGACACAACTGCGCAGATTGATTAACTGGGTTGCCGATAACTGGCAGACAAAAGATGAAGGCGTCTGGGAAGTGAGGGGAGGCAGGAAGCATTTTGTTTATTCAAAACTGATGTGCTGGGTGGCCCTGGACCGGGGCATACGTCTGGCAGAAAAGCGATCATTCCCATCGGAGAAAGCACGATGGCTGGGAGAAAGGGATAAGATCTACGAGGAGATAATGGAAAGAGGATGGAATGCTGATCTGCAGTCCTTTGTTCAGCACTATGAAAGCACAACGCTTGATGCTGCCAACCTGATGATGCCTCTTACTTTCTTTGTTTCACCTACCGATAAGCGCATACTGAAAACCATTGAAGCCACAATGAAGAGCCCGGAAGAGGGGGGACTTGTTTCCGACAGCCTCGTATATCGTTATAATGTGAAAGAAACACATGACGGATTGAGGGGAGAGGAAGGGACCTTCAATATATGTACTTTCTGGATGGTAGAAGCATTAACGCGTGCAGGCCACAGTGATAAGGAAAAGCTGGAACAGGCTCGGCTTATGTTTGAACAGATGCTTACATATGCCAATCATCTTGGACTGTATGCAGAGGAAACAGGCCCACGCGGTGAGGCCCTTGGCAATTTCCCCCAGGCATTCACTCACCTTTCACTGATCAGCGCTGCGTTTAACCTTGACAAGGCTCTGAAATAGTGCTATTACAGCCTGCGCTAAAATGATTTGTCACATTATTTTAAGCTAATAACAAGCAAAATGTCATGCGAACAATAGTAATAACCTTAATAATATTTTTTACGATGGCACAAATAAATGCTCAAAAAACAAGAAGTGCAAAAGAAGCAAAGGGATTGGAAGCAGGGAACGTGGCTCCTGACTTTCGCGCTGCAGATGCATCAGGGAATGAGTTTCATCTTGCATCGGCACTGAAAAGTGGACCTGTGGTACTGATTTTTTATCGAGGTCACTGGTGCCCGGTCTGCAATAAACACCTGGGTGTGATCCAGGACAGCCTGCAGCTTATCACAGCCAAAGGCGCCACAGTGATTGCTGTCTCTCCCCAGAAGCCTGAATATCTCGATAAGATGGCTGACAAAACGGGAGCAAGCTTCAGCTTACTCTATGATGAGGGCTATGCTATTGCAGATGCATACGATGTGACTTTTATACCGGAGAAAAAAGAGCTGATCATCTATAACACCGTCCTTAGTGCCCAGCTCAAAAAATCACAGTCTGACGAGTCTCAACGCCTGCCCATTCCGTCCACCTACATCATTGACCGGGACGGTTTGATAGCGTGGAGGCAATTTGACCCTGATTATAAGAACAGGTCACATGTTAAAAATATCCTGGAAGCCCTTGAATTAATTGGTGAAAATGAGAAGTAAATTTGACAGTAAATAATATAAATTGTTATCTTGTAGGATATTAAATGAAATATACCGACATAAGGACTGCTAAAGTTGGACTTGCGGCTTATAATTGGGTATTATACAGGGAAGATTTCAGAAAATAAATTTAAATACGAGATCACGGAACTCTCAAAAAGATATTTATATGAAGAATTATGACGCCATAATAATAGGATCAGGACAGGCGGGCACGCCCCTGGCTTTTAAATATGCCTCGCAAAAAATGAATGTTGCATTTATTGAGAAAGAGCATTTTGGAGGCACCTGTCTGAACGTTGGTTGCACTCCCACTAAAGCTTATGTGGCAAGCGCCAGGAGAATGTTTGATGCCCAAAACGGAGAGGTGCTGGGTATTCAAATCCCGGAAGGTGCCACTGCAAATCTGAAAAAGATCAGGCAGAGAAAAGATGCTTTGATTAAAAAGTCGGTTGATGGCTTAAGCTATGCCCTGGGAAAAAATAAGTATATCGACATTTATAAGGGAGAAGCAAGCTTTAAGGGACGAAAGACAGTCATCGTCAACGAAAAGGAGATTACAGCAGATAAAATCTTTATCAACGTTGGCGCCAGGGCAAGAGTTCCTGAAGGTTTTGAAAATGTAAATTTCATGACAAACAAAGAAATACTTCAACTGGATGAAATTCCGGAGCACCTGGTCATTGTCGGCGGCAGTTATATCGGACTGGAATTCGGACAGATTTTCAGGCGGTTTGGAAGTGAGGTTACCATCATTGAAAAGGGAGATCGCCTTATCGGCAGAGAAGACCCTGAAGTGTCCTTCGCCATTCAGCAGATCCTTGAAAAAGAGGGCATTAATTTCAGGTTAAATGCTAGGTGTTTAAGTGGCACGCAGCACAGCCCCGGAAATATTACCGTCAGGGTTGATTGTTCAGAGGGAGATAAGGAAATTTCAGGAACGCACCTCCTGCTTGCTGTCGGCAGGGTCCCGAATACAGATACACTGAAGTCAGAGGCTGCCGGCATTAATCTGAATGACAGGGGTTACGTTGTTGTGAATGACTGCCTGGAGACCAATGTTCAAGGTATCTATGCACTCGGCGACTGTAATGGAAGAGGAGCGTTCACCCATACCTCCTATAATGATTATGAAATAGTGGCTGAGAACCTGTTTGAAGGAAAAGACCGGAAGGTCACCGACAGGATCATGACCTATGCATTATTTATTGATCCTCCCCTGGGCCGGGCAGGAATGACCACTGAACAGGCAATAAAAAGTGGCACGAATATAAAAACCGGCTACAGGAAGATGGAGGATGTGGCCAGGGCACGAGAAAAGGGAGAAACTGAAGGGTTCATGCAGGTAGTGATCGACGGCGATACTGAGAGGATTCTCGGTGCAGCCGTCCTCGGTGTGGGAGGCGATGAGATAATAAGTGGTATATTGAATGTAATGTATGCCGACAAGCCCTATACTGTGATCCGTGATTCAGTCCAGATACATCCTACAGTATCCGAGCTGATACCCACAATGCTGGAATCGTTGCAGGCAGGATAAAACTGACAGCATGGAAATTACTTTTGAACTGTGGTATTTATTTCCCCTGTCCATTCTCATTGCCACCCTGGCAATGTCTTCAGGTATTGGAGGAGCAGTATTTTTTTCCCCGCTTTTTATGCTGGCACTCAAACTTGAACCACAGGTAGCCATCGGCTCTGCACTTATTACTGAGCTATTTGGTTTCACCAGTGGGTTAATTGCCTATTATAAAGCCAGATTAATAGATTTTAAACTGGCCCTGAATCTCCTTCTTTTTTCTGTTCCTGCTGCCATATTGGGGACTATCTATTCCGATCTGTTTCCTGACCCGGTGCTGAAAGCCATGTTTGCTACCGGTCTCCTGTTCATAGGTACTCAATTATTCACTTCATGGAGGAAAGAGGAAAGGGAGAAACAGGAGAAACTTAATGTAAAAGAATTTGTAGTGGATCATGAATCTGAACTGACCGACAGCACCGGGAGGGTTTTCCACTATACGGTTTGCAATAAGAACATGGGCAGGTTATTTGCCGGTATCGGCGGTGCCTTCGTTGGCATGATCTCTGTTGGCCTGGCAGAGCTGCAGGAATACCAGTTGGTGGCAAGGTGCAAAGTTCCTGCACCGGTAGCCGTGGCCACATCAGTTTTTGTTGTCGTGATTACTGTTCTGGTTGCTTCCGTGGGTCATTTCTATGATTTTGCCACAGGGGGAAGCGAGGTCCTGGGACAGGTGATAAATATCGTGATCTTTACCATTCCCGGAGTCATAATAGGAGGCCAGGCAGGTCCGGCATTGCAGAAAAAGCTGCCAGAAGATACAATGAAGGTAAGTATATCAATTCTGTTCTTTGTCATTGGGATCTTCATGTTTGTCACCCTGGTGTGAGAACAGCATAAAACCGTGGGACTGTTACTGGAATGAGATCTTCAGGTGAATAATAACAAATGAATATATTTCAAAATAACTGTTTTAAATATTAATAAAGAGACAGGGACGCCGCATAACTTTGTTGCTCTAAAATTGGATTTATAGTGTAATCAAAAAAGAAAGTCTGTTGTGCAACTTGCTGCTGGTGGAGAACCATGATACTATTGGCATAAAACATTACAGATTTTGTGCCCGGGTACCGAAATCAAAAAGACCAGCTCTGAAGTGTCAGGGATTCCAGTCAGGAATGTGACAGGATTATCCGGCCGAAGCAAAGACAGCAATCCATGAGCCAAAACATAATAACAGTAAAACCAATGCGGATAATAAAGGCTGCAGAAATAAAGCAACATTATTCAATGAAACAGGCAATTGATGCCATGGTACAGGCATTCTCCTCCTTGTCATCAGGTGAATGTTATGTCCCCGGGCGCGTTGTAACCAGGCTCCCGGCCAGCGAATTACTGATGCTCTTCAAACCTGCATTTGTTGAAAAGGATAAAAAGGTTACCGTTAAATTTATTACACAGCGTGAGAATAGCTCTATCCAGGGAATCCCGTCAATTCAGGGTATTGTCATGGTGATAGATACGGTTACCGGGGAGATCATTTCAATAATGGATGGCGGATACATTACTGCACTCAGGACGGGAGCGGCAAGCGGACTGGCAACCCGCTTTCTTGCTGGTAAAGATGCTCACACCCTGGCTTTGTTCGGTTGTGGTGCCCAGGGGAAAACTCAGGTTGAGGCCGTTTTGTGTGAACGCGATATCAAAAGAATACTGATTTTCGATATTAACAGAAACCGCGCCTCCCGGTTTGCAGAGGAGCTGCAGGGAGAATATAATGCGGAGATGGTATTTTGTGAAGATACCTCCGTTTTAAAGGAAGCTGATATTATCTGTACTGCCACCAATGCAACCTCTCCGCTTTTTAAAAGAGAAGATGTTAAAAAGGGTGCACATGTCAACGCAATCGGGTCCTTCCAGCCCCACATGCAGGAACTTGATCCATGGCTGATCAGGGATGCCAGGGTTTTTCTCGACCAGAGAGAGCCGTGTCTCAAAGAGAGCGGTGACCTGATAAAGCCGATTGCGGAAGGGATAATCAGTGAAAACCATATTGCAGGAGAAATTGGCGATTTCCTCTTAAACAGAATTGCAGGCCGGGAGTCAGAAGATCAGATCACCGTTTTTAAAAGTGTAGGAGTGGCCATACAGGATTACGCAGTTGCAACCGATATTTACAACGAATCGTTGAAGCAGGGCTTCGGACTTGAAATCAGTCTTTCTGAATAAAAGACCGCAACCTGTTCTGCAATCATTTTATCACAGGTATATTTTTATATTTTTAAGAAATCGGAAATGAAAAAATTACCCGGCATATTCAATGATGTGATCGGGCCTGTGATGCGGGGACCTTCCAGTTCTCACACGGCGGCCTCGTGGCGAATTGCCCGAACCGGACTGGATATCCTGAACGAACCGTTGAAGAGAGCTCTGGCAGAGTTTGACAGCGACGGAGCCTGGGCGCCGAATTACAGGGAACAGGGCACTGCAATGGGAATCGCCGGAGGACTTCTGGGACTTGAGATTGCTGATGAAAGAATGAAAGCTGCCGAAAGCTACGCCCGGCAGAAAGAGATTGAAATCGGATATCAGGTAAGTTCGTTCCCCACAGACCATGCCAATACGGTTCGACTTACCCTTTGGGGTATCACCGGTAAAAAGGTTCAGATAGTTGCCGTTTCCCTGGGAGGGGGATCATTTGAGATCAGGTCTGTAAACGGGTTCCGGGTAAGTCTGTCCGGCGACCTGTATGAAATACTGATTTTCACCGAAAATAAACCGGATGTGAGCAGTGAGCTAAACCCGGCAACTCCTCCGGGTGTTGAATTTTCACCGGAACAGAGAGGGCTCTGATTAAGTATGAGTTTAAATCGCCCTACCCCTTCCCGCCTGAACTGATGACCCGACTCCGGAACCATCCGGTAATTGACAATGTAGCTCTTATTAATCCAATAATGCCCGTAATCGCCGGCAGAGAGACAGAATTGCCATTTACCACAATTAAGTCACTTATCGGTTATGCAGGGGAAACAGGTACAGACCTGGGAGATCTCGGTCTGATTTATGAAAAATGCATTAGCGGCATGCCGGAAGAGGAATTGATTTTGAAAATGAAGGAGATTATCCGGATCATTCATAAAAGTATTGACACCGGTCTGAAAGGCACATATTATGCAGACCGTATTTTACAGCAGCAGTCTCACCTGATTGCAAAGTCAGAATCCGAAGGCAAAATCAGGGAATCAGTCGTCAACCGGATTATAGAGAATGTTTCGGCGCTGATGGAATCAAAAAGTGCAATGGAGGTTATAGTAGCTGCTCCGACTGCCGGCTCCTGCGGAACCGTCGGCGGATCGTTGAAGGCCATTTCCGATAATCCGGGCAATTCTGAGGAGGAACTGGCCAAAGCGTATTTTGCAGCGGGAATTGTGGGTGCTTACTTTGCTCAGGGACCAGGTTTTTCGGCTGAGGAACATGGCTGCCAGGTGGAGTGCGGAGCTGCCTCAGGTATGGCAGCTGCAGGAATCGTTCAATTGATGGGAGGTAATGCAAAACAAGCCCTGGACGCTGCCTCGATGGCTATTCAAAATATGATCGGACTGGTGTGTGACCCGGTGGCCGACCGCGTTGAGGTTCCCTGCCTGGGCAAAAATATAAGCGCTGCTGTCAATGCCTATGCCTCAGCAATAATGGCAATCTCCGGATTCGAGGCAGTAATTCCGCTTGACCAGGTAATACAGACTGTATCGGATGTAGGCAGAAAAATGCCCTTATGCGTGAAATGCACGGGGAAAGGAG
The DNA here is from genome assembly GCA_029210565.1 of Bacteroidales bacterium. GTDB lineage: Bacteria > Bacteroidota > Bacteroidia > Bacteroidales > VadinHA17 > SR-FBR-E99. The sequence continues at coordinate 170,286 of JARGFQ010000004.1, forward strand.
GCCTGGCAACAACCGAAGCAGCATTGACAATAAGAAACAGACTGACGCAGAATTAAGAGTTTTAATCAAATCTTAAAACAAAAAATCATGTTTAACAAAAACACTTACCGGGAAAGAAGACGTAAACTGAAAGAAATCGTTGGCAAAGGATTAATCCTGCTCTTTGGAAATGATGAATCACCCATGAATTATACCGACAATACCTATCATTTCAGGCAGGACAGCACTTTCCTATATTATTTTGGAATTCAGCAACCAGGGCTTGTTGCTGTAATTGATATTGACAGAGACCTTGAAGTTGTTTTTGGAGATGAATATACAGTAGAGGATTATGTCTGGAGGGGACCCCAGCCCACAATTGCCTCGCTGGCAGAAAAATGCGGAGTGAAGAATGTTCAGCCTGCCAAAAACCTTGCAGCAGTGCTTGGCACAGCGCAGCAGAAGAAGCAGACCATCCACTTTCTGCCGCTTTACCGCCCTGAAAACAAAATCAGACTATACGAACTGCTGGGTGTAACTCCCGCGGAAAATGCCGGCAGCTATTCTGTAGCTCTGGTGAAGGCAGTTGTAAGCCAGCGCGAGATAAAAACAGAGGAGGAAATCCTCCAGTTGCACCAGGCAGTAAATGTATCTGTTGATATGCATGTTGCGGCCATGCGATTTGCCAAACCGGGTTTGACTGAAGCACAGGTTACTGCCGAGATTCGGAAAATTGCAATTGCTGCCGGTGGTAATATATCATTCCCCATCATAGCCACGATAAACGGACAGACCCTCCATAATCATTACCACGGGAATACACTCAAGGAAGGAGACCTGTTCCTGATCGATGCCGGTTATGAAAATGAGATGTGCTACGCCGGCGATTTGTCGAGCACTATTCCTGCAAGCAGAAAATTTACTCCGGTTCAAAAGGATATCTACCAGCTGACGCTCGACGCGCATCAGGCCGCAATTGAAGCAGCTCAGCTGAACAAACCATTCAAAAATGTACATATAGCAGCATCAAAAACAATTTTCGAGGGATTGAAGGCTATGGGTTTAACCAGGGGCAACAGTGACGATGCCGTTGAAGCCGGAGCTCACGCCCTGTTCTTTCCGTGCGGCACCGGCCATATGATGGGCATGGATGTGCACGACATGGAAGACCTGGGTGAAGTATGGGTTGGTTACGACGGAGAGCCCAAAAGCACGCTGTTCGGCCTTAAATCCCTCCGTCTGGCAAAACCTTTAAAACCGGGGCATGTCTATACCATTGAACCCGGTATCTACTTTATTCCCGAGTTAATGGATCTGTGGAGAAGTCAGAACAGGTTCAATGAGTTTATCAACTGGGATGAGGTATACAGATACCGCGATTTTGGCGGGATTAGAAATGAAGAAGATTTTGTGATGACTGAAAATGGTGCCCTGTTATTGGGAAAACCAAAACCCAAAACCGTCGGGGAGATTGAAGCGATTCGCGGTGAAGTGGTATAGCGTTTCCGGATATCTTCCGGGTCATGGAAAAAGCAGTTCCCGGTCTTATGTCACCAGCTTTTCACCGGGCAGGGTCAGGGCCGTCATTTTCTTTTACTCAGTAATCATTAAGAGATCCTTTCAAGCCATAAAACCTCCTGCCCTTTCAGGAGTGTAACCTCTTTGCAGTTGCTGGGATAGCCGAGTCTTACGGAATCATCAGGATTAAAGGAGGTGCCGTCACTGGTTCCGAAATGGCCGGTACACTCCACCACTCCTGACGGCGAATAACGTGTTATTTCAAATGTCTCACCTCTGGGTTTGACAACAAACCATGACCCTGCTCCTTCCCCGCTAAGCCATTTTGCATTCTCCGGTATCTTCGGATTACGTACAGGTTGCGGAAGCGTTGATTTAATTTGTTCTTTCTCAAGTTTTCTGAGAGGGATGAAGGGTTGGGTCGTAAGAAGTTTGGGCAGAACAACTTTATGGTTAAGGGAATTCACATTGTTAAGTGGCGTCGGAGTAAGGGGAACAAGCCACCTAAGCTTGAACCTATGCCGGAAGGCAGGTTTCCCGGCAAGTATGGCTGTATTAACGAAACGTGAACAATTGCTGCCTTTATATCTGAATGGTCCGTATGGCCAAAAATGCGCATCCTGCATCTGTGTCACCTTTTCATATGCTGCCCTGAAATCTATAGGGCAATATGATGCATGAATATTTCCCTCTCCGTGACATGCAGGATTAAGCTGCAATTCATTCACAATATCCTCAAAATTAATTATCGTATTTCCGTCTGCTGAGATAACAGGAATTGTTCTCACTGCCAGCTCATGGTCGGTCAGGGCACCTCTTACCCTTCCATGGTCAAAAGGGGCATGATAACGTCCAAAATCAAAATAATGACATTTTGTATTCGAAACATCGATTAAAACAATCGCTGCATGTCCGGCTCTGTAATAGTTATTCCTGTTGATTCCCAGAAACCGTGTAATTGGCTCATACCAACCTCCTGACTGCTTGCAATATAATTCAGGCCAAGCGATAGCTATCGCAAATCCTGTTCTTCTCTTTTGCCTCAACATAACCTACCTGTTATTTATCATGTCTGAAGCTGTTGCCGACAAATGATTAAAAAACAGATCAATGTCACTCTCTTCAACCCCGGAATTAGCAATAACAAGCCTTAAAGCAAGCGTTTTCCCGATATATCCGTAGTTAACAATAGATCTGCCACTCTTTCGCATATTTTCACGAAGTTCAAGATTAAAGGTATTCAGATCAATGTCTCCGGAAGGCACGTACCTGAAACATACTGTAAATGATTGACGGTCAATAAGCAATTCGAGATTTGGATCTCTCTTAACGACATCTTCAGCATACTTTGCCATTGCCATTGAATTGTCAATCCTCTCCCTGTATCCTTTTTTTCCGTAGTATTTCCATGCAAACCACAATTTGACGGCATCAACCCGGCGTCCGCACTGGATAGATTTCTTCCCCAGGTCTTCTACCTCATCAATGTCATGAAAGATATAATCGGTATTGATATCTGTAATGTTTCTGTAAAGCGTCTCCTTTCTGTTGACCAGCAGCACGGAGCATATCAGAGGTATGTTCATCAGCTTGTGAGGATTCCAGGCGAATGAGTCTGTCATTTCAATGCCTTTCATCAAATGACGGTGCTTATCGCTGAGGATAACTGAGCCTCCGAAGGAGCCGTCTGCATGTAGCCATACATGGTACTTCCGGCAGATCTCAGCCATCTCATCAATCGGGTCGTAAGCTCCTGCCAGGGTGGTGGCACATGTCGCCGCAACAAAGAAGGGGCGCTCACCTCTTGCTACTGATTCTGACAATGCCTTTTCAAGTTCCGACGGTATCAGCTTCCCGTTTTTGTCGGCCTTGACTTTAATAACGTTTTTAGATCCAACGCCAAGAACATTTGCAGCTGTCTCAAACGAATAATGGGCCTGCTCGTTAACGAATGCCTTAAGCTGGAGATTATTATCGTACCCTTCAAATCGTCCCTCAGGGAATACCCTGTTCCTTGCTGACAGCATTGCCACCAGATTTGCGTTGCTGCCTCCTGTAACAAAAATCCCGTCACCTGATTTATAGCCTGCATAGCTGTTCATCAGGTTAATCATCTCCTTCTCGATCATGGTTGCAACAGGAGCGACCTCATAAGTATACATTGAGGTATTGGCTGCAACAGTAAATACTTCACCAAGAAAAGCCGGGAAATTAAACCCGGAATATAACTGGTTCAGGAACTGTTTGTTACCTGTCCTTACAGAATACTCAAGGTATTGCTCGATGTAATCCGTAAACTCACTGTAAGAAGCTCCCTCCTCCGCAACCGGAAAATTAAAGATCTCCGATAATTCAGCAGAGGTCCGGAATTTTACTACCGGAGAGCTGTCATCATTATTAGAGTCTATATATTTCTCAACCCTTTCAAAGGAATATTTCAAAAGATCCTTGTTAACCATATGTCAAGTAAATTATCTGTAGTAGGTGTCAATGTTCTTTTCAAACCCGCTGATTTTCTCAAGCAGGTCATCTCTTTTATTTTTCGAGTAATAAGGTTTGATCAGATTGAAGTAGTCCAGGAGAGTATCTTCCGTATAGCCATTGAAGAATTCAGGGTCTCCTTCAATGATTTCCGTCATATTCAGAAAGGCAGGACCATTGGTGCCGGTAAGCAGTTTATGTTCCGGAAGAAACACCGTCTCCCGGATGTAAGGGATGTTTAAGTTTGTGCCGGAACCGTATATATGAAGTGTCAGAAAGCCGGTCTTACCGCCGTTGCCCATCATATGGGTCAATTCGCCGTGCATCGGAATGATCTTACCTCTCTCAAAAACATCCTTCCGTGATAACTGTACCTTGCCTTCCCTCGTTTCATATAACCGGTTAACAGCCTCTCCAAAAAAACAGACTGCCCCCCATTCAGTCACTCCGTGGTTATGGATTGCCGTGAAATCATCCGGATTCCAGGTCATCAGAAGAATACTGAATTTGTCATTTTCATAAAGTAACCTGCGGCCATAGCTTTCCCGGGCCGGGTGATCAAACATCCCAAAAGGCAGAAGGGCATCCTCTGAGATACCTGCACGCTCAACTGCTTCAGTTAAGATTTCGTTCGTTACATCAGTGGTGTTGCTGAGTTCCCTGATTATTTTAATTACACAATCCGGTAATTGACTGTTCACTGCATTGAGTCTTAATTTTACCTCAAGTTTATTAAAATCGTCGGAATAACATCAAATCCTGACAAAAAAGTTTAATTCATACAGGATGGATAATCTTCTGGCCTTTTTTCTTAAGGTAAACCTCATATAAGAAAAAGAGGCAAACAGTTGCATATTCCACAAAAATCAGAAAATAATTCTCGGCAAAATCCGGGTTGCTGTAGGAATAGTAACTTAGAATAACCACCAGGGACCATACCACAGGATACATGAACCTGGTAAATACTGACATAATCACCAGAGTAGAGAGGTACCACGGATGAACAGTTGTTGCGAGGAAATAGTAGATGGAAAGTGCAAAAAGGATAGACTCCAGGGCAATTATCGGTTGTTTGTTTTCCCGGAAAAAAAATATTGCAGAAATGAAAAGCAGGGAGAGGATCGTTAGCAGAGGGCCAAAAACAAATAGGAGATCGAGACCTGAGATTTGCAGCACGCCCTGTCGTAACAGGCTCAAGATACTTGAGTTGAATTGAAAATTATGTGAATACAAAGCAACGGTGCTAAAGAACGAGGCTTGATGATTTGACAAGAAAACCGGACATAGTAAAACGATAAATGATGTTATTGATACTATGACAAAAATAATCTGATCCTTCAGACTGTATTTTTTCATAAAGAATGGAATAGTCAGAAGTGTGATCAACTTTACTGAAGCAGACATCCCTGCTGCCAGTGCTGCAAGAGAATATTTGTTTTTTACCCAGAGATACAGCCCCAGGACCAAAAAGAAAATCATTACTGCCTCGAAATGAAGATTCCCGGTTAATTCAATGATAATAAGCGGGTTCAACGCATAAAGCAGAATATTGCTTTCATTTCTGCCAAGTAAATTCAGGGTTTTGACGCCATAAATGATTGTACCCGTTTCGGCAAGAAGGATGAATAGACGCAGTGCGAGAACATTCCCCGGAATGTCTTCAGGGTACAGGAATGCAGCCAGAAAAAAGAAGAGCTGATTGAATGGAGGATAACAGGTATAATTACCTTTCTGAAGTGCATTGAGGTGCGAGAACAGTGTATCAGCCAGGGGGATTCCGGATGTTTGAACGGGATAAATATCATCTGGCAAATAACCAAAGGGGTTGAGCCCATGTGAGATTAGCTGGCCATCCCATATGAATCGATAATAATCATCTGATAAAGCAGGATAGCAGAACAGGAGTATCAATCTAAAGAATAGAGCCAGCCCAATAAGTGTTTTTATCGAAAAAGGCTTCAGTCTCTGATTGATAAGCACCAGAAATGATGTAAAAAGAAGAAAATACAAAGAAAAGAGAAGCAGGTAATTTTCTCTCGGTGTAAAATATCCAATGCCAATATATCCTGATAATGAGACAAGGACAGGGATATATCGCCAATGAATATTTATCTTCATTCGGTTAATCATTTTTTTTGTTTGCCGAACAGGCCTTCCATGAAATATTTAGATCATATTCTCTTGTGAGCTCTTGCTCTGGTAAGTTTCATTTTGCAGACAACAAACTTTTTTAATGAGAGAAACGATACCGCTCCAAACCCGATGAATAACATTACATGAAAATACAATAAACTAAAATATTTCATTTCCACCGAGGCAATGATACAGTAAAGGAAGAACAAAGCAATAATGATCTCAAGGACAGTAATATAATTTACTCCCTCCGTTAAATATTTATTTTTCATCCAGCTATCGCTTTTAGACCGGATGTTAAACTTTGGTGTCCTGAGAAATGAACTCTTTATCCCCAGGAAAGCTTCTCCTACAGCCACCACATTATTCATTGACAGACCCAGAATGAATACCAGGAACAGCCAGAAATAAACCGGAAAAAGTAAAACTGACTTGAAGGAATGATTTATGGTAAAATATGCGATCCCGTAATAAAAAAGAAGAATCAAAGTCGGGAGTATGAATACAGAGCCTGCTGAGAATAGTGGGATGAATTCAGAGTGATCTTTTTGGATCAGCATTACAGGGTAACTCAGCATTGATACCAGGAAAGAGAATATAAAAACCGTACCGTTAAGAAGATGAAATAACCCGTTCACTTTTGTCATGAACGGAATAGGAGCTTTTAAGACTTTCTTTGAGTTTTTAAGAAAATTCTGTACACCTCCCTTCATCCATCTGAACTGCTGAACTTTAATGGTATTCAGGTCAACCGGCAACTCACCGGGTGTTACCACACTCTCAAGGTACTTTAATTTCCAACCCTTCAGTTGAGCACGGTAACTTAAATCAAGATCTTCGGTTAAGGTATCTCCCTCCCAGTTTCCTGCATCTATAATGGCAGTCTTTCTCCAGACCCCGGATGTACCATTAAATCCAATGAAATACCCTGTGCTGTCTCTTCCGCCCTGCTCTATCGTAAAATGAACATCAAGTGCAAAGGCCTGCAACTGAGTAAGCAAAGAATAGTCTTTATTCAAATGTCCCCACCGGGTCTGAACAGCACAAATCCCTTCATCCGAAAAGTATGGTATGGTATTAAGCAGGAAATCAGAATCCGGCAAAAAATCAGCATCGAAAATTGCCACCAGTTCTCCTTGTGATGTTTTTAGACCTTCTCTTAAAGCTCCGGCCTTGAAACCCAACCTGTCAGGCCGGTTAATATAACTAATATTCAGACGCTTATCCGCTAATTCCTCTATTTTATTTCTTATAATATCAGACGTCTCATCAGTTGAATCATCAAGTATCTGAATTTCAAATTTATCTTTCGGATAGTTTATTCCGGAGATCTTTTCAAGCAAGCGTTCTACTACATATCTTTCATTGTAGATTGGAAGCTGGATAGTAACAAAAGGGTATTGAGCCGGCATTTCCGGTTTTCCGGGATGAGTATTTCTCTTTCTCCTGCCTTGAAGATAATAATAAGCAAGCTGAAGTTGAAAAAGGCTGAAAAGGAGAATGCATGTTAAAGCGAAAAAATAGATGACTAATATAGCAATGTGCATAATTATGTGTTTATTAAATATTCATAATCAGATATTTCTGAAAATGGTGAAGAGTATTTTAAAGCCAGCTTTCATAGAACCGGTCAGGGTTCCTGAAACTTTAGAAAATCCAATTCTGTGCCTGTAATTCACGGGGATTTCGCAACATTTCATTTTCATTTTAGCAGCCTTAACCTGCATCTCAACAGTCCATCCATATGTCTTATCTGCCATCTGAAGCTGCAGAAGTTTATCGAATTTAATAGCCCTGAATGGTCCCAAATCAGTAAACCTAATTCCATAAAAGATCTTTATAAGAGATGTCGCCAGCCAGTTGCCGAAAACCTGCTGTGGTGTCATTGATCCCTTTTCTCTTACTCCCAGTTTTCTTGAGCCGATAACCAAATCACAGTCATTCTCAAGTATTGGTTTGACAATTGAAGGTAATTCCTCCGGGTAATCAGAGTGATCAGCATCAAGAAATACAATAATATCTGGTTTGATATCCATTTTTTCAAAATATCCGATTCCCTTCAGACAGGCGTAACCGTATCCCTGTCTGTTCTCGAAAAGCACCGTGGCACCATTCTTTGAAGCAGCATCAGCCGTATCATCTTCAGAGTTATTGTCAACTACAACAATCTCAGAAACAACATTTGCCGGAATTTCCTTTAATACCTCCCCGATTGCATTTTCCTCATTAAATGCAGGAATGACAACAACAATTACAGGCGTCATGATATATTGTTCAGATTTCCGGTGAGTACCGGATTCTCTTTTATACGACCTTTTACAGGACCATTCTCAAGTTTCAGGACACCGCGGGGACATACAGCAGCGCAAATTCCGCATCCTACACAAGAAGCTCTTACAATATTCTGCCCGTTTTGGGCATATGAGCGCACATCAATACCCATTTCGCAATATGTTGAACAATTGCCGCATGATATACACTGTCCCCCGTTGGTTGTTATCCGGAATCGCGATTTGAAACGTTGAATAATACCCAGGTAACCTGCCAACGGACAAAAGAAGCGACACCATACTCTGTTCCCCATTACAGGATAGAAGCCAGTTCCAATGACACCGGCGAGAACTGATCCGACAAGGAATCCATAAATTCCATGCAGGACATTCACGGGTGCTCCAAAAATATTATTGTCAGGCAGAAACATCGAAACGATTGTAAGAAGGGTCATCACGGAAGCAAAAACCAGCACGGAATAGATTGCTATCCGTTCGAATTTCCAGGCCTTTAATGATTTGTCAGATAGTTGCCTGAATGGATCACCGGCTGTTTCAGCCAGACCCCCACACCCGCAGACCCATGAACAATACCACCGTTTCCCATACAGCCATGTAAAGAGTGGTACTGCAATTATGATAAGTGCAATTCCCCAAAACAGCATAAAATATCCGAGAGTGCCCGCGCTGAGGTATTCATTGATTCTGTATGAGAAGAAAAAGGAATAGTCAAGTGGCCAGATATTTTTGAAGTCCATATATGGTTTTTGCAGTATTGTCAGTATCTGTGGAATGCTAAAGGCAATGACAGTCTGGAAAAAGATCACAGATATTGTACGCAATATCTGGTATCGGTTATGCCTGTACCTGATAATGAAACGGATGCCCATCACCAGTATGAATATCGTATACAGCAGGCCGTACATAAACCATTTACCGGCCGGGGATCCCAGGATTGATTCACTTACAGGATCTGTAATGGCTATCATTTCGGTAATATGAACCGGAAGAAAGTAAAGGAAAACATAGAATAGAACCAGGTAGGCTGAAAGCGAGTAACCGAGCCACTTTCTGGCAGTAAGCGGATTGAAGTATATACCGTTGTTTTTTATTCCGGGTTTTTCATGTTTCAGTTTTGGCATATAAATCATTAATGCCCCAAGTATACCCGGCAAGAATACCAGAATAAAGAAAAGAGCTCTGTTTTTTGCGTAAAAGCCTGTTAATCCGCCTTTTGCAATTTGGAAGACCATCTCTGGCATATTATAGATGACCAGGTTTGTTCTTCCATCTTGCTTTAACTTGTCATTCATAACTGTCAGGGCAGGTGAGACGCGTCTTACAATCTCATATTTGGACAGATTTTGAACAGGAATTGTTCCCAGCTCAGTTGTTAAGATCTCCAATTGTTCATCATTTAAACCTGATGATCTCAGAGAAGTGGCTGTAATTTCGTATTTGCCAATAAACAATGTGATGTTAAACAGGAAGAATGCGGACAGGAAAATTATCCATCCTGCAATAGTTGTATTATTTGCTCTCGTACTCATAGTAGGGATTTATAAAGTGGACAGATCGGGCTTCAGGAAGAATTCCGGATCGAACAGCGCTTCACTCAGGTGTTCCAGCATGTAATCAGCAGTATATCCTTCTGTTATCCATTTATCAAGCACATCATGTCTTAATCTTATACCCAATGCATTTACCCCTGTCAGTTGCTGATTCTCTTTTAAGAAGACCAGTCTGAGCGCCTGATTTTTCTTAATATTTTCACGGTACCAGGTATCTTCATTATCCTTCAGGGTTGGAAATACCCATCCATATGTCTGATATTCGGTGTCGAAAAATTTTGCCGAGTTAAACCAGATTCCCGGTTTGTAAGGCAATCTGTTCCGGGTAATTGTCTGGGCCACTGTTTCGCCCATGATACGACCAGTGTACCAAACCTGCTCAACGGGTTTGCGTCCATCCGGAGGAGTCCTGTGCTGAGCACAATCGCCTATGGCATAAACATCCTTAACATTTGTTTCGAGGTATTCATCTACTAAAACGCCCCGGTCAGTTTCGATTCCACTATTTAGTAAAAAGGAAATATTCGGCGATACACCGACAGTTAAGCCAACAAACTGGCAGGTGAATTCCTCACCAGCGGAGTCAATTACGGATTTAATATAGCCTTCTTCATCCCCTAAAATTTCCTTTAATTCGGTTTTGAGCTTCAGGTTCACATGGTGCGACCTGATAATACGGTTAATCATCTCTGATTCCTCCGCTGGCAGGATTTTACTCCAGAAGCTCTTTTCGCGAACGAGGAAAGTAACTCCGATATTTCTTGACAGAAGCATTTCAACCAGTTCGATGCCAATCAGGCCTCCACCCACAACAACTGCATTATTGATCCTGGGTGAATTTCTCTCCAGCATATCAAGATCGTTCCTGCTATACATTCCGTGAACGCCATTTAAGTCCTGACCCGGCCATCCGAATTTGTTGGGTTTTGAGCCTGTGGCAATTATCAGGACATCATATTCAATTGCAGCACTGCTTCCTGTCAGAATTTTCCTGTTGTTTATGTCAACTGATTCCACATGATCAAAAACCAGATCGATCCTGTTTTTCTTCCAGAACCAATCCTCATAAGGTTTGGTATGCTCGTATTTCATGTGGCCCATGTAGATATACATAAGGGCGGTGCGACTGAAGAAGTGCTCAGTTTCTGAAGAGATGACAGTTATTTTGTCATCACTGTTTTTACGGATATGCCTGGCAGCGGTGATGCCGGAAATCCCGTTTCCGATTATTACAATTTGCCTGATCATAGTGTTTCAATTAGCTTTGTATAGATCCTTACCAAGTCTTTTTCTGCTTCCCCGGCAACTGCAATTATATCATTAATATCAACAGGTTTCAGATGCTCCGGATCACATTCATCTGTTATCACGGATATTGCTGAACAGGGTAATCCGATATGGTTCGCCACGATCACTTCAGGTACTGTTGACATTCCTACCGCGTCGGCGCCAACGACTTTCAACAGGCGGTATTCCGCGCGAGTTTCCAGATTGGGTCCCTGAACTGAAGCATAAACACCTGAATGCAGAACAATATTTTCTTTTGCCGCTATAACCAGAAGCCTCTTATTCAGATCTTGAGAATAGGGGCAGCTCATATCCGGGAAACGTGGTCCCTGACTTTCATCATTCTTTCCCCTCAGGGGGTTTTCAGGCAATAAATTAATATGGTCGGATACAAGCATTAAGGAACCCTTCCTGTAATCAGGGTTTATTGCACCTGCTGCATTTGAGAGCAAAAGGAATTTAATGCCCATGGCTTTCATTACTCTTATCGGAAAGGTGATCTGTTGCATTGAATATCCTTCATAATAGTGAAGCCTGCCTTGCATTGCCAACACCTTTTTCCCACCAAGTGTTCCTGATATAAGTTTGCCCGAATGAAATTCAACTGTTGATTTTTCAAAATTCGGGATCACTTCATAGTTAATTTCCTGATCAATGGAGATAAGGTTAACCATCTTGCCCAGGCCTGTTCCAAGAACAATTCCAATTTCAGGATCTTTGATCCCGTTACTTTCAAGATAGCTGACAGTTTGTCTGATCTTCTCGTTCATAAGATATTCTTTCCAAAATAAGACGAAATCTATTTCACTGAAACTCCGGTACTATACATAATACATTAATGTATTATTCCAGACGGCATCTGCAATCTGTCGGGAAATGGGCGTTTCTTCGCTATGGGTTGGTATTATTATGCTTATCATACAGGAATCTTTTTAACTTGCTGTATTTCATAACATCCTCTAATCTGTCCACATCATTTAAAGCATCAATCATACTATAGCTGATTGCCCTGTGGTCCATAATATGAATTGTCTGATTCAATACTTCGGATGATCCCCACGTGATACCCAGGAACAGCTCAGGGATCGCTCTCCTGAGTCCTATCAGGTAATATCCCCCATCAGTTGCCGGGCCGATAACACAATCTGAATTCCGGAGCGATTCAAAAGCTTTGTTGATGACCTCGGGTGTAAGTTCAAAACAATCACTGCCGATCAAAACTGTCCTTTCATATCCCTTACTGAATGATTCCATGAAAGCATTGCTCATTCGCTCACCAAGACCGATGCCTTTCTGAATCTGTGGTTCAAAAAAAACCCCCGGATCAATAGTCTCGTCAATTTCATCACTGAAATATAATGCCTTGTCTGATTTAACCGGAATCGCATTCCTGAAAACTGCGGATAACAATTCATTATATATGGCCAAGGCTACTTTGCTCCCTGTTTCTTCAGCAAGCCTGGTTTTTACCAGCCCATGAACCGGATTCCGGATAAAAACAATAAGCAGGTTCTTATTCATAAGTTTTAATTCCCTTTTCCAGCCATTTGCCCCATTTTTTATTATAGGGATGGATTCTTTGTGTGGTTTTATTATCAGGATCAATTACAGGGTAGCCATTATTAATCCATTCAAAGATTCCGCCATACAAATTCATGGTATTGACATAACCCGCCCTGATAAGTTTCTCCCCAACTCTTTCGCTGCGATAGCCTATTGAACAATAAGCAACAATTACTGCATCTTTAGGTATTCCGGCAACTATCGAAATATTGAATGACTCATATCCAACATGAAGGGCGTTTCTTATGTGGCTGACTTTATATTCATCCGGTTCCCTTGTGTCGAGCAGGATAATATTATCATTCTTTTCAATTATCCGGATTAATTCGTAAGGCTTTATCAATGGAACACTTTTACTGTATAATGAATTAAGCATTGAGTGATATCTACTCCCCGACTGAGCAGAGGTTATTGCATTTAAGAATATGAGCACTGTCATTACCTGCAATCTCATAATACAAACAGAAAAAATTATGCTGTGGATCCTCCGCAACTTGAACCTGCGCCGGCAGTGCAACCATAACAATGTTGCGATACTTTAACGTTACGGTTTAAAATAAACTCTGCATCAAAATTGGAGATATGATTGTTTCGGTTTTGTGACACTTTAAGATCAAGCATCTGATTAAAATCACAATCATAAAGATAACCGTCCCAGTTTACAGAAATCATATTGAGACACATAGCTCCCATAGCTGCAACGGGATTAAATGCATTTACCAGGTTCTCGATATAAGCCACGTAATTATCAGAGCGCATAAGATAATCGAGAAACCGGCTTACCGGCATATTGGTCATTGTATAAAGATTGTTAAATACAATACCGTAACCCTTGTACAGTTCTCGTTTAAATTCCTCTTCCAACTGTTTCTGAGGTGCTGACAGAAATGCCCCGGATGGATTATAAACAAGATTCAAGACCAGGCCTGTACCATTTCTTCCATAACCATTTGCATTAAGCATTTGTAACCCCCTGACCGATGCATCGAATACTCCTTTCCCTCTTACCCTGTCTGTGCGATCAGCACTATAAAAAGGTAATGAGGCAACCACTTCCACTCTGTTTTCTGCAAAAAAAACAGGCAGGTCATTGTATTCATCTCCCGAAAAGAAAATGGTTAAATTACAGCGTACAATAACTCTTTTATCAAGTTTTCTGCATTCCTTTACAAACCAGCGAAAATTGGGATTCATCTCCGGTGCGCCACCAGTAATGTCAACAACCGGAATATTATGCTTATTAACTGCTTCCAGACAATATTCCATGGTTCTTCTGTCCATTATTTCGGTATGTGAAGGGCCGGCATTAACATGGCAATGCTTGCAAGCCTGGTTGCATAACTTCCCGAAATTAACCTGGAATATTTCAAGCCCGACAGGATTAAAGTTGTTAATACCTGACAGGGCTAGTTTATCCATGAAATAGGGAACCTGCTTTGAAATCCTGGTTATTTCATCAAGTGCCTTAAGCTGACTGTCTGTATCTGATACCAAATCGATTCTATTTTGCTTTTCAGATCGCATTATTCAGAGAGTGAGATTCTTTACCTTATTCATCATCTGGACACTGTGAGCAAGTATTGCGCCTCCTTTGATTGCTGCTCCAACATGTACGGCTTCCATCATCTGCTGTTCAGAATATCCGTTTCTTAAACAATCTGTTGTATATGCATCTATGCAATAAGGACACTGAACAACATGTGCCACTGCAAGGGCTATAAGTCCTTTCTCTTTTCCCGATAAGGCTCCGTCATTAAATACTTCTCCGTACCAGTCAAAGAATTTATCTGCCATTTCTTTCTGATAATCACCAATATCGGCAAATTTCTTAAGATCTTCAGCATTGTAGTAGGTTTTTTCCATAATTATTCGTTTAAATTCCAGTTATAATCCAAATACTTAACTTTTGTTTTTGTATTTAGCCTGACTTTGGAGTAAAGGTTCAAATAATCCACAAGAGTACCCTGTTTTGTAAAATCTTCACTGAACCAATTAAAAATTGAGGATACCTGAGCTAATCCGGCAGAGAACTTATTCCGCGAGCTGTCGTTGATAAATCCTTCGGCAGCTCTGTTTAATTGCTGATCAAGTGTTTCAGACAAAAAAGCTTCATTCAACAGTATTGGGCAGGAGACAGAAGCACAATTTATTGCAAAATGAATGCGAGGATCATCGAATTCTTTACGCAGTATCTTATGCTCAATATCGCCAAGTGAATAAGTCTGGCCTTCAATTTTTATGAAACTTATATCCCAGGTCGATTTTAAAGCGCCACCTATTTCCTTAATGCTTTTTAAAGGGTAGTTATCGATGATGAGTTTGACAGTAAATGCGTTATAGGCATTGATCCAATATGCTTTGCGCTCATTTTCAGTCCATTTGACGTTAGGGTGAGAATTTTCGAGGAGAGTCAGATATTTATCAAGCTCAGATTTATCTTGTATAATGGCTTTATAATTTACATGGCCCTCATCTGAAACATGTTTTTTCAGGAAAGTGTTCCAAAGCTCATGTGAAACAGGTCTTGAAACTGAGTTTACAGTCTTTTGAGCCTGAAGTGAGCTCGATAGGAAGACCGCAATAAACATCAATGTGGAGAGTAAATATTTCATCATATTATTCAATTTTTACTTTTAGTTTTTGGTTATTTAGTCGCATTTTTTAATTCATCCTGACATTTTAGCGGGATTTTTATAAAAAGGGTACAGAAACTGTCCCGTAAATTTTTTCGGGAAATGGTCATCGCCTGAAAATCCAAGGGCTTTGTCTTTTCCGTCAGCAGGCACGTAAGCTGTTCTGAAAATGTAATCCCAGACACTCAACGTCATACCAAAGTTGACGCCATATTTACCTGGAAGCTCCCGTACATGATGCCAGATATGCATCTGCGGATTATTAAATAAATACTTTAACTTCCCCAATGGCAGATAATAGTTGGAATGATTGGAGTGCCCCACTGCGAGAGAAAAAACGTAAACGATCATAAAGTCCGACACACTGAATCCGAGAATTGCCAGCGGGATGTATTGAAGTATGCCGTAAAAAACGCCTTCAACCCAGTGATAACGGAGGTGTGCCGCAAAACCCATCTGCTTTACTGAATGATGTACCTTATGGAATTCCCACATCCAGGGAATTCTATGTAACAATCTGTGAATATTGTACTGAATAAAGTCCCTGAAAAGAAAAAGAATTATCAGTTGTATGGTTGCGGGTAATGAAGACAAATTTATTATATCGAGTCTGCTTACACCAACATTTGCCAGAACAGTCAGAAACCAGTCGTTTACAAGAGCAGAGACAAAGCTCAGTGCAATCATCGGAAGGATAAACATATTGAAATACATGTAGAAAGCATCCAGCCAGAAATCCTTACGGAATAATGACTGATCTTTTCTCCATGGAACAATAATTTCCAGCACCCAGAAAAACAGAGAAAGCCCGGTGAGCCACCAGAAATAATTATTCCAGGAAAGCGAGAAAAACTCTGCCAGTCTTTCACTGAAAATCTGCAAAACAGCCTCCGTATTCATCAAAGATTCACTATGTCAAAGATAATAAACCTTAGTTTCATTTGTAACCAGTCAATAATGAAACCGGGGTTTATAATTGCTTTTTAAAGTACAATGAGCAAATAGAATAGGCTATTGTCAGGACTTACGTTCCTGGTGTTATTGTGATGCGACACTTATGTCTGCACACAGGAAAGGTTATGGCACAACAGACTAAATTGTTCAAGGCAGGTTAGATATTATATCTTTTACAGTGGAACGCTTTTTATAATCACGATCGAACTGTCTCCATACAATTGTACCCTCAATATCAATTATATATGTGGCAGGAATTGGCAACCGTTGAGAGTCATCGGAGTGGGTTTGCTTTAATCTTCCGTTTAAAACATAATTATACACAAAAAGGTCCACAGAAGCAGGTGTAAAAGTTACATCATATGCATCAGATATTTTATTCCCTTCATCGTAAAGAAGAGTAAAGCCGGCACCGGATTTCCGGGCCATTTTTTCGAGATATTCAGGTTTCTCAGGGGAAATTGCAATCACACTGGCGCCCTTTTCGGTTATTTGTTTCAGGTTTTCCTGTAAATGTGCAAGGTGCTTGTTGCAATACGGGCACCAGAATCCACGATAAAAGATAAGTACCACAGGCCCGTTTTTTATGGCTTCTTCAAGGGAAAAGATATTTAAACCGGCATCAGGAGCCGAAAATGTCGGGGCCTTTGCTCCAACAGATAATCCTTTTGCTTCGATGACAGTTCTCTTTTTTTGAGCATTTAAGGTTTTCATTATTAAAGTATTAGTAATTATTTCCCGTCTCCTTCATTTCATCTGCTTCAAAGCCTGTTCTGCATCAGTGACAGGGATCCTGCATGTTTTATCTGCACAGACATATATTGTTGTCTGGCCCGGCACAAGCTTGTTCCGGAGCAACGACAATGTCCCCTCGTTCCGGCCACCGAGAAATATTGCATCGGGCAGATAGCTGTTGTCCATGGTTTTTCTGACAGCATCCCAATCCGGTCCGACAATAGCCACTTCATATAATGGACGAACAGAATGAATTCCCAATCTTCCCCAGTTTGCATATGAAAATATATTCCCAGTCATATCCTCATTAACATTCTTGAGCATCTGCCGGGCCCTCATTGTATATGCCTCATTATCAAAGAACATCCCCAACAGATAAAGGTTCATGGCCATTTCAGAGTTTGAAGAAGGGATCACATTATCTGTAATCTCCATTTTCCGGGCTATCAGCTCAGAATGATCATCGGACGTATACCAGAACATGCCGGATGCGCTGTCAGAAAAATGCTGTATAGTGTACTCTGCCAGCTCTTTTGCCCTGTACAGCCATTTTTCGTCAAAGGTTGCCTGGTAAAGGTCTATGAATGCAGAAACAGTAAAGGCATAGTCGTCAAGCATGCCGGGAACAGATGATTTGCCGCTTTTCGAGTTGCGGGTAATCTCATTATTCTGATTTATGGCATTTTCAGTCAGAAAATATGCATTGGCAAGAGCCGCCTTGAGGAATCGCTCCTCTCCGAATGCCCTGTAAGCATCAACATATCCTTTCAGCATGAGGGCATTCCATGATGTAAGTATCTTGTCATCAAGCCCGGGCCTGACTCTTTTACCACGGACTTTCATCAGGGTGTCCCTGCTTTTATCCAACCTGTTCTTTAGTCCCCCGGCATCTATATTGTATTTCCTGACAACATCACTATTGGATTGACTTCTGTAAAGTATGTTTTGCCCGTTCTCCCAGTTACCGTCATCAGTTATGTTATAATAATCAATAAACAGTGATGCCTCTTTCCCAAGGGCGGATACAATCTCCTTTTTAGTCCACACGTAAAACTTCCCCTCCCCGCCATCACTGTCAGCATCGAGCGAGGAATAGAATCCTCCGTCAGGCGAGGTCATCTCATTGTCGATAAAATCAATGGTTTCAAATACTACTTGCCTGTAAAGAGGATTCTTTGTCAGCTGCCAGGCATGCGTGTACAGACTGATCAGCTGGGCATTGTCGTACAACATCTTTTCAAAGTGAGGCACATGCCAGCTTTCATCTGTTGAGTAGCGTGCAAAACCCCCTCCGATGTGGTCATATATGCCCCCTGAAGCCATATTGTCAAGTGTTGACACGACTGCCTTCAGGGCATCATCATCATTGCTCAGTGAATAGTAGTGCAGCAAATATTCCCACGTGGCCGGAACCGGAAACTTTGGAGCCCTGTTGATTCCTCCCTTTTTGAAGTCGATATAGGGTCTTAGCTTAGTGAAAGCCTCGTCAAAATCCCCTTTCTTCAGTTGTACTGTTCCCTGATTGACCACAATATTATCCAATGACCTTATTCCCTTTGTTATGTTCTCAGCCTGGGCGACAAGCCCGGAAGGATCATTATTCTGCATATCAATGAAATACTCGAGAACCTTTATCCAGTTATCCCTGGTGAAATAGGTTCCTGCATAGAACGGTTTGCCATCGGGCAGTGCCAGTACGTTAAGAGGCCATCCGCCGCTGCCAGTCATTATGTAAGCAGCATTCATATATAGCTGATCGATATCGGGACGTTCCTCCCTGTCAACTTTTATTGAGACGAAATGTTCGTTCATTATCCGTGCCACCGTGGTGTCCTCAAAACTCTCATGCTCCATGACGTGACACCAGTGACAGGATGAATACCCTATACTTATTATCAGCATTTTATTCTCATCCCCGGCTTTTTTCAGGGCTTCATCGCCCCAGGGATACCAGTTAACAGGATTATGTGCATGTTGCAGTAAATAAGGACTGCTTTCGTGGATCAGGTTATTTGTATATTTATGCATACTATTCTCCTTCAGATTATTATCTACCTTGATTTGTCCACAGGAAAAACCCGATACGAGCAAAGCCCCTATTGCAATAAGCGCTTTTCCTGTCATAACTGCTGTTCTCCCAAGCCGGTTTTATTCATAAGAAGCCTTTTAGGGCCAAAAACGTCATAGGTTGTGCAATCGTGTTGGTAACCCGAAAGATGCATGCTCATTGTTGTACAATCTCCCCGGTTTCTTCTGCGATACCATGCGCGGTAAAAATAACCTCCTGTCAGCATTCCGGAAACCGGTCCGAGAAAATAGAGCCACCAGCCGTGCCATTCACCTGAGTTGAGAGAGGAGGCAACCGACCTTGCAGGATTTATGCTCATGCCAGTTATTGGTGCAGTGACAGTAATGTATATTAAGAGCAACAATCCCACAATAAAGCCTGTATAAGGTGCTGTTCTGGCATTGTTGCTGCTTGCAAGGACAACTGCAATAAGTAATGCTGACATGAGGAACTCTATGCCCAGGGCTGCCGGAAGACCCTGAATTCCGGGCAATGTAACTACATAATTTACAGCAGGTGAAGAGATATAATCATAAAGCAACCACTTGAAAACAGCAACCCCAAGAAACCCGCCCGCAAACTGAAAGACAATATACCAGAGTGCATCTTCCCTGCGTATCCTGTGGAGAAAGAGGAAAGTTACCGTTACGGCAGGGTTCATCTGGGCCCCTGAAAGTTTCCCCCATTTTGAATAGATGAGCAGCACAGCTGTTACCCCCATGGCAAGTCCTATCAGAACTCTTCTTAAAACAGCAGACTCAATAAGGTTTCTGACAGGCAGGTCAGGATGTTCTATAATAATTACAAAGAGAGAGGCAGATACCATAAACATCCCAAGCGCCCATGCTTCAATAAGGTATATCCTCCAGTTGCTCCGTAATGCTTTGAGGAGATTTACATTCATGATAATTAGCGCTTGTACACTCTGTCTATCAGTTCAGCCACCAGTCCTGTCCATCCTGTCTGATGCGAAGCTCCGACTCCACTGCCGTTATCTCCATGGAAATACTCATAAAACAGGACCAGGTCCCTGAAGTGGGGATCATCCTGATACAGAGGGTTCCCGCCGTGCACCGGCCTGCTGCCGCCAGCGTCCGGCATAAATAGGGATATAAGACGATTGGAGATGTCATCCGCTATCTGATCGAGATTACTGAGGGTGCCGCAGTCAGCCGGGCATGCAGATTTTATTGAAAGACCGTAATATTGGGAAAGTGTCCTCATTGACTGGATCAGCATGTAATTCATTGGCACCCAGACAGGGCCCCGCCAGTTGGAGTTACCTCCGAAAAGTGAGGTAGTGCTCTCCCCTGGTTCATACTTCAACCCGTATTCAGCTCCGTCTATTTCTACTGAATATGGATTTTCATGAATCCGCGACAGGCTCCTGATACCTCCCGGGGAAAGGAATTCCTTCTCATCGAGCAAGGCTGTCAACAATCTCTCAAGCCTTTCCCGGGGAGTCAGAGAGAGGATTATGTCTTCATTATCCTTCATCTCTTCAATAACAATATAAAATTGATTCTGAAGCCTGTAGGTGCGAAACCATTCGAGTCTCCGCACAAAGTCAGGCACATTTTTCAGCCTCCCCCTATCAAGGATCAGTGTGGCAAAAAAAGATGTTAAACCCACAAGCGAGCGGACTTTAAGCGGGATATATGATCCGTCACGGTTAGCAAGTATATCGTAGAAGAAACCCTCTTCTTCGTCCCATGCTCCTGTCCAGTCTTCTCCCATCCGGTTCAGCGACTCAGCTATGTAAACGAAATGCTCAAAGAACTTCGTGGCAACATCCTCGAAGGTTGCGTCTTCCTGTGCAATCTCAAGAGCCATATCGAGCATATTCAGGCAGTACATTGCCATCCAGCTTGTGCCGTCGGCCTGTTCAAGGTGCCCTCCTCCCGGTATAAATGTACTGCGATCGAAGACTCCAATGTTATCGAGGCCGAGAAAGCCTCCTTCGAAAACGTTGTTGTCATTATGGTCTTTCCGGTTTACCCACCATGTAAAATTAATGAGCAATTTCTGAAAGGCTTTTTTCAGAAAGTCTGTATCCCCTTTGCCGGCTCTTCTCTTTTCTATGCGGTATACCTGAAGGCATGCCCATGCATGAACAGGAGGATTTACGTCACTGAATGACCATTCATAGGCTGGCAGCTGACCGTTGGGGCGCATATACCACTCACGAAGGAAAAGTATCAACTGGTTCTTGGCAAAATCGGGATCAAGCATTGCAAGCGGAACGCAATGAAAAGCCAGGTCCCATGCTGCATACCATGGATACTCCCATTTGTCGGGCATCGATATGATGTCTTCATTATTCAGAGTGAGCCAGTTGCTGTTACGTCCCCTCTTCCTGCTCTCAGGCGGGGCGGGCTGCCCGGGATCACCACTAAGCCAGCGGGGGATATCAATATTATAGTATTGCTTGGTCCATAACATACCGGCAAAAGCCTGGCGCTGAATGTTCTTCAGCTCTTTATCCTCTACGCAAAGCTCATCGTAAAAGCCATCGGCCTCTTTTATGCGGCTGGTAAAAACTGTTTCAAAATCTTCTTTCAGGGGGTTGGTCTCAAAGAAAGAGCCGGAAAGACGAAGCCTGATCTCGTGGCTTCCACCACCTTCAATCTGAAGTTCATATAAAGGAGAGCATTTGGTGCCCTCTTTTTTGTCAGCAAAGAGGTCAAACTTTTGACTTACTACAGCATCGTTGATTGTATCCTTGACAAAAGGAGTTTTATTGGGTAAGCCGAAAAGTCTCTCACTGTTTGTTTCATTTTCTGTAAACAGAAGGCGGCCTGGATTCTCAAACCATAGAAAATAATCGCCGAGTGATTCATGACTGGCTTTGACATATGAATAATTCGTGTCTGTCTCCCCAGCCTTAATTGATGGTAGCTGCTTCATTAATCCGAAACTCCACAGGTTGCGCATCCAGAGGGTGGGCAGCACTGACAGTGCTGCTTTTTCAGCACCCCGGTTGTGAATGGTTATCCTTATCAGGATGTCTTCTACCCCGGCTTTTGCATATTCGGTGAAAACATCGAAGTAACGACTGTTGCTGAATAAACCCGTATCTGAAAGTTCATATTCTTTCTCCTGCTTTGTCCTTTGTCTGTTCGTTCTTACAAGGTCATCATAAGGAAAGGCATTCTGCGGATATTTGTAGAGATGCTTCATGTAGGAATGGGTAGGCGTACTGTCGAGGTAATAATAGAGTTCCTTGACATCCTCTCCGTGATTGCCTTCCGATCCTGTCAATCCGAAAATCCTCTCTTTGATTATCGGATCTTTCCCGTTCCATAATCCAACGGCAAAGCAGAGGTTGCAGAATTCATCACTGATGCCTGCCAGGCCGTCTTCACCCCACCGGTATGCACGACTGCGGGCGTGGTCATGAGGTAAGTGGTCCCATGCGCTTCCGTCAGCACTGTAGTCTTCCCTGACAGTGCCCCACTGCCGTTCACTCAGGTAGGGCCCCCACTTAAGCCAGTTGCGTTTACCTGAATATTGCTCTTTCAGCCTGGTTTGCTCAACGTTATTCTTTTGCATTGATCAGCTTTCTTAATGATAAATATTTCATTTTTACCGGTTCCTCCTGAAAATGGAACCGGAAGCGCAAAGCGCGGAATTATCCGTTAGTTGTAAAACCGGGATAGAGTGTCATCCCTCCGTCGACGAAAATTGTTGCACCATGAATGTAGTCTGACTCATCAGTGGCGAGCCATACTGTCACAGCACCAATATCTGCGGGTTGCCCGATTCTTTTGTAGGGAATAAGTTTCATCAGATTATCCAATGCTTCCGGGGTTTCCCAGGCATCCCGATTTATGGGTGTCTGGATGGCACCCGGGGCAACGCTGTTTATGCGGATACCCTGCGGGCCAAGCTCCTGTGCCATTGACTTCATCAACAGTTCAACCCCTCCTTTTGAAGCGGCATAGTTAACATGTCCTGCCCATGGAATTACCTGATGAACGGAGCTCATGCATATTATCTTCCCCAGCGCACAGGAGTAGTCAACTTTGCCTCGTGACAGGAATTCACGTGCTGCTTCGCGTGAGCATAAAAACTGGCCTGTAAGGTTGACATCCAAAACCAGTTGCCACTGCTCAAGTGTCATTTCGTGGAGCGGAGCATCACGCTGAAGCCCGGCGTTGTTAACGAGGATATCTACTGTCCCGAAGTGCTGCCTTGCAGACCTGAACATCGCCTGTACCTGATCTTCCTTGCTGACATCAGCTTTTATAGCTATTGCCCTTGCAACCGTATCATTTATCTCTATCTGATGAGCAACCTCTTCAGCCCCGGCGGGATCTGATACATAATTCACAACAACATTGGCACAATCTCTGCCCATTGCCATTGCAACCTCCATGCCGATTCCCGAGTTGGCTCCCGTGACGATGCATGTCTGTCCCAGAAGACGGTGATTTGGATTTTGACGCATATTTCTATTGTTTTTAATTATTCTGTAATGAGTATTGCATGACCATCCGGGTCACGGACCAGGAATCCCTTATCTCCTCCCGTAACAAGATTTCCAATATCTGTGATGCCATTGGAAACTATGGGATAATCCAGGTTCTTGAGTTTGTCATATAGTATTTGAATTCCTGACAGTCTGATAGTTGTATGCCAGTGCCAAAGATCATAAGGCTCCGAATCTGCATAATATTTTCTGCCTCCCGGAGGAGCGAGATAGTCCAGAAATTCCACACCGAAACCCTTCGGGGCTTTTAACCCGGTAATAACCAGATGTGCACCGAAAACCTGGTTAAGGTGTTCCTGTTCAGTGCCAAAGTTTTCGCTAACGCCCGCCACCGTTAACCCGATTAGGTCTCTGTAGAAAGAAGTACTGGATTCTGTATCCGAAATTCCTATTGCAGTATGATCAATACCAAGAAAGATCCCCTTTTCTGAATCCTGCCATTTTGGATTCCCTTTATCCTCCGGGAAATCAATAACTTCAAGGTTATGTCCGTCAGGATCACGGAAATAAAATGCCTTTATGCCGGCAGCAGCCGGAATATAGTCGGGAAGTGTTTGTGGTGAAGAAGAGACAAAGACAACTTTATGTCTCCTCAATTGCGCATAGGCGCTATCCATATTGCTTGTGACAATTGCAATATGCTGAAACCAGAGATCATTACTTTTCGAATCAGCCGGGATTGCTCTTCCGGTTGCAGGTTCGATAAATTGAATGAGCTCAATCTTCTCTGTGCCCAGTGCAAGCTTTACCTCTTTTATCTTTAAACCTTCCTTATCTATGCCAAATAAATTGTTCAGCTCGTTTCCATATATTTCCATTATCTCAGAGCTCATCCTGAAATCAAGAACATCGGTAAAGAAGGATATTGACTCCTCAATATTGGAAACTGTTATTGTTACTGAAGCAACTTCATCAGCGGCTTGACCATCCAGTTGACCTGGAAAGATCAAAAGAAGCAGAATAAAAGTTGCCAGACCTTTTCTTATTGATCGAAATCTGTCTCTCTCTTTGATCATACATCAGTTTATTTCAGTTTCTCAATCAGGTGATCGCCTACTCTCAGGGCCATTGCCATAATTGTTAAGGCAGGATTGACTGCTGAGCTTGAAGGAAAAAAGCTTCCGTCAACAACATAAAGGTTTGATACCTCATGCGCTCTGCACCAGGTATCAAGAGCAGATTTTTCGGGATCGCTGCCAAACCGTATTGTTCCGCATTGATGAGCCGTACCTGCAATCGGGATTCTCTTGCCCAGGTAAATATTTTTCGGAAGTATTTTCAGGCCTCCGTCAAGATTATCAAGGATGCTTCTGAGTTTTTTCTGTAACCTTTTGTGTCCCTCAAGATTATTATCGGTGTAACTTATTGATATATTACGATTTTTGTCAAGAGTGACCCGGTTTTCCGGAAGAGGCAGATCTTCTGAAGTCATCCAGAAATCAAGCGCATGATTAGCCATTATTTCAAGAACAAAATCCGGGGTGAAGAAAGGAGCATCTTCCTTAAACATTAATGCATCAGACTTCCCCAGCATTTGAATATGCCCCATCGGGTATTTGAATTCATCATCGCCGTAATAAAAATCATTTATAGCGAAGGTTTTCCCGAATTTTGTCGGATTCAGTTTTGTTGAGAGAGCCACCATCGCAGAATTATTATGTGCCATATAGTGACGCCCGACAACATCAGATCCATTTGCAAGACCATTCGGATGTTTGTCATTTGCTGACCTTAGCAAAAGAGCTGCGCTGTTAATGGCGCCTGCAGAAACTATTACTATATCAGCAGAGTAGCTTATGTTTTCGCCATTATGAATTACATCCACGCTTTTAACTTCTTTACCATCTTCGCCTGTAACAAGACGTTCAACGTAGCTGTTAATCTGAAGTGTTACATTGGGATACTTAAGGGCTTCATTAATCCCTGCCACATGAGCATCAGCCTTGCTCTCCGTCGGATCCGGAAACCCATCGAAGCGGTCAAGAGTGACCGGTGAGCCATTCTGATCATTTTCGCTTCTGAACCCTACCGGAAGGGGGAATGGTTTTAGTCCGCTTTTTTCAAGCTTGCTGAACAGTCTCCCGATGGCAGGTTCGTGGGGTAAGGGAGCCAGTTTATAAGGAGCCGTTTCATGAGGTTCTGTCGGATCACTGCCACGCAATCCATGTACTGAATATAGGTTTTCAGCTTCGAGGTACCAGGGAGCCAGGTCTTCATATTTTATATCCCAGGCTGGCGATATGCCACCATGGTGCCTTACCTCGCCAAAGTCGGATTCCCTCATACGAAGCAGGGCTGCACCATATACTTTAGTGTTACCTCCTACTGCATAATGAATTCCCGGATGGAATGCTTTGCCATTCTTGTCGCTCCATTCTTCTTTCGCCTTGTAACGGGCATTCAGGAATACTTCACGGGTATCCCAATTTTCCTTTTCACGCGGAATATAGCCGCCGCGTTCGAGGATCAGAATTTTTTTTCCCGTGGGGGCAAGCTTGCGGGCAATTGTGCCTCCACCCGCACCGGTGCCGATAATAATAAGGTCATAATGTTGCATATTCTGGATCTATTTATATAGCATAGTCGGAGAAATATGAAAAACTGACACTTTGTATTTAATATATTTCAATACTTTACTTATTAACCCGGCATAAACTCAGTTCCTCTCCATAAACTGTCTGTATTTATCTGAGTGGTATCAATGGGTACACTGATATGACTGCCGGCAGATTCGGGCAATTCTTTTGATCTTGCAGCCTGAATTATCAAATGCAGGCCAAGGAAACCTAATGCAATAATGATCAGGATTGTATAGAATCTGCTTCTCTTTATCGATATACGGTCTGTCTCCATAGTTTTCCAACTGTGTTTCTAATGAGACTGATATAAGAGAACACGCTTCCGACCGGACACATGAAATTGCACCAGGGCCGCCGGATAAAAAGAGAAAGCCCTACTACTATGATGAGAACGATAAAAAGGATATTAGAGGCGGTAAGCTGAAAGAGCGCTCCAAAAACCTCGTATTGGGCAACAGAGGGATTATTAAGCAACAGCGCTGCTGTAACTGCCACAAAAGTAATTGTCCATTGAAGATATTTCAGCTTCCTGTAATATGCCGGAAGGAATGTTTTTGCTCTTCCTGTTTTACCCAGTATTTCCTGGGCTGCACCGAAAGGACAAACCGAGTGGCAGTAAACGTTCCTGCCTGTAAAAACAAGTGTCAGGACACTTCCTCCAAGCAGAAGATAAAGGTAAAACTCATGTTTTACTTCCGGCAGATAACCATTTATTACAGCAACTATCCTCGAGACTGTAACAGGTTGATTATAAATGAATCCAAGAAACACCAGGGAGATGACAAGAGAGGACCACAGAATAATCCTCTTTACTTTTCGATTTCTGATCCATTGCAGCATAATTCCGGTGGACAGCAGGAATAGTACAATTATTTCGAGAGGACCAAATGAAGGACGTCTGGCTTCAGGCAGATTAATATTCTCACCTTTGGAATAACCGTTTCTGACACCCTGCAGTACTGCCCTGCTTGTTATTGTTGCTCCTGAGACTGCATTAACCGGTTCCCCGGACAGATAATTCCTGACAGCAATCCGGGATACAGTTTCGAGAAAGTTATTTTTTTCAAGTTTCTGAAAGTATGAAGGGGTCTCATGGTTTGATGTTATCCTGACTTGAACAATGTTCCCCTCAATATCCGTCTGTACCAGAACAGTCACGGGTCCGTTGTAACCTTTCCCGGCCCCTGTGTACAGATACCATGATGCCCGAAGCCCGGAAGATGACAGATGCCACTTATGGCTGTTAACCTGCTCGAGAGAAAACTGCGTGGCAGGAAATATCTCTTCAAGCTGGTGTTTTTGCGTTTCCTTCAAACGACTTTTACCGTACAATGATGCCATGATAAAAACACAGGCTATCCCGGCTACAAACAGAATATCGCGTTTAACTTTCTTCATATTGACCTATCGCGGAGATAAGATCCTCCATAAACCGACTCCCAGGATAAGGAACAAAACTCCAAAAAGCCCAATAAAATAGAGGCCGGCTCTTGTTTCATTTTCACCGAACAGGGTAAAAGCTCCGGCGATCACAACATTTGTTCCTGTGAACCACAAAACTGACAGCAGCCATTTCCACCAGTTCAGGCGGATCCCTTTGTCCTTTGTCCAGTAATAGAAGCCGGTAACCGTCACAGTATATATTACCCCCATTATTATCCAGAATAACGGGCCGAGTATCAGTGCATTTGGATACATCATTCTCAGATTTAATAATTGAACCATTCCTCAGTCATCAACCATGAAGGCGCTTCCCCGTATGTGCTGTTTTCACCGTCGGGCGGGGGAAGATATGCCTGTCCTCCCGGATAATTGAAGAACTTTTTCTGCATAGCAAGCATGGCTGAAGAAAAGACACCTGTCGGGTCACGCGGATCAACCTCCCTGACAATATTATGAATCCAGTTATTCTTGCGTGAATAGGGACAGACTGCCAGGCAAACCCTGCACCCTCTTGCATGGCTTGTTGCAACAGAATTCCAGATTGTAAAGCACTTATCAGCATCAATATTCCAGCGTTTGTAACCTCTTATGACATTTTCAGGTTCATCGGTGAAACTGATTGCGCCGCTCGGACATTCTTCGGCACATATTTTACACTTGCTGCAAAATTCCCTGATTCCTATATCGATGGGCTTGTCAGGTTCAAGCGGCATGTTTGTGGTTACTGCAGCCAGACGGGTATTTGCTCCAAGCTCCGGTGTAATCAGGACGCCGTGGCGCCCCTGTTCACCCAGACCGGCATCAATTGCAAGCGGAGGCATGGCTATCTCGTAAGATGTCGGAGGTACATGAGAGCGGGCTGCATAGCCAATCTCTCTCAGGAACACCTCCAGCTTGCCGGCAATGAACCTGAGCTTTGAATAAGCATCATACGATGTGCCATAGGTTGGATTAGCATACATCGAATCCCATTCATGAGGAACGGCAATTACAACTGCATACTTCCAGTGTCCGGGCACCTCATATTCACCTTTGCCCACACCGCGGAGGTAACCCTGGTAAACCCAATCTTCCTTAACCCTGGCTATTCCAATAAGAGATGCACCGAAACTGTATGTAATCTGTTTTATAAGTGAGGAACCATGTCCGGGTGATTTCAGCTTTAAAGCTTCCTTTTTGACTCCTCTGAAATCAGATTCCTCAGGCAGTCCTTTCGGCTGCGGAGGAAATGCACCCTGACCCTGAATTGCACTGGCATGAGCTGAGGACCATGCATCTGCCAGGAGATATTTGTTTTTGTATTTCTGCCAGTTTTCTTCCTGTTCCTGCGACTTTTGTATTGCCTTCCTGAACTCACCAAGAGATTCGGGATGTTCAAGATAATATGTCCGCAACGGTTCCGGCAGTTTTTCAGCGCCATCATCAAAGGTCCACGATGGAGCTTCATTTCCCCTGGCAAAAAGCAATCGCGAAAGCTCTCCGTTTCTTTTGAACAGATCTTCAATATATGTTATACGGCGCGACTCGCCAACCTTTTCATAGGTAGGATTATCTGTAATAAACGGCTTACGGTTAAAAAACTGATCCTTTCCGTAAGCTGTTCGACCCCAGCCGGTGAAGCTGTCTTTATTCTTCCCGGATGCAAGTCCTGCACCTGCAGAACCGGCAAGTGCCAGAACGCCACCGGTTATTCCGGCAGTTTTTATAAAATTCCTGCGATTAAGGCCGTTCCCTTTAATTTTCATGCCGAGTATTTTATAAGTCAAAAATAAACAATAATAGTTACAAATGAAACTATTAAATGTATGCCTCCACATGAAGGATGTTCTGCTCAAAAAATAGACTATTTTTGATGCCGGAAATATGTCTGCTTGTGATGAAATATAGTTTCGATACTTCATTTGGTAATCTTACTCAAAGAATATCAAAGTCGCTTGGGGTTCTTCTGGTTAAGAAGATACAGGAGCGTGCGATTCCGGTCAGTGCAGAACAGTGGTGTGTAATTTCGATGCTATACAATCATAAACGTGAAACACAGACCGCGATAGGATTATTTCTGGGCTATGATAAAGTGAAGGTTTTGCGACTGATCGCTGACCTGGAAAGAGCCGGAATTGTTGAAAGGTTTAAGGATAATGATGATAAACGGTTTAATATTGTAAAGCTTACAGAGAAAGGCAGTGAGACCTACAGAAAGATTGAGGTTCTTGCCCGTGACACTCTTGCAGAAGCAACAAATGGCTTAAGTGCGGCAGAAGTTAAAACCTGTATTTCAATGCTTAAGAAGATTTCCCGAAACCTGGAAGTTAATTATTAACTGACAACCGCTGAGGGTGTTCAAAAGAGAAATCTCCGGTTTCAATCATTTTAAGTGTCTGCTCAATTGTTGGCCTGTCGCCCCAGAATGTTCCCTGGTAATTTAACCGGACAATGCCTTCTTTGTCAATGATAACTGTTGTAGGTCTGTTAATATATTCAGCGTGAACAGCAAACGCAAGAGGATCAGCTCCGTACATTGCTCCGATTGCTCCTGCACGGTCGAGGAGGTGGGGCCACCATATTCTCTCAGTATATGCTTCGTGAAATGATTTTTTCGAAAACCAGTAGGATGGATCAAGCTCTTTTCCAACCATCACCCGGCCCTGGTAGCGGTCGTGCATTTCAAGAGTAAAAACCTGCACCCCAGCATTATCAAACTCATCCTGCATTTCCATCAGATCCTGAAATTCACCATGACAAACCGGGCACCAGTCGGCAAAAACCCAGATCAGAACAACCCACTTTTCATTACGAAACTGACTTAATTTCCATTCGTTACCATCTGTATCATCTAACCGGAATTCGGGCGCCAGGCTTCCGGAATACACAGAATTAAAGGTCGATTCATCTAAAGCAAGAAAGGCAGAAAGCTGCTTGTCGGTTGTTCCCAATTGTTTTTCAATCTGATAAATAGCCAGATCACACTGATGTTGAACATCGCGTGAAGGATCGGTTTTCAGTGTTTCATGCAGTAAGGCAAGTGAGCTCCCTGCTTCAATCTGTCCGAGTGCGATAACCGCCTGGCTTCGCACCATTGTGTTTTCATCCTGACGGACAAGTTGTTCCAGACTGCTGATGGCATCCTTCGATCTCAGAATACCAAGAGCCATGGCACAAACCTGCCTGACATGAGCCGACTTATCGGTAAGACCGGCTATTACCTCCTTAACATTGTTATCGCCTACACGCACCAGATCCCTGACAGCCAATAAGCGAACCTGCCAGTCATTGTTGTTCAGATCGGCAATGCCGGCAACATTCAAGGACCGGTCCAAAGTCATTGAATTGTCTTCATTCAGGGGATTAAAATCGTGGGTTCTTACTCTTTCAATCACATCCGGTACATTTATATCATAAATTTTGTTTTCTGTTTTGTTCTGACTGTTTATAGGTAAGATCATAATGACAGAGATTAAAAGAAGGAGCAATACTCTTATTGATCCTTGATAATTTGAGTTATGCATTTAATTGATATATAGTTAGATATGCTTAAGTATTAATTTTTCTGCCAGGCACCCAGCACCGGGTACCCGGCGACAAGAACCATGTTATGGCTACTTTAGCAGTTTACTGAGTGTTGCATCCAAAGCAGCGCCACGCAGGTTCTTTGCCAGAATTGTCCCGTTACCATCAATTAGAAAATTCGAGGGAATAGCTTCAACTTCATACAGGCTTGCAGCCTCTGATTTCCAGCCTTTAAGGTCGCATACATGGTTTTTCCATGATAACTTGTCGGATTTAATCGCACCAATCCAGCCATTTTTGTCCTGGTCGAGCGAAACACTGTAAACTGTAAATCCTTTTCCACCTTTAAATTCGGCATCCTTAAAATGCTCGTATGATTTTACAAGGTTAGGATTTTCAAGCCGGCATGGGGGACACCACGAAGCCCAGAAGTCAATTAAAACAATCTTCCCCTTCAGTGATGAAAGTTTAATTGTTTTTCCGTCAGGAGATGTGTATTCAATATCCGGTGCTTTGTTGCCAATATTGAGTCCAACAGACACTTCGGTGGTAACGGATGAAGTCTCCTTTTTTATACCCGATTCGTTTTGGAGAGCGTTTGCTGCAGCGTATAATACAGTCAAAGAGAATAATGCCGCTACACTCAATGATAATATTTTCTTAATATTCATGACTTTCCAATATTAAATGATTCATCTGACTTTATTGATTTGTTATTGTAAGCTCCGGAATCTGACAAAAAGGTTTTTAAAAGGTTAATACCTTCGCTCCTGATTTCAGATAATCCGTAAGTGGTTTTCCCATTCCTTTCACATCATATCCCAGCTTTTTCAGATCTTCAGTTACGCCATAGGCATTTGCACAGGCAACACAGGCTTCAATAACAACGCCATCTTTCTGCATAGCTCTCAATTTATCCTGAAGCTTTATGTTCTCTGTGATAAGCTTTGCCGAAGGCCCCCAGATAACAAGGGTTACATCTTTAAACCAGCCGGCGGTTTTTGCCGCATGAGTGTACATTAAGGCAACTCTTTCAGCAACCATCGGGTCATCACTTGTCCAGACCACCACCAGTTTGTCAGGTGTGGGTTCAGTATTAACAGTCTGTGACTGAATCATCGGTGCCAGGCATAAAAGAATACCGGCAAATAAAATAATCATGTTTCTTTGTTTCATCATAGTTGTATTATATTGTTAATCAAGATTTTCCAGAACTGCAAGGAGTAATTTGGCGCTTATCCTGACTTTATAGTCGGGATTGATATACTCAAAAGCAATTACTCCCTCACGATTAATAACAAACACGGCGGGTACCGGAAGATATCCGGTGTTCTGACCATCCGAATACTCGGAAAGCCTTGCCAGCGATCTTTCGGAGGCTTTGAAGGCAATTCCCATCGCCCGGGCCACTGCTCCGTCACCATCTGAATAGAGACTATATTTGATTTTGTTTTTCTCAGACGAGGAAATGAGTTTTGACGGCGCGTCGGGACTGATTGCGATTAACTTGTACCCCAATCCCAGTATCTCATCCTGTATGGTGCCAATTTCAGCCAAATGCCTGTTGCAAAAAGGGCACCATCCACCACGGTAAAATAGGAGGATGGAGGGTTTACCTTCTGTAATCGATGCAAGAGTCTCCTGTTTTCCTTCTGTTGACATAAGGGTGATGTCAGGGATCTTCTCACCAATAAGAAGAGGTGAGATGTCTTCAGCCTTCTCGGCGATCTGGGCATTTATACTTAAACTGCCAATCAGGAGGATACTAATTGTAAGTAGTGATAATTTATTCATACTGAATTTATTAAATATTAATACTGACTATAACAAAGCATTTGCTTTGATATCTTCAAATGATTTCGTAAAGAATGATTCTTAGTTAAGACGGTGTGCCCTCAGCTCTCTGCCTTTTAAATGCCTTTATATACCAGATAAACTCATCAATAAACTTTGATGTTGATGATTCAATCCTCGGATTCAGGAGCACGAGATTATCATCGAAAAGGCTGCCGATCTGAGGGAAGGGGAGTATTGATGATATTGCAGGCATACCCAGTTCACCGACTATAACTCTGAGATGTACCGCTGCCCTCACTCCTCCGAATGTGCCTGCCGAGTATGAGGCAATCCCCGACGGTTTAAAGAAATATTCACTTTGAAAATGGTCAAGGATATTCTTAAGTGCAGGGGGAATGCTGTGATTATACTCACCAGTAACAATAAGAAATCCATCCGAGCCATTAAAGTGTTTTGCCAGTCTCTCCATTGGTTCAGGTGCAGTACCGGGATAAAACTCCTTATACATCTTATCGAGCAGGGGAAGATTGAATTCGAGAGGGTCAATGAAATGAACCTTCACACCCCTTTCCTCCATTTTTCTTTCAAGGTATCTCGCTGCTTTGATACCCTGTCGGTCGCTTCTTACGGACCCGTAAATTAAACTGACGGTTAATTGCATATCTTGTTTTTTCTGATCTGTCGTAGTAACCTTGTAACCTGACAATACTTTGCATAGGATAATCTATTCCCCGTACATTTCACTGCCGGGATCGAAAGCAAACCATGCAATTGCAGTATGTTTCCCATTTTGCAATGTGTTTGACCTCATTGGTTTTAATATTCCATAACAAACTGGCTCACCCATTCGTTTGCCGGGTTTCCCCTGATGATCTCAGGAGTGTCACACTGCTCAATCCTGCCCTTATTCATAATGGCCACCCTGGTTCCAAGAGTAAAAGCCTCTCTCAGATCGTGGGTAACCATCACAAAAGTAGTACCTGATTTCTGATGTATGTTCAGCAACTCATTCTGTAACTTTCTGCGTGTAACATTGTCAAGGGATCCGAGAGGTTCATCCATGAGCATTACCTGAGGCTTCATTGCCAGGGCGCGGGCTACACCAACTCGTTGCTGCTGCCCACCACTCAGGTTTTCCGGAAACTCGTTCAGTTGAGAATCACCAAATTCAATCATTTGTGCAAGCTCATGTGCTCTCTTTTCCTGAATAGCCTCATCAATGCCTGAAATACTCATGACGAACTGCATATTTTGCTTTACCGATAAATGAGGAAACAGACCGGCACTCTGGATAACATATCCTATGCTGCGCCTCAGTTGAACTTTGTCCCACGAATGAAATTGTCTGTTCATTATGAGAATATCTCCCGAGTCAAAATCAACCAATCCGTTTATCAGGCGCAGCAAGGTAGTCTTGCCACATCCACTTGGGCCAATTATTGTCAGAAATTCTCCCTTTGCCACTGACAATGATACATTATCAACGGCTAGTTTATTCCCCTCATAGGTCTTTGAAACTCCTGATATTTCGATTACAGTCTCAGACATTTCTTATAAGCGTTAATTTATGAGACCTATTGACTTTAAGAATTCTTCAGCGACTTTCTCCGGTGATTTTTTATTTATCTCCACTTCGTAGTTAAGCATGAGCATTGTATTATCATCAATAGTATTCCCCAATTTTGCCAGCAGGGATCTCAGCTCCGGGTAGCGACTGAGTGTTTCATTGCGAACGACAATTCCGGCCTGGTAGGCAGGGAAATAATACTTATCATCCCTGAGAGTCCGGAGCTTCATCTGCCTGATCCGGGAATCTGTTGAAAATGCATTTATGACATCAACAGTCCTGTTTTCAAGGGCATTGAACTTCAGATTAATATCAAGTTCCACTACTTTTCTGAATTCCAGAGAATATAATTCGGATAATCCGGGATATCCATCCTCTCTCTCAAAAAAGTCAAATTCAGCCCCAAAAGTAAACCGGTTACTCACCGGGGCCAGATCAGAGATGGAAGTCAGACCCTCAGCCATGGCAGTTGCCTCGGGAAGAGCAAGGGTAAAAGTATTGTTGAAACCGAATCTTGCTGCCCAACTAAGCTGATATTCCTTATAATAAATATCCGACAGTTTACTAAAAAGTGAGTCGGGGTTGCTGATCTTCTGTTCTTTGAGTACGAATAACCAGGCAGTGCCTGTATATTCAGGGTAAATATCAATCTCGCCCGATAACAATGCAGGATGGATATTGGATGTTCCGCCTCCGATGCCGAAGGTACGTTTTACAGGTATCGCTGTCTTCTCTTCAATTAACCTGGCAATGATTTCTCCGAGTATATATTGCTCTGCTGTAGGTTTTGATGCAACTACAATTTCCGAAGACCTTTCTGATTGATTTCGACTACCGTTAAACAGGAAAAGCAACAAAGGAATGAGAACAAAGAACAGTGCAGCAAACAAGGCAAATAACCTGTTGCGGCGAGAGTGCAGCTTCCTGCTTCTGACTCTTTTTTCGAAAACACCTATTATCAGGTCTGTTACCAATGCCAGCAACGCTACTGAAATTGAGCCGGCCAGGATAAGTGATGAGTTATTGGTGTTAATACCCCTGTAAATTGCCTGCCCCAGGCCACCTGCTCCTATGAAGGATGCCAGTCCTGCAAGTGCGATTGTCATTACAACCATTGTACGGAATCCGCTAAGGATTGTCGGGAATGCGAGTGGCCATCTTACCCGGTAGAATATCTGTGAAGGCGTTGCACCCATCCCTTTTGCTGCGTCAATATAGAGAGGGTTCACCTCGCTCAATCCTGTATAGGTGTTTCTTATCATTGGCAGCAGTCCATAAATGACCAGAACAACCAATGCATTTACAAAACCGATCCCTACGAGAGGAATAAACAGTCCAAACATTGCAATTGAAGGGATGGTGTAAATAAAGTTCACAAATCCGAGAACAACCTGCCTTAAGCTCTTGAACCTCAGTAGCGCGATACCTGTTCCTACGCCAATGACGACAATTATTAATATTGCTGTCAGTGACAACACAAAATGCTGAATGAGCAATTCATAGAGGTACTCGCGTCTCTGGAAAACCGTGTTGAAGAAATCAGTAGTTGAACTGGCTTGCGTCCCGGGCATCTGTGCCATTATTGATAATTACAAAGACTATGTTCTGACCCACAGAGAATCGGTGAACCAGTTTTTCTGATCTGTAAAATGCTTCTCGATTGAGAACCCGTGAGCGGATGCAATCCTTTCAATCGAAGGCAGGTCAAACTTCCTGGAAAGTTCCATGAATATCGGTTCCCATCTGTTAAAGACAAACCGGTGTCCCAGAGATTTAATTGTCACTGTCTGGGTCTCCCCGGAAATCAGATAGCTTTTCAGGTACCCTGATACAGGGTTGTAGGTTGTATGATGTTCGAACTTACTCAGATTAAAATCCGCCTCCAGTTCCCTGTTCAGTCTTGCCAGATGGTTCAGGTTGAACTTTCGTGTCAGGCCTGATGGATCATCATAAGCGTTCATTATGATATCAGGCGATTTCTTCAAATCAAATCCTATCAGGACCTTATCTCCTTTCCTGCATAAATCATACAGCTGAGTAAAAAAGAGATCAATTTCCGGTTCTGTAAAGTTCCCAATATTAGAACCAAGAAAAAGTATCACCTTTCTTGTATCACCGCTAAAATTCCCGGAATTTTTCAGTCCGAAGAAATCTCCGGTTAACGGACTGATTTCCAATGACGGCAACTCTTCATGGAGATCTGATACCAGATCACTGTTTGCTTTGGAGCTGATATCAACAGGGATGTATTTGAAGTCTGATCTTTTTTGTACAAGCTGTTTCAGAAGTATTTTTGTCTTGACTCCGTCACCCGAGCCAAGTTCCAGAAGATCAAACCGGGAGTTGTTGGAGATGATTGCGTCTGTTATCTGGTCCTTCTGATTTTCAAGTATTTCCTGTTCTGATCTCGTGAGGTAATATTCAGGCAATTTCGTTATTTCCTGGAAAATGGAACTGCCAGCATCATCGTAAAAATATTTTGAAAGCAGATATTTAGGTGCTGATGACAGGCCTTTTAAAGTATCCACTTCAAGGCTTTGAATATCCGTCATCCCGGTTATATAATATTCAATCTTTTTTTGCATTGCAGCGTATTTTAATCAATATACTCATTCCCCGGGAATTCCTGTTTCATAAGGGTTATGAGGATCATTGCTCCATTCGAACCATCCTCCGTCATAGACTGATACGCGCGGCCAGCCCATGAGCCATGCATTGAACCATGCCTCACTGCCACGCCATCCGGTGCCGCAGTAGAAAGCAAGGTGTTTATCAGGGGCTATCCCGTTTTTTAACCATATTTCTTCGATCTCATGGAATTCTCTTGTTGTATGATCGAGGTTCCGATAGTTTTCCATATGGTAGGCATCACTGCCGCAATCGGCAAAGACAGCGCCCGGTATGCGTCCTTTGGCCTCTATATAATTATATCCGCTTACCTCCCCGATATACTCTGCCCGGCTTCGTACACAGACCAGTTCGGCATCCACTGATCTGAGCATTTCCTTTGCTTCGGGATTATCAACGGCAAGCTCCGGGCGAACAGGTATTGAGGCCCCGAACTCCCTTACCGGATGCTTCTCTTCATCTGTAAATGAAGTTTCAAACCCGGCATCCTGCCACGACTGGAATCCTCCGTTCAATACTCTGACATCCCTCACGCCTGCATAAAGCATTATGAAGGCACACCTCATCGCCCCAATGTCACCTGCAGCGCTTCCCGGAAAGGGATCGTTATTGTCGGGATGCATGTATTTTCCATATAACACTACCGTAGTGTCTGCAGTGATGCCATGATTTAAAAGCGCTTCTTTCAGTTCAGCCGGTGATCTTCTGTTCCATGTCTCCGGTGCCTCGAGGGCAAGTGTGTCAATGTCAATTGCGCCGGGGATATGCCCGGTGAGGTAGGCATCCCTGTTCTTGTAATGTGCATGAGCCAGAACATACCTGTTGTTATTATATTCATCCGGCGTTCCACTATTTATCAGCTCTTTTACCCAGGCAGGATGAACCAGATGCCTGTATCGCGGCAGAAAATCAAGGGGAAGTTCCCTGTCTGGTGACCACTCTGTGAGGAATCCGGTATAAATGCAAACATCTCTGTAGCCTGAACTCATAAACCTGCCAGCTGCTCTTTCAGAATCTTCTCTGTTATAGGCATAAATAATTACCCTGTTTGCCGGGAGGATCTCCTTTTTTCTGACAATTTCTATCCAGTCAATGTAATTAAACCATTTCAGGGGAATACTACGCGCACCCGGGATATGACCTCCGCGGATCTCTCCTGAAAGTCTCCAGCCGTTGTAAGCATCACCCGGGCGGACATCAATAATATGCACTGAAGAATTGCCGGTGAATGAGATCAGTTCCCGGGTGCTTATGTCAGTGACAGGCTCACTCATAATAATATGCGTATCTCTTAACTGTTAATTACCTGTACCCCTTTCCAGAATGCAACCCGTCCCTTTATGTTCCGGGCAGCATCTTTTGGCTCAGGGTAATACCAGGCAGCATCCTTGTTGATCTTTCCATCCACTTCCAGATCATAATAGGAAGCATTGCCTTTCCACGGGCAGACCGAATGTGTCTGGCTGCTTCTCAGGAATTCTTTTTTTACGGATTCGATGGGGAAGTAACTGTTGCCTTCCACCGTTAGAACATCATCGCTCTCAGCGATTACTGTATTATTCCAGATTGCCTTCATAACTCGTTTAGTTTACAATTTACTATCATATAAGTTCATATGCTGATTTAATTCAATGTGTGTCCCGGCGAGTATTTTCTGATTATCAGCTGGTTTGCCTTCTCATAAGTAAAATACTTTATTGCCCAGTTAA
This sequence comes from Bacteroidales bacterium, assembly GCA_029210565.1. Taxonomy (GTDB): domain Bacteria; phylum Bacteroidota; class Bacteroidia; order Bacteroidales; family VadinHA17; genus SR-FBR-E99. Next base: position 209,197 of record JARGFQ010000004.1, read on the forward strand.
GTGCTACGGCCAGTTTATTCTTAAATCCCGACAGTGTAATCAGGTGTATTACCGACCAAATGAGCCATCCGGCTCTTCCGTCAAGAAAGACATTTTTTATATCCGCTACTGCATCCTTCTTCCCAATTATAGCCATGGAACCTTTGTCCCTATACCTGAAAGCTGTTAACGATTTCTCTCCATTCAGCACCGCCAGTATATTCCTGCCAAGGTTCCGCGACTGCTGAATTGCCACCTGGGCAACCATTGGGTGTCCTTTGGGGTATTCAGGTGTCTGCATAAATGCAATATCTCCGATCGCATAAACATTTTCAAGACCCTGAACCTGGTTGTACTCATTAACAATAATTCTGTTCCCTGCTGACAGTAACACTGTGTCTAATCCGTCCGGTGCATTTCCCCTGACCCCGGCTGTCCATATTACTATTCCTGCCAGAATCTCCTCCCTTCCATTCTTTCCCTCAACGATCAGGCTCTGACCATCGTAATCCTTTACCCGTGTATTAAGCAATACCTCCACACCCAGGTCCTTAAGTATTTCATGTGCATGTGCTGATGATCGTTCTGACATTGCAGGAAGTATACGTTTATCAGACTGTATCAGATATATCTTCATCAGGGTGCTGTCAATCTCAGGGTAATCATTGCGCAAAAGATACTTCTTAAACTCTGCCAGTGCCCCGGCCAGCTCAACTCCTGCCGGGCCGCCACCCACGACAACGAATTTAGTAAGTTTCTGCTTCTCTTCATCACTGCTTCCGTCAATGGCGCTCTCCAGGCTCTGCAATATCCAGCTTCTCAGGTTGATAGCATCGTTTATGTTTTTTAGTCCTATACTGTTGTTTTCAATGTTTTTCAATCCATAGAAGTTGGTGCTGCTACCAGTGGCTATAACGAGAAAGTCATAACTGACATAGCCCAGGTTGGTAATCACCCGGTTATTTAGCGTGTCAACGGACTCTACACTTACCATTCTGAAAATCATGTTTATACAAGACTTGAATAACTTTCGGATCGGATATACCACTGAATCTGATTCCAATCCGCTGATAGCCACCTGGTACAGGAGTGGCTGGAACTGGTGGTGATTATTCTGATCAAGCAGTATTATCTGAACAGGTTTGCCTTCAAGTGTCTTCACCAGGTTCAAACCTGCAAAACCTGCCCCTATAATTACTACTCTTGGAAGGCCGTTATTTGTCACTGCAATTTCATTCATAGCATGATATTTTCTTTCGATTGCAGGATCTGCAAGTGGTGTATCGGTACGGTTGTTATTTACCCTGATTCTCAATAAACTTATATATCCTTGGTTTAAGTTCTGTCATATCGTCAATTATAAATTCCCCGGGCAGAAGTCCGGAGGCATGAACTGAATCCCTTGTAATTTCGTTGGTTGCCGCAAACACATTCAGGCCGGCTGCCATTGCAGCCCTGATGCCGTTAACAGAGTCTTCAATAACAATACTCTCATTGGGTTGAACTTTAAGCGCCTCAATAGATTTCAGATAAATCTCAGGGTCAGGTTTCCCGTTGCTCACTCTGTCACTTGTCATGATAAGCCCCAGTTTGTCTTTTATTTTTAAAGTATCCAGTATTTTTTCAACTTCGTTCATATGAGACATCGTTGCCAGTGCAATCATGTATTTGTCAGTGTACAGGGCGTTTAATAGTCCGAGATTATAGGGGCAGAAGAAGTGTGATAACAGCTCCGGTTGGTTAACCATGCTCTTATATATCTCAAGCCGTTTTGTTATGATTGCATGCTGCATATCCTCCGTGGAGTTTCGCCTGTTGGCGCCTGTCAGCTCTTCCAGAAATTCCTCCGTTAAACCCTTCACAACCTCTTTCCTGGAAAGTCCCACATATTTTTTAAAGCCGTTCAGGACTTCGTCTTCTGCAACCACCTTGCCGGTCAGGATATTGACTGTCCGGGCGTAAGATTGGGCTTTCATGACCTCAGTCTGGATAAGTGTGCCATCCAGGTCAAAAATGACAGCCTTAATCATTGAGTCTGTTTTTACGGTAATAGTTTATAAGTTCATTTGTGGATCCATCGTGGCTTAAAGTCATGGCTGTGTCCTGAAGCTCAGGTATGATATTCTTCGCCAGCACTTTGCCAAGTTCCACGCCCATCTGATCGAAAGGATTTATATCCCATATTACTGCCTGGACAAATACGCTGTGTTCGTACATGGCTATAAGTTTGCCCAGGTTCTCAGGACTTAATTTATCAAGCAGGAAGGTTGATGAGGGACGGTTTCCTTCAAAGACCTTATGTGGCGTCAGGGCATTGGAAACACCTTCGGCCTTTACCTCCTCTTCCGTTTTCCCAAACGCAAGCGCTTCTCCCTGGGCAATAAGATTGGCAATTAAATAATCCTGGTGTGGCGGGAGGTTGTTCAGGGGTTTCATAAACCCGATAAAATCAGCCGGAATTAGCTTGGTCCCCTGGTGCAGCAACTGGTAAAAGGAGTGTTGCCCGTTGGTTCCGGGTTCTCCCCAATAAATGGCGCCGGTCTGATAATCTGTTTTGTCTCCGTCAAGTGTAACATTTTTCCCGTTGCTCTCCATTGTCAGCTGCTGCAGGTATGCCGGGAACCGGTGCAGATATTTATCATAGGGAAATACAGCCTGAGTTTGCGTGCCGAAGAAATTATTGTACCAGATGCCCAATAAACCCATAATAACCGGGATGTTTTTATCAAGGGGGGCTGTACGAAAGTGCTCGTCCATCTGGTGGAGACCGTTAAGCATCCGGTAATATGTTTCCGGTCCGACAGCGATCATGGTTGACAAACCGATTGCTGAACTCATTGAGTATCTTCCGCCTACCCAATCCCAGAAGCCAAACATATTAAGAGGATCAATACCAAATTTTATCACCTCCTTTTCATTGGTAGAGACAGCCACAAAGTGCCTGGCAACAGCAGACGGGTCTCCCAGCTTTGATAATGACCATTTTCTTGCAGTATGGGCATTGGTCATGGTTTCAAGTGTTGTAAAAGTCTTGGAGGAGATAATAAACAGTGTCTCTTCCGGTGACAGGTCCTCTACAGCCTCATAGAAATCACTGCTGTCAACATTAGAAACAAACCTGAAGACAAGGCTTCTCATGCTGTAGTTCTTCAGGGCCTCATATGCCATGACGGGTCCGAGGTCAGATCCGCCTATGCCAATATTGACTATGTTTTTAATGGGCTTGCCGGTATGGCCTTTCCACTCGCCATTCCTGATCTTTTCTGAAAAAGCTGACATTTTTTCCAGAACGGTAAGGACATCCGGGACCACATTCCGGCCATCTGACATTACAACAGAACCTACGGGGACCCTTAATGCAGTATGTAATACAGCCCTCTCTTCTGTCACATTAATCTTTTCGCCGGCAAACATTTCATCACGCCTGGATTCAAGACCCCGCTCCCTTGCAAGCCTTATTAAAAGATCAATTGTCTTTCCTGTTATCCTGTTTTTGGAATAATCGAAATAAACACCGATATCTTTTATCACAAGGTTTCGTCCTCTGCTTCTGTCATTTTCGAACAAGGATCTTAAATGTATATCCTTTATCTCCAGGTAATGCTTCTCCAGCAATTTCCAGGTTTCTGTATTTCTCAATGCAATACCCATCTTCTTTTGAATTATAACTGATTTCTTTTGGTTGCGATGCTGCTGATCAGGTTGTCCCATGATTTGTTGAATGCCTCAGCCCCCTCTTTCTGTAATTTTTCAGCCAGTTGCAGATAGTTGACTGACAACTCTTCGAACTGACTGATGATCTGGCTGGCAGATATTAAATCTCCCGTCATTGGCTCGCTTGTTTCTCCATGATCAGCAAAGGCCAGCAGTGTGTTCTCCGGAATGGTATTGACCGTATACGGGGCAATAAGATTTTTGACATACAATATGTCAGAAGCGTTCGGATCTTTGGTCCCGGTGCTGGCCCAGAGCAGACGCTGCGGATAAGCTCCGTAATTCATGATTCTTCGGACCTTTTCAGAACTCAGGAATTGATTATAAGCACTGAAAGTCTTCTGCATAACTGCCAGACCAAGCTTGTTCTGCAACTCTTTCGGGGCAATATCGGCCACGGCTCTGTCCCACCGGCTGACAAACACCGAGGCTACGGATCTGATGTCCGGATTTAATCCTCTTTCAATACGGGATTCGATCCCCCGCAGATAAGCCGCAGCCGCAGCCAGATACTGTTCTGCGGAGAAGAGGAGAGTAACATTCACGGGGATACCTTCCGCAATAGCCAGTTCAATTGCGGGTATTCCCTGAGGCGTTCCCGGAATCTTTATGAAGGCGTTCGGACGGTTAACCCTGTTGTGAATATCCCTTGCGGCTTTTATGGTGTTTTCTGCATCGTATGCGAGTAACGGGGAGACTTCAATGGAGACAAATCCATCCAGTCCGTTGGTTCTTTCATATACCGGCAGAAACAGATCGGCAGCCCTTTGGATATCATCAATGGCGAGACTGAAAACAATATCTTCATCCGTAGATCCCGCTTTGCCTGCCTTCCCTATTGCTCCGTCGTAATTGTCAGTTTTGGCAATGGCTGCCTCAAAAATAGATGGATTTGAAGTGAGCCCGGTCACTGAAAGATCAGTAATATAGCTCTTCAGAGTGCCATTATCGAGCATTTTCCGGGTTATGTTGTCAAGCCAGATGCTTACTCCCAGATCGTGTAGTTGCTTTGTTCTATCGTTCATTTCTTATGATGTTTCTGTATTTGATAAGTGTGAGTTTTTGGCAAACCTGACTCAGGCGAAAGGATTATTTTCGAGCATTTCCAGTTTTTTAAGCCTGCGGTCATGTCTTTCAAGGTTGGAAAACCTTGCTTTCAAAAATGCAAAGAGTATTTCTGTAGCGGTCTCTTCACCAATAGTTCTGCCCCCGAAACAGATAATATTCATATTATCATCCTCAACACCCTGATGTGCCGTAAAATGATCATGTACAAGAGCAGCCCTTATGCCCGGTATCTTATTGGCGGCAATTGAGGCCCCCACACCGCTTCCGCAAATGGCTATTCCTCGTTCAGCTTCTCCTGAAGCAACAGCTCTTGCAAGAGGTATCACATAATCCGGGTAATCATCACCCGGCTCGTTTACACTGTTTCCGTAATCGATCACGTTAAATTCCTGACTTGATAATTTCTCTTTAAGAATTTTTTTCAGTTCAAAGCCTCCGTGATCTGATGCTATACCTATTATCATGGTAAGTATTTATTAAAGTTCGCAATAATTGCCTGTCTCAGTAAGACTGGCACAGGGATAGCGCCACGTCATCTCCTTATCTTCAATCAGGCTGTCAGCATTTTCCGGACCCCAGGTGCCTGCCGGATACCCGTATATCTTTTGCGTGGGATCATTGTTCCATACTTCCTGTATCGGGGCAACGAATTTCCAGGCAGCTTCAACGGCATCTGCCCTGGCATATAATGTTGAATCGCCTGTCATGGCATCATAGAGCAAGCGTTCGTATGCTGAAGGAAGATGAACATCAGAAAGATCGGAGTAATGAAAATCCATATTAACAGATTTAACATTAAATCCCGCCCCTGGTTGTTTCATGCCAAATTTCAGAAGTATTCCTTCATCAGGCTGAATGCGTATTATCAGCTGGTTACAGCTCCTGCATGCCTCATCTTGCTGAAACAGTCCGTGAGGAGTAGGCTTAAAATGCACGACTACCTCCGTTACTCTTGTGGGAAGGCTTTTGCCGGTACGTATATAAAATGGCACGCCGCCCCATCTCCAGCTGTCAATAAAGAATTTCACTGCAACAAACGTCTCTGTCCTTGATTCCGCGTTGACACCCGGTTCTTCACGATATCCCGGTATCACTTCACCGTTTATATTTGAAGCCGTGTATTGTCCGCGAATTACCTGAAGCGGAACATCCTCCTTCCTGATAGGCCGCAGTGATTGCAGCACCTTCAGGGTCTCGTTCCGTATTGAATCTGCATCCATGGCTGAGGGAGGCTCCATAGCCGTCAGGCCGACGACCTGCAGGAGATGATTCTGGAGCATATCGCGGAGCGCACCTGATCCGTCATAATAACCTCCCCGGCCTTCTACTCCAATACTCTCAGCAGAGGTGATCTCTACATGATGCACGTAATTCCTGTTCCACAGGGGTTCGAAAATGCCGTTGGAAAACCTCATGACCAACAGGTTCTGAACCGTTTCCTTACCCAGGTAATGGTCAATTCGGTAAATCTGGTCTTCAGCAAACGACTGGTGTAACTTGCGGTTGAGTTCGAGTCCTGATGCAAGATCATATCCAAAAGGCTTTTCAATGATGAGGCGTCTGAATCCGTCAAAAGGATCACTAAGGCCCGCTCTCCCGAGATTATCGGATATTACGCCAAACATAGCGGGTGGCATGGAGAGGTAAAACAAATAGTTACTGTCAGTTCCCTCCGTCATATTCCTCTCATTCAATGCCGCTTTCAGCCTGGAGTATTCTTCTTCCACACTCATATCCATCTGAAAATATGACAAATGCGAAGTGAATTCCGAAATCTGTTGTTCATCAAGGTGGATGTTTTCGGAAAACTTCCGTATTCCTTCCTGCATTTTTTCCCGGAATGAATCATCAGTGATAACTGTCCGGCTTACACCCAGAACGTGAAACTTATCAGGCAGCATTTTCTGGTTATAAAGGGCATAGAGGGAGGGGATCAGTTTTCGGAAGGTAAGGTCGCCCGAGGCGCCAAAAATGACCATCGTAAGGTTCTTCGGTTTATCCATGGTTTATTTCTTTTTAACTGAGTGACCGCCAAACTGGTTCCGCAGAGCAGCCAGAACCTTCATTGCAAAGGATTCTTCCTGACGCGATTGAAAACGGGTGTATAGTGCAGCTGTTATAACATGAGCAGGCACATTAAGATCCATTGCGGCCTGGATGGTCCAGCGACCCTCTCCGCTGTCTTCCACATAGTCTTTCAGTTCGTCGAGCTTCGGGTCTTCCTTTAAAGCGCGCACTATGAGTTCCAGAAGCCACGAACGCACTACGCTGCTATATTGCCAGCCGCTGGCAATGGCTGTGAGGTCGAGCTTATAAGGCGATCTTTCCATTATCTCAAACCCTTCTGCAATAGACTGCATCATGCCATATTCAATCCCATTGTGGATCATCTTGACAAAATGTCCGGCGCCACTCTCGCCGCAGTAGGTGTATCCATTTTCCGGTGCCAGTGTTCTGAAGATGGGGTAAACATACTCCGATGCTTCCCTGTTGCCTCCCGACATCAGGCTGTAACCGTTTTCCAGGCCCCAGACACCGCCGCTGGTTCCGCAATCGAGAAAATGTATATTCCTGGCGGAAGCGCGGGCGGCCCTCTCCTGTGTATCCTTATAATTTGAGTTACCTCCGTCAATTATAATATCTCCATCACTTAATAAATCAAGCAACTGAGCGAGGCTGTCATCAACCGGCTTTCCTGACGGAACCATAAGCCATACAATCTTCCTTCCATCGAGTTTCCCTGTGAGCTCTTCCAACGAATCGGATCCTGACGCACCATTGGCAACTAACTGGTTGACAGCTTCCGGGCTGCGATCGTAAACTACAACCTCATGCCCTCCATTCAGCAGGCGTTGCACCATGTTCCTGCCCATTTTTCCAAGTCCTATAAATCCTAGTTTCATTTCTTTATTTATTAGTTGTTTTATTTGTCTGATGGAACTTGCATGAAACGCTTTAATCATATCTTCCGTCATGCATCTGCTCATTCAAGTTTCAATTGATTATGTTGTTAGTATTATTTCAGTATCTGAATAATCCCTGCGATAATCAGAATGGTACCGATTATCCGGCTTATGTTTTTTGAAAGAATTTGTGATTTTGACAGGATTACCCTGCCACTTCGGGCGAAAATCCATAAGACGCCCATCTTGCCGGCCCAGATGCCTGCCAGAAAAATAAGTATGAAGCCTGCAGAATTGTTGAACAGGGAATGGTCATGAAGGAAAGCTATGGCAATGATCCAGTATAGCAGTACCTGAACACTTATCAGGTTCAGGAACATGCCCTTTACCAATAGTGGCAGGTTATGATCAGTTGCCTCTTTCGCACTATTTCCTTTAAGCAGGAAAAAGATTCCCACAATGATTAGAATAGCAACCAGGATATAACTGATATAGTTGTTCTCCTTATACAACCTGTGGAGTAATACACCGGCCATCACAGCGGTAAAACCGAATAAGACCTCAATCAATGAAGCACCATGAGCGATACGCATACCTTCCCGTGCTCCCCTCCTGTAAGAGATATTCAGGACTGAAAGGTTTACCAGTCCGAAAGGAAAGGCTCCTATGGCTGTAACAATAATGGCCGAGACAAAAGCGACAATGTATGACATGGCATTCAGGACAAAGGGGTTATTATTTCCATAACCCGGTTGCCGGTGGCTGCTTCGGTACCATGGAGCTCAACTTTTGCAACCCCGGGAAGCCGGAAACTGCCTCCAATAATTTCCACATAAATCTTTTCCACAATTATCTCCCTGCCCCCGGATATTATGAGTACACTGAATGTATCTCCGTATCTGACAAGATTGAAGATCCTGTCAGGAACTGAAACAAACCGGAAGGAACAAATATGCTGACTGTCAGGCTGGCGGTCAGTCACGCGTATGCCATAGGACAACCTTTTCTGAATAGTTGTCAAGGGCTCACGTTGATGGTTTATAGACTGTCTGACCCAATATGCAATAATAGGATCAGCAAGGTTCAGATTTCCCGCCTCATCAATATTGACATCGTATTGAATGATGTCCCTGTCCCTGTTCCGTTCGATCATGAAAAGATGATTCCGTTTGTTAGCGTTTACTTCCCCGGGATTCTTAAATCCCAGGGAAATAAAAATGATCATTACTGAAACGATAATCGTTGCTCTGTTTGGTTTCATGGCTTCTCACTTCTGATCAGAACAGGTTATATCTGACTTGTCAATCTATTCAGCCAGATATTGAGAGAGAACCGATACCTCAACAGCCTTGGCAATATTTGTTGAAGGCTTGCCTTTGACAAAGGTGATCCCGAAATCGGCAAGGGTTAGGTTGAACTTGCTCTGCACCTCAACCAGGTCACCCTTTACTGTTACAGTTCCATTCTCCTTAACAGCTTTGGTGGTCTCCTTGATTGTCATTTCTCCTTCCAGAGTGGCAGTATAGGTACCATCTTTCGTGAAATCGATTTTATCCAGGTTTGTAATTTTCCCCGTCAGTTTGGCCTTTGGATATGTCTGGGTATTGAGAAAATCCTCCCCATTGAAGTGCTTTTGCATCAAAGCTTTTTCAAATTCAAATCCCTGCATGGGAACTGAAAATACCACCTCGCCTGTTTCCCTGTTTATGGTGCTTACAGAGGTAAGGTTCACTGCCTGGATGTCTTCAGCAGGAGTGGAAGAGAAGAACTTGATCTGCGTTTTTGAGCTTACAAGTTTACCTGATACCTGTGCGCTTACAGCCATTGTTGTAAACATTGTCAGGACTGCGGATAAAAAAACTAACTTTTTCATGATTTCAATTTTTATTATTTTTTGATTTATAAATGTTTCTTTCTGAATTTTAAAGTGTCACGATATCACACTTTTCGAGTACTACATTCTCGTACAGGCCAAGGTCATTGTCGTAAGTTGCCCCTGAGCGAATGACCCCTTTGATGGAGACAGTGGTTCCGATCTGCAGATCAGCAGCTTTGCTGCTCGTTTCAGGAGTAAATGTTGCGCTCACCCCGGCTTTATCGCCGTCGCTTTTGAGCAGAACAACCTTCTGCCCGCTGAAGTCATCACTAATTTTGTTTACTACGCCTGTCACAATGAGGATCTTGGAATCTCCATCATTTGACAGGTACTTGCTGTTGGCAGCTTCCCTGCCAGCCAGATATTCCTCAACAATCTGTGAGCCGGTAAGCGTATAATCAGCTTTGGCGGCCTGCACATCTCTCTGTGGCATATTGAACATATACAACCCTACGCCGCCTCCGATGAGCAGTCCGGCAATAACCAGGGTAGCCGCAATTCTTAGAATCTTTTTCCTTTTCATTGTTTCGTTTTTGTTAATAGTCGTCATCCCTGCTAAACCTGACAGACAATTTAAAAAAAAATGGGTCAAGTTGTTGTCTCCACCCACTCATTTTGAGATACTCTCTCTCAATTATTTCACAGCGTTTTTTGCCGCTTTCAGTGCTTCAGCAAGCTCCTCGTCCGATTTCGATATGCTAACCTGGCAGATCAGCGCTTTTGTTTCGGCATTGAAAAAATATGCTACTCCCGTGCCTTTAAGAGGGGCCAACGCCTGCTCGAGCTCATACTTTTTCAGAGTCTCGATGGACGTCTTTATCGTTTTGTCATCCGTCAGATCATTTGCAATAAATGCTGTTGCACCATCTTCATTGCCTGCCATCAAGGCTGTCATTGCCCTTTCTCCATACTTTTCACAAACCGCACACCAATCGGCCTTATTGATCACTCCTATCACTGTGGGGGTTGACTGTGCCATTAGTGTACCTGATATCAGCAGAGCAAGTATCAAGCTTGCGAAAATTGTTTTTACCCTGTTCATGATATTGGAATTTTAACTGCTTAACCCTGATTAAAATATTACCACCTGAAAGCCTTCTGCAAATAAGCTTCTTAGACTTGGGTGACTCTTAAACTCTTCAAGCAGTGGAAGACCTGATTTTACAATCTCATTTTTTACGCCGAAAGCCTGTGCACAGTAACTGCAGACCCCGGTAATATTATTTTTAATACTCATATAGAGTCCGTGCATTTTATTCTCCTCCTTTTCAAGTTCGCCTATCCATTTTGTTCCGGCACCCTCAAAAATGATCTTTAGCTGATCACCGTTTTCAATCGCCTCGCTGGCGAGCATAAATGCATTGGAAACTTTTCCCAGTGCCTCTACAGTATTAGTGTCCGCAAACACCACAATTGCAATTTTTGTCATCGCATCTGGTTTTAAATTTATAATGTTGTTTATTGATTAGTAGAGCAACCGGCTAAACCTGACATTGACAGCAGGATTTATTGTTTCTGATTTATTATGAGCCGGTAAGGCCCGGATCATAAAGCAGAGAAGAGGACCTCCCCCAGTTTTTCCTTGCTTATAAGCCCGCTGTGGGTAAATATGATCTCGCCGTTCCTGTACAGAACAAAATATGGTACCCCGGATATCCTTTGCCCTTTCACCAGTTTGCTGCTGGCATCAGCATTGACCTTAATGACGCTGACCTGATCCCTGTATTCCTCCCCGAGACTGTCTATGACCGGCATCATCTGGCGGCACGGGGCGCACCAGGGGGCGTAATAATCGACCAGCGTCAATGAATGATTATCAATAAAAGCTGCAAACTCATCCGGTTCAATTTTATCAACCCCATCAGGTCTGGCATCCGGTTCAACGATTACAGGCTGGTCATTCAGATTCCATACCATGATACCGTGTTGAAGGTTAAATACCTGGCTGTATCCGCTTTTTATCAATATCTCTGCTGCTTTCTGACTGCGGTATCCGGTGTTGCAATAGAGGTAAACCGGCTGATCTTTGGGAAGCATTAAAAGCCTCTGCTTAAAGTCAAATGAGTAGTAGTTTAGCTGTCCGGCATCCTCTATGTGACCATTGGAGAATTCGGACGGGGTTCTCACATCAAGCAAAGTACCCTGTTTTGCACTGATTTGCTGATTGAATTCCAGGGGGTCCAGCTGTTTTATCAATGCCGATTGCCCGAAACTGAATAAGGACAGAAAGGATATTACGGTTGAGGAAATAAATCTGTTCATAATATAATTCTTAATAGTACAAACAGATAGTCGCCAAAAAGAAGGGAACCTGACACCGGGAAGGTCAGTTTTTTCAATCGGAGACCAGGCACCTAAGCAGGCTGTTCAGCTTAAATTCGTCTGGTTGCCTGATTCCGAATTGATTATAAACCAGCTCGGGCAGCCCGATGTCAGCCAGATAGAGATCTGTGCTACCGGCCAACGGCAGCAATTCCGTTTTCATTGCTGCCAGCGTCAGGATCATATCTGGCTTGAAAAGGCTGGTATAATTCCGGACATCAAACCCGGTTGGCAGGTCAAGGGAAATTTTCATGCAGTGAAGGCTGTTAGCTTTGTCAACTGCATCTTGATAGCTGCTATTCAAAGGCAGGTATTGAGAAAATCCCAGGAAAGCATCAATAAAAAGATCAGGTTTATCCGGATATTTAATCCTGACCCCATGACTTAATGCTCTTTCAAGTTGTCTGGAAGGAAGTTCCCGCAGATTTGTATCAGGAATATCAAGAAAGACATTAAACCCCCAGCCTGATAATCTCCTGGCTGCAACAAGACCTCCTCCACCGTTGTTCCCCGTGCCTGCGCCAATCAGTATTGACCCCGATTTAGCCATGAATCTTGCTGCCAGACGGGCTAGATTGTAACCCGCGTTTTCCATCATAAGTTCAATAGGCAGATGATACTTCTCAACCGCTTCGTAGTCCATCTCCCTGAATCTTTCAAGAGTAACATGATGTTGGTCTGTGATCTTAAAGTCCTGAATTTCCATTGTCTTAGAATTTATACCCCTGTCTTTCGCTTTCATTTGATTCAAGACCTAATGCCAGGACAATCCGGTTGACAAAGTTGAAATATGCGATAACGAGTGTGGCATCCAGGATGCCATTATCACTCAATCCGATGACTCTTAAATTATCTATTAGTGCATCATCCTTAAGCTTTCCGGGTAATCGCGTCAACGTCTCAGCATAATTAGAGAGGACCAGCTCCCGTTCATTCAGTCCTGCTTTCCTGTACTCAAAGACAAGGAATGCCACTCTTTCCCGGTCTTTCCAGTAGTGGTTCAATGCCTCACTATGGTGCCCGACACAATACTCGCATTCATTGTTTACAGAGACAATCACTGCCATCATTTCGCGTTCTGCACGGGAGAGCTCCGATTTCGTGAACATGATCTCCATGTAGAGATCCATATGCTTAACAATGCTTTCAGGCCTCAGGCTCTGAATCTTGTGGACATCGGCAAGCTTGCCTCTTTTTTCAATGATGTCGTCATATATCTCTCTTAATCTTCCGGTAGCATCAACCGGTTCAATCACATTAATCCTGGCCATTGGGGTTTATTGAGTGTTATTAATTGCCAATCACTGCGGCAACGTTCAAATTAAAGGATTTTAAAGCTGAAATTACATGGTTGATTGTCCATGTTAACACCATCACCAGAATCAGACAACCTCATCCTTTCTTTTCAATTTTTAATATGATATCATTCTTGAAATTCTGAAGATCCGTAACTATACCCTCCTTTGTATCCGAGCTTGACAATGCCTTATTAAGTGTTCGGCTTTGCTTTTCATACATAGAACAGGCGTCGCACATCGCTTTATGCATTTCTAGGCGTATCTTTTCTGAAAGTGACAGCCTGAAAAGAAGCTTCTTCTCAATCAGCTCAGTGGCCTTAAGACAAGACAGGAACAACGTATGCATTAACTTTTTCATCTCTCTCTCAATTGTCAAACCATTTAGTCTCGACACAATCCCTGAGCTGAACTTTTGCCCGGTGAATTATCTGCCATAGATTAGTGGGAGTAACATCCAGTTCCTGACAGATTTCCTCCCCTGATTTGTTTAAAAGATATTTTAGTCTGACCGAGGCATTCCATTTCTCCGGCAGTTCTTTAAGACATTTACCTAAAACCTCCATGAATTCGGGATTATCAAGCAGATGTGATTCTTCTTCATGCCAGTCTCTTGGTTTTTTGTCCTTCTTCCAGTCGCCCTCAGCGCTGAAAACAGAGAGAAATGAATCTTCGTGAAGACTGACAGGTTGCTTTACCTTTTTCCGGTAGTGATCAATTATCTTATAGTTCAGGATTGAAAACAGCCATGTTTTCGGGGAGCTTTCACCTCTGAAACCCTCTATTTTTTCGGCGGCTGCCAGGAATGTATCCTGAACAAGGTCCTTAGCTGTCTCAATATCCGAAACCTTATGCATTGCCCATGACAGTAATTCCTGGGTAAATTCCTCCACCCAACCGGAAAGCTTATTTGCTTCTGATTTCATAGCCATGAATATACACTTTTTTTCTGCCGGAAATATCAAGAATCAGGCTTTGATGGACCTTTAATCGGATAACATGGTATAAATTGCAGTTAAGGTATAAAATCAAACAGAGAGCTATGAAAATTCTCAGAGGAACCTTGTTCGGAGGGATAGCATACTTCCTCCTGGGCTGGCTTGTGTGGGGAATCCTGCTCATGGATTTCTACTCTGCCAGCATGAATCAGTGTGCCAACCGCACTGACGGACAAATGGTCTGGTGGGCCATCATCCTTTCAAACCTGGTTATGGCACTGCTGCTTACCCTGATCCTGCACTGGGCCAAGGCAAAAAGCGTCCTTGACGGGTTGAAGTTTGGGGCACTGTTCGGACTGCTCTACGGGTCAGCCCTGGCATTTTCATTCTGGTCCATGAGCACCATGTACCTGACAGCCGGAGCAATGGTCACCGACATCGTTGTCACTGTGGCGGTAATGGCAGTAATAGGCCTGGTGATTGTCCTGACCTGGGGCAGAGTTAAATAGGATCATCACTGCCGGATGTTGGGTTCATTCTGTTGAGAGACCTGCTACAGCACACTCACGGTTATGTGTGACGGATGCCTTGCATCATGGTAGATCCGGTGCGTAGCCTTCTGAAAGTCACTCTCGGTGCACTCATAGATGTTTACGAACTCCTGCGGATTCCTGTCCACCAGCGGGAACCATGAGCTCTGCACCTGTATCATGATGCGGTGCCCCTTCCTGAAGGTATGGGCCATATCGGGAAGTGAATACTTCACCTCTGTCACTTTGCCCGGAACGAAAGGCTCGGGATGCTCAAAGCTGTTGCGGTACCTGCCGCGGACGACCTCACCGCGGATGAGCATCTGGTAGCCACCCAGCGGCACCTTGACCTCCTCATCCTCCCCTGCCTTCATATCGGGAGGAAAGACATCTATCAGCTTGACTACAAAATCCGCGTCGGTGCCGGTGGTTGAGACAAAGAGATCTGCCACTAACGGACCTGTCAGGGTGACATCCTCATCGAGGATATCTGTCTGATAGACCATCACATCGGGACGCCGGGAGGCAAACCTCTGATCATCAGTCATATACTCCGCAGTCCTGTTCTTATGCACCCCCTCGGTATAGGGTACCGGGTTCATCGGGTCAGAGACATACTCGTCAAAGCTCTCCTTCCCTGTGGGTCACAGGACCACAACCATGTATCTTGATCCCTCCCAGAACCTTGCAGGGTCAGTCACGGTCAGAGTTACTGTTTCGGCATCGGTAGTGGTCAGCTGATAGCTGCCTGAAGGGTGGAGGGAAATAAACTCCAGTTTATCGATGGTACTCTTGAGCGGAAAGGTTGTCTTGTCACGTATGTCAATTTTCTCCATACTGCTGCTGCTCAACGTCGGTGAAAGCACCATCACCCTTCCCAGGAAGCCAAGGAAACCGCCGGTTTTGGTAATGACATTCTGACTGATAAGCTCATCCTTTGTGCCTGCAACAAACCAGGCA
Source organism: Bacteroidales bacterium (assembly GCA_029210565.1). Taxonomy (GTDB): domain Bacteria; phylum Bacteroidota; class Bacteroidia; order Bacteroidales; family VadinHA17; genus SR-FBR-E99. Next base: position 224,782 of record JARGFQ010000004.1, read on the forward strand.
GTGTTCAGGTTACCCGTGATCTCGCTGATGGTTGCCTCCATCTCACTGTTCTTCCCTGTCAGCGTCTCAATGTTTGCGGTCTGTTCTTCAATGGTAGCAGCAAGTGCTGCGCTCTTCTCATTCAGAACATTAATCAGGCTGTCTTTTTTTTCTGTAAGGATCCTGAGCTCCGCCACCTCCTCTTCAAGTGCCTTCACCTTTGTATTAACGCTGTAATACCTGCTTCTCGCAGACTGGTATTTCTGCTCCGTTTCCTCCATTGAGGCGGTAATATCTGCTATTGCCCGCTCCAGTCTTGCCGGTACTTCACCGGCTTCAACCGGCTGCCCTGCCTCCTGACCGAGCAGTGCGCTGAGCTTTGCATCAGCATCGTTCATTACGGAGAGATACTCATTCATCGTTGATTCGCTCTTGGCAAGCTGACTGATAAGATCCTGTTTTTCAGCCTCGAGCTGTTCCGACATTGTCTTGTACTTGCAGCCGGTAAGACTGAGTACAGCCATGATAAGGATTAATGCTTTGATAGTTTTCATCTCTGTTGGGAATTATGGTTTGACGGTTTTAATTTAAACGTAAATTAATAAATTTCCGGGAAAGAAGCAATTTTTTGATCTGACTGCCTCATGAAAGTGAGCTGGTTAGGTTGCCACAAGCGTGTTTTTTAATAATTTTTGCCTAAATTATGGCAGCAAAGTGAAGTTGGTTAAAACCTGATACCATGAAAACCTTAAACTTTTTCCTTACAGCAGTTATTGCCTTACTGCTGAGTTCCTGCGCCACTACCGTCACGTTCCCGGTCTCGCAGCTTGCTCCGGCAGCAGAAGGGTCAACGAAGATCAGGCAGGATAAAAACGGAAATTACAACATCACGGTCAGGGTCAATTACCTGGCAGATGCTGAACGGCTCAATCCCCCTCGAAGCCAGTACATTGTCTGGGTGGAGAAGGATGACGGCTCATTTCAGAATATAGGGATTCTTGTCAGTGACAGGCTGAATAAGGCCAAACTGGAGACCACCACTCCCTTCACGCCTTACCGGATACTTATCACGGCTGAAGATGAGGGTGCGGTCACTTGGCCCGGCCCCCAGGAGCTGTTTCGTTCGGAGAGGATCATTCGATAGGTTCCACCCGGAGAGTCTGCAGGAATCTTAGAAGCAAAAAGGGGCAGGCACCTGATTGTGCCTTACCCCTGTAAGATCATCAGTATACCTTTCAGGTCTATTTCTGCCCTGATTCTTGAGGAGCAGGTATCACCAGGCGCATGTCGGGCATGGCGAAGATTACTCCCTTGTTTGCTTTCTTCAGCTCCTGTACCGTGATGCCATATTTATCAGCTATATCGGAGAGCGACTCTCCCTTTCTGACCTTGTGTACCCTTCTTTTCACGGGCTGCGGTTTGGCTGCCTCTGGTTCACTCTTAGGGGCAGGTTCCTGTGCCTGTACTTCCCCGGGTGGCTCGGGTGTCTCTTCCTTTGCTGTGGGCTTATCGGTCTTTGCAGCCTGAGTGTCCGCCGTCACCTTGCCTGATTCTGCTTCAGGCTGCTCCTGATGCGGAAGTTGGGATCCGGACCGGGGCTTCTCCTGGGCAGGAACAGCCCGGGGCTTCTCCTGAACCGGCAGGGGCTGGGTCTTCCCTGCATACCTGGCAGGAGTCTCTGGAGCTGAAGGGAGCTGAGTGGCGCCGGCAGAGGCTGCGGGAGGCGCCGGAGCTTCATCCTCCACCACCAGCGACGAAGATACCGGGATCCTTAACACCTGACCTGCCTGGATGCCACTGGCAGGGATCACATTTTCGCGGTCAATGTCGAGTATCGTTACCTTGTATGCCTTTGCAATCGAATAGAGGGTCTGCCCTTTCAGAACCAGGTGCATGTAATATTCCCTGTTGTTGAATACAATCTTTTCGCGCGATATTTTGATGCCGGATGATGCTGTTCCTGACGGAGTAACGGCTGCCGGGCGCGGCTTGGGCATTGGCATCGGCTGAGCCGCGGAAGAGGTTCCTGATGCTGCGCCGGAAGCTGCTGCAGATATGGGTATCCTGAGCATCTGACCTGTCTGGATGCCACTGGCAGGGATCACATTCTCACGGGTAATGGCATCAATGGTCACCTTGTAAGCCCTGGAGATCGAATAGAGTGTCTGACCTTTCAGCACCTCATGCATGAAGAAGGCCCGGCCACCGGAGATGACCCTTTCATTTGATACCTGAACAGGCACCTGTGCACTGATTTTCAGCGGAGCCAGCAGGGCCACCGTCAGTGCAATCATCAACAAAATGCGTGTCGCAGTCATATCATCTCTGTTTTGAGGTATAAAGGTAATATTTTCATATAAACAGGCCCCCTGCCCCCTAAACTTATTGGCGCAACAGTTGTTAAGCATTGTGAATTACAATGAAAAAATACCTTGAATGAACAGCGTGCGAAGAACGACCAGCCTTCTCCGGGATGAATACCATGGAGCCGGCATTGACCCCGGTGATTTTGCGGAAGATCCGTTCCTCCAGTTTGAGAGATGGATGGAGGATGCCATTTCACACAGCGTTAAGGAGCCCAATGCGGTACATCTTGCCACAGCAGATGCCGAAGGCAGGCCGTCAGGAAGAATTGTACTGCTGAGAGATTTCAGCGAAAGGGGGTTCTCTTTCTTTACCAACTACAGCAGCCGTAAGGGTGAGGAGCTGGAACAGAATAACCACGCCGCCATGACATTCTTCTGGAATGAACTGTACCGACAGGTAAGAATCGGAGGTAAGGTCTTCAGGCTTCCCGCCGAAGAGTCGGATGCATATTTCAGGAGCAGACCCAGGCAGAGCCAGATCAGCGCCGTGGTGTCACAGCAGAGCAGGGAGCTGGAGAACAGGGAGATGCTTGAGCGAATGGCCACCGAGGCAGAAGAGAAGTACCGTCACAGGCCTGTTCCCCGGCCCGAAGCGTGGGGTGGATATTATCTCGTACCGGATTATGTTGAGTTCTGGCAGGGAAGGGAGCACCGCCTGCATGACAGGCTCCAGTATATCAGGACCGCCTCTGAAGGAGGATGGACCATAAGGCTTCTGTACCCGTAGTGTCCCTGAGATACGGAGCGGGCCAACGAAATTATCTGACTCAGAAGTAATAACAGGCAACCCATTTCATCCTGCACGGAAAGATCTACCGGAAATGTTATATCCGCATCTATGAGGCACCTGTTTTCATGTGATTATCTATTCCGAAGGTAAAGAAGATGAAGTCAGCCGCCTGATCCGGCGCTGGCAGGCTCAGATGCTTAACTGAAGCTCTGTGAGGGTCTTGTACAGTCCGCTGCCGTTTGACAGCAGCTCGGCGTGAGTCCCCTGCTCAATGATCTTTCCGCCGCTAAGTACTATTATCTTGTCTGCCTTGCGAACCGTTGAAAGCCGGTGGGCAATAACCAGTGAGGTGCGGCCCTCCATAAGCTTCTCCAACGCCTCCTGTACCAGTCTTTCAGATTCGGAATCGAGTGATGAGGTAGCCTCATCCAGGATTAATATCCTGGGGTTTTTAAGCACTGCGCGGGCAATGGCAATCCTTTGCCGCTGGCCCCCCGACAGCTGCACTCCCCTCTCCCCCACCACCGTTTCCAGCTTATCAGGAAATGATTGTATAAAGTCCCATGCGTTGGCCTGTACTGCAGCTTCCATTATCTCATTCTCCGTGGCTCCGGGTCTTCCGTATGCTATATTCTCACGGATCGTGCCTCCGAACAGGAATACATCCTGCATCACCACAGCCGTTTGTGCCCGGAGTGAGGTTACCGGGAAGCTGAGGCCGTCGCGGCCGTCAAACCTGATTATCCCTTCGGTCGGGTCATAAAACCTCAGCATCAGCGATGCAATGGTTGACTTCCCTGCCCCGCTGGGGCCCACGAGGGCAATCTGTTGGCCGGGATCGACAGTGAAGCTTACCTCTTCCAGCACCACCACCTGGTCGCGGGACGGGTACCTGAATCCTACCCTGTCAAAGGTGATCTGTCCGTGAAGGGCATGGGAAGCGTCGGGAACATACTTTTCATCAATGTCTTCTGTATTCTCGTCAAGCAGCAGCAATAGCTTCTCCGATGCACCAAGTGTCTTCTGCAGCCGTGTGTATACACCTGCCATGCCTGCTATATTCCCGCCGATGAACCCCGAATAAATTACGAATGAGAAGAGCTGTCCCGCTTCCATCAGTCCGTTGGCAATCATGGCAGCCCCCCGCCATATCACAGCTGCCATGGAAATGAAAAATCCCAGTACAATAAATGATATGGCAGCCTGGTATTTCCCCCCCTTTATGCCCATCCTGGCTACCTCTTCCGTCTTCGCCCGGTAACGGTCACTCTCAAAAGCCTCGTTGGTGAATGCCTTCACATTCTGTATACCCTGGAGGGTCTCCTCCACTATGGTGTTTGACTCCGCGACAAAAGCCTGGGCTTTTTTCGAATACCGGCGAATGGCCCTGCCGGAGAAAAAAGCCAGAAGTGATATGGCCGGCACGATGGCCAGCGTGAATAGCGTCAGCTGAAAAGAGCTGATGGCCATCAGTGTTATACCTCCGATGATGACAATTACCTGCGATATAAGATCCGCAAGGGTATATGTAAGTGTATCCTGCAGCAGCGCTATGTCCGATGAGATCCGGCTATTAAGCTCCCCCACCCTTCTTGCGGAGAAGAATGACATTGGCAGTTTGATAAGGTGATTGTAAATATGCTGCCTGATGGAAGCCAGTGTTTTCTCCGTCACAACTACAAACAGTCTTGTTCTGGTATATCCAAACAGAGCCTGGGCGACAAGAATAGCCATCAGGATGAGCCCCGTCCTGGTTATCTCCTCCATCATCCTGCCTTTGGTACCCAGATCAACCATATCGCCCAGGAGCTTGGGAAACATCAGGCTCGCACCAGTGGACATAAGCAGGCAAAACATCCCGAGGATAAATAACCAGACATAGGGCCTCAGGAACCTGTATAACTTGCCAAGATCCTTCAGACCGCTACCGGTAGCTTTCAATTTCCCTTCAGACATTTAAAATTGTATCTTTGGATTAGGATGCAAAGATAGACCAAACACTCACGGTTAGACACACCGTAATGTTAAACAATTCTCTGCTCCGTTTTGTTGATGATAGATATAGCAGACCAATGGAGGAACACACAATTAAAATTATCAGCACGGACGACCTCACCCACGACGTGAAAAGATACAGGGTGGAAAAACCTTCAGGATACACATTTGTCCCCGGGCAGGCTACGGACCTTTCGATTAACACTCCTCAACTTAAAAACAAAAAGAGACCCTTTACCTTTACCTGACTGAACAGTGACCCTTATCTTGAATTTGTCATCAAGATCTATCCGTCACACAACGGCGTGACGAAGGAGCTTGACAGCCTGAAGCCGGGAGACGAGCTGATTGTCAGGGATGTGTGGGGTGCAATCACCTACCGGGGCAAAGGGGTCTTCATCGCCGGCGGGGCAGGCATAACACCCTTCATCTCCATCTTTCGGGATCTGCAGTCACGCGATGAGCTTGAGGGCAACATGCTGATATTTGCAAACAAGACCGAAGCCGATATCATTCAGCCGGAGGAGTTCCGAAAAATGCTGGGCGACAATTTCATCAATATACTTTCTGAGGAAAAATTGAGCCATTATCATCATGGTATGATCAGTGAGGAGTTCCTCAGATCAATTGTCGGCGATTTCAACAGGCAATTCTACCTCTGCGGTCCTCCCCCGATGATGAATGCCCTGAAGAAGCAACTCGCAAACCTGGGTATAGAAAAAGAATCCCTGACCGTCGAGTTCTGATCTGCTACTGGCCAACCTGCAGTCAACCTTTAGAATTACCCTCTCTACGGAGTGTGAATAGAGTGTTTATAAGTCGTATGATGTCAGACTTTGGATGAACTGGTGAAATGAATATTTTTAAAGTGTTATTCTGACACCTATGACATCGCTTGAAAGCCTGAAAAATCTTGTCCTCGCTCCCTATATCCTGAAAGCCACAGCACTGATAAGTGTACAGAGAGCTGTAGGCGGAAACCAGTTCCGGCATTGCTTTTCTACTCTGGGGATTCTGCTGGACTATAAATTCTACTCCAACAGCGTGCTCCTTAAGGCCTCTCTGCTTCATGACCTGCTTGAAGACATGCCCGAGACCCAGATTGATGAGATCAGATGGATAGACGGTGAAGGCCCGGCGGTGGTTGACCTTGTTCTGGAAGTGACCAGGAGAAAGGATGAGACCAAGGAACAGTATCTGCAGCGTGTTCTTGAAAAAGGATCGGGAAATGCCCACCTGCTCAAGTGTGCTGACAGGATAAGCAATCTCACCGATCTGCACCGTGATATCCAGTCGGAACAAAGGATCTCAGACTATCTTGATCAGACCGAGAAGTATGTATTCCCGATGGCCCTGCAGGTCAATGCCGACATGCTGATTGAGCTGACCGACCTTGTTGACAGGCGCAGGAGGATACTTCGTATACTCGAAAATGACAGGAACTATTCAGAAGCGGATAACGGCTGATATCTTACTCTCCCGGTCAGCCCAGAAGTTGCTTTACCTTTGCCGATATTTCCCGTCCGTCTGCCCTGCCTGCCAGTTCTTTCGCAGCGACGCCCATGACCTTACCCATATCTGACAGCGTTTGGGCTCCCACGCGGGCAATGATCGCCTTCAGGACATTTTCAAGCTCCTCATCGCTGATCTTTGCAGGCAGGTATTTTTCCAGTACTTCTGCCTCGTTCTCCTCCTTTTCATAAAGATCAGGCCTCTTCTGTTCCCTGTAGATGGCAGCAGATTCCTTTCTCTGCTTCACAAGTTTATGAATTATCCTAATCTCCTCATCGGCACTCAGAACAGCTCCGGATCCTCTCTCTGCCCTGGCAATGATAAAAGCTGTTTTGGCAGCACGCAATGCTACAAGTGCCAGTGTATCCTTTGCCTTCATGGCTGCCATCAGGTCGGCCGCGATTTTTTCCGTAAGTGACATGACTGTCTATTTTTTAATGATTTATTATGCCTGAATAACTTTTATCCGGTAACATAGCCGCACTCTTTAAGTGCCTGCTCAACAGAGGCCGCCGTTACAAGTATGTCACCGGCAGTTACCGCGCCCATATGGCCGACACGGAAATATTTATCTTTCAGTTCCGGCAACAATCCGCCGGCAAGTATCACATCAGAAGAGCTTATCGATCTCATAAAGTCTGCTGCCTTTACTCCCCCGGGATACAATATGGCAGACAGTGTGTTTGCGCTGACATCATCACTGACGGGTATCATTTTCAGCTCCAGACTCTTCATAGTCTCCCGGAACATCTTCCCGATGCGTTTATGCCTTCTGAATCTCTCCTCCATTCCTTCTTTCAGTATCAGTCCGAGGCTTACTTCCAGTCCGCATACCAGGTTTACTGCCGGAGTACCAAAGTAGCCAGGACGGCGCTCCTCGTATGCTTTCATGACCGGCAGCCAGTGTGACCAGTCGCAGTAATAGCTGCCTGCAGGACTCTTGCGCTCCCGCCATGCCTGCATCGCTCTCTCCGAAACAACCATCAGTGCCAGTCCCGGCGGCACGCCCACAGCCTTCTGTGATGCCGTAAGCACCACATCGATCTTCCATTCCTCCTGCCGTATCTCCTCCCCGGCAACGGAACAGACACCGTCAAGGATGGTCAGCACACCATATTTCTCTCCCAGTCTTCCCATTGGTTCCGGCTCAACCCTGACGGCCGTGGATGTATCTACATGGGTAAAGGTCATTACCTTATATTGCCTGCGCTTCAGCTCTGTCTCTATCTCCTGTGGTTTCACCCCATCTCCGGCAGGAGCCTTGAGCAGTGTAACGTCGGCACCATATCTCTTCAGCAATTCGGCATATCTAACCCCGAAATATCCTGTGGAGATCACCAGGGCCATGTCACCGGGCTCCACCAGGTTGGACCCTGCCATATCCATGGCCAGTGTGCCTGTACCTGCCATTATGAAAGGCTGCCCAGACGGTGCCATCCATACCTCTCTCATCATTTCCAGCGAGTGGCCGAATGATTCAATAAAGTCGGGAGCCACATGGCTTGTGGTAGCCATTCCCACTGCCTGCATCACTGCAGGTTCAAATTCGATCGGCCCGGGTATCATGAGCAGTTTTCTTCCCTTCATGTCAATACCTTTTAGATGTTCTTAAACGCCATTATTCCTTTATCGTTTACCATTGCACTAATCTCGTCCATAACCTCCGCGCTGACAGGCAGGAGGGGCCTGCGTACCGGTCCTCCATACAGCCCGAGATGCTCCATCGCAGCCTTCAGGGCAGGGACACCCCACCTGGAGGTGACGGCAGCATTGAGAGCGATGGCGGCATGCTGCATCCTGCGGGCATGTTCCATATCACCGGCAAGAAATGACTTATAGATTTCAAGACAGTGTGCCGGTGCGATATTGGCCAGGGCAAGGATTCCCCCTGCCGCACCTGTGGCAAGGGCCGGCAGCAGGAACCCTGCCCCGCCGGCCAGTACCTGGAAGTCACCCGCCGTAGCATGGAGAACCTCTCCTATCTTGACGACGTTGCCGCCCGACTCCTTCAACCCGATGATATTGGGATGGCCCGCCATCTGTATGATAGCCCGGGCAGTCATATCGATACCGGTATTGGCCGGCATATTGTAAACCACAACCGGCACGGGTGAGGCATCAGCCACGGCATGATAGTGGTTTACCAGCGCCTGTTCCGTCATCTGTCCCCTGTAATATGAGGGGCATATCACCAGCACAGCGTCAACACCTGCCGCGGCTGCATCCATGGTTAGCCTGATTGTTTCGCGTGTCGACTGCCCTCCGGTACCGGCGAGCAGTAGTTTGCCCGGCGGCATTGCCTCCCTGGCAGCAGCCACAGCCTCATGCTTTTCAGATTCGGAGAGCATAACCTGCTCACCGTTGGATCCAAGTACCAGGATACCGCTCAGATCATAACAAAAGAGACTTTGAATATTGAATCTTATCTTTTCGGGAGAGAGGTTCTCCTCTGCATCAAACGATGCGGGCAGAGGTGGAAAAATGCCGGAAAGGTTTAATACTGACATGATAAACAATTTGTTATTGTGATTCTTTGTTTGAACTGAAGGAATAGGGATAAGACCCCGGAGAAGCACCTCTCTCTTTGTCAGGCAGAGAGCTCATCCGAAACTCAAGCGTCCCTCCTGCCTTCAGCTGTGAATGGGTGACATAGTTAACATCTAGCATCTTCCGGTTCAGGGTAACCGCGTCAACAAATACATTTTCCCTGCCGTTTTCCGGCGCCGTGATAACCAGCTCTCTGCCGTCATCCAGTGTGATCGTTGCCTTCCTGAAGAGCGGTGAGCCCAGGACATACTCCCCGGTTCCCGGGGCCACAGGGTAGAAGCCCAGTGCGCTGAAGACATACCACGCCGAGGTCTGTCCGTTGTCCTCGTCGCCACAGTAACCGTCAGGGGTGTAGTTGTAGAGCTTGTCCATCACCTCCCTGACCCTCATCTGTGCCTTCCAGGGTTCGGGGGTGTAGTTGTAGAGGTAGATCATATGCTGCACCGGCTGGTTGCCGTGGGCATAGTTGCCCATTTTCATCACCTGCATCTCCCGTATCTCATGTATGGGGAAGCCATAGTACGAGTCGTCGAACAGAGGCGGTACGATGAAGACAGAGTCGAGCATACGGGCCATCATCTCCGTACCTCCCATCAGATCTGCCAGTCCTGCCACATCATGGAACACACTCCAGGTATAGTGCCAGCTGTTGCCCTCCGTAAAGGCATCACCCCACTTGTAGGGGCTGAAGGGCGACTGGAAGGTGCCGTCGAGGTTTTTGCCTCTCATCAGCTTTCTTTCGGTGTCAAACACATTCCGGTAGTTCTGTGAGCGTTGCAGGTAGAGGTCAGCCTCCTCCTGCGGCCTGCCGAGTTCTGTCGCCAGCCGCCACAGGCACCAGTCGGCATAGGCATACTCAAGGGTGCGTGCCACATTCTCATTGATGCCTGCGTCATACGGCACGTAGCCAAGGCTGTTGTAGTATTCTGCCCCGTATCGGCCAACGGAGTGCACCGGGCCATGTCCCCCGGTGTTTTTTACCAGCGCCTGCCAGAGCGTATCAATTTCATAACCTCTTATGCCTTTCAGGTATGCGTCAGCAATAATGGAAGCGGAGTTACTCCCGATCATGCAGTCGCGGTGGCCCGGGCTGGCCCATTCAGGCAGCCAGCCGCTCTCGAGGTATGTATTCACCAGTCCCTCCATGATATGTGAGCTCTTCTCCGGATAGAGAAGCGTCAGCAGGGGCATGGCCGCCCTGAAAGTATCCCAGAAACCGTTGTCGGTGAAGAGCCTGCCCGGTAACACCTGGCCATTGTAGGGGCTGTAATGCACAATGGCACTGTCACGGTCATATTCGTAAAACATCCTGGGGAAGAGGAGAGTGCGGTAAAGGGCAGAATAGAATGTACGTGTCATGTCATCATCACCTCCCTCAACCTTTATGCGTCCGAGTTCACTATTCCATCTTTCCCTGGCAGCACTGCACACTGCATCGAAATCTCGTCCACCGGTCTCACGCTCGAGGTTGAGGAGCGCCTGTTCCGGAGAAATGAATGAGGATGCTACCCTGGCAGTCACGGTATCGCCCCTTTGGGTACGGAAGCCTGCCACCGCGACGGCATGACCGCCCTCGCCGCCGATGGCACCGGCCGTCAGCATGCCGTCAACCCACGAGGAGAAGAAATCAAACTCCCGGTCAAATTCAATGACAAACCAATTGTGGAAATTGTCAGGCACGCCGCCGTGGTTATTGCGGCAGTAACCTATGACCCTGTTCTTTTCAGGGATAAATCTGACCATTGATCCTCCGGGGTAGGCATCAATGACCACCGCTGAGGAGTCACTCTCCGGGAAGGTAAACCTGAAGATGGAGGATCTCTCGGTGGGGGTCACCTCAGCTGTAATATCCCAGTCGGCAAGGTAGACGCTGTATAGGTAGGGATGCGACACTTCTGATTTGTGCGAGAACCATGAGGCGCGCTCCTCCTCGGTGATCCTGGTGCCCCCGGCGACAGGCATCAATGAGAAGGCTGCGTAGTCATTGATCCAGGGGCTGGGCTGATGTGTCTGCTTGATGCCCACGATCCTGTGATCATCATATGTATAAGCCCAGCCGTCGCCGTTCCTTCGTGTCTGGGGGGTCCAGAAGTTCATGCCCCAGGGCAGTGCCACCGCAGGGTAGGTGTTTCCATGTGACAGAAGGTATTCCGAGTCGGTGCCCATCAGCGGAGATACCAGGTCGGCAGGGCATGTTGTGGCGGTGTCGCCGGGTGCGGGACCGCAGGCAGCGGCGGCAAGGAAGGCAGCAGTGATAACTATCCGGGTAATTACTTTCATACAGTACATGTTATTCAATAATTTTAATGGCCGGTATGTTCGGCAGGGCAGCTCTTTGGCCTGTAAATTTAATATTTTAACCGGATGTACTGCTTCTGTAACTGCGTATCACTATCAGCATGAACACGGCACCGCCACTATCCTGTCACCGCGGATCTGCATTGGGTTGAAGGCAGCAATGCCGCTATTCCGTCATTGCGGATCCACATCGGCATGAATACGCAGCAGACCAGCTCTCGGCATCCTGAGTTCATCCTCCACCGCCTTGCGGATGACCTCTTTTACACGTGCAGGAGAGAGGGTGCTTCCTATCTTGATCATGATGGTTTTTATATACCACTTCTGTACCTGTCTCACCGCCGGGAACTCAGGACCCAGTACATGACTGCCCAGGTGACGGCGAAGCATCCCGGCCAGTCGCGCTGAGGAGATATTCAGCTCGTCGGGGTCGCGGTGCCTGATAAATATTCTGATGATCTTTGTGAATGGAGGGTAACCGAACAGCGAACGTTCTTCAAGCTGTGTGGAACACATCGTCTTATAATCATGTTTCAGCACCTGACGAAGAATGATATGGTTAGGGTCTGCCGTCTGTATGATGACCCTGCCGCGGCGCGTCCGGCGTCCGGCCCTGCCGCTCACCTGTTCCATCAGCTGAAAGCTGCGTTCAAAGGCCCTGAAGTCGGGGAAGTGCATCATATTATCGGCATCGAGGATACCCACCACGGTAAGTCTTTCAAAGTCGAGTCCCTTGGAGATCATCTGGGTGCCGATGAGTATGTCTGTCTTTCCTGCGGCAAAGTCTGAGAGTATCGAGGCGGATGCAGAACGCTTCCTGGTGGTGTCCTGGTCCATTCTCGATACTGTGGCTGACGGGAATAGCAGTCTGATCTCCTCCTCTATCCTTTCGGTACCGAATCCTTTGGTAGTAAGTGTTTCGGAACCGCATGCCGGGCATATGGAGGGGAGCCTGACGCTCTTACCGCAATAATGGCACACCAGGCGACCGAGGCTTTTATGGTAGGTATAACTGACAGAGCAGTTGGTACACCCCGGCACCCATCCGCAGTCGGGGCACATCAGGTAGGGAGAGAACCCCCTGCGGTTCTGGAACAGTATCACCTGTTCGCCATTGTCCAGGGCTTCTGCAATGGCATCGAGCAGGCGCCTCGAGAAATGGGACGGGGGCTTCCCTTTTCTTGCGGGGAAGCGGGTGTCGGCGATGATCATCTCAGGCATCAGCACCTCACCGTGGCGGGTCATCAGCTCAGCAAGCCCGTACCTGCCGGCCGTGGCATTGTAATAGCTCTCCAGCGACGGCGTGGCGGAGCCGAGCAGCGTCTTACCCCCGTGTATCCTTGAGAGCATCATGGCAGCATCGCGGGCATGATAACGGGGTGCAGGTTCATACTGTTTGTATGAAGAGTCATGCTCCTCGTCAACGATAATCAGGCCCAGGTCGGTGAACGGCAGGAAGAGTGAAGAGCGCACGCCCAGCACCGCCAGGAGGGCACCGGACTGCACGCTGCTCCACACATCGCGGCGTGCTGCCGGTGTGAGGCGCGAGTGGAACACCCCTATCCCGTCGCCAAAGTGTCTCTTCAGCCTTTCAATGATCTGGGTGGTAAGGGCTATCTCGGGAAGCATATAGAGCACCTGCCGGCCGCGGGCGAGCTGCTCCTGCATCAGGTGGATGTAAAGCTCCGTCTTGCCGCTGGAGGTGACCCCATGGAAGAGCACAACATCATGATCACGATAGAGACCCGTTATTCTTTCGTATACCTTTTCCTGTACCGGGCTCAGCTGTGCCGGCATAATCACCTCTCCTTCATACGCACTCTTCCTGCTGCCTCTCCTTTTTGCCGAGCCGCGGCCCGGGAGGTCATCCGCAGAGGGTATGGCAGCCTTCATCACTTCTCCCGGGTATGCCATGTAGTAATCTGATATCCACAGTATAAAGTCTGTAAGTCGTTCATGAATGCAGGCCTCATCAGCAAACAGCTCAACTATCTCCCTGGGAGTGAATCCATCCGGCGGACTCTCATGCAGTCTGACCACCAGCCCGGTAGTGCTTCTGCTCTGACCGAAGGGCACGGTCACCAGGCTTCCGCGACGTACCTTTCCGCGCATCGAAGGCGGGATAAGATAGGTAAAGGTGCCGGCGAGGGCTACGGGTATTATCAGATCTGCGTATTGCTGTGTCATCTTGTAAACTGCGGCAATGGCCTCTGCCGGGCACCGTTGGCGGGCTGGCAGGCATACTTCAGCGGAGGCGATATAATAATTGCGCTTCCTGTTAGCTCAGGGCACTCCGAACCTTCCCGGCGGCGTCCGTGAATGTAGAGGCGGCTATGACCTTCAGCCCGGAACCGTCAATCAGCTCTTTGGCCTCGGTGGCGTTGGTGCCCTGCAGCCTGACGATGACCGGCACGGTTATGTTACCGATGGTTTTATATGCCTCGATGATCCCTGCCGCCACCCTGTCGCACCTGACGATTCCGCCGAAGATGTTCACCAGTATGGCTTTGACGTTGGGGTCCTTAAGTATGATCCTGAACCCGGCCTCAACGGTCGTGGCATTTGCACCGCCGCCCACATCGAGGAAGTTGGCCGGGCTTCCTCCTGAGAGCTGTATCAGGTCCATTGTTGCCATAGCCAGTCCTGCGCCGTTGACCATACATCCGACATCACCGTCGAGCTTGACATAGTTGAGACTGCTTTCCGAGGCCTCCACCTCGGTAGGGTCTTCCTCATTGAGGTCGCGCATGGCAGCCAGATCAGGGTGACGGAAGAGAGCATTGTCATCAAGCGTCACCTTGCAGTCGACCGCCAGTATCCTGTCGTCGCTTGTCTTCAGAAGAGGATTGATCTCGATGAGCGAAGCGTCTGAACTGATGAAGGCATCCCACAGTCCCCCGAGAAACCGGGTCATCTCCCTGAAGACCTTACCCCGCAGTCCCAGGTTAAAGGCTATGATCCGCTTCTGGAAGTCGTGCAGGCAGCAGGTGGCATCAACAGGCTCCGTAAAGATGGCCTCCGGTTTTTTTTCTGCCACCTCTTCGATATCCATTCCGCCTTCCGTTGAATACATGAAGACATAAGATCCCCTCTTGCGATCGAGCAGGATTGACATGTAAAACTCCCTGATATCTGATTCTCCTTCATAGTATACATCCTGTGCTATCAGCACCTTTCTCACCGGTTTCCCCGCCGGACCGGTCTGGGGTGTCACCAGCGTCATTCCGAGCATCCGTGATGCCACCTCTGCTGCTTCGGCAGGTGAACGCGCAATCTTGACGCCTCCGCCCTTACCCCGGCCTCCGGCATGAATCTGTGCCTTGATAACAAAGATCTCCGTTCCGAATTTTTTCCTTAGCTCTTCGGCCACAATAGCGGCCTGCTCGGCAGTTTCAGCTACAAACCCTTCCTGCACCGGTACACCGTGAGACTGAAGAATTGATTTTCCCTGGTATTCGTGGATGTTCATGACAAGTTATCTTATAATTGCGGTTCTCTGAGATGCCTCATGATTAGGGAAGGTAATTTACTCATTTTTATATTTATTTTCGTTAAAATTTTCTTTCATGAGGAAGCTGACAAATGATGAGCTGAACCGCAAGAGCGTGAATGAATTCCGCTCTTCATCGAAGTCGCCCTTCATCGTGGTTCTCGACAATGTGAGGAGTCTCAACAATGTAGGTTCGATATTCCGGACAGCAGACGCCTTCATTGTTGAGGCTGTCTGGCTGTGCGGCATCACCGCCACGCCGCCGCACCGTGAGATTCACAAGACGGCTCTGGGAGCCACCGAGTCAGTGGAGTGGCAGTACCGGGAGAATACCGCCGCTGCAGCCGGGGAGCTGAGAGAGCGCGGGTACAGGATCATTTCCGTAGAACAGGCTGATGAGGCGGTGCCGCTTGACGCCTTCGAAGTCAAAGAGGGGGAAAAGTATGCACTGGTTTTCGGGCATGAGATAAGGGGTGTCAGCGAGGAGGTGGTTAAGATGTCTGACAGCTGCATAGAGATCCCCCAGTTCGGTACCAAGCACTCATTCAACGTGGCTGTCAGTGCCGGGATAGTCCTGTGGGAGCTTGCCGGCAGGGTCAGCCGAAGCAAGTAAGCAACGAGCATGCATTTTTGCCGCAGCGCCAACCTTCACAGGTCAATAGCTTGCCTGCACCTCCCCTGCGTCATCAACCGTGACAGTAATACAATTTATCTGCCCTCATTTCTGCCAACTGACCATGGCATCACGGATAAAAAAACCCCGCCTGCATCTCTGCCGGCGGGGTTTCTATATTAAGCCTGTGCTTTATTACTTTGTTACTGCGATGAATGTGTCATCGAGGAAGTATTTTGCAAACTCGAGGTCGGTCATTGCATAGTTCTTCCAGTCGCTGTTGTATCCAATAGCCTCACGGAGTCCGTTGATCACACCGTCCTTGTCGTCATTGCGTGCAGCAATAACAGCCTTGAAGTATGAGGGAGCACCGCACTTGCAGGGAGGAACCGATGCCATGGTTGTCTGTGCCTTGTTGACATCTCCCTTGAGAAGCTGTGCAAGTGCAAGGTTCATGGAGGGTTCGTCGCTGAGGAAGTTGACTGCCTGGTCATACCTGCCCTCATGGATGGCTACGGTGCCAAGTCCGAATCTCGACTCGGGTGTGGCGGCTGTCATTAAATTGAAATATTCTGCAGCAGCTGCGTAGTTGCCCTTCAGCAGTTCCACGAAGCCCATATTGTTCTTAATAACGTCGTCGTTCTTGATAGCCTTGGCCTTTTCAAGAGCCTCCAAAGCCTCATCGGCCTTGCCCATATTCAGGTAAGCCCATCCAATGTTATTCCATGCTCTCATACAATTGGGCTCCTTCTCGGCAGCCAACTTGTAATACTTGAGCATCTCGCTAACATCTTCCGTAAGTGTTGCGGCATAAAGAAGCTGCTCGAGGCTTAGGACAGAGGCATCACCGTTTATTGTAGCGAGTATCTCCTCATCGCTGAGGCCTATCAGGTCAACGTCAACGGTAAACTTCGATCTCCTGAGCTGGGGAAGGATATCATCAGCCAGAGCCTCATAGGCAGCTGACATGTTCTTGATCTCCTGTTCGCGGACAACAGGATCCTGGTACATTGAGAGTACTCTCAGGATAAGCTCCTTGTCGGCGATTGACGACTCCTGGACGAGGGTCTTGAAGCCGTCCCAGTCTTCAGGCGTTGTTTTGGTTGCAAAGAACTGGGCAAGCTCGGGAACTTTGCCGTACTCTTTCTGGAGATATTTCTCGGCTGCCTTGCCCCTCTGTTCTGCCAGTCTCTCGTTGAGTGTGAGAGGACCGTCGGGAGAAGCATATGAACTGGCTGTAACGCCCTTCACTGCCATTCTCTCGTCTTGCATTACAAGAGCAATATAATCTTTCAGTGCCTGGATATCCTCTGATTTCAACTCGCTTGACCTGATGTTAGACCTGTTGATCATATAGAGGATATCGGCCATCTTCTGTTCGGGAACTATACGCTGATATTTGTCTTTCAGCACGATTGGCTTGGCATGGTCTTCAGCCAGTGTGGAGGTGGCGATCACGCCGTCAGCCAGTTTTATGGGATCAAAGGCCAGTGTTTTGTCTTTTTTGGAAACCTCAACGCGAAGCAGGAATTCTGACACCTTCATCTCGGGTATGTAGTTGACATCACCTGACCAGCTGATGTTACCACCAGTCCAGCTGACTGCCTTGTTGTTTTCCTGAACAAGCTCACCCTGAGCATAGAGCAGCTCATCAAAGACTGTCTCACCGCCTTCATAAGTAAGAACGGGGGTGATCTTCAGCGTGGTTTTCTTGTCAAAGTACTTCTCAGGATAGGTGGCCTTTACCTGAGCGGCAACAATACCTCCGTGAGTCTCAAGGACCTGGGGAGTAATCTCGTAATTGACAAGATTGGCGTTCTTCTTCATCTTCTCAAGACTGCTGCAGCCTGACATAAGAACGGCAGCAAGCAGAATGACAAAAAGTCTGGTGAAATTTTTCATAATTTGCTTTTTATTAGTTGCGATCAGTTTCTGTGATGTAATAACAATTATACGATTTTTTATTATTTGGTTGCAAATTTAAGATAATTTTTAGTCTTTAACTGCAATTCAGAGATTAAAAAATCAGAAATTGCGCAGATTGATGCCCTGTTTCAGAGGCTCATGGAATATCATTTCGGTTATTTTGGCATAATCTTCACTGTTGAGGACGAAATTGATGTTGGCGATATCGAGTACCAGGTATTTGTTGTCGGGATTCTGCCTGAAGAAATTAAAGTAGCTCTCCTGGATCCCTGCCAGGTATTCAGCGGTAATGCTCTTCTCATATTCTCTGCCTCGCATAGCAATGTTTTTCAGAAGTCTTTCCGTGGGCACGTGCAGGTAGACATAGAGGTCAGGCTTTGGCAGTGAGCTGTATATTATATAAAATATCTGCCTGTAGAGGTTGAACTCATCCTTCTCAAGGGTTTTTGATGAGAAGACAAGTGACTTCATGAAGTAGTAATCGGAGACTGTAAAGTTTACAAAGAGGTCCTGTTCAACAAGCTCCTCCTTCAGCTGCCGGTACCTGTCAGCCAGGAATGACAGTTCCAGGGGGAAGGAGTAGCGCGACGGGTCCTGGTAGAATTTTGGCAGAAACGGGTTGTCGGCAAAACGCTCCAGTATTAGCTTGGCGTTGTATTCTTTGGCGATCATGGAGGCCAGCGTGGTCTTTCCCGCGCCTATGTTCCCCTCGATGACGATATAGTTGTACCTTACGGCCTCCATTGGTATTCCGTTGCAATCATTATCAAAAATAGCATTTGACGTTCACAATAACAATGAAAAAAGGAGAGCAGCACAAATTGTATGTCTCTCTCCTTATAATGTAAGGCGATTCCCGGTGACGGGCATCGCGCTGTCTTTTCAGGACAGGTAATTACCTGTTGTCATCCCTTCGGCGGTCATGGGAGCGACGGTCGCCGCGATCGCGGTCATATCCGCCTCTGCCGCCTTCGCGTGAGCCGTGATAATCCCTTCTTTCGGAATGTTCACGCTTTGGGGGCTCAATGTAACCTTCGGGCTTTGGTATGAGGGGTTTGCGTGACAGCCTCAGCTTGCCGGTCTTCTGATCGACCTCTATCAGCTGTACATCAACCATATCACCCTCCTTGAAGAGCTCCTCAACGGTGCCCACTTTTTTCCAGTCCATCTCTGAGATGTGGAGAAGGCCATCCTTATTTGGCAGGATCTCCACAAAGGCTCCGAACTGTGTGATAGTCTTCACCTTGCCGGTATAGACCTTACCCACCTCCGGAACTGCACATATTGCGTTGATCCTGTCGAGGGCGGCCCTGATAACATCATAGTTCTCGCCGAAGACATCGACCATACCCTGGCCGTTGGTCTCCTCGATAACTATGGTGGCTCCGGTTGTGGCCTGTATATCCTGTATGATCTTTCCTCCGGGACCGATCACTGCGCCAATCATCTCCTTGGGAATATATATCTTCTCAATCCTCGGTGCATGAGGTTTGAGTTCCGGCCTTGGCTCGGCTATTGTCTGTTCCATTATGTCGAGGATATGGAGCCTTCCCCTGCGGGCCTGCTCGAGAGCCTGCTTCAGCACCTCGAATGAGAGGCCGTCGACCTTTATGTCCATCTGTGTTGCGGTGATACCGTCACGGGTACCGGTGACCTTGAAGTCCATATCACCGAGGTGATCCTCGTCACCGAGGATATCCGAGAGGATCGCGAATTTCTTTCCGTCCTTGTCGGTGATCAGCCCCATGGCAATGCCAGAGACCGGTTTGGCGAGCTTGATGCCGGCATCCATCAGCGCCATTGTGCCGGCACAGACGGTGGCCATTGAAGAGGATCCGTTTGATTCCAGAATGTCCGATACTATCCTTATGGCATAGGGATTTGTCTCTTCAGACGGCATCATGTTCTTAAGCGCCCTGTGCGCCAGGTTTCCGTGGCCTATCTCCCTGCGGCTGGTGCCGCGTGCGGGCCTGGCCTCGCCGGTGGCAAAGGGCGGGAAGTTATAGTGCAGGGTGAATTTCTCCGATCCCTGTTTAAGCACCTCGTCAATCATCTTCTCATCGAGCTTGGTGCCCAGAGTAACGGTGGTAAGCGACTGTGTCTCACCGCGGGTGAAGATTGCCGAGCCGTGGGCTGCAGGCAGGGGGTCTATCTCGCACCAAATGGGTCGTATCTCGTCGAGCTTGCGGCCATCGAGCCTCTTATGCTCATCAAGGACAAGACGGCGTGCCGCCTCCTTCTCCACATCGTGGAAGTACCTTTTGACCAGCATTTCGTTGACCGGCTCCTCTTCCGTGTACTGTGCAAGAAACTCTTCCCTTATGGCGTCAAAGCCTTCACTGCGTGTCTTCTTGTCGGCACCGCTGGCAGCGAGTGCATAGCACTTCTCGTAGGTCTCGCCCCACACCTTCTTCCTCAGATCCTCATCATTGACCTCATGGCAGTACTCCCTCTTCACGGTTGAACCAACCATCTCAGCCAGCTCCTTCTGTGCAACACAGTGAACCTTGATAGCCTCATGGGCAATGTGCAGGGCCTCAAGCATGACATCCTCCGATACCTCCTTCATCTCGCCCTCGACCATCATGATGTTCTCATATGTGGCCCCGACGATGATGTCGAGATCGGCACTCTCAACCTGCGTGAAGATGGGGTTGACGATCAATTCGCCGTTTACCCTTGCCACCCTCACCTCGGAAATCGGTCCGTGGAACGGTATGTCCGACACTGCCAGTGCTGCCGATGCAGCAAGTCCTGCCAGGGCGTCAGGCATGATATCCTTTTCTGCCGATATGAGGTTGATGGTCACAAAGACCTCGGCGTGAAAGTCATCGGGGAACAGCGGACGAAGCACCCTGTCAACCAGGCGGCATATCAGAATCTCATTGTCGCCCGGCCTTGCCTCCCTCTTGAGAAAACCGCCCGGGAAACGACCTGTGGCGGCATATTTCTCCTTATACTCAACGGAAAGAGGCATGAAGTCCGTGTCCTCCTTCGCATCCTTGGCTGCCACCACCGTGGCCAGAAGCATGGTCTGGCCCATCCTTACAACCACCGAACCGTCAGCCTGCTTGGCGAGCTTGCCGGTCTCAAGTACTATTGACCGGCCATCGCCAAGGTCAATGCTTTTTTCAATCAACTTATACATTTACTGCTAATTATTATTATGGGATAATGATAGTAAAGAGTCCTCTCCGGGAACTAAAAAAGGCAACCGTAATTGCCTTTCAAGTTTATTTGCGCAGGTTAAGTGCCTTGATTATCTCACGGTACCTGCTGATATCCTTGTCCTTCAGGTAGTCGAGCAGACGCCTTCTCTTTCCGACCAGCTTTATCAGCGACCTCTGAGTACTGAAATCCTTCTTGTTGCGCTTCAGATGTTCAGTGAGGTGGGCAATCCTGTAGGAGAAAAGTGCAATCTGACCTTCAGCACTACCCGTGTCCATCTCTGAAGATCCGAATGTCTTGAAAAATTCCTGTTTCTTCTCCGTTGTCAAATACATATCCTTATCCAATAGATTGTTAATAAATTCTCCAATTTTGGATCGCAAAGATACAACTCTTATTTGTAATATTTCAAACAATTTGAAGAAAATTTTGCATTTGTCTCCGGAATGAATATCTCACTCTGCCTAAACGATTGTTTTCGGTCTGTCTCTGTATAATAGACGCAATATCAGCAGGGAAAGTTGCGCAGGAGAATGACTTTTTTCAACAGATGTCTCTGCTTTTTTTAACAACGGGAGTGCCGCAGATCAGGGTTCGAGGAAGAGGGAGTTGGACCGTCGGATCTTATGTCCCATGGCGATGAGTGCTGATCCTATCGCGCAGTCGAGGCACCGATGGTTGCGGCACCGGAGGCTTCTCAGCTCCAGCAGTGCCTGCGAGGCGAAGGCCGACTCCGGTTTCAGTCCTGCTTTTACAAAGTCTGTCACCACGCTGTTCTCTTCCGGGGGAAGTGAGTCAAGGATATCTATGGCCCTGTCACACCACTCCTGCTGCTGCCTGATCTTTCCGCAGACAAAGAGCAGGGGTGCGACGGCGTTGATGATCAGGAGGTCAACCGACTGTTTTCCGGCGCGGCCGGCCGTGGCGGGCACCTCCCTGCCAAACTGGTAGTGGCTGTTCCAGTACTCCGACGCGGTGACGTTCAGCAGCGACCTTAAAGTGTCATTGTCTCGGCATTCGAGCACCCTCGAGAAAAGACCTTCGCTGTGGCTGAGAAGGGCGGCCAGTTGTGACAGCCTTACAGTCGCGAAGTTGGCAGGCCTCAGCCGGTGGAACTTCCACAGCCAGCCATCGACAGGCTGGAGGGAGTACTTGGAGCGCAACACCCGGTACTCCCTGGCGAGGATAAGAAAGTAGTCGTCTTTTACCGCCTCCCTGAAGAGTGCCTCATCGAGGAGGCCGGCCGTTCCGAAGAGCAGCGCCTCCACCTGCAGATGGTTGTCGGAGTGCTTTCTGATGATTTTCAAAGGCAACCGGGAGGCAAGCATCTCAAAGGGATCGGTATTTACCCGGAACCCGAAATATCTCGAGACAAGCCTGTAGAGCGTCTCCTCCCAGTCGTTGCCCGTCTTCACCAGCATCTCCCTGATATCGTTGCTCTTTCTCTGCAGCCGCTCCACACCCAGTGACCATAGCCAGTGCTTCACCATGAAACTGTCGGTCAAACCTATCAGTCCGCTGCAGGGCAGAGGCGAAGGATTATTGACAAAGTCAAAGTAATTCTCCCAGAGTGCCGTCTCAAATCCCGGCCGCGCGGTGATCAGTCGCCGTCCTGAGGCCGTATATACATCGGTATCCTCATTATTCACCAGGTGCAGTATCACATTGTCATAGGCATGGTCAGTATGGTGACCGTGGCGGTACCAGTCGGAGGCGCTGATATGGATCTCGGTATTGCCGGCCCACTCGGTGCCGCCTATGATAAGCCGCGTGTTAAAGAAATCGGGACCGGAATCACGGTTATACTCGCCCGGGGTGATCACCTCTATCAGTCCGGCTTCCCTGTCGCACAGGCTACCGTCGTCAAAGAACCGGTTTTTCCACAGCCAGTGGAGGAACTCTTCTTTCATCATAGGATAGTTTATTTCTTTTGTATGATGGAACCTCCATATTCCACATTATCAATCAACTATGATAGCATGTGAAAACATATGGAGGTTTCATTATCGGTAATTTTAGAAATGCAGCTTACCAAAGATAAAAACAAACCGGCAAATGAACAAGCAGACTGAGGGTGGAATGAAACGATAAACGAAGGGTATCCGGATTTCAGTAAAACTGATTTCCGAATACCCTTTAACCCTGAAACCTTTCAACCCATTAACCCTAAACTTGTACTCCGGGGTTTCAGTACCGGAGAAAATCTACTAACCAACGAAAACTAAAACCTGAACGTCCCTTATAATTGTACAGTGATGTTCCGGGGCGGCAGGAAAACTGCCCCGTACCATTGCTGCATTACATGTTAAGCTTATCAATCATCTGTGAGAATCCGTAAATTACCCCAATAAGGCCCGGAAATACAGTTATCAGAATCCCATACGCCATGAGGATTGCCAGTGATAATTTTGA
This sequence comes from Bacteroidales bacterium, assembly GCA_029210565.1. GTDB lineage: Bacteria > Bacteroidota > Bacteroidia > Bacteroidales > VadinHA17 > SR-FBR-E99. The sequence continues at coordinate 247,818 of JARGFQ010000004.1, forward strand.
GTCGGTGTCAGGATCCTCAATATATTGTTTTCCCATCTTGTTCATCATCCGAATATTCTACCGTTTCAATTCTCCTGTGTGACTATACAAAGATCTTACACTTTGGTCGCAGAGCTGTTACATAATTTCCGCAAAAAATTACATCATTCACATATTGCCAACTTCTTTCGGGATCATGCATCAGGGGGAATCAAGTGCTTAGATCATCAGAGCGCATGACTGTCACAATACTTCGGTTGGTATCTCCGCGGAGTTTATCCCGCTCAGCGTGACTCCATCAAGACCTTTCGATTTTACGGACCTTCAGACCTTGAGTCTTTCCGCCAGGTAGCCGGCCATCTCCTGTTGCAGTTCGCGTGCCTTCTCTCCTGCCACCTCAGCGAAGCTCTCGCTGCTGTCGGCATAGATGATGCCCCGCGATGAGTTGACCAGCAGTCCGCACCGATCGTTCATGCCGTAGCGGACCACCTCCTCCAGGCTGCCTCCCTGGGCGCCGACACCCGGCACAAGAAGGAAGTGAGAGGGAACGATCTTCCGAATGTCGGCAAGCATCTCTGCCCGGGTAGCCCCGACGACATACATCAGGTTGTCGACGCTGCCCCATCTCTGGGAGAGAGTCAATACCCTCTCGAACAGTCTCTCACCATTATCGTTGTGATATTGAAAGTCATCCGCGCCCCTGTTTGAAGTCAGGGCAAGGATTATCGCCCACTTGCCCGGGTAAGAGAGGAAGGGGGTGACTGAATCCTCTCCCATATAGGGGGCCACAGTCACGGCATGAAAGGGCATCTCGCTGAAAACACCCCTTGCATACATCTTTGAGGTGTTTCCTATGTCGCCGCGCTTGGCGTCGGCAATGAGAAAGATTGTCGGGTCAAGCTTATGGATATACCTGACCGTTTTGTCCAGGGCAGCCATGCCCCTGGCACCGTAAGATTCATAGAAGGCAAAATTGGGCTTATAGGCAACCGCATACCTGTGGGTTGCGTCAATTATCTGCCTGTTGAATTCAAAGATCGGGTCATCCGCCTCTGCCACGCAGTCGGGCATCCTGGTGATCTCAGGGTCGAGCCCGATGCAGAGAAACGATTTTTTTTCGATAATATGGTTATAGAGATCCTTCGAGTTCATGATACGATTGTTAATATGCGCTCTCCTTCAGTCGTTCGGCATTCTCAGCCATCTGCAGCTTGTCGAGGAGCTCCTGTATGTTGCCGTCGAGCACTACAGGCAGGTTATAGAGAGTGAGATTGATGCGGTGATCTGTGACCCTTCCCTGGGGATAGTTGTAGGTACGTATCTTGGCCGACCTGTCGCCGGTGGAGACCATGGTCTTGCGCTTATGGGAAATCTCATCAAGGTACTTCTGGTATTCGAGGTTGTAGAGCCTGGTACGCAGCTCCCGCATTGCCTTCTCCAGGTTTTTTATCTGCGACTTCTCATCCTGGCAGGTGACCACCAGTCCTGTCGGTACGTGTGTCAGCCGGATGGCCGAGTATGTCGTGTTGACGCTCTGGCCGCCGGGACCTGACGAGCAGTAGGTGTCCTTACGGATATCTTCACTGCGTATCTCCACGTCGAACTCGCTCGCTTCAGGCAGCACTGCCACGGTAGCTGCGGAGGTGTGTAACCGTCCCTGGGTCTCCGTCTGCGGCACACGCTGCACGCGGTGTACACCCGACTCGTACTTCATTATTCCGTAGACCCCCTCGCCTGATATCGTAAAGACTACCTCCTTGTATCCGCCGGCGGTGCCTTCGGTGAAGTAGTTAAGATCAAGCTTCCAACCCTGCGTTTCGATGTACTTCGAGTACATCCTGAACAGGTCACCGGCAAAAATGCTTGCCTCATTACCACCCGTGCCTGCGCGTATCTCCATGACAGCGTTCTTGTCATCTTCCGGATCAGCAGGAAGCAGCAGGTACCTGATCTCCTCCTCCATCCCGGGGATGACGTTCAGGAGCTCATCTATCTCCGCCTTGGCCATCTCGCGCATCTCCTCATCCTTCTCTGTCGCCAGCAGCGCCCTGGAGCTTTCCAGGTTGTCAACGGCACTTTTGTACCTTTCATATGACTCAACCACCGGCTTCAGATCTTTGTATTCCCTGTTGAGCTTAATATAGCGCTTCATGTCAGCCATCACGTCAGGCGAGTTAAGAAGTTCCCCCACCTCGATGAAACGGCTCTTTACCCCTTCAAGCTTTTCAAGAATTAGTTTGTTTGCCATTACAAATCCAGATTTTCAGGGTGCAAAGGTAATTATATTCAGGGAATAGAGGGGCGAGCGTTAATAAATGACCCGGTGGGTCATTTGAGGGAGCAGCCAGACTGCAGGGGAGGCCTGACTTCAGTCTTCAGTCTTCAGTCGGCAGTCGGCAGTCGGCAGTCGGCAGTCAGCAGTCGGCAGTCGGCAGTCAAATTAATAGACAAACTGGCCGAATTCGCTTACTACAGTCAGCCTGCGCGACGGTGCAGCTTCGCACCGTCCAATAACACGTGCCTCGAGACCGAATCCGGAAGCGATCTCAATTATTGCCGCGGCCTCTTTTCCATCAACGTACAGTTCCATCCGGTGTCCCATATTGAATACACGGTACATCTCAGCCCACGGTGTGACGGAGCTCTCCTGTATCATTCTGAAGAGAGGCGGCAGGGGGAAGAGGTTATCCTTGACAACATGCAACCGGTCAATGAAATGCAGGATCTTCGTCTGCCCTCCGCCGGAGCAGTGCACCATGCCGTGAATGGCAGGGCGCATTACCTCAAGCACCTTTCTGATAACCGGAGCGTAGGTGCGTGTGGGAGAGAGCACGAGCCGGCCGACATCGAGGCCGGGGACCTCCACGGGATCGGTGAGCCGGTGGCGACCTGCATAGACCAGGTCAGCAGGCATGTTGTCGTCGTAGCTCTCGGGGTATAGTGTTGCGAGGTATCTGCCGAAAACGTCATGCCTGGCGGAGGTGAGCCCATTGCTGCCCATGCCGCCGTTGTATGCTGTTTCGTAAGAGGTCTGCCCGAACGAGGCCAGTCCAACGATCACATCGCCGCTGCGGATGTTTCCATTGTCAATGACATCGGCGCGGAGTATGCGGGCCGTGACGGTGGAATCTACGATGACCGTTCTTACCAGGTCTCCCACGTCGGCTGTCTCGCCGCCTGTTGACCATATTCCGATGCCCCCGGCGCGCATCAGCGCAAGAAACTCCTCCGTGCCCTCAATAAGCGTCCTGATCACCTCGCCGGGAATGAGGTTCCTGTTTCTTCCTATGGTTGAGGAGAGGAGGATATTGTCAGTCACACCAACACAAAGAAGGTCATCAAGGTTCATCACTACGGCATCCTGTGCTATGCCCTTCCAGACGGAGAGGTCGCCCGTCTCCTTCCAGTAGATGTATGCCAGTGACGACTTGGTGCCGGCACCGTCAGCATGCATTATGTTGCACCAGTCAGGATCATTGCCCAACGTGTCGGGAATGATCTTGCAGAATGCCTTCGGGAAGAGTCCTTTGTCAGCCTTGCTGATGGCGGCGTGCACCTCCTCCTTTCCCGAAGATACACCTCTCTTTGCGTAGCGCGACCTGTCTGTCATGACTCCTGCCCTGGCCTCCTTCTATTTAGCGGGCTCATAATCGGTACTAAGCACCCTGAACTCGGTACGGCGGTTTATCTGGTGAGCTATCTCCTTCTGCTCTTCACTTGCCAGGGAGTTGATATACTGCTCGGTGAGTGTCACCCCTTCACGCAGGAACATCGAATCCCCCAGGATAAGCGCATCGACCACCTTTGGACTGGTCTCCCCGTAGCCCCTGGCTGTAAGCCTGTCAGCGGCTATGCCCTTGCCAATGAGGTAGTCGACCACCGACTGTGCCCTCTTCTGCGACAGATCCATGTTATACTCCTCGGTATCGCGTGAGTCGGTATGTGACATGAGCTCGATGGTAACGTTCGGGTTGTCATTGAGGGTCTCCACCAGCTTGTCAAGTGAGACCATCGATTCCGGACGCAGGTCCCACTTGCCGAAGTCGTAGAAGATATTGGGAAGCTCTATGGGCTTGTCAATGGGTGTAAGCAGTATGGTAGCCATGAAATCGCGGCTCTTGTCCTGTCCCCTGGTTGTCTCCTTCTCCTTGCCGTTAAGGAAGCCTTTCTTTGAAGCCAGGAAGATATAATCGACCTCCGGTCTGAGGCTGAATTTGAAATCGCCGGCTGCGCCAGTCTCAGACTGCATGTTGGCGCCGTCGCTGGCTATCAGCTGTACCGTGGCACCTTCAACAGGCTGTCCTGTCTTTTCGTCCTTGACAAGCCCGGTGATGCTGAAGAGCAGCGGGGGCATGACGAAGGTATATAGGTCGTCCACGGCCCTCCCCTTGCGTGAGGAGCTGAATATACCCTTCTCGGCCTCTCTCTCGAAGGTGATCCCGAAGTCATCGGCGTAGGTGTTCAGAGGCGACCGCATGTTCTCCACCATCCAACCGTCGCCTCCCTGCGGTACGGCACGGAAGATATCGAGGCCTCCCATGCCTATGTGACCGTCAGACGCAAAATAGAGCCAGCCGTTGTTGCGCATGTAGGGAAAGAGCTCATCGCCGCGGGTGTTGATGTCGGCACCCAGGTTCTCAGGCTGCGACCAGGGGCTGCCGGGAGAGGTGCGTGTCACGCGGTAGATGTCTTTCCCCCCCAATCCCCCGGGGATATCAGAGACAAAATAGAGTGTCTGCCCGTCAGGCGATATGGCAGGATGGGCAGCGACAAGCGAGTCGGCGAGTATCTCCTGCTTCAATGGATCGGTCCAGCGGGTGCCCTCGCGAGTCGAGTACATTATCACGCACCCCTTCTTCTCGCGCTTGCCTGCCTCACAGCGGGTAAACCATAATTCGGTATAGTCGGATGAGAAGGAGGGCGTGCCATCTTCGAACTCACTGTTCAGGAAATCAACGGGTACGGGAGTGCTCCACTTCCCCTTTTTGTCGAGCCGGGTCTCGAAGATATCGGTGAAGCTCTGTCCGGTAGCCCCGTGCTCCCTGTTGCCGCGGGCATCGTCGCGCGACGATGTGAACCACAACAGTCCGTAGTCGTCACGGGCAAATGCCGGTCCGAAGTCGGAGTCCCTTGAGTTGGCATCCTTCAGCTCCTCGACAATATATGATTCAGGCGAGTCCTGCCACTCCATCGCCAACTCACAAGCTCTGATCTGCTGCTCGGTCCGGGGGTCACCAGGCACCAGCTGCCGGTATTTGCGATACTCCTCGATAGCCTGGGGGTACCTCCCCAGCTTCTTGGTGACCTCTGCCAGACGGTACTGAGCCTCAGGTTTAGGGAAGGATGATCTGACGGATCTCTTATACCACAACTCGGCGTTTTTCGGATCGTTTATCAGACGGTAGCACTCTGATACCATGAAGACCATCTCAGCCTTCAGCTGTTTCTCGCGTGTCTTTGAATAGACATCCTTGAAGAAATCGATGGCTTCATAATAGCTGCCTGCCTCAAAGGCGGCATATGCGCGTTCCGTCTTCTGCTTCTGTGCGCTGAGACCAGCGGGCAACAGGAGAAGAAGTATAATAAGCCGTAAGATTATCTTATCCATAGGGAATGCATTCGTTATCCTGCAAAAATAACGAATGAAACCGATGTTTAGGTATCCTACCGGGTAAAAAGCAGTTCGCGGTACTTGGGCAGAGGCCACAGCTCGTTGTCAACCACCAGCTCAAGCTTGTCGATGTGGATCCTTATCTCATCAAGATAGGGTTTTACCTTGCTCTCGTAGGCCGTTGCCTTGCTGTAAAGATCGGTAATCACATTTGCCTTTCTTCTCTCTTCAATCATCTCTGCCACCATCCTCTTGATCATGGTTATGTGATCTGAAATATTGATTATGAGATCTTTGCGGGCACCTGCCAGCCTTATGTACTCGTTGTCGTCAAATATCTCGCGAAGTCCCCTGACATTTTCCACCAGCGAGGTCATATAATTCACTGCCGTGGGTACTATGTGGTTTATTGCCAGGTCGCCCAGCACACGTGCTTCGATCTGCAGTTTCTTGGTGAATTTTTCGAGCTCTACCTCCACCCGGCTTTCCAGCTCACGGTCGGTGAGCACGCCGGTGCCGACGAGTGTCTCGCGTGATGACGGCGTGACATATGCCTTCAGGGTTTTGGGAACACCCGTCTCGGCGGAGAGACCCCTGCGAAGAGCTTCCGTGTGCCACTCTTCACTGTACCCGTCGCCCTCAAAGCGGATCCTCCTGGAATCGATGATGCACTTCTTGAGCACCTGAAAGATAGCCTCATCCCTCTTTCTTCCCCTGTCAACCGTACTGTTGACCTCATCGGCGAATGCCTTCAGCTGCCTTGCAACGGCCGCATTGAGTACTATCATTGCAGAGCTGCAGTTGGCTGAGGAGCCCACTGCCCTGAACTCAAACCTGTTGCCGGTGAAGGCAAAGGGCGAAGTGCGGTTGCGGTCCGTGTTGTCGAGAAAAATACCGGGTATCTTGCCCAGTCCGAGCTTGATCTCAGTCTTCTCCTGAGGGGTCATCTTCTTGTCCTTCACCTTACTGGCAATAGCGTCAAGTATATCTGACAGGTAGCTCCCCAGAAAGACCGATATGATTGAGGGAGGTGCCTCATGGCCTCCCAGCCTGTAGGAGTTGTTCTCGTTGGTGACGCTGGCGCGGATGAGACCCTCGTTGTCATTGACAGCCTTGACGACATTGACGAGGAAGGTGAGGAACTGCATGTTCGTCTTCGGGTTCTTGCCCGGCGAAAGCAGATTTACGCCGGTGTCGGTCATCATCGACCAGTTACTGTGCTTGCCGGAGCCGTTCACCTCGGCAAAGGGCTTCTCATGGAAGAGGACCCTGAACTTATGTTTCCGTGCCACCCTTCGCATTACATCCATTATCAGCTGGTTATGGTCGACGGCCAGATTGGCCTCCTCGAATACGGGAGCACACTCGAACTGGTTGGGGGCTACCTCATTATGACGTGTCTTTACCGGTATCCCAAGCTTGTAGGCTTCATATTCGAACTCCTTCATGAAAGCCTTGACCCTGTCGGGTATGGCTCCGAAATAGTGATCGGAAAGCTGCTGATCCTTTGATGAGGGGTGGCCCATCAGTGTGCGGTCGGCCAGCATGAGGTCGGGACGTGCATAGTACAGCGCTTCATCTATAAGAAAGTACTCCTGTTCCCAGCCGAGGGTGGCTATCACCTTTTTGACATCCTTGTCGAACAGGTGGCAGACCTCCACGGCGGCCCTGTCGAGTACTGCCAGCGACCGCAGCAGAGGTGTCTTGTAGTCAAGGGCCTCACCCGTATAGGATACGAAGACGGTAGGAATACAAAGGGTGTTGCCCACGATGAATGCCGGCGACGAGACATCCCAGGCGGTGTAGCCCCTGGCCTCGAAGGTGTTCCTTATGCCGCCGCTGGGGAAGCTTGATGCGTCAGGCTCCTGCTGCACCAGCACCTCACCCGAGAAAATCTCAATTATGGAGCCCATTTCGCCCCTGCCAACGAAAGCATCATGCTTCTCTGCCGTGGTATCGGTGAGAGGATGGAACCAGTGGGTGAAGTGTGTCACGCCATGCTCCATGGCCCATGCCTGCATGCCTGTGGCCACCTGATCGGCTATCTGCCTGTTGATGGGTGTCCCCTCGTCAATGGCCGTCATAACTGCACGGTAGGCTTCACGGCTCAGAAAGCGCTCCATCTTCTGCTTGTCAAAAACGTTATGTGAAAAATAATTGGATACCGGCTCCACTGGCACAGCTACATCAACAGGCTCCCTGTTGAACAGCTCCTTCAATGCACTGAAACGTAATTCTGCCATGATCTTTTTTTTTATCAAAAATAGATCATTTTAGAATATACCCCCTATTCTTGGGGGCATTTTTTGATTATTTATATGTTTTTTACTGACTACCCCCTGTTTTTTGTGGGCATATTCATTTTATTGTTCATTTTTTATATCAGAAAGACATTCTGCACGGGTAAAGATTCCGTAGAGTGACTTTTCAAAATCGACAGCCACGACCTTGTATTCAGGGGTAAGTGTGAACTCATCACCTATGCCGCTGGTAAGGAAGTTGATGGCGGCCTCCGGGAAATGGAATGTTGTGTAGACCACTCCCGGCTTGACCACGTCGGTCACCTTTACCTTCATTGTTGTTACGCCGCGCGGGGAGAAGATCCTGGCATAGTCGCCGGTGGTCAGCCCCTTTGCTTTTGCATCATTGGGATGAACATAGAGCAGGTCTTCGGTGACGATCTCCCTGTTCGGGGTGCGACGGGTCATGGTGCCGCTGTTGTAATGTTCCAGCAACCGTCCTGTGGTAAGTATATAAGGAAAGCGACCGGCATGCTCGTCAAGCTCCGGGGAGATGTCATAGTCCCATGAGTGGAACCTGCCCTTGCCGCGCTTGAAGGTCTCGGTATGCAGTATCTGCGTATCCGTGCCATCCTCCTTTACGGGCCACTGCTTGCCGTTGTTACCCAGCTCGTCCCACTTCACACCTTTAAAGAAGGGTACTATGCCTGCGATCTCCTTAAGTATCACATCAGCCGTGTATCCCTCCTGAGGGTAACCCATGCGATTCATCATGTCAACCACTATCTGGCCGTCGGGTTTTGTGCCCTCCAGCGGTTCTACCACTTTCTGCACCTTCTGTATCCTTCTCTCCCCGTTGGTGAAGGTACCCTCCTTCTCGAAGAAGGAGGAAGCGGGGAATATCACATCAGCCATGCGGGCTGTCTCGGTCATGAACAGCTCCTGCACCACCAGGAAATCCAATCCCTGCAACGAGCTCCTGACGTGGCAGGTGTTGGGGTCTGTCTGCAGAATATCTTCGCCCATGATCCACAGTGCCCTGAGGTCGCCCCTTCCTGCAGCGGCAAACATCTCCGGGATGCGGTAGCCTGGCACGGAGGGGTGCTCCACGCCGTAATATTCATTATAGAGAGCAATGTTTGCCGGGTTGGTTACATCAAGATAGCCTGCACCCTGATGCGGCTGTACACCCATATCGGCAGCGCCCTGGACGTTATTCTGTCCCCGCAACGGGTTGACGCCAGCCCCCTCTTTCCCGATATTGCCGGTCATCATGGCTATATTGGAAATGAGGGTTATCGCCTTGGTCGCCTGCCAGTGCTCCGTTACACCCAGCCCGTGAAACTCCATGGCCACGGCAGCCCTGCCGTACTCTGTCGCTGCGGCCCTGACCAGTGCGCGATCCACGCCGCACACCCTCTCCATCTCGTCGAGGTCCATCGCCAGCAGATAGTCCCGGAACTCTTCCCAGCCTTCGGTCCGTCTGCCGATAAACTCCATGTCGGTCATTCCTTCGGTGAGAAGATAGTGTGCAAACATATTGAGCACAGCCACGTTTGTTCCCGGGTTGATCTGAAGATGATATTTCGCCAGTCGTGCCAGCTCAATCTTCAGGGGATCGATAACTATCAGCGGCGTACCCGACTCCACCACCGCCCTTATGCGTGCCCCGGTGACAGGGTGGGCCGATGATGGATTGGCACCGATCAGGAGTATGCATCCGGTCTTGTAGAGCTCATCTATCGAGTTGGTAGCGGCCCCCGTGCCGTAGGCCCACTGCATGCCCATGGCAGTGGGCGCATGGCATACCCGGGCACAGCCGTCAATGTTGTTGGTACCTATAACTATTCTGAAGAACTTCTGCATCAGGTAATTCTCTTCATTGGTGCAGCGGGCTGAAGAGATGCCTGCCAGGGCATCGGGACCGTGATTCTCCCTTATCTCCCTGAATCTGCGGGCAGCGTAATCATAGGCCTCATCCCACGCCGCCTCAGTGAGAGTGCCGTTCTTCCTTATCAGCGGTGAGCGAAGCCTGTCGGGGTGATTGTAAAACTCAAAGGCGAACCTGCCCTTGAGGCAGGTATGCCCCCTGTTGGCAGCGCCGTCAAGAGGAGCCTGTATGCCCCTCACCGTTCCCTCTTTAACCTTTACCTCCAGTGCACATCCCACACCGCAGTATGTGCAGGTTGTACGTACAACCCTGTCTGCCTTCACCGTTTTGGTCGAATACCTGTCTGAGAGTGCGTTTGTGGGGCATGTCTGAACACATGCTCCGCAGGAGACACAGGGTGAATCAAGGAAATTCTGGTCATACCCCATTATTATCCGGCTAACGTCGCCGCGGCCACTGATGGCCAGCACATGCTCAGCCTGCAACTCGTCGCAGGCCCTGACGCAGCGATAGCACTTGATGCACTCCGTGAGATCCGCCCATATATATGGGTGGCTTCTGTCCTTCTCATACTCCTTCACTGACCTTTGGTATCGCACCTCAGGATAACCGGCCTCAGCCACGACTCTCTGAAACTCCGTGGGAATCTTCCCCGCCTCCGGTCTTTCTCTCTCAGGAGGGTATTCTGAGAGTACAAGCTCCAGGATATTCTTCCGCAGTCTCTTTATACGCTCCGAGGAAGGGTATATATAGTATCCCGGCGCCACGGGTGTATGGCATGAAGCCATGACTCTCGCCGGGCCGTCCTCCTTCAGGGCCACCTCCACCGAGCAGATACGGCATGAGCCGTAGTTCTCCAGGTTGTCTGCCTGGCAGAGCGTCGGTATCCGTTCGCGGTCCCTGTTCCTGCGAACGAACTCAAGTATCGTCTCTCCGGGGATGACCGGGTATGGTACGTTGTCAATATATGCCGTGTTATCCATCGCTCTGTTCATTTTGAAATGAAATACTTATTCAGCTCATCACTGAAATATTGAAGTGCGTTTCTTACCGGCAGGGGCAGTCCCCCGCCGAGGGCGCACAGTGACCCCACCTGCATCGTCTCCAGCAGATCGTCAAAGAGCTGTCTGTCAATCCTGGTATGCTTCTCCGCCGCACCGGCGAGCAGCTCCCGGCCCCGCACCGATCCCAGCCTGCAGGGGAAGCACTTGCCGCACGACTCTTTCCTGGTGAACTCAAACAGATGCTCCAGCAGTTTTATCATCGGGAAGCCGGAGGGTATCGAAACGATGCCGGCATGTCCCAGCAGGAATCCTGCCTTGCTGAATGATTCAAAATCGAGGGTCAGGTCGTCGATCTTCGATGCCGGGACCAGTCCGCCCAGCGGTCCGCCTATCTGGAATGCCTTGACGGGATAACGCATGCCTCCTCCCATATCCTCAATGACGGTTCTCATAGGTGTTCCCATGCGTACCTCCAGCAGCCCGGGCCTGTTGAAGGCCCCGTCCAGTGACACCAGCTTTGTGCCCGGCGATTTCTCCGTGCCAAGGGATGCATAGGCGGAGCCACCCTCCCTGAGGATATAATGAACATTGGCAAAGGTCTCCACGTTGCTCAGCACCGTTGGCTTGCCGAACAGGCCGTAGACGGCAGGGAAGGGAGGCCTGGTCCGCACCTCGGGACGGAGTCCCTCCAGTGAGTTAAGCAGGGAGGTCTCCTCTCCGCAGATGTAGGCGCCCGACCCTTCTATCACATGAAACCGGAATGGGAACAGTGAAATCCCCGTGCCGCTGGCGATTATCCCCTGCTTCTCAAGCAGGGCGACAGCTTCACGTACAATTTGTACCGCCTTCGGGTATTCACCTCTTATGTATACCACACCGTTATCAGCGCCGGTGATGAGTCCCGTAATCAGCATCCCGAAGAGTACGGAATGGGGCCGTTCCTCCAGCAGCCATTTGTCAGAGAAGGCTCCGGGGTCTCCCTCATCCGCGTTGCACACTACATATTTTTGGTCGGCAACGGCATCACGCGATGATCTCACCTTGATATGGAAGGGGAATCCTGCCCCGCCCCTGCCCCTGAGCCCCGAGAGCTCAAGCTCAGTCAGTGCGGCAGCACTGTCGGAAAGATAGTCTCGCGCCAGATCCCAGTAAGCCCCTTGCTCTCCCTCCCCAGGCAACAGTGCGGGCTTTTCCGCATTCGTCGCCACACTGACCGACTCCTCAGGGTGACCGTCACCGGCAATACGGATCTCGCCGTTGACCATAAATGCATCATTCGAATGGCAGTGACCCAGGCAGGTCACCCTGCCTGTCTCATCTTCAGTGTACTGTTCTGAAAGTATGCCTCTGACCTTTTCCTGTCCCCCTGATACGAAGCAGGCAGTGCCGTCACAGACAAATACCTTCCTGCCGGGATGATCATTACCTAAAAAATCATAGAACGAACTTACTCCAAGCACGGCTGCACGTCCGGTCATAAAGTCATCCGCAAGGGCATCATGCATCTCACCGGCGGAACTGCTTATCTCCTCATACAGTCCCCCCGCCAGCCCTTTTCTGGCGGATAGCCCTCTCAGGTTTCTTGACATAGTATTGTTTTTTAAAAAAACTACAAGATATTATCTTACTGCATGATATATTTCAAAGATGAGAATTATCATATTTTGAAGGGGTGTGAAAATGAGAACTCTGCCCACCCTTTTGTTTTGGTGAATTTTGTTATATTTGTCGCCTGTATTTTTAATCAGGCATATTCATTCAATTAATTAGTTTTCAGATGGCAATACTTCAGGATTTGAGAGAGAAGGCCGGACCGCTTGTGGCTATAGTGATCGGGGTGTCCCTCCTGCTTTTCGTAGTGAGTGATTTCTTTGGCAATAATAATACCCAGCGCCGCAGGGCAGAAAAATATTACGAGCTTGCCCGCGTCGACGGAGAAACGGTCTCCTACCAGGATTTTGAGATGAGGGTACAGGACCTTGTCAATATATATAAGATGTCAGGCTCCGGTGACATGAACGAGGAGATGATGCAGAGTCTGCGTGAGCAGGTCTGGCAGCAGTTGCTCTCAGAGATGCTCATGAACGATACATACAAAAAGACCGGCCTCGGAGTAAGTCCTGATGAAGTGGAGATGCTGGTCTTCGGCGATGACCCTCATCCAATCGTCCGGCAGCTCTTCACCGATCCTGAAACCGGTGCCTTCAACTCATCGTTTCTTGTGAACTTCCTCAAGGCAACCGAAACTGATGAAGCCACCAGAAACTACTGGCTCTTCTTTGAGGATCAGATCATCAATGACAGGCTTAACAGTAAGCTGGTAAACCTTATCTCACAGGGATTCTACGTCACCTCAAAACAGACGGAATACGAAGCAGCCCTGATGGCCAACACGTTAAACTTCAGCTTTATGGCAAGGAATTATGCCACCGTTACCGACAGTGCCGTCAAGGTCACATCTGACGAGATCAGGGACTATTACAACAGTCATACGGATAACTTCATGCGTACGGCACAGAGGGATATGGAATACATGGTATTTGAGATATCCCCTTCGGAGTCTGACATGCAGGAAGCCGAGAGATGGGCCATGCAGGAGAAGGAGAATTTTGCCGCTGCCACAGAGCTTGTGCAGTACATCAATCTCACGGCCGACACCCGTCATAACAATATTTACCGCACCCTGGATGAACTGCCCGATAGCCTCAGGGAGCTTGCACGCAGCGGTGACAAATCTGTTGTTACCGGACCCTGGTTTGAAGAGGGCGCCTACAGGCTGGCACGTATAGTTGACATAGCCGACCGTCCGGATTCTGTAAGGGCGGCACACATACTCCTCTCGCCCAATGCCTCCAGAAGCATGGCCCAGGCCAAAGCAGAAGCTGACAGCCTCATCAGCCTGATCAGGGGCGGTGTAGATTTCAACATGCTGGCCATGACCACCTCTGACGATCAGGGATCGGCACAGGTAGGGGGTGATCTTGGATGGTTCAGCGAAGGGATGATGATCACTCCTTTCAATAATGCCTGCTTCAGCGGAAAGAAGGGCGACCTGGTGACGGTTGAGACCACCTACGGTCTGCATATCATCAAGATCCTTGACCAAAGCCGCAGGGTAAGAAAATATAATATAGGAATTGTCGACCGCCAGGTGGTCCCCAGCAACCCCACCACACAGAGCATCTATGCTGAAGCCTCAAAATTTGCAGGCACCAATGACACATATGAGAAATTCAACAAGGCTGTTGCCGAGGGCAACCTCGACAAGAAGCTTGCCATGAATGTCACTCCTGAGCAGAAGGAGCTTCCCGGTCTGACACAGGCCAGGGGGCTGGTGATGGCTCTCTTCCAGAACAGCAAGGAAGGCGCCATCGTACTCGATAACAGCAGCCAGGCAGTCTTTGAGCTTCCTGACATGTACGTGGTAGCCTACTGCACCAGGGTCCAGGAAAAGGGACCTGCCCCTGTTGAAGATGTAACTTCAGATATCCGGTTTATCCTGGCAAAGCAGAAGAAGGCTGAGATCATCTCTGAAGAGTTAAGCAGTCTGATCGCTGAAGGAAAGAGCCTTGATGAGATAGCATCTCATTACAACACTGTCATTCAGGATGCCACAGGCATAAACTTCAGGTCATATTCCGTTCCCGGAGCAGGCATTGAACCCGGTCTGATAGCCGCTGCCTCATCCTCTGAGGCGGGTGTACTCTCAAAGCCTGTCGAAGGTAACAACGGGGTATACCTGTTCACGGTCAACAACACCGTTCCCTCAGTGACGGAAGATAGTGAGATGGTGCGTGAGCGGCTTAGCTCCGGCTACCAGATGCGTGCCTCCTACGAGGCCTTCCAGGCCATCCGAGACAAGAAGGAGGTTGAGGATCTGAGGTACAAGTTCTATTAGGAGAGTGCCTGCTCTATAATCTGTGGTACGACGCTCTCCCAGCCCAGGGGCATGATATGCACCCCGTGCACTCCGCCCTTATCTCTCAGACGCCGTATGTTTTCGACGGTGATCCTGATGCTCTCCTCAGCAAAGCCGTTACCGGCATCGGCAAGTCGTTTCATGATCCTGTCAGGAATCGTCACACCCGGGATATGGTCGTTAAGATAGCGGGCCAGCCTGAGTGACTTCAGGGGGCTGACACCTATCAGCACGAATACCCTGTCAGGCAATCCCACACTCCTGAGCCTTTCCAGCCATGGATCGAGGCTGTCGGGGTCAAAGACAAGGTTGGTCTGCAGAAACTGTGCCCCCGCATTAACCTTCTTTATGTCACGTATCAGCTGCAACTCCGGCTTCTGGATTAACGGTGCCGCGGCGGCACCAAGGAAGAGTCGGGGTCTGTTCCTTATCTCGCGTCCGTCGAGATAGATACCCTCATCGCGCATGCGCCGGAGGATCCACAGCATCTGCACCGAGTCGACATCAATGATATTCATGTTGCTCCGGGGCTTCGGTCCCACACGGGGACTGTCACCCGAAAGACAGAGTATATTGTGCACACCAATGGCATTGGCGCCTATGGCCTGTGACTGGAGGCTGTTGCGGTTGTTGTCGCGGGCTGATATCTGCATTACCGGATCAGCACCAAGTGATGCAGCTATTGTCGAGCAGGCAGCACTGGACATTTTTGGTACTGCCGACGAGCCGTCTGTGAAATTTATGGCTGCTACGTACGGTTTCAGCAGGTTTATCTTCTCCGTGAGCCTGTCAGTGGCAGCGCTCAGCGGGGGCATCACCTCCGTGGTGAAGACAAACCTGCCGCTGTGCAGCTCTTTCTCAAGCTCAGACTGAGGCCCGTCAACGGCCGGAGGATGGTATTCAGCATCCCCCTGCCACCACTCCGGCTGCCTTATAGGTCTGAAGACCTTCTCCTCCATCACGGCGCCCATGGTCATGCCCTTCCTCCTCGAGTGAAGAATAATGTTCCCCGGACCTGCCTCCCTGACCTTGCGGATGACATCTCCCCACGTCTCGCCACCGGCCCTGTCCCAGTCAACAGGAGGGAGCACCTCAAGAAGCTTTTTCTCGCGGTGCATCCTCTCCGACCGTTCATAAATGAGGTGCCATGCACACTTGCGGGTGGGGTCAACATAACAGTAGCCGTTGGTCACTCCCCCGCATGGACCGTTTCTTATCCCCTTGGGGCACGCCATGTGACAGATGAAGGCTGTCTCCTGCAGCAGACAGTTGCCGCACATCCGGCACCCGAAGAGCGGCCCCTTGACCGCCCTCTCGACAAAAGCGAGCAGGCGCCCCCCCACAGGCAGCCTTCCGAAAGGCCTGAAGGCAGGCTGCCACCGGCGCAGCGGGGTGAAGAGAGCCATCGAAAAATCAGATGATATACATATTTATCAGCTGCTCATAGAGCTCCTGCCTGCCGCTGATCTTCTTCGGTTCACCGGATTTCTTCGCCAGCTCACGCAGATCCTCGAGGGTGAGCTTTCCCTTCTCATACAATGCGCCGTTGCCCTTGTCGAACGAAGCATACCTGGCCCTGCGCAGCCTGAGATAGTCGGAATCCTTCAGGATACTGTCAGCTATCACCAACCCCCTGGCAAAGGTATCCATGCCGTTTATATGGGCTATGAAGAGATCTTCAGGATCGGTGGAATTGCGTCTCACGTGAGCGTCAAAATTGATACCTCCTGTCTTGAAGCCTCCGGCCTGCAGGATGACCAGCATAGCCTCGGTTATCTCATTGATGTTTGTCGGGAACTCATCGGTATCCCATCCGTTCTGGTAGTCACCCCTGTTGGCATCTATGCTGCCAAGCATGTCAGCGTCGGCCGCCGCCTGCAGATCATGCTGGAAGGAGTGGCCGGCGAGGGTGGCATGGTTGACCTCGACATTGAGTTTGAAATCACTGTCAAGACCGTAGTGGCGCAGGAAGCCTATGACGGTGGCAGCATCGTAATCGTACTGGTGCTTCGTCGGCTCCATCGGTTTGGGTTCAATGTAGAAAGTACCCTTGAAGCCCTTTTTGCGTCCGTAGTCGCGCGCCAGGGAGAGCATCATGGCCAGGTGGTCAAGCTCTCTCTTCATGTCCGTGTTATGGAGCGTGAGATAGCCCTCGCGTCCGCCCCAGAAGACATATCCCTGGCCTCCCAGTGCTATGGTGGCGTCAATGGCGTTCTTCAGCTGCACGGCAGCGTTGGTGACAACGGCAAAATCAGGATTGGTGGCAGCACCGTTCATATAACGGGGGTTGCCGAAGAGGTTTGCCGTGCCCCAGAGCAGTTTCATGCCTGTCTCCTTCTGCCTTGCCTTTATTACCGGAACCCACTTCTCGAGGCGCTTCTCTATCTCGAAGACAGAACCGTCACCGACAAGGTCGGTGTCATGAAAGCAATAATAGGGAGCTCCGATCTTCTCAAAGAATTCAAAAGCCATGTCAAGCTTGACCTTTATGCGGTCATCGCCCTCCATTCCGTCATACGGGAAGTCTCTTGTCTTAGCACCGAAGGTATCGGTACCGTCGCCGCAGAACGAATGCCAGTAGGCGATGGCAAAACGCAGATGGTCCTTCATCTTACGGTTGCCTACTTTGGCTTCGGGGTCATACCATTTGAATGCCAGGGGATTTTTCGAGTCCCTGCCCTCGTACTTTATCTTACCGATTCCCGGGAAGATCTCACCTGCACTCTTCTTTGCCATAATAATTTAATTAGTATTGTCATACAATTGATCTTCAAGAATGTCAATCCACTCCAAGTATTTCGCATCATAGATTGCCGACAGTTCGCTGTCAGGCTCACTTGTGCCGGTCACTTCCAGTCCGCTGAAGGCCTCCTCTTCCGTCTCGTAATATCCGCATCCCATGCCGGCACCACGGGCAGCGCCAACGGAACCGTCAGTGTTATAGAGTGTGATCACCGTGGATGTCAGGCTGGAGAGCACATCCCTGAAGACCCTGCTCAGGAACATGTTCGATTCACCGGCCCTGATGACCGTCGGATTTATTCCGGTCTCCTTCATTATCTCGAGCCCGTAGCGGAACGAGTAGGCGATCGCCTCCTGTGCAGCACGATATAAGTGACCCTGGCTGTGAATGTTGAAGTCGAGACCGTGTACCGACGCTCCGATGTAACTGTGGCGCAGCATGCGCTCGGCACCATTGCCAAACGGCAGCATTACCAGGCCGTCACTTCCGGGCTCCACGGCAGCTGCCAGGTCATTCATCTCCGGGTAGGTGAATTCCGCCCCCGTATTTTTCTTCAGCCATGAGTTGAGTATCCCTGTGCCGTTGATACAGAGCAGCACGCCAAGGCGGTTTATCCGTTCCGTATGGTTGACATGCAGGAAGGTGTTGATGCGTGACATCGGATCGAACTGAGTCCTGTCGGTCACGCCGTAAATTACCCCTGAGGTGCCGGCGGTAGCTGCCACCTCTCCGGGCTGCAGCACATTGAGCGACAGGGCGTTATTGGGTTGATCTCCGGCCCTGTAGGAGACGGGTATGCCGGCCGGAAGGCCAAGATCATCAGCCACTGCCCGGGTTAGCTGCCCCTGCACTGAAAACGATTCAGCAGGTTCAGGCAGCAGCAGCGGGTCTATCCCGTAATATTCCAGCAACTCTTCGGAGACCTCATTCCTCATGAAGTCCCAGAAGATACCTTCGGAGAGCCCTGTATATGACGTCTTTATTTCATCGGTAAGCCTCATTGCCAGGTAGTCGCCCGGAAGCATTATCCTGTGTATCCTTTTGTACAGTGCCGGCTCATTCTCCCTGACCCATGCCAGCTTGGAGGCTGTGAAGTTGCCCGGCGAATTCAGGAGGTGGTGCAGGCAGAAATCCTTTCCCAGCTTTTCGAATGCCAGGTCACCTGTTTCAACGGCTCTGCTGTCACACCATATTATTGATGGCCTGAGCACCTTCCTGTTGACATCAACGGTCACCAGTCCGTGCATCTGGTATGATATCCCTATGGCGCCAATATCCCGGCTCTTTGATCCCAGTGGCTTTAGGCAGGCTGCCAGTGCAAGGGTGAAATTCTTCCACCATACTTCAGGATCCTGCTCCGCCCACCCGGGCCTGGGTGCCGAGATCGCCATCTCGAAAGGAGGATATGATGCCGAAGAGAGTGCCCTGCCGGTGGCACCGTCAATGACGGATACCTTTACCGATGAGCTGCCAAGATCAATGCCTAATAGTAACATAATGCAATTTCTTATACAAATTTATCTTCTCCGGTCGGATGGAATCTGCCTGATGTTTAATATTCATTCTCCGCGGTGTAACCGTACGCAACCAATTTTCATGAGAAGGATCTCACAGTTTTGATAAATGTACGGATATTTTCCGTTGAAGCATCCGGAGGCATCCCTCCTCCACAGGACCAGATCACCCTCCTGGTGTCTGATACCGGGTTCATCATCTCTCTCACCCCGGCCTCAACATCGGCAGGAGTACCGAGGGCAAGCACATCGCGGGGCGGAAGATTACCCAGCAGGGTTACGCTCTCACCTGCAAGCTCCCTCATCTCGTTCACCGAATGGTTGAAGCTGAAGTTAAAGAGATTGACACCCATCTCCTCGAGGTAGCCTGCAGTAATGATTCCCGAGGCATCATTATGGAAGAAGCTGACCTTCGGGTTGAATGTCCGGTATATTCTCTTCATATGGGGCAGGACAAACATTTCGAAGTCAGGCTGGCCCAGGAAGCCTACAATATCATCAAGAAGGAAGACGCCTTCAATGTCGGGGAACTTTTCATACTGAAGGGTCAGCCAGTCGATGACAAAGTCTGTAATGACCGTGAGAGCCTTCTGTGCCTCGCCCGGGGTTATAGCCAGTGCCAGCATGAAATCGGTAGTGCCGAAAAGAAATGAGGCGATATTCAGGGGGCCCCGGCTTGATGCGAAGCGGTAGTGGCAATCGTTCTGCTTCAGCCTCTCCTCATATTTTTTCATTCTGCTGATCACGAAGGGCAGGAGCCCGTCTGTCTTCACGTTGGGCCTGGCCAGCGAAGAGATTGCTTCGACAGTGCAGGAGAGCTTTACGGGATGAGGAAAATCGTTTTCGGTCCATACCAGTTTGGTGCCGAATGCCGACGGCTCTGTGCACATCCCGTATTCGGCCCAGAAGCCGGGAAGGAATATTGCCTCGGGAAATGTCCTCATCGCCTGGATATTTGCAGCAAACCATGTTTCCGGATCCGTGAAATACTCCAGGATGGTTGAGCCATGCCATCCCGGGAGCCAGGGGCTGTCAATGATAAAACCTATCGGACTCTCCTTCGTCCTCTCCCCGTCAATTATCCTTAACAGGGTCTCCCAATGCCGCTCATTCATATTTTCTTATTTGAATATTGTCAATTAATCTGCTGCCAGATACCCGGAACGTAATAAAATTTCAGGCCCCTGTAATAATCGGCATCCCTCTCCGGCTCCTCCGCTCCTTCCGGGTAATTTCTCATTGTCATTCAATCTGGCCTGCCTTGAGTGAGGACTCCCTTATTATCAGTTCATGTGTCAGTATTATAGAGTTGACCCTCTCATACTGTGTCCCTTCAAGTATCCTTATGATGGTTGATGCGGCAACCTCGCCCACGGCCCTGCCGGGATAGTGCACCGTGGTGAGGTTGGGTTCTACGATGCGCGATACAGGGTCATCATTGAACCCTGCCACTGCAACGTCATCGGGGACCCTGTAACCCCTTTTCTTCAGCTCGCAGATAAGCGACACTGCCGAGGTGTCATTTGCCGTAAAGATGCCGTCAGGCATTGAGCCATTGCCCAGCAGGTGGTTAATGATAGACACACCAGAGGTGTCACTCAGGTCGGTTATGATCAGTTGCCTGTCATCGTAGGCAAGTGAGCTGTCAGATAATGCCTGCCTGTACCCGCGGTACCTGTCGAGGTAAACGTTCCTGTTCATGCTTCCTCCAACATGTACTATCTTTCTGCATCCCTGGTCTATCAGATGCTTTGTGGCTTCATAACCGGCCCTGAAGTTGTCAATGATCACGCTGACGCAGTTGCCGCAATCAATTACCCTGTCGAAGAAGACCAGCGGTATCTCCTTCCTGAAGATCTCGGTGAAGGGATCACTGTTCTTCGTCTCAAAGGAGAGTGACACCAGGAAGCCGTCCACCCGGCTGTTAAAGAGTGCCTGGATGTTAGCCTCCTCAAGCATGGCAGACTCCTCACTCTGACTTATCAGCAGCTGGTAGCCGGCATTGTTTGCCACCTTCTCCATCCCCGAGATGACAGTCGACATGAAATGGCTGTCGATGCGGGGTATTATGACCCCCAGTGTCCGTGTTCTCTTCTGTCGGAGGTTGGAGGCGAACTTGTTATGCTGGTAGCCCATCTCACGGGCTGTCTGCATGATCTTCCTGCGAAGTTCCTTTCTTACCTGGGGGCTGTTGTTCAGTCCGCGCGAAACAGTCGATGCCGAAATATTCAGCGCCTTTGATATGTCATAGATGGTGACCTCCGCCTTTTTCTTCATTCCGGTCATAATTATTCAAAATAAGTAATAAAACCCGTACGATCGAAATATTTTGAAATATTTTTTGCAATCGGTTGCACAATAAATTCATATTGCATACTTTTAGTTACGCTTAATTCCGTTCAGGGAGGTTACCTGAAGCAGAATTTGCTTTATTTGTTTTTTTTGTCAGAAACCCTTATAACTAAATGACCATGCAACCGGCAATTGAAAAACTTTCGGTCAGGGAGAAGGTAGGCTACAGCCTTGGTGACGGCGCAGCCAACTTCATCTTTCAGACGATGATGCTCCTTCAGCTCAGTTTCTACACAGATACATTCGGACTATCGGCGGGAGCGGCCGCAACACTATTTCTCATAGCACGCCTGTGGGGGGCAGTTTGTGACCCCATCTTCGGGGCCCTGGCTGACCGCACCAACACCCGATGGGGTAAGTTCAGACCCTGGATACTGTGGACGGCAATACCGTTCGGCGTACTGGGATATCTCGCCTTTAAAACCCCTGATTTCAGTCAGACAGGAAAATTGATTTATGCATATATTACCTACCTGCTCCTGCTGACTGTCTACTCGGCAAACAACAATCCCTATTCGGCACTCAGCGGAGTGATCACCGGAAACATGAAGGAACGCACAAGCCTCTCCTCATTCCGGTTTGTTGCCGTGACACTGGCCACAATAGCTATCATGGGCTTTACCCTGCCAATGGTTAACCACTTCGGTGCGGGCGACAGCGCCAGGGGTTACCAGATAACCATGGGCATCTTCAGTATCCTGGCAATCATATTCTTCTTTATCACCTTCCTGACCACAAAGGAGAGGATCGTTCCTCCTCCGCAGCAGAAGTCATCGCTGAAACAGGATCTCTCGGACCTGATCCACAACAGGCAGTGGGTGCTGATGTTCATCGTCTTCCTCTTCATGTTCATCTTCCTGGCAATGCGCAACAGCATCCTCCTCTATTACTTCAAGTATTATCTTGATCCTGAAAGCATGAGGTCATTCCTGGTGGACATCGACAAGGGTCTCTTAGGACTCCTCGGAAGCCTCAACATGACCGCCGCCGGTGCCAATTTTGCCGACAACAGCTTCAGCGTCATCAATATCATAGGCCAGCTGACGGCTATAGCTGGCATTGCCGTTGGTAACTCGCTGGCAAAAAGGTTCGGAAAGAGAAATGTCTTCCGCACATGGCTCATGGTGGCAGGTATCATGGCAGCACTCTTCTTTGTGGTGCCCCCCACAGGCATATGGGCAATCCTCATTCTGTCAATACTCTTCAACTTCTCATGGGGCGTCACCATGCCGCTGCCATGGGCAATGATGGCTGACGTGGCCGACTTCTCAGAGTGGAAGTTCAGCCGCCGTGCAACCGGCATCGTCTTCGCCGGCATCGTGGTCGGCCTTAAGGTCGGACTGGCCTTCGGAGGCGCCGTGGCAGGATGGTTGCTGAATGGCTACGGGTATGTTGCAAACGTGGTGCAGACACCCACGGCCGTGCAGGGAATCAGGCTCTCGGTGAGCATCTTCCCGGTAATAGCTCTTGTGCTCTGCATCATATCACTCTTCATCTACGGCATCGGGAAGAAAGTGGAATACCAGATGCAGGATGAGCTGGCGGCCAGACGCAAGGAATATGAAGAATAAACTTAATAAAACGGACATGTATAGAAGAATAGCTATTCCGCTGCTGGTGATGATGCTGGCAGCTTGGTCATGCAGCAGTGACGAGCAGGGACTTAAGGATGCCTTTGGAGATCAGATGCTCATTGGAACAGCCATGAACAGGATTCAGGTTGACGGCACTGACTCCCTGGCAAAGCCTTTCATTGCAAGGCATTTCAGTTCAATCACCCCTGAGAATGCAATGAAATGGGAGAGGATCCATCCGGGACCCGGAAGATATGAGTTCGCCCTGGCCGACAGCATGGTGGCCTTCGCACGCAGTAACGACATGGCGGTGATCGGACACGTTCTCGTATGGCACTCGCAGACACCCGCCTGGGTCTTTCAGGATTCACTGGGGAACCCCCTGACACGTGACACCCTGCTGGAGAGAATGAGAGATCACATCCACACCGTCGTGGGACGTTACAAAGGTCAGATCCTGGGCTGGGACGTGGTGAACGAGGCGGTGGACGAGGACGGCAGCATGCGCCGGACAAAGTGGCTGGAGATAATCGGTGACGACTATATCGAAAAGGCATTTCAATATGCCCATGAGGCTGATCCTGATGCCGAACTCTACTACAACGACTATAACAATGAAGAGAGGGCCAAGAGAGCCGGAGTGATCCCGATCATCAGGAACCTTTTGGAAAAGGGAATCCGCATTGACGGTGTCGGCATCCAGGGGCACTGGCACCTCGACTCCCCAGACTTTGCAATTGTTGACGAGAGCATCAGAGAGTATGCCGCCCTGGGTATGAAGGTGATGATTACCGAGATGGAGATCAACGTTCTGCCAACGCCTGTATGGCTTTACGGTGCAGAGATATCGAGGACGGCTGAATACCGCGATTCGCTCAATCCGTATGTCGCCGGGCTTCCTGATACAGTTGAGACACAGCTGAACAACCGTTATGCAGAGCTCTTCGCACTATTGCTGAAGCATAGTGAGAGTGTCACCAGGGTCACCTTCTGGGGAGTGCACGACGGTTATTCATGGAAGAACAACTGGCCGATGCCCGGACGTACCAACTATCCCCTCCTGTTTGACCGGAACTATCAGCCCAAGCCTGCTTACCATGCGGTCATCAGGGAAGCAAAAAAAGTAAAAATGAATTAATAATAATAAATCGGATATGAAACCATCAGCAAAACTGCCGTACAGGGATGCCTCCCTCTCAGTGAGGAAAAGAGTGGAAGACCTCATGGGACGAATGACCGTTGAGGAGAAATGTGCCCAGCTAATGGGACTGTGGAACGGAGGCGTGGAGGATTTCAAGCCTGAGATCTTCGACGATGCCGGAAAGATGAAGGAGATATTCGGCAGGGGATGCCACTCGGTCCATCCCGCTCCCTTTGGCATCAAAGAGACCGTGAAGATGCGCAACGCCATACAGAAATACCTTGTTGAGGAGACCCGCCTGCGCATACCTGCCATCTTCGTCGACGAGGGACAGCACGGTATGATGAGACCTGAGGCCACCGTCTTTCCCCAGGCCATAGGCCTCGCCTGTTCGTGGGACACCACTCTGTTTGAGAAAGTCTACAACGTGGTGGCGCGCGAGATGCGTTCACGCGGGACGCATCACGCCCTCACTCCGGTGATAGACGTGTGCCGTGACCCGCGCTGGGGACGCACCGAGGAGACCTACGGGGAAGACCCGTACCTCAACGGCATGCTCTCAATAGCTGCCGTGAAAGGACTGCAGGGAGGAGATACAGGCAAGGTAGGCAAGGAAAATGTTGCCGCCACCCTGAAACATCTCGTCGGTCACGGAGAGTCGGAAGGCGGACTGAACCAGGGCCCGGCCAACTACTCCGTGAGGGTGCTGCGCGATTATCACATACCACCTTTCAAAATGTGCATCGACAGCGCAAAGCCGGTGTCGGTTATGCCATCGTACAACGAGGTGGACGGCGTGCCGTCACATGCCAACAGGTGGCTCCTCAAGGAGTTGCTTCGGGAAGAGTGGGGTTACAAAGGAATGATAGTCTCAGACTACTACGGCGTGGACCATCTGTTCAACAAGCACTTCGTCTGTCATGATGCCACCGAGGCTGCAATGACAGCGTTCAACTGCGGAGTACAGTATGAATTCCCGCAGGCGAATATGTACAGGGTGCTGCCGGAGCTCCTCAAAAAGAAGAAGATCAAGAAAGAAGATATCGACAAAGCCGTGGAGCAGGTGCTGACCTTCAAGTTCAGCCTGGGACTCTTCGAAAATCCCTACGTGGATGAAAAACAGGCCATCAGCGTAAGTAAGTCACTGGCTCACAAAAAGACTGCACTTAAGGCAGCTCATGAGTCAATCGTTCTGCTGAAGAATGACGGACTGCTGCCGCTTAAGAAGGGCAAATACAAAAGGATAGCAGTCATCGGGCCGTGCGCAAATGATCTATGGTTCGGGGGCTACTCCGGCGAGCCCTGGGAGAAGGTGAGTCTCCTTGACGGCATCAGGACAAGGGCCGGCAACGGCACGGAGGTGCTCTTCGCGCCGGGATGCAAGCTGACGATCAACACCACCATCAGCTACTTCAACTGGAAATATGATGAGATCAAGTTCGCTTCGCGTGATGAGAATATAAAGCTCATCAAGGAAGCTGTTAAAGTAGCTTCAGGCGCTGACCTGGTCATCCTCGCCCTTGGGGAGAATGAACATCTCTGCCGCGAGGCATGGGCACAGAACCATATCGGGGATAACATGACACTGGATCTGTTTGGCGACCAGGGGGAACTGGCAGATGCCATCACCGCTCTCGGCAAGCCCGTAGTGCTCTACCTGATGAATGGCCGTCCGCTCTCCATCAATACTCTTGCGGAGAAAGTGCCTGCTATTCTGGAAGGCTGGTACATGGGACAGGAGACAGGCACTGCAGCAGCCGACATCATCTTCGGTGAGGTCAATCCCTCAGGAAAGCTGACCATCACCTTCCCGAAGTCGGCCGGCCAGCTGCCAATGTATTACAACCATAAGCCCAGCGCCCAGTGGCAGGACTACCTTTCACAGGATGTCAAACCGCTGTTTCATTTCGGTTACGGGCTGAGCTACACGAAGTTCAGATACGGGAAGCCGGTGCTCAGGAAAAGCACCATCCAAAAGGGTGAGACGGCAAAGGTGACCCTGGAGGTTACCAACGCGGGCAAGATGGCAGGAGATGAGATAGTGCAGCTCTATATCAGGGATGTCGTCAGCAGCGTCACCCGTCCGGTCAAGGAGCTGAAGGGCTTTGCACGCATCACACTGAAACCCGGGAAGACGAAGAAGGTTTCATTCGACATCACTCCTGAAAAGCTGGCATTCCATAACATTGACATGAAATTTGTTGTGGAGCCGGGTGATTTTGAGATAATGACAGGCTCTTCCTCACGTGAAGAGGACCTGCAGAAAACAGTACTCACTGTCATTTAAAACAGGTACGAGGGCCTTTATTATACGATAACCGGACACAAGACCATTTTTACAGGATATAATATCCATATGAGAAGAGTTGCAGCTTTGGCGATAACAGCATTGCTTCTGGCCTTATGCCAGTCGTGCGGAAAAACAGGGCCGGATGATCCTGAAATTGAGCCTGTGATAAACAATGCCATCATTGATCCTTCAGTGACCTACCAGGAGATGATCGGCTTTGGCGGATCACTTACATGGTATGCCGACAGGATAATAACAAGCCCGCAGAAAACCCAGATATGCCAGCTTCTTTTCGAAGATCTTGGGACCGACATCATCAGGTTCAAGAACAACTATTACCCTCTGGATTATCCTGCCGTCAAGACTACAGATGTCATGGAGAACGCCTCAATTAAGAACCTCTGCACGATCACCGGGGACCTCAGTGCCATTGCCAGGCAATATAACCCGGACATACAGTTTATGGTAAGTTCATGGACACCTCCTTCGGCTTTGAAAAGCAACGACAACCTGCGGGAAGGGACCCTGAAAAAGGAGGATGGAGCTTTCATGTACGAGGCCTTCGCCGAGTACTGGAATGACGTTCTTGATCACCTCCCGTTCAATCCTGACTACATAAGCATCCAGAATGAACCCGGTTGGGTCACTCCTGGCTGGGAAACCTGTGAGTGGCGCCCCACAGAGACAGCTGATTTCCCCGGATTTGTGAATGTCTTCGACGCGGTCTGGAATAAGATCAGTACGCGGGAAAATCCACCGAACATGCTCGGGCCCGAGGCTGAGAACATAGGTCACAGCAGCAAACTGGGTGGCAACACCTTCGGACTCTTCTCAACCCCGGTCAAAAACAAGCAGCACCTGGCGGCTTATGCCTATCACACCTACAATTATTCGGTTTCAACGCTCATTGCACAGACAAAGGCAGATCTCAATATGATCCGCGATAGTTACGGCAACAGGCCATGCATCATGACCGAGTACTCAAACTTAACATGGCTCAATACCGCCTGGTTCATCATCCAGAATCTCAATGAGGCCAATGCCTCTGGTTACCTGTACTGGCTGATGGCCTGGAGCGACACCAATTCAGATTCCATGATCAAGCTGACCAGTTCAGGCAGCTACTCCCTTACTCCGTTCTATTATGTTATGAAGCACTTTTCCAGGGAGATTGACAGGGGGTATGTCCGTATCAATATTCTGTCACTTTTGATCCCGATGTCAGCATTCATCGATCCTAAAGGCAAAAAGATCACCGTTGTTGCGGTAAATCCAACAGTTGATGCAGTCAATTACGATTTCAGGGTTACCGGCAAGACTGTAAAATCAATAAGGGCAGTCCAGACTGACGCGGTGAACAGCTACAAGGAGACCCAACCTGTCGGCACTGATAAGTATATCATTCTGAAACCGAAGTCAGTAACTACAGTCGTTCTTGAGCTGTCATAATCATAACAAACTATCCCGCCGATGAATAAGAACTCAGGCACCTTACCTTCAGGCTTTAACACATTAAGACACCATGACCGGACTACTGCAAGACCTCATGACCGCATGACTGCAAGACCTCAAGTCTCGAAGACTTCAGACCTGAGAACCCTGTTCGCCTCCCTCCTGCTTGCCCTGTCACTATGTGGCATCCCTGCCGCCGGTCAGGAGCAGGCTGAGGTGATAATTTCAGCTGAGAAGAGTGCCGGATCACTTGCTCTTGTCTCTGCCGGCAGTTGTGCACCCCTCTGCGTAAGCCCCGGCGACTGGCCCGGTGTCATGCGGGCATTGACCGACCTACAAAATGATCTTTCCCGTGTCACGGGGACCATGCCTGAACTCATCACAGGCAAAAAGGTCTCAGGGGCTGATGTGATAATAATTGCCGGTACAATCGGCAAAAGCGCCCTTGTTGACAGGCTGGTCAGGAAAAGGCGAATTGATGTGAGTGACATTGCAGGCAAATGGGAGTCATATCTTATCGAAGCAATTGACAGACCCTTTCCGGGAGTCCGGAAGGCCATTGTAATAGCAGGCAGTGATAGGCGGGGCACGATCTACGGCATTTATGAGATCTCCAGGCAGATCGGAGTCTCACCCTGGCACTGGTGGGCTGACGTTCCGGTCCGTAAAAGCGATGAGCTTTATTTGAATCCCGGTCGTTATGTCGCGGGAGAACCTTCTGTAAAATACCGGGGCATCTTTCTTAACGACGAGTACCCGGCCCTGACAAGATGGGTCTCCTTCAGGTACGGTGATGTCAAACCCTCTGACGATCCTCCCATACCCCCCGGCGTCGCAAACTACGGAAGCGAATTCTACTCAAGGATCTTCGAGCTGCTGCTTCGGCTGAAGGCCAACTATCTCTGGCCTGCTATGTGGAACAACGCCTTCAACGAGGATGATCCCCGCAACGCGGCACTGGCCGATGATTATGGCATAGTCATGGGCACCAGTCACCAGGAACCTATGATCAGGGCACAGAAGGAGTGGGACAGGAGATATAAAAACACCCTCGGCTACTGGAGCTGGAGTGACCACGCCGATACGCTGGTGAAATTTTGGCGCGACGGTATCCGACGCAACAGGGATTTTGAAAGTATCGTCACCATCGGACTGCGCGGTGCTGATGACACGGAGATGGGGCCGGGAGGACCGGCAGCGAACATAGCCCGACTGGAAAAGATAGTGGACGTCCAGCGAAACATCATCGCTGAAGAGATAAACCCTGACGTCACCCGGGTACCCCAGATGTGGTGCCTCTACAAGGAGGTGCAGGACTATTATTACGAAGGTATGAGGGTTCCTGACGACGTCACCCTCCTGTGGGCAGAGGACAACTGGGGTAATGTGAGGCGTCTGCCGACAGCCGATGAGCGGCGGCGCAACGGCAGTGCAGGGGTCTATTACCACTTTGACTATCACGGCGGACCGCGCAGCTACCAGTGGATCAACACCAGCCCCATACCGAAGATATGGGACCAGATGTCGCTGGCCAGACAGTACGGTGCCGACAGGATCTGGATAGTAAATGTCGGGCACTTCAGAGGCTATGAGGTACCAATAGAATATTTCCTCTCCCTGGCATGGGATACAGAGGCATTCAGCAGCGATGCAATGTCGGAATGGACATCGCAGTGGGCCGCCTCGGTTTTCGGTCCTGACTATGCCCCGGAGATCGCCGACATCATCTCTCGCTATACCAGGTACAACGGGCGCCGCAAGCCGGAACTGCTGCGGCCTGACACCTACAGCCTGGTGAACTACAACGAGGCAGAGAGGATTGTTGAAGAATACAAAAGCCTGTCGGACAGGGCAGAAGCTATCGGGCAGCAACTGCCGGAGGAGATGAAGGATGCATACTTCCATCTGGTCCTCTTCCCGGTGAAGGCGTGCGCCCTGGTTAATGAGCTCTATGTCACCGCCGGCAAGAATACACTCTATGCGGCTCAGGGCAGGTCGATGACCTCGGCGATGGCTGACCGCACCGAAGAGCTCTTCAGGGCAGACACCGCACTGATG
This sequence comes from Bacteroidales bacterium, assembly GCA_029210565.1. Lineage (GTDB taxonomy): Bacteria > Bacteroidota > Bacteroidia > Bacteroidales > VadinHA17 > SR-FBR-E99. The sequence continues at coordinate 277,586 of JARGFQ010000004.1, forward strand.
GGGTACTACAACAGGGTTTATGCCGAAGGCCGGTGGAAACACTTCATGGACCAGGCCCACCTGGGTTACGTGGCATGGAACGATCCGCCGGTGAACAGTCTCCGGCATATCAGGCTGGCGAGACCTGACATTCCGGCAGCTGCCACCCCGGCGGTGGCAGTGGAGGGATCCCAGGCAGCATGGCCCGTAACAGCACCCGAAAATTCGACGAAGGCAACTCCCGAAGCTCTGAAAACTGGTAGCACGACACAGGGATCACCGGGAGAGGTGACGGCTGGCAGCACGGACCAAACATCCCCGGCGTCGTGTGAGGCTCCCCTCCTGCCGCAATTCGATCTCTTCAACAAACAGACCAGGTACTTTGAAATCTTCAACAGGGGCAACATACCATTTGACTATACAGTCACAACTGGCAACCCCTGGATCACCCTGAGCCACACCTCCGGCAGAGTGACTGACCAGCAGCGAGTGACGGTAAGCGTCGACTGGCCCATGCTGACCGGAATGTTAAAGGCAGCTTCATCCTCTGTCGAAGGCTCCGGTCTCACCGGCGGGCTGCATGAGGGAACGGTAACCGTCAGCGCTGCCGGCGGAGAGATAAAAATTGTGGTCCCGGCCTTCTGCCCCACCCTGCCCGATCCTGCAGATCTGAAAGGGTTCGTGGAGGGCGAAGGTTATGTATCAATGGAAGCAGCCAGCTATACTTCCCGCCATGACACTGAAGAGAGGAACTGGGAGTGGATTGAAGACTACGGCCGCACCCACTCAGGCATGCGCGCAACAGCGGTGACAGATGCTCCGCCCGCACAGCCGGGGAAAGATGCCCCATGGCTTGAATACCGGATATACCTTTTCTCATCCGGCGATTTTGAAACCACCCTGTATATGGCACCGTCGCTCAACTTTCTGCCCGACAGGGACTTCCGGATAGGACTCTCAGTTGATGACGGTGAACCGCAACCGCTCACGGTAGTGCCGAAGGAGTTCAACGCCGAGAACGGCAACAGGGAATGGGAGGAGACTGTGAGGAACAGCACCCGCTACGTCAGCGGTAAGATCACCATCACCGAACCCGGATACCATATCCTTAAAGTGTGGATGATTGACCCGGGAATGGTGCTTGAAAAGATTGTTGTAAATACCGGGGGACTGAGGCCGTCGTACCTTGGCCCGCCGGAGAGCCATTTTGGGCAGTCGGCAGTCCTCAGTCGTCCGCCTGCGCCAAGGCTCCGGTGGCTGGAAGCAGTCAGCGACCATTGACGGGGACGAAAGACAGCGGACAGCATTCAGAGAATTGACCTTCAGACATCAGACCTTCACCGTCATCCAAAGCTTTAACGAAGGATTTAACCTTAAGAGAAACATCATGAAAACACGAATTATCCTCATCACTACGATTATCCTGACGCTGCTGACAGCTCTTCCGCTGCATGGCCAGGTGAGACTACCCCGGCTGATCAGCGACGGCATGGTACTGCAGCGGGATACGGAACTGAAAATATGGGGCTGGGCCTCCCCGGGTGAGAAGGTAACCCTGGAGTTTATCGGTCAAAAATACGAAGTAACCGCTGATGAATCAGGAATATGGAAAGTGACTCTTGCACCTGCCAGTGCCGGCGGGCCACATGATATGCTGATAAGGGCAAGCAACTCCACAACCCTGTCAGATATCCTGGTGGGTGATGTATGGCTCTGCTCGGGTCAGTCGAACATGGAGCTCCCCATGAGGAGGGTTCGTCCTCTCTATGAGGCCGAGATCGCTGCGGCGGAAAACAATTATATAAGGTCGTTTACCGTGCCAAAGGTGTTTGTCTTTAAAGAGCCGCAGAGCGACCTCTCCGGAGGCAGATGGACGGCTGCAAACCCGGAAACGGCACTTGATTTCTCAGCTGCAGCCTGGTTCTTCGGAAAGGAGATATATGACAAATACAATGTTCCTGTGGGACTTCTCACCTCAGCCTTCGGCGGATCACCGGCTGAGGCATGGATCAGCGAGGAGAGCCTCAAGAAATTCCCGGTACACTACAATGAGCTTCAGAAATACAAGTCGGACTCGCTCATGGCTGCCATAGCCACCGCTGACCATAAACGCACACAGGATTGGTACAATCAGCTTATGAGAGCTGATGAAGCCTATAAGACCTTCGGGGTGAAATGGCATGACCCGGCTATGTCAACGGACGACTGGAAGACAACGACAATTCCCGGACACTGGTCAGCCACGGAGCTCAAGGGCCTCAATGGCGTTGTATGGTTCAGGAAAGAGATAATTGTACCGGCATCGGCGGCAGGACAACCCGGCAGTATCAACCTCGGGAGGATCGTTGATGCGGACTCAGCATTTTTGAACGGAACCTTCATTGGCACAGTATCTTACCAGTACCCTCCGCGACGGTATACAATCCCGGCCGGCCTGTTAAAGGAAGGCAGCAATATTTTGACCGTAAGAGTGATAAGTAATATCGGGGACGGAGGATTCGTACCGGAAAAACCTTATGATCTGTCTGCAGGTGACTTCCAGACCAGCCTTGAGGGCGAGTGGAAATACCAAGTAGGGGCTGTAATGCCGCCGCTGAGGGGACAGACATTCTTCGGTTACAAGCCTGCCGGACTATATAATGCCATGCTGGCACCCTTGCTGAACTACAGCATAAAGGGCATTCTCTGGTACCAGGGAGAATCGAATGCCGGAAGGCCGGATGAGTACAGGAGTCTCCTGCCTGCCCTGATAAAAGACTGGCGAGAGAGCTTCGGCCAGGGTGATCTGCCCTTCCTGTTAGTGCAGCTGCCGAACTTCATGGAAGCGAAGGAAGATCCCTCGGAGAGCGGCTGGGCCATGTTCAGGGAAGCGCAGACGGAAGCGCTTAAACTGCCGGCAACGGGAATGGCTGTAACAATTGATATTGGTGAATGGAATGATATCCACCCGCTTAACAAAAAGGATGTCGGGACAAGACTGGCACTGGTTGCCATGAAGGTCGCATACGGAGAAGACGACCTGGTCTCGTCTGGACCTGTATATAAGGGAATGACCATAAAGAGAAGAAGAATAATCCTCAGCTTTGATAACACCGGTTACGGGTTAATGGTGAAAGGCGACGGGAAGCTTCAGCAATTTGCAATTGCCGGTGCAGACATGGATTTTATATGGGCAAAGGCGAAAATCAGGGGAGATAAGGTTATAGTCAAAGGAAGAAAAATAAGGCACCCGGTTGCTGTCAGGTATGCATGGGCTGATAATCCCGAGGGTGCCAACCTCTTTAACCTTGAAGGATTGCCAGCAGCTCCGTTCCGGACTGATAACAGGGAGTAGGCAGTAGAGGGGCGAGCGAAGAGTAATGACCCGGTGGGTCATTACCGCGAGCAGCCAGCTTGCAGGGAGGGCAACAGGCAGCAGTCTGTCCGAAAATCGCACATCGCAGATCGCAAATCCCTAGGTTTTTCTTCCCCGGTAGAGGCAGTTTTTATCATCGCACATACTACAACTATAGGGAGCAAATCTCACCTTCCTGCCAATTCCGATAATCCCGCTGACTGACTTGACGGGTTTCATCAGCGCCGACTCCGTGAGTGTGACGCCGCCGTAATTATCCCTGAGAAAGATGAACAGTTTGTGCTGCTCAGCCATATCCCATCCGCAATAGCCGGGACTGAACCTGTTGGTTATCCCGTAGCCGCCGGCCTCCATTGTCCGCCGAAGCTCCTGCAACATCATGTCAGCTGCATTCTCAACCACGATGGTTCCTGTCACGTCATAGACATAACCTTTCAGAAGGTCAGCATCAGGGGTACTGCATCTGCTGCGGTCACTGACTGTCGCTCCTGCCGTGCAGACAAAGAGGGCGACCTTCTCCGCCTCACGGATCTGCACGGTGACAGTGAGGCCAGGGCTCAAGACGACTTCCTGAAGTGTGAGTGTGCCGGCATCGGTATCAATAGCGATATCATCAATTATTCTGTACTCCGCCCTAATCTCCTCATGCGCTATAAGCTCATCAAATACCTCCGTGATGACGGCTGTGAGATATCCCGGGGCATTGCCTGCGGGATAACCCATTGCTCTCTCCAGCGCCCTGACAGAGGGGAGCATTTCTCTGAATGTATAACTGAAAGCAGTCAGGATTGAAGGGTTGCCTGGTAATGTTCAATAAACCTGATTGCATAGTCATCCCTCCCAAGGACAATATCTGCCGCGCGCACCAGTCCTGTTATCTTTTCAGGATTGGCAATCGGGCAGTTGAGTCCGTACAATATTGACATAGCCATATAGGCATTGTTGATGTTCTCACGGTTGGGCAGGCCGAAGGAGATGTTGCTGGCTCCCTGGGTGATGTTATGCCCCAGCCGGTCATGTATCAGCCTGATGGTCTCAAGTGTTACCCGGCAGGCATTGGGGTCGGCGCTGACAGCCATGGCCAGAGGGTCAATAATCACATCTTCCTCCCTGATGCCGGTACGGACAGCACGTTCGATGATCTTTTCGGCTATCTGCAGCCGCTTTTCCGGGTCATGGGTGATGCCGTCATCATCCAGAACCAGGCCTATGATTGCGGCACCGTACTCCTTTGCAATAGGGAGGAGTCTCTCCAGCGACTTCTCCTCGCCGTTCACCGAGTTGATGAGGCACTTCCCTCTTGCCACCTTCAGTGCCGCCTCTATGGCCGCCGGGTTGGGAGAATCAAGGCAGAGAGGTATGTCGAAGTTAACCTGCAGTGCCATGACTGCTTCCGGCAGAAGCTCTTCATCCACCACCCCCGGGAAACCGACGTTGACATCCAGCACATCTGCCATGGCATTGATCTGAGACCTGGCAATGGTGAGCATATACTCGAAGTTCTTCTCCTGAAGCGTGGAGACCAGCTTTTTTCGCCTGGTGGGGTTGATTGACTCGCCGATAATCACCACCGGACCCTCTGTATCAATTACTACCTCTTTTGTATTTCCCGACAGTACTGTTTTCATGAGCCAAGGCTATTTATCAGACATAACTGATTCAGGCGAATCCCTCTCTGTTTATTTAAGGATAACGATTGACAATTTTTCTAAGAGCTTAAAGGAGATTGCCATACAGCAGCAAATATAAGATTAATTACCTCCCGAATCAAAACCCGGTTTCCCCTGTGGCTGAGACTCAGCTTTGACGGGTTGAGAGGCTGCCGTATTTTACTGAGCAAGGGTACTGAGGTAATCGACCGCTCCCTGGGGGTCTGGAGCATAGAAGTCGGCACCTATCTTTTCGCAGAACTCTGATGTTACCGGTGCTCCGCCGACAAGTATCTGCAGGTGAGGAAATTTCTCCTTCAGAGTTGCCGTTGTCTTGCGCATGTTCTCCATGGTAGTGGTTAGGAGTGCCGATAGTCCGACGATCGCTCCGGGGTGTTTCTCTGCAGCATCAATGAATTCATCAACGCTTACATCCACCCCGAGATCAATGATCTCCCATCCAGCGCCCTCTATCATCATGGCTACCAGGTTCTTTCCTATGTCATGCAGATCGCCCGTCACGGTGCCTATGATAAAGGTGCCTTTCCGCCTGGTTTCACCGGAGAGATAATAGGGTCTGATATGTGTCATTGAGCTGCTCATTGCCTTTGCGGCCATGAGCATCTGGGGAACGAAGATCTCGTTCCTGCTGAACTTCTGTCCTACCCGTGACATCGCAGGGATGAGGGCCTCCTCCAGTATTTCACCCGCACTGATACCGGCATCAAGTGCACTCCGTGTGAGTTCGAAAGCCCCCTCCTGATCTTTCATGGAGGGAGGATAGGGTGATTTTATATCTATCTTGCCAAACTCAACGCAGGCAGAGATTTTCTCAAGAAGTTGATTCATTTCAGAAGTTTATAACGGTAAAATAGGCCTGTTTCGGCACCAGGTTTACATCAAAGAGCATCGGGTAGTTCTTTCTTCCCGGCACCGGGAAGTTATCGAGCCAGGTATGGTTGTCAGCCAGGCCCCACATGGTGATACCTGACATATCATCTTTGAAGGTCCTGAAGACCCTGAAGAATCTGCCGTAGGCAATAGCCTGCTGAAGTGAGATGTCAGGGGTGTATTCACTCTCCGGGTCACTGTTTGAAGGGTAGATTGACACATCGAGCTCGCTGATCCGCAGCTCCACCCCGGCCTCCTTGTATCTGTTCAGAGCCGCTGTGATCTGATTATCAGAGGGACCGTTAATGTTCCAGTGACCCTGCAGTCCCATACCGTCAACCAGGCCCTGTGCCTTCAGCGCAGCAAGCAGTCCGTAAATCTTCTCCCTCTTGGTTGTGTTTGTGGCCGAATAGTCATTGTAGAAAAGCTTTGCTGCAGGGTCGGCTGCGCGGGCAGTCTCAAATGCCTCAAAGATGTAATCTGCACCGCATATCTGATACCATATGGTGTTTTTGTAGGTGGCAGAACCGTCGTCAATGGCTTCGTTGACCACATCCCATCCGTAGACCTTTCCCCTGAAGTGAGTCATCACGGTGGTGATATGGTCTCTCAGCCGCTGCATGACCAGCTCCCTGGAAGCTGTCGCGCCGTTGTCCTTGAAGACCCAGTCAGGCACCTGGTTATGCCAGCAGAGCGTATGCCCGAACACCACCATGCCGTTCGCACGGGCAAAGTCGACAAGCCTGTCAGCCGGGCCGAAGTTAAAGACCCCTTCTGAAGGCTGCAGCGTTGACCACTTCATAACATTCTCTGCAGTGATGCTTGAAAAGTGGCGCTTCAGCAGCGCCACCTCGCCGGGATTGTCAAGCGATGCAGGCTCAATGGCAGCACCGATGGCGAAGTAATCATTAGCATCATAGTAATCCTTCAGTCCTTCGGACACCTGATTGTACTCCGCCACAGTCTGCGGCCTTGTATTTACTTCAGGTTCGGGCTCTTCGCCGTCACATGCGACCAATGCGGCCATCATGACAAGGGCCAGGGTATAAATAATATCTCTCACTGCAGAATCTTTATGTTCCGGAAAATTTTCGACAAAAATAGGAAAAAAGTGCCCGTGGACGAAGCCACGGACACTTTAACCTGAACCAACCCTAATTAATTACAAATTTTACATTATCAAGTCCGTATGTCATAATACCCTTGCCGGAACTATTGGCAGTGCCAAACACGAAGGCGAGGATGCGAAGACTGTTGGGATGACAGTATGCACCTGCGGTTGCCGTCACCTGGTCGGCAGTATACAGCCCGCTGTTGTTCGAAGCCTTGAAATCCTTCAGATGCATGCTGACATGATGCCAGTCGCCGTCAGCCATGACATATGAGGTGGGGCTGTTGTAGCCGTAGGAATATTCACCGCTTGCGCCCCATCCACGGGCATCCATGGCGAAGATCTTAAACTTGATTGTGCCGTCAGGCTGCTTCAGCGAATCAGGCACAGCCATGATGTTAAGGTCAAATTCAAGGTAGACCCCGTCAGGATTCGGTGTGAAGAGGGTAAACTTGTCATTGCCGTCTGCAGGACCCCAGAGATATATGCTCTTGTTGTTGATGTCTCCGTCAGCGGAGATGCTGGCATAGGTGCCTGACTCATCGAGGACAAAGCCTCCGAATCCGTTGTTTTGAATATGGCCGAAACGGTCAACAGAGAATACCGTCTCCCAGTCGTTTACCCAGAACTCACCGGTAAATATGAAGGGTATCATGCTCTGCACCATGCCGTTGGCTGTATAGAGCGAGACGAACCCTGCCATGCTAGCAGGCACTGAGAGCAGCAGTTTGGAGTCGGTACGCGTCAGGATCTCTGCTTTCACCGAGCCTATCATTACGGAATCGACCAAATCGAAGTTGCTTCCATCGACGACGAATGATCTCGAATCTCCAGGCAACCCCTCATCGCCCTTCTGGGGCAGGAAGGATGATATGACCGGCAGGTTGACCTGGAAGGTACCGCTCTCCACAAATCCGTCAGGAACCGTAAGTAATATAGTGCCGGTGGTTGCTCCTTCAGGAACGGTACAGGTGATTGTCCCGTCGGCATAGGTGAAGGGCGTGGCCTCAACGCTTCCGAATTCAACTTTGGTAACCACATCAAGCATTGTCCCTGCAATGATAACCTCGTCTCCTATATCCAGAGAAGTTATGGAAGGAGTTATCGACTCAATCACAGGCAATGCTAGAGAAAGTACCATATCGCTCACCGACTCGGCAGGTTTGAGCATTCCGTAGCCGGTCAGGTAGGTAAAGAACAGTCTTATGTTGGCTGTCTGGAGACCCACCGGTGCCACTATCTGCAGCTCTGTTGCCGTGGGTGTCCCCTCAATCTCAGCCTTGAGGCTGCCTATAAACACCGAGTCAACCTGATCGAGCAGGTTACCTGTGATGGTTATGATCTCACCGCTGCTGGCAACTGCCGGGTCAAAGGCAATGATAGTCGGTATGGGTGAAGGATCGACGATAAAGTTTGTCCTGGATGTCATCACAACACCATCCTTTACCACTTTGATTTTCGATGTCAGCGCTCCTACCGGAACCACTGCACTTATTGAGGAAGAGGACTGCGACACTATCTCTCCGGCAATGCTTCCGAAGCCCACCTGTGCCACTCCGCTGAGATTGTCACCCTGTATCATGACCGTGGTGCCCGGGGCACCGTGAGACGGTGTGAAGGTAAAGGGTATTTCATACTCAACCGGATCGATAAAAAGATCACCGGTCTCCTTGCAACCTGTCACAGCGAAAATGAGCAGCAGAATCGCAAAGGAAAGTTTTAATAAAATATCTGTTTTTTTCATCCGATTATATTATTATTTCGTTGGTCGAATGGAACTTGCATGAATAAGATAATCATTTTCATTTGTGAGTTGCTACTCATACAAGTTTCATTTTCGTTAGGTTCTAGTCAACTATAATAAACTTGATATTATCCACGGAGATCTTCTCCCCGAAGTTGCCACTTGCTGCCTGGGCGGGTGGCTGCACCTTTATGCCTGAGATGTCCTCGAACAAGGGTAATGGCATTTCCGGGGGGAATGTGCTCCCGTACCCTGATCCCATGTCGTTGAAGGGAAGAACAACGGAGTTCCATCCCTGGGCCAGCGAAAGGGTCTTGCCCCACACATCCGAACCGCGGGCGATCATGACGTTGACACTCATAGCCTTGGTCAGCTGGATGTCAATGCAGAGCCTTATTTTGGTCAGATCAGTGAAGGTGTCAGGCATGCCTGTGGTGTACAGATCAAGGTTACCTCCCCAGCTGGTATTGTTGTCCTTGATGGTGAAGGTCCAGAACTTGCTCCTCGGGAACTCTCCCATCTCCTCCACATCGTTGTCGAGGTTACCGTTGCTGCTCATGAAACTCTCTGCAGCATAGTTGGTAATACCGTCAAAGTTGTTGATCATTATCTCCGTTCCGAGAATCATCGGATAGGGACCTGTGCTGACCCCGCCGCTCTCGGTGGCGATGGTGACATTGCCGCCTGCAAATCCTGTCGGTGCCACCACCGTAAGGATCTTGTCGGATTCGATCACCATCGTCGATGAGACATCAACGTCATTGATCTTGACAACCTTTGAGAGGTGCAGCTCCTTGCCGTAGAGTGATATCACATCACCTTCATAGGCGGCCTCGGGAACAATTGCGAAGATTACCGGAGGAGAGATTATCCGCAGAGGTATCTGGGCTATCCCTTTGCCTGAAAAGAGGAGACTCACGGTAATAACGTCACCCAGAGGTGAAGTCGCCGGTATGGTTACTTTCAGCTGTGTGGCAGTTGCAGTGAACGGAACCGGAACATTGTCGGTATTAAGCAGCACCTTGTACACCTCATCGAGGCCTGTCCCGGTGATGGTTACCACATCCCCGGGCTGGGTGACCTGCTTGTCAACGGAAGTGATGCGGTCATTCAGGTCAATGACACCGGCATCCATATAGGTTTCCTTCTCCGTGCATCCTGTCGCCAGCATACCGATGAGAAACGAAACCAGAATTAGTCCTGATTTGATTTTTATATGTTTCATTGTATAACTCATTTTATTTAAGTTAATCTGCCGTTGCTAATAGCCCGGGTTCTGTGGAAACTCGTTGGATGTAAGGTCTATCTGACCCTGTGGAATCGGCCTCAGCACATGAGTATCCCTGATATTTGCATATGCGGGGATATGTCCGTCATCGCTGTAGACAACCGGTGAGATGAGGTTACGGACCCTGTAGAGCAGTTGAACCTCGCCCGATCCGGTGCGTGTCCTGACAAGGTCCCACCACCGCATATACTCGCCGCACAGTTCGCGTGAGCGCTCTTCAAGGATGAAGTCGATGCCGGCGCCCTTATCTGAGAGATCTGGAACCTTGTTGCGCATCCTCTGGGCCGCCAGCACATTCTCTGCTGCAGAGCGGTCTGCCTTGTAGGCGGCGCGGTCACGCACGACGTGCAGCATGTCTGCTGCGTCAGCGGGCCTGTCAAGATACATGGCTGCCTCGGCAGCGATGAGGTATGTCTCGGCAAAACGATGCACGATAAAAGGCCTCACAGAAGATTCTGCAACTTCCGGACGGTCGGTATCATTGAATTTGCTCAGTGCCGGATAGACTGACATTGTCTGGCCGTTGTTATTGTAATACTGTGAGGGCGGGAAGATCTTCACAGCCCTTGCTGAAGGCGGATTCTCATAGCCAGGCAGCCATGCGGCGGTATCCCCGAGGGCAAAGCCTGGGGCGGTGATCCCTGCCGCGTCATTCAACAGCCATACGGTCTGGAAGCTCTTGAAATAACGGGTATCGTCACTTCTCTCACCAAAGGTGACGTCAAGCAGATAATTGGTGGGCCTGATACGGTGCCACGGCCTGCCGTAAGGGATGTCGCGTGTAAGTCCGCCTACGCCCCATGCCGAGTAGTTCGGCCTGAAGAACATGAAGGTGATGCTGTTCTTGCTGCTTGAACCTGCACCTGAAGGGTTTCCTGCATCATTGTAGAGGATGTCAGTGTTCCTTTCAACAGTGAAGATAACTTCAGAACCGTGCTCATTGCGCGGTTCAAATACCTTCTCGAAATCCTGCTCCAGTCCAAGTCCGTAGGTTCCCTTGTTGTTTATCAGCTCCATGGCGTTGTTGTAAGCCTGCTGGTAGTCGGAAGCAGCATTGGCTCCGGAGGTGGTTGCCCTGGCCAGGAACACCTTGGCAAGCAGATGCGTTGCTGCGGCTGCATCTGCCCTTCCGGGCTCCTCCTCCATGGCCGGAAGGACAGTTTTGGCCTCCTCCAGATCGGAGATAATAGCAGCATAGACATCAGTCACGGGGTCGCGGTAAGCCTCCGTCGAAGGTTCCTGGATAAAGTCGAGGCTGAGCGGACATGAGCCGAAGGTTTGTACTATAAGGAAGTACCAGGTAGCGCGGATATATTTGGCTTCAGCAGTCACCTTTTTGACCTCTGCCTCAGGCATTCCGCATTCCGGAGCAAACTTGATGACGGCATTGGCCGTGTTGATTCCTGTGTAGCCCCAGTTCCAGAGCCCGCTGATGGCATTGTCTGCTGCCATGCCGGTCTGGTAAAGGTTGAAGTTGGCATTGCCGTCAGGGCCCTTCTGCCATTCGTCGGTACCCGAACAAGTCGCGTTCATTGCGCTCTCACCGCCGTAGATATATCTCAGGTCTGAATAGGATGACCAGAGTGCTGAATAAACACCCGACTCAGTTTCAAGATACTGGGCAGTGAGTAATGATTTCGGATCTTCCTTCAGGAAATCCTCGCATGAGAATGTGAAGGCAAGAACGAAAATCACTGCTATATATTTAATATTCTTCATCATAACAAATCGAATTTAGAATCTTACATTTATACCAAAGATATACTTCCGTACCGGCGGAATACCTGTGCCAACCACGAGGGTCCTGCCGGGCATTGCAAGGGCATTAATGTCAGAGGAAGCCATGTTTGTGGGTTCCGGATCAAGCCCGCCTGCTTTCAGGTACTCTGAGAAAAAGATGAAGGGATCGGTAACTGAAGCATAGACCCTGATGCCTGAGTTGGCGCCCAGCCATTTTGTGTAACGGGAGTCTATATTGTAGCCGAGGTTGATGCTGCGTACCTTGAGGAACGATCCGTCAAAATATCCAAGGACATTGGTCCGTGCTGCATTTATCGACATATCGGGTTTAGGCATGTCATTGGTGGGATTGTCGGGCGACCAGTAGTCAACCTTCAGCTGACCGCGCCTGCCGTCGAGACGGTTCCAGTAGTTGTTTGGCATGTGCAGCGTACTGGCTATTGTGCCTCCAACGCGGAAATAACCCACAACGGAGAGATCAAATCCCTGCCAGCCCCATGACGAGGTGAACCCTCCCATAAAGAGTGGCTGTGATGAACCGAGCACCTTGCGGTCCTTGTCGTCTATCTTGCCGTCCGGTTCCAGGGGGCCGTCGCCGTCAGGATCGAGATCCTCGAGCTTGATGTCGCCCGGTTTGGCTCCGTAGACAGCTGCCTGTACCTCTTCACCGAGCTGCCATATACCCAGTTTAACATAGTCATAAATGGCGCTTGAAGGATGCCCCACGAACCAGCCGTTGCCGATATCCTGCTTGATGGAGGTGTCCTGGAGTGCGGTGATCTTCTCCCTGTTAAGGAAGATATTGGTATTGACATCCCATGAGAACCCCTTTTCGGTCTGCGGAGAAATGATGACGCCGTTAAGCACAACCTCTATTCCCCTGTTCTCGGTAGCTCCGATATTCTTCATGAAAGAACCGGGGACACCCTGTGACGGGGGGAGAGATACTCCCAGCAGAACGCCGTCAGTCGTCTGAAGGTAAACATCGACTGATCCGTTTATACGGTCATCAAGAAAGCCGAAGTCAAGTCCCAGGTTGGTCTGCTTGGTATACTCCCATGTAAGCTCCGTATTAGGCAGGGTGGATACATAATAGCCGTATACGCCCCGGTCGTCAAAGCTGTATTTCGTCTTTGACAGACCTCCGAGTGTGGAATAGGGATTGATGGAGGTGTTGGATGTCTGTCCGTAACCGGCGCGCAGCTTAAGTGTTGAGATGGTCCTGGAGTCACGGAGGAAGGATTCTTCCTTGATCTTCCATGCCAGTGCCAGTGCCGGGTAGGAGTGCCATTTTTTGCCTTCGGCCAGCCTTGAGGAGCCGTCGCTCCGCCCTGTCAGTGTGATCAGGTACCTGTCCTTGAACGAGTAGTTAATCCTCCCCATGAATGATGCCAGCGACCAGTTTGAGTAGTAGTTGCCCGAGCTGCTTGCATCTTTTGTCTCAAAGAGGCCGAAGTTGTTCCACTGGACGTAGTCAGCTGCGAGGGTGGTTCCCGTGAAGCTTGATCCGGTGGAGGTGGATTCCTGCACACTCTGCATGGCTGTGATACCCAGCCTGTGATCGCCGCTGGTCAGGTCGTAGAGTAGCAGGTTCTCTATGGTATAGCCCAGGTTGTCACTGTTTGAGACTGTTCCTGTGCTTTCGCTCCCCTGCCTCATGTGGGTATCTTTACCCTGGTAGCTCGTATATTTAGAGGTATTGAAGTCGAACCCGAGGTTAGCCCTGTACTTGAGTCCTTTTAAAAGGTCAACCTCAAGATACATGGTATTGAAGGATGAATTCCTCCGGTTCCTGTCGCCCCAGTTTGTCTGGTCAAGAAAGGTCAGCGGGTTATAGGTGTTGTCAGTATCATAGGCGGGCTGCTTGTTGACCGTACCGTCTTCATTGTACGGGACCATCAGGGGAGAGAGTGAATATATCGGCCACATCATCTGTGTTGCCTGTGAATCTTTCGTTGTTGCTATTGAATTCATCGAGGTGATGCCCAGCTTGAACCTTTTTCCGATCTGCTGGTCGATTGCCATGCGGAGGTTATACCTTCCGTACTCTATCAGCGGCAGCACACCCGTCTCATCGTAAAAGCCTCCGGAGAGGGCGTACTGGAAGTTATCGGTTCCGCCGGAGAAGCTCAGCTCATGGTTGTGTGTCTGTCCGGTCTGGTACATCAGGTTCTGCCAGTCGACGTCGCGGCCCAGCAGCATGGATTCGACCTCATCAGTCATGTAATTGGTATAGTTTGCCACCGTACGGAACTTGATAAACTCCTCGGCATTGAAGACATCATAGGAGCGGGCTACGGTGTTGAGTCCGTAGTAGCCGTTGTAGGTGACCTTGATAGCTCCGGGCTCTCCCTTCCTGGTGGTGATAATGATGACGCCGTTGGATCCGCGTGATCCGTAGATAACAGTTGCAGAGGCATCCTTGAGCACCTCTATGGAGGCTATATCATCAGAGGCAATGTCGTTGATGCTTCCGCCGTATGGTATGCCGTCAACGATAATCAGCGGGTCGTTTGAGGCCGAGAGTGAGCGGTTACCGCGGATCCTTATCTGGGAGCCCGCGCCCGGCTGACGCCCAATGTTCTGTATCTCCACACCGGCGGTCTTGCCCTGCAGTGCCTTGACAACGGTTGCTGCCGGGACATCGCGAATCTTGTCTACATCTACTGATGTGATTGAGCCGGTGACGTCACTCTTTCTTACGGTTCCGTAGCCCACCACGATGATCTCATCGAGGCCGATGGTGCTTGTGGCCAGCGTCATATTTATTACTGCGCGCGTGCCCACGGCGATCTCTGTGGTTTCATACCCTACGAAGGAGAATACCAGCACAGGGTCAGCCGTTGTGACGATTATTCTGAACTGGCCGTTCGCATCTGTCAGTACGCCGTTTGCAGTTCCTTTCTCCAGTATGCTTACGGAAGGCAGGGGTGTGCCGTCTCTCTCCGTAACCTGGCCCGTGATTACTCTCTGCTGAGCTATCTTCAGTCCGTCAGGTTGATATCCCAGGGCGAATGCCCTGCCTGCGCTGGCAGGCATAAGCAATGCCGTAAGCGTCAGGCCTAAAAGTAGTTTTCCGAAGTATTTTTTCAAGAGAATACCTGGTTTTGAGGGATTTTTGATCATACGATTTTGGTTTTAAGGTTAACTTTTCTGGTTTGTCAGCGGCAGTGTAAGCCAGAGGGCTGTTATCTGCCGTGCGTTCAGGAAACAGGTTTCCGTTTCAGGAGGAATTGTCGTTTATTCGCATGGTTGATAATCTGTCGGATACTCTTATATTTTGTCTAATTCTCTCCAGACTACGTTCGGAGATGTGACAGCGGAACAGGCAACCCTCAAAAAGCCTCATTTTCCGTCACTTTCTCCTTCAAAACCCTGCAATACTACCCTTGGAAAATTGTCTACAACATGGTAAATATAGTATATATTTTTTATAATGCAACCGATTGCAGTAATATTTTTGAATTAAATTGAGCTTTCTTGCTGGCAGGCAGCAGCAAATAATAAAGATATGATTGAATGGAGGCAGCATTGAGCGACAATTTATGTTGTCTCATGGGATCACAAATGTAATCGGTATCAAAACTGCTGATAATATACCGGGGTAGTATGTGGATGGTGGGGGAAGCAGATTTTCAGTGCAGGGCGACCGGTTTAACGGTGATATTCGCGGGCGGGTGGCAGGCAGCATGAATAGCGGGTCTGTTTCTGCGTAGCACGGTTCTTTCTGAAGCTTTGTCGGCAGGCAGGGACCGGCCTGGCTGCTGTTGTGTGTCTGTGAAGGGGTTGTACAGCTGTTATGGTTCCTGGCAGAACAGGAATAACCCAAAAAAGCCCCGACTGTTTCCAATCGGGGCTTCGTTTGTAAAGTCGGCGGCGACCTACTCTCCCACATTTTGCTCTGCAGTACCATCGGCGCAGGAGGGCTTAACTTCTCTGTTCGGAATGGGAAGAGGTGGAACCCCTCCGCTATAGCCACCTAAAGACTTCAAATATCGTGACATACTGGTTTAAAATGTAAGAATAACAAGATACCACTCAGAAAGCTCACGGGTAATTAGTACTGCTCGGCTTTGATGTCACCACCTTTACACCTGCAGCCTATCAACGTCGTAGTCTACAACGACCCTTAAGGGAAATCTCATCTCGAGACGAGCTTCGCACTTAGATGCTTTCAGTGCTTATCTCTTCCAAACATAGCTACCCTGCGATGCAGCTGGCGCCACAACAGGTACACTAGAGGTCTGTCCAACACGGTCCTCTCGTACTAGTGTCAGGTTCTCTCAAATTTCCTACGCCCACAACAGATAGGGACCGAACTGTCTCACGACGTTCTGAACCCAGCTCGCGTGCCACTTTAATCGGCGAACAGCCGAACCCTTGGGACCTTCTCCAGCCCCAGCATGTG